>JAWOJJ010000086.1:0-55141 GCA_046481675.1 Bacteroidales bacterium | reverse complement strand
GGTAATTTGAGTTTTAACACAAACGGGATCAGGTACTTTGAGATCTCTAAAAACTGTGATATCATAAAAAACAAGGATATTGAATTTCCATTGGCATTAATAAATAAGTATGAATCACAACAAGTACAAAATAAAAACGAGCGAAGAGAAGAAGCCGGAAATGCAGGCATAAGAGATCTTGCACTCAGGCAGTTCAAAGTGAATGAGGATGGCAGTATTTTTATCCTGGGCGAACAATATTATTACACGAAAACATATGACAAAAATACATTTTCAGTGGTATACAGGTTTTATTATGAAGATCTGTTAGCTACTAAACTCGATGTCAATGGTAATGTGGTATGGATGGAGAAACTGCCCAAAAGGCAGTTCGGATCTCAGGGAAAAGGGGGTTTAAGTATTGCCTACCTGGAAGGAGATCAATCACATTATGTTCTATTCCTCGACAATGTTAAAAATGCCGAGCTCGACATCAATAAAGTCCCTGCACTTCATGTGGACGGAAGGGGCGGTTATCTGACTGCCTACAAAATTGACG
The DNA here is from genome assembly GCA_046481675.1 of Bacteroidales bacterium. Classification (GTDB taxonomy): domain Bacteria; phylum Bacteroidota; class Bacteroidia; order Bacteroidales; family UBA10428; genus UBA5072. Next base: position 54,603 of record JAWOJJ010000086.1, on the reverse strand, counting down.
ACAATACCGGAAAAGCTGAAAAGCATACACTGTATAATTCATTAGAGGTAAACAACATAAAAACATACCAGTTCAATACCGGCAGGATATTCAAAACAGCAGATAACGCATTGCTTGTTGAAGTATATATTAAAGGAAAAAAGGATATGATGATCAAGATGGAGTTGGTTAATGAATGAACCCCGGATAAATGGTTCCGGATGCAACTGAGGCATGGATTTCTTGAAGAAGGAAACCCTGCAGGCGATAAAACGCTGCTTGAAATCATGATCACCCAATAGCTTGAGGTTGCCGCTTGCTCCGGTTAGTGAAAATTGTATAATAAGCTGGATCTATTGTCTGCAGAGATAAAATAATCATACATTACAGTGATCATTCCAGATGTCTTAATAATTAATAAATCTATCACAAATGAAAACTAAATTATTAGTATGTTTCCTGCTGGCTGCTCTCACAAGCATTACAAGTATTTCGGCACAAGGATTTCAGCCTCCCGCACCCGGAAAAGCTGTCGTTTACTTCACCAGAGTAACCGGCATGGGTTTTGCAATTTCTTTTGAATTCTTTCACCAGGATAAGTATGTCGGTGCATTCAAAGGGCAGAATTACATGCGGTATGAATTGGATCCTGGTCAGCAGCTTTTATGGGCGTCTTCTGAAAACAAGGAATTTGTTGCCTGTGAACTGAAAGAAGGAGGAACATATATTATTTTGGTTGATGTTATCATGGGAGCTATGAAAGCAAGAGTAGGTTTTAACCCCATAGCTTCATCTGATGAGCGTTTTCAAAGAGCCAAAGAATTGATAAATTCCAAAGCACCTGTTGAAATGCCGCAGGAAAAAATTGAAAAGATGAACCAGAAGCTGGTAAAATTCATTCCTGAACAATTGCAGAAATATGAAACTGAATGGAAGGGTACCAAAAACTTTAAGAGTATTACACCCGATATGGCCATCCCCGAGGAAGCAATGAAATAGCAATTTCTGTTCCACAAAAAAAAACCTGCAATCATCACTATTGCAGGTTTTTTGTTTGCATCAGCAGTGCGGTTAAATTTTCTCAGCCATACTTTGAGCCCCGTGGCAATGCTTGTATTTTTTGCCACTACCGCAGGGACAGGGGTCATTCCGGCCCACTTTTTTCTCTACACGTATGGGTTGTACATGCTCCTCTTTCTTCTGACCCGGGGCATTGTCGGGCTGGAACTCCCTTTTGTTGGCTTCCATCTTGCTGAAATCGGTTCTTTGGGGAGCCTGGGCACGTTGAACACCGCTGGAATCGCGAATGGGTATCTGGCCTCTTAACAATACACTGCAAACATCTTTGTTAATCTTGTCGATCATGGTGCGGAAAAGTTCAAATGATTCGAACTTGTAAATCAGCAGTGGATCTTTTTGTTCGTAGGTAGCTGTTCGCACTGATTGTCTCAGGTCGTCCAACTCACGCAGGTGTTCCTTCCAGGCATCATCAATGGTATGCAGGAGTATGGTTTTCTCAAACGACTTGGCGAGTTCTTCGGCGCCGGAATTATAGGCTTTCTCCAGGTTGGTCAGCACATGGAAAACCCGTGTACCATCGGTTATTGGCACCACAATGTTCTCATAGAGTTTACCCTGTTTCTCAAACACATCTTTGATCACAGGTAAAGCCTGTTTGGTAATCATGGATTGCTTACGCGAATAGGTTTCGCGGAGCAATTTATAGGTTTTCTCAATTACCTCATTGGAAGAAAGCTTGTTGTATTCCTGCTGGGTAACCGGAGGTTCAATAGACAATTGCCGGAGTATGTTGAATTTGAATTCCTCATAATCCACTTCTCCATGCAACTGGTTAATCAGGCTTTCGCATACATCATACATCATGTTGGCCACTTCAACCTGTGTTCTCTCTCCATACAATGCATGGCGCCTTTTGGTATAAACTACTTCGCGCTGTGAGTTCATCACATCATCATATTCCAGCAAATGCTTTCTGATACCAAAGTTATTCTCTTCAACCTTTCTCTGGGCTCTTTCAATGGATTGGGTAATCATCTTTGCCTGAATCGGTTCTCCCTCGTTCCAACCCATTTTGGCCATCCACCCGGCAATCCGGTCAGATGCAAACAGGCGCATCAGGTCGTCTTCAAGCGAAACATAAAACTGAGATGAGCCCGGGTCGCCCTGCCGGCCTGCGCGTCCGCGCAACTGCCTGTCGACCCTTCGCGATTCGTGACGTTCGGTTCCAATAATTGCCAATCCGCCGGCTTTACGCACATCCTCGCTCAATTTGATGTCCGTACCTCTACCGGCCATGTTGGTGGCTATTGTAACCGTACCTGTCCTTCCGGCTTCAGCAACAATATCTGCTTCGCGCTGGTGGAGCTTGGCATTGAGAACATTATGCTTAATTCCTTTCAGCTTCAGCATTCTGCTCAGCAATTCTGAAATTTCAACTGATGTTGTACCAACCAGAACAGGCCGGCCGTGATTATACAGGTTAACAATCTCTTCGATAACCGCATTGTATTTCTCACGTTTCGTGCGATAAATCAGGTCTTCCCTGTCGTCGCGTACAACTTGCCGGTGTGTTGGGATAACCACCACATCCAGCTTGTAAATATTCCACAATTCACCTGCTTCAGTTTCTGCAGTACCAGTCATACCGGCAAGCTTATGGTACATTCTGAAATAGTTCTGAAGCGTTATGGTAGCGAAAGTCTGGGTGGCTGCCTCAACTTTCACCTTTTCCTTTGCCTCAATAGCCTGGTGCAGTCCTTCGGAATACCTTCTGCCTTCGAGAATACGACCTGTCTGTTCGTCCACAATTTTTACCTTGTTGTCCATTACCACGTATTCCACATCACGTTCGAACATGGTATATGCCTTGAGCAACTGGTTCACGGTGTGAATGCGGTCGGATTTAATGGCATAATCCTGTAAAAGCTTATCTTTTATAGTAAGCTTCTCTTCCGGGCTGACGCTTGATTTTTCCAACTCAGCTATTTCCGATCCGATATCGGGCATAATAAAAAACGACGGATCTGAGGCCGATCCGGTGATCAGGTCGGTACCTTTCTCGGTCATTTCAACAGAATTCTGTCTTTCGTCAATGATGAAGTACAGGTCATCGGTGACCACGTGCATGTTCTTGCTGTTCTCCTGCATGTAGAAGTTTTCAGTTTTCAGGAGCAATGCTTTATTTCCCTGTTCACTGAGAAACTTGATCAACGGCTTGTTTTTAGGAAGGCCCTTGAATGATTGCAGTAATTTGAACCCGCCTTCTTCTGTTTTGCCTTCAGCAATAAGTTTTTTGGCTTCGGCAAGTAAATTGGTGGCCAGGGTTCGTTGCACATTCACCAGTTTTTCAACCTGGGGTTTGAATTCGTCAAACGACTGATCATCACCTTTGGGAATGGGACCTGAAATAATAAGCGGAGTACGGGCATCATCAATAAGTACAGAATCCACCTCATCCACTATGGCATAATGGTGTTTTCGCTGAACCAGGTCATTTGTGCTGCCGGCCATGTTATCCCTGAGGTAATCAAAGCCAAATTCGTTGTTGGTGCCGTAGGTAATATCAGCCAGGTATGCTTTTCTCCGGCTGTCGGAATTGGGCTGGTGTTTGTCGATGCAATCCACCGTAAGCCCGTTGAATTCAAAAATGGGGCCCATCCATTCCGAGTCGCGTTTGGAGAGGTAATCGTTCACAGTAACAATGTGAACACCTCTGCCTGCAAGGGCATTCAGGAAAACAGGCAGGGTAGCAACCAGGGTTTTACCTTCACCGGTGGCCATTTCAGCTATTTTTCCACTATGAAGCACAATACCTCCAATCAGCTGTTCATCATAATGAACCATATCCCACCTAACCGGATTGCCGCCGGCCAACCAGGTGCTCATGTGCCTGGCTTTATCGCCGTGAATTTCGACACTGTTGCGCTGTGAAGCAAGATCCCTGTCCAAATCGGTAGCAGTGACTTCAATATATTCATTCTCGGTAAACCTGCGCGCAGTTTCTTTAACAATGCAAAATGCTTCCGGCAAAACCTCCATCAGCGCTTTTTCAATTTCAGCTACAATTTCCTTTTCAGTTTTGTCAATTTCCTTGTAAAGGTCTTCAATCTTTTCAACATCAAGGCTACCTGCTTCCACATCCTGTTTCATATCGTGAATGTGTTGCTCCAACTCATTCACTGAATTCCGGACGTAATTTTTGATTTCGGTGGTCTTTGCCCTTAGCTCATCATGGGAGAGCCTTTTAATCTCCTCGTATTTTTCACGGATCTTATTCAGTAATGGCAAAACCTCTTTAATATCACGCTGCGATTTACTACCGAAAAACTTATTCAGAATACCAGAAATAGCCATAAATTTTTATTTTCAATATCATAAAAACTAAAAAAACATTTCAGGATGGCGGGTTGCCATCCTGAAAGATAAAACAAAGCATGAAGCATACCTGTATTGGGGTATGTATACATTAAAGCTGATTAATCTTCTGCGCGCAGTGACATGATGTCCCTGTCAAAAACATAAAGATTCTTATCGCCCATCAGGTTCAGCTTATCCAGTATGGTAGTGGCATTGGCCTCCTCTTCAATCTGCTCATTAACAAACCATTGTATCCAATTGAGGGTGGTATAATCCTTTTCCGCCATACAAACAGCTACAATCTCATTGATGGATGCCGTAATATATTGCTCATGTTTCAACACTTCTTCAAACATTTTCTTTACAGCAGTGTATTCCTTGCCGGGTTGCTTGAATGCAGGAACAACAGCCTTTCCACCCCGCTCATTGACAAATTTGATTATTTTGAGCATGTGCATTCTTTCTTCATCAGATTGTGCATAAAGCCAACCGGCAATACCGGCCAGGCCATTCGCTTCGGCCCATGAGGCCATTGCCAGGTAAAGTGATGAAGAGTAACCTTCTTTCTCAACCTGTTCGTTAAGTATTTTTTCAACTTTCTTATTCAGCATATTCAATGGTATTTCGGGTTAATATTAAAACAAAATTATGAAAAAAAGATTCTGTAACAGATACATTCAATTACATATTTCTTACAATCTCATCTCCGAATTCGGAACATTTCAGTTTTGTGGCACCTTCCATGAGTCGTTCAAAGTCATAGGTAACCCGTTTTGACCGGATAGCTCCCTGGAGGCCTTTCACAATCAGCGCATTTGCCTCGGGCCAACCCAGATATTCAAACATCATGGCACCCGAAAGAATCAAAGATCCGGGATTTACCATGTCTTTCCCGGCATACTTTGGTGCAGTTCCGTGAGTGGCCTCAAAAATGGCATGTCCGGTTACATAGTTGATGTTGGCACCGGGGGCAATTCCAATGCCACCAACAATGGCAGCCAGTGCATCAGAAATGTAATCTCCGTTCAGATTCAATGTGGCAATTACGGAGTACTCGGCCGGGCGTGTAAGTATTTGCTGAAGGAAGGCATCGGCAATGACATCTTTGATCACAATGTTTTTACCGGTTTTCGGATTGGCAAATGAACACCATGGGCCTCCGTCGGTTTCAACAGCTCCAAACTCGGTTTTAGCCAGCTGATAACCCCAATCGCGGAATCCACCCTCGGTAAACTTCATAATATTCCCTTTGTGTACCAGGGTAACGGAAGGGCGGTTGTTTTGAATGGCATATAAAATGGCTGCTCTTACCAGGCGTTCAGTTCCTTCCTTTGATACCGGTTTGATACCAATGGAGGAACTCTGCGGAAACCTGATTTTTTTAACTTTCATCTCATCCTGAAGGAACGAAATCACTTTCTTCACTTCGTCAGTGCCCTCCATCCATTCAATGCCCGCATAAATATCCTCAGCGTTTTCCCTGAAAATAACCATGTTGGTTGTTGAAGGATCTTTAACCGGTGAAGGCACACCTTCGTAGTATCTGACGGGGCGAAGACAAACGTACAAATCCAGGATCTGCCGCAGGGCAACGTTCAGTGAACGGATTCCTCCGCCGACCGGTGTGGTCAAAGGACCTTTTATAGCCACCAGGTATTCCCTGATGGTCTGCAGGGTTTCATCGGGCAACCAGTTGCTGGTTTGGTCGAAAGCCTTCTGACCTGCCAGTACTTCTTTCCAGTGAATTCTTTTTTCCCCGCGATAGGCTTTCTCAACCGCTGCGTTAAAAACTTTAACAGAAGCTGCCCAGATATCCGGTCCAGTACCATCACCTTCAATAAAGGGAATGATTGGCTCATCAGGTACTTTCAAAACCCCATTTTCCAGAGTAATCTTTTGTCCGCTCATATTCAATTATTTATTCGAGTTCCAGGTTTAGTTTTTGTTTGAAATTGGCAAGTGCCGGATTCTTCTGGCTAAGGTACCGGAATTTTTCCTCACTTGTGTAAAGTTTTACCGATGCAGATTCTTTTGCTTCAGTCATTTCTGCAACAATGTGTATTTGGATATTGCGTGCTTCACGCCTCAGGAATTTCTCAAGGTCATGTTGCGTATTGTTTTTGAAATCATCAAGTTGCGATAAATTATTCAATTCAACAGTAATGCGATGGCCCGCTTCAATTCTGGGTTTTGCATTTCGGAGGGAAGCAGCCATACGTGGTCTTTCTTCACGAATTTGAGCGATATATGCATTCCAGCACTGGTCCAGAAATTCAGGAGTCAACGGTTTGGCTTCCTCCATTTCAAAGGATTCCGGTTCCGCTGTATCAGTATCGTTATCGGTTTGGTCATCAGATGTTACGTTTCCGGAAACACCGTTCAGGGCATCTTTAATTGAGATGCTTTTTACGGCCTTGTAGGAATTGTCTGATTCACTAGTAATAGTTGGCGGAGTATGAGCCCTGGAATTTTTTGGTTCAGCCGGAGCTGTCACTGCAACCGCGGGTTGTGCAGCAGGTTTTGTTTGGTTGTTTTGCTTTTTGGATATTTCAGGAACTTCCAGAACATCCTGTTCACTTATTAATTTTTTTTTTTCGGGGCTGATATTACACAGCCTGATCAACGCCAGCTCAACATGAAGTCGCTGGTTTCGGCTTGTTTTAAACGACAGTTCACACTGGCTGCAAATTTCAAGTGCGGCAAAAAGAAAATCATCGGGGCACAACAGCGCCTGCTGCCTGTAACGGTTTTTAAGTACATCACTCACTTCAAGCAAAACAAGTGTGGATGGATCATGACAAACCAGAAGATCCCTGAAATGTGAAGAAAGGCCCGACAGAAAATTCTGTCCGTCGAATCCCCGCTGCAGGATTTCATTAAAGGTAGTGAGTGCTTTGGCCGTATCCTGCCCCAGGGTTGCTTCAGTCATCCTGAAATAATACTCGTAATCAAGCACATTCAGGTTGTCGAGTACCTCCTGATAGGTGACGTTACCTCCGGAAAAGCTCACCACCTGGTCAAAGATAGAAAGCGCATCGCGCATGGCACCATCGGCTTTCAGTGCAATAACATTGAGCGCTTCTTCTTCATAGGTAACCTGCTCCAGTTGCGCAACTTTTGCCAGGTAGCCAACTATATCTTCAATCCGGATCCGCTGAAAATCGAATATCTGACACCGGGAAAGGATGGTAGGTATGATTTTGTGTTTTTCAGTGGTTGCCAGCACAAAAATGGCATGTTCAGGGGGTTCTTCCAGTGTTTTCAGGAAGGCGTTAAAAGCGGCCTGCGACAACATGTGAACCTCATCAATGATATAAATGCTGTATTTCCCAACCTGGGGAAGAATTCTCACTTTATCAATCAGGTTGCGGATGTCGTCAACCGAATTATTTGAAGCGGCATCCAGCTCATGAATGTTGAAAGACCTGGAGTCGTTAAACGATTTGCATGATTCGCACTGGTCACAGGCTTCCGTTGACGGGGAAAGATTGAAACAATTGAGTGTTTTAGCGAAAATACGGGCACATGTGGTTTTTCCAACGCCCCTGGGGCCGCAAAACAAATACGCATGAGCAATTTTGCCGGTTTTTATGGCACTCTTCAGCGTATTGGTAACTGAATGTTGCCCCACCACCGTATCGAAATTGGCCGGGCGATATTTTCTGGCTGAAACAATGAAATTACTCATGCAAGGAATTCATACCCTGCAAAGATATCTATTTATACATTTTTTCTTCGGAATGTTAATAAAAATAACCGGTAACAGATTGCCGGTGATTTGCTGTTGGCCGTTAGCCATTGGCTGTTGGCCTTTGGCCTTTGGCCATTGGCCGTTGGCTGTTGGCTGTTGGCAATGAACTATAGGTGCTAACAATGCTACTGAAGTTACTACATTTTCTACAAGTCATACTTCGACAGGCTCTGTATGACAACGCCTGTCACACTGAGCCTGCCTGGCCGGCAGGCAGGCCTGCCGAAGTGCGACTTACTGCTACTGTCTTGGTTCTTGGATCTTGGATCTTGGATCTACTATCTACCTCACCAACCTGATATTGCCATAGCTGGAATTAATAGAAACTTCGGCTTTGGGATTGGAGTTGGTGCCGATCACACCGTTGACCTTCATTTCATTATTCTCGTTGAAACGGTTCACCCGGGCATTTTCGGCAGGATATGAGATGTTGCAATACTTTGAGTATCCGTTGAGCCGGTACGAAGCGCCCGGATCAATACCCAACCTGTAAGAGCCATAACTGTTGTTTACTTTAATGTCTTCAAATCCTTCAGCAATTTGGTTCACAGTTACATCGGTATATTTTGTTTCAAGCTGCAACTTCCCGGTCAGACTTTCAATTGTAAAATGACCATAAGCAGCTGTGGAAACAAAGTTTGTCAACTTGCCCAATTCATAAGTATCATATTTACTCTCACTTACCACAGAACTGCCGTTGGTGACAAAAACCTTGGAATATTTGCTGATGATAGCCAACGCTTTGCTTTCAATTATACTGATCTTGGAATACTTGATATCAAGTTCTATCCATTTTGCCTCCTGCAGAGTACCATTGGAGTATGACAGGTAAACCTTGGTCAGCGGTTCACGGGAATCATGAACCAGCCTGTTGGCTGTAAGCTTACCATATTTCACATCAATTACCGAAGTGGATGTCAGTTCATCAATAAAAACGTTTCCGTATTTGTTCAAAAGTTTTATCGGAACTGTTTTGGGCATTGAAATCGTGTAATTGATCTCCAACCCGTCATTACTTGTATTGAATCCTTTGAAAACCCTGCCAAAATCATCATCAATTTCCGTTACTGCTTTAATCAGGTCTCCCTCCTGCGAAACATGGATATTGATCATCTTCAGCACTTCTTCGGCCCTGCGCTGGTCTTTGCCTTTCACCAGCACCACAACCCTGATGGAAATGCGGGCTTCCTGGCTGTTGGTAATGTCAACATTGCCATACTTGTTGGATACTTCGATACGGGTTTGCGGGTTAACCGGAAACTCTTTCCTGATCTCTTTATTGAAGGCGTCACCACCCTGCGCGGCAATATTTAAAGTAAGGCACAACGCTGCCAATACAATGCCGACTCTATTTATATTTTGATTGGTTTTCATGATGAAAAAAATTAAAGGATTGAAACTGTAGATTGGTGTGCACGGGCAATGATCATATCCATGAGTTCAATTTTCAACTGGTACATATTAATAATGGCATTCATAATTCGTTCGTCTTCCGGATTGCTTCTCAGGTCTTTTTTCATATCGCGCACCCTAATATTCATATCAGAGAGCTCCCTGGCGATCAGTTTTTTCTCAACATCATCACCTGCAAACCGGAGTTCCTGAATTTCATTGAACTTTTTTACCAGCTGGGCATTGTAAAAACTTTCAGCTTCTTTCAACTCAGGATAAAAAGCAGACATATACATGTTGTCAGCCCGCTGGTTGAGATGCCGGAACTCAAGCACAGCAATGTATGAAATCAGCAAACCCAGGAGAATTGAGGCTGCAATTCTCAGAATAACCAGACGGATCTGCCTGCTTTCCGGTTTTTCCTGTTTCTGCAACCTGGCTTCAAAACGCTCAAAATGTCCTTCAGGCGGACCATCACTATTAAAGCGTTCCAGGTTCTCTTTTATAAAATCATCTATAGTCTTCATTTTGATTACTTTTTAAATAATCAATAAGCTTCTTTTTTGCCCTTGCCAGTTGTGATCTTGAGGTTGATTCACTGATCTGCAGTATCGATGCAATCTCCTCATGATCAAAACCCTCAAAAAGCGACAATGTAAGAACTACCCTGAACCCGTCAGGCAACTTCTTAACAGCTTCCCTGATTTTCTCAACCATTGCTGCATGATCACTTTCAATGCCTGCATCATAGTTATCAGGTGTGGCCAGATTCACTGATTTCTCATTCAATTCCTCAAATCTGATCTTCCTGGCCCTCAGTACATCAATGGACTTATTAATTACAATCCGTTTCAGCCATGACCCAAAGCTCATTTCACCCCTGTAAGTACTGATCCTGGTAAAGGCTGCCAGAAAGGATTCCTGCATTACATCTTCTGCTTCGGCCTGATCATTCAGCATCCGGAAGCAGGTATTGTACATGGCCTTATAATATAGCCGGTACAATTCTTTATGCGCCATCCGGTCTCCTTTAATACACCGTTCAATCAAATCCTGGTGAACCGGGTAACCTTTATCCGGGATCATGTATTCTGTATTAATGACGTATCCATATTCAGAACGCTGCATTTATTCCAAAAAAAAAATCGGGTTCATTTTTAAGGCCGCTCAGGAATGATGGGCTGAAATAACTGGAAACACTGAACTGCTATAAAGGAAGGCATTTCATTAAAATCAGGATTAACATAGAAAACCACGCCGCAACCCAGTTGAAGTGCATCTTTTGAAAGCATGTTGTTCCGGTGGTCTTTGGAATTCATCCAGCCTTCGATAAAAGTCTCACCAAGTGAGAGATAGGTATGCGGCTCTATCAGTGCACCATCGGCTGTTTTGCTGAATTTGCCCGGACCTCTTGTGTAAACAGGGTCATTGGGCTGGTACTGCAGCCCGAACCCCTGGATGATGTTCTCGGCCAGAAAAGGATTGGTGATCCGGCATAATTTTGCACGGTCATAGGGTGTTCTTTTGCTGGCGTCTGTTTCATTAAAGTGACTGAAAAATCCTTCACGGTTCATATCCGTGGCGTGCATCATCGAAGCCATTTCAAGTTCGGTTGAATGAGAAAGCGGGCTGAGTTTGTGAGCCACACGCGTTTCATTGGTAAGATGAAATACAACTGCATTGATTCGATTTATATCCAATTGTTCAAAATCAACCGGTTTATTAAACACTTTCTCTTCTCTGAAATTTCTATGATCATAACCTGTGTAATAATCAACCTGTTGTGATTGCGCCCGGAAATTTAAAAGAAAACAAATCACCGGAAACAACAAATAATACTTTCTTGTGTAACGCATGGCCGTATAGGATAAGCTATAAAAATACACATTTGCTTTAAATTGATTGTATTTTTCATGAAGCTATAGACACATTTTATGATATATTTAATCCCTGATTTCAGAAAACCATGGGTCATGACAACCAACCCTGACCTGCCGGTTTTAGGATACCATTTCTGAATACTGCGCCTATAATACTGATGCACAACCAAACATATAATATACTTATTGTTACCGCTTCGGCTGATGTATTCAAAACCATCAGGCAGCATTTCATTACAAAAGATGCTCATCTGAGTGTAGCACAGGCCAACACCATATCGTCAGCCAGGGAAGTATTTGAGAGTTCTTCAGTCAGCGCAGTAATTAGCGACTATTCTTTGGAAGACGGAATCTGCGTTGATCTGGTTCCTGTATTAAACAAAGTGCCGCTGATTGTTCTGTTTGAAAAAGGAAGCGAAGATAAGTTTCTTCCTGTTCTTCTTGCCGGTGCTTTTTCCATTATGGTCAGGGACAGAAATAATATTTATATTGATTCATTGTATTTTTTCATAAAACGGGCCATAGAAAAGACTATACAGCAAACTGAGCTTGCCCGGTACCGCGTACAACTGGAAACCATTATTGAGGAACGGACCACTGAACTCATTGAGATTTACGAAAAAATGCAGGAAAATGAAGCCAACTTCAGGAACATTTTCCAAAGCGCTGGTGAATGCATCATCATTACCGATACTGAAATGAAATTCATTGAGGCCAATGAAGCATTTTACAAGCTGTTTGATGTTTCCAGGGAATTCCTGTCGTCAATTAACCTGATGGATTTTCTGATGCCCGATTATAAAACCATCATTTTCGAACGACTTTCCCAGTTAAAGCAGGGAAATCCTACCGGGTATCTCGAAATACAGATAAGATCCAAGAGGACCGGGAAAGCTCAGTCATTTGAAGTGAACAGTGTTCCCATCGTTTTCAACCAAAAAGCAGCCATTCTAAGTATCGTCCGTGACCTCACCGAACGCAAATTGGTAGCCCGAAAGCTTTTTGAAACCATTATTCAAACCGAGGAGCAGGAACGGACAAGAATAGCCAGTGACCTTCATGATGAGATCGGCCCGTTGATATCAGCCTTAAAAATATTCACCACCTCATTCCTGGAATCACCTGATGTTGAAAGAAAGGATCAGCTTGCCGGTCAGATCGGAAAAATTGCCCGTGATCTGATTGATTCCATCAAGAACATCTCGAATGACATGAGCCCTCATGTGTTGGTTAATTTCGGGCTGGTATCCGCCATCAATGGCATCATCCATCTTTTTTCCGAGGATATCAACATATCCTTTCCCAACAATATTTCTGAAATGCGATTTCCAATCACTATTGAATCTGTAATTTATCGAATCTTCAAGGAATTGATCAACAATACAATAAAACATGCCCATTCAAAAAACATATACATCAATATGGACTATATTGATTCTGTATTGTTATGTAATTACCGGGATGATGGTATCGGTTTTGATCTTTCACAAAGGATAAATTCGTCGGCTAAAGGAATGGGGATCAGCAATATTATAACCCGCATCCGGTCACTTGGAGGAGAATATGAAATTCATACCGGACCCGGAAGTGGCTTTGAAATTAACTTTGCAATAATTACAAATCCGGAATCTGCTCATGCAAACTAAGATATACAGAGTTATCCTGGCCGATGATCATTCCTTATTCAGGCAAGGTCTCAAGCTTATTCTCGAAGACCTGAAAGACATTGAGGTAATAGCCGATGTTTCAAACGGGAAAGAACTGATTGAAGTGGTGCGGCCTCTTAAACCCGACCTGATCATTATGGATATCAACATGCCTATTGTAAATGGCATTGAGGCAAGCCGGATCCTGCTGCAGGAAGATCCCGCCATGAAAATCCTGGTTGTATCCATGTATGGGGATGAACAGTACTACAACAGTGTAATTGAGAACGGGGTAAGCGGCTTTATTCTGAAAGACGCTGAAAATGAAGAACTCAAGGCTGCAATCAGGATGATTCTAAGCGGCAGAACCTATTTTTCCCAGAGTCTGTTGTTAACCCTGATCAGAAACAAACAGCCGTCGGTTCAAATAAACATTTCGCAACGTGAACATGAGATCCTGGATCTGATTTGCGAAGGATTAAGTTCTGCTGAAATAGCAGGCAAGTTGTTTTTAAGTGAACGCACGGTAGACAATCACCGGGCCAATCTGCTTGACAAAACCGGATGCCGGAATTCCCTGTCGCTTGTATTATATGCTTTTAGAAACAATCTTGTGAACCTGAAATAGCCCATCAGGTCAGTTAATGATGGCCCTGATCAATGCAGCAAAGAAATAAAAGGCAAGCACAACTGACACGGCAATTTTCATGAAGGTTCCGGCAAGGAACCCGATAAAAGATCCGATTGCTGCACGTGTAGCCTTTTGTGAGTCCTGACCGGCAGACCGTTCGCCAATCAAGGCTCCGATAAACGGACCTCCCAATATGCCCAGCAAGCCAAACGGGCCCAGCACAATACCCATCATAGGCAACAAGATAACGCCAACAATCAGCCCTATTGTGCTGCCCCTGACACCAGCCCGGGTACCTCCGAATTTTTTGGTACCCCAAATGGGAACCACATAATCTAAAACAGAAACTATGAGGACGATGAGTGCCCAGATTAGGAGCATATTCAGGGAGAACTGTGCAAAGCGCGTCCAATGAATCAGCAACAGCCCCAGATAACTTAACGGTGGACCCGGTAAGCCGGGCAGAATACTCCCGACAACACCAACCAGGATACATAGGACACCAAGTATGACCAAAAGGTATTCCATAGTGTAAAAATAGGAAATATTATGAACCCAAGCCGCGGTTTACAAAAAATGCCCTACCTGACACCTGGTGTCTATTTGTCGGCGTTTTTAATCAGCACTTCCTGCTGTTGTTTGTGTTTTTCCTTGTGGGGAGTATGCGGGTGCCAGCCAAGTAAAAAAATCATAACCGCAAATCCGAACACGTAAGCGACGGCCACATGCCATCCTTTTTTCAGGTAGTCCAACGTATTCCGGGTTTCGGGAAAAAGGTTCGACAGGGCAACTCCGGCCGAAGAACCGAACCAGATCATGGAACCACCGAACCCAACCGCATAGGCCAGTACGCCCCAGTCATAACCACCCTGTTCCAGGCACAGCTTGGTAAGCGGAATATTGTCGAATACAGCCGATATGAATCCCAGTGCAAAAGCAGTCCATGCAGAAGCAGGTGGTAATTCCTCAACCGGCATGAGGGAGGCAATGGTTACCAGCGACACCAGAAAAATGGTACCCATCCAGGCTTTCTTCATCTCGTGCCAGGGTGTTTTGCGGATCAGGCTGCCTATGAGAATCCCGATCCATACGCCCAAAGCCGGAAAATCTAAGAAATAGTTGGTAGCAATGGCACAAACCAGGATCATAAATACAATACCAATTCTGGTCCAATCCACCTTAATCCTTGTGCTTGCATCCTTTTTGATCCGATGAAACCGGTCCTGCTGAATGGATCCGACAACGCCAAAAATCAGCAGTGCAGCAAAAGCTGCAACAAAGGCGTGCACTACATCCAAAGGACTAACCCCGTCGATCCACATCAGCGTGGTAGTTGTATCACCCACAACGCTTCCGGCCCCGCCGGCGTTAGCTGCAGCAATAACTGCAGCAAGGAAACCAATGTGCACTTTACCTTTAAACACAACCAGTGCAATTGTACCGCCAATCATAGCTGCGGCAATGTTGTCGAGAAAAGCAGATAGTATAAATACAAAGATCAGCAGAACAAATCCCCCTTTCCAGTCGTCGGGAAGGTAATGAGGCAGCAAATCCGGAAACTTCGATTCCTTAAAAATTTCAGCCAGGATGGCAAAACCGAACAACAAACCCAGCAAATTCAGGAGAATTCTCCATTCGCCTTCATGCGCTTCGGTTCCTACAATATGGTCAATTATTGAAAAATCAGTGAATACATACTTCATAATGAGAAGAGCAGCCAAACCTGTTAAGGCCACATACATGGTCTTGTGATGAAAGATGGCGACACAAATAAGCGTAATGGCAAAAAGAATGAATTCAATGCGTATTCCCGCTATGGCAGGCATTTTTCCATCAGCAGCCATCAAAGTCTGACTCGCAAAAAGAAGCAACAGCAATATCCCGGGGATTCGCATCTTTTTTAATAATTCAGCTATTCTCATATGTAAAAATGAATATTATTTAGTTTTTGAATCGCGCAAAGATAACAACTCAAAACGTAAAACAAGAATAAAAAGGAATAAGAGTCCTTATGAACCAAGCGTTGCAACCATAACGGCTTTAATGGTGTGTACACGGTTTTCGGCTTCATCAAATGCAATAGAAGCTTGTGATTCAAAAACTTCTTCGGTAACCTCCATGGATTCAAGTCCGAACTTTTGATAGATATCTTCGCCAATTTTGGTTTGCCGGTTATGATAGGCCGGAAGACAATGCAGGAATTTGACATTCTTGTTGCCTGTTAACTTCAAAACATCCATGTTCACCTGGAAAGGCTTGAGCAGCCTGATTCTTTCTTCCCACACAGAAGCAGGTTCGCCCATGGAAACCCAGACATCGGTATATAAAAAGTCAGCATCTTTCACTGCCTTCGCAATATCATCGGTAATGGTTACCGAGGCACCGGCAGACAAGGCAATTTCTTTACAGGTTTTTACCAGCGCTTCAGCAGGCTGACAAGCTTTGGGAGCGGCAGCCCTAAAGTCAATTCCCATTTTGGCACACCCTACCATGAGTGAATTACCCATATTATTGCGGGCATCACCAAGGTAACAAAACTTCATCTGGCTTAATGGCTTGTCACTATGCTCCATCATGGTCAGCAAATCGGCCAGCACCTGGGTTGGATGAAATTCATCGGTAAGGCCATTCCAAACAGGAACGCCTGAATAAGCAGCAAGATCCTCAACTGTTTTCTGGGAATATCCCCTGTACTCAATCCCGTTGAACATTCTGCCCAACACGCGGGCTGTGTCTTTAACCGATTCCTTATGACCAATTTGAGAACTTACCGGATCCAGATAGGTCACATGCGCACCCTGGTCATGCGCTGCAACTTCAAAAGCACACCGGGTGCGGGTAGATGTTTTTTCAAATATCAGGGCAATGTTTTTACCAGCGAGGAGGGGTTGTTCGGTGCCGGTGTATTTTGCTTTTTTCAAATCGGTTGAAAGGTCGAGCAGAAATTTGATCTCGGCAGGGGTGAAATCAAGTAGTTTCAGAAAACTGCGGTTGCGTAAATTGAATGGCATAGTATGCGTTTTAATGTTTCGTACAGACACAAATGAGCAGGTGGTTGCATCAGGCAAACCATAACGAATCACAAAGATAATGAATCAGGCACATTACTGAATGATATTTATCATTAATTGCATTTTTATGCTGACGTACTTTATATACATGCATTTCTAATTAATCATTATTTGAAGCAGGAGTGTTTCATCATCTCGATAATGATATTTATCTTTGAAAAAGGGGGTATTGATCAATGATTATGAACACCACCCTGCCCATTGACGTACACGGCATATTAGCATTAACAAAACTACATGAGAAACAAACTACTTGCAGTTGTTGTAATATTTTCTTTTATCAGTACTTCATGCAGGAAATTTTCTGAACAAGGTGCCATTGTATCCGGAAGAATTGATTACAAGATCACTTACCTGAATCCCGACATTGATAAAAAGACAGCCAGTTTGCTTCCAACCCGCATGAAGTTGTTGTTCAATGAAAAACATGCTACAAACAACATAGAAGGCTTCATGGGTGTATATAAAATCAACGCGTTCACCAACTTCAACACCCGCAAATGTTCTACCGTGCTGAAGGTTTTTGAAAAATACTACATTTTTAAAGGAGGCCGCGATGAGCAGATGTGCTGTTTTGATACCATGGAGGACATGGAAATAGAATATACCAAAGACACCAAAAAAATTGCAGGTTTTAACTGTAAAAGGTGTATTATAACGTTTCCCGGAACTTCAGATACTATTGATGTTTATTATACCGATGAGATCAGGCTGAAACACCCGAATTCCACAAATCCATACCATGAAATAAAAGGTGTGCTGATGGAATTTGAATTGAAGCTGCTGTATCTCAACATGCATTTCATTGCAGAAAAGTATGAACCTTTGCAGAAGAACAACATTGCCATCAAAACACCTGAGAACACAAAAAATGTGACCCGTGAACAGATGACGCAGATTTTAAGCAGGCTGATGGAATAGCAGCAACCGTTATTATTTACCGGTAATCAACCACAGAAGGTTTTGAAGGAAGGAAATCCTGGAATCGTGAGCGGGCCAGGTAATCAATATTAAAATAACTTGCAGTGGCATCATGAGGCATGCCCGGGTAAATGCCCAGTCTGATCACTATGTTATCAAAAACAAGCTGTTCATTCCTGATTCTCACTCCGGTGCTGATTCCCATGAACAACCTGGTTTCATCCATCCTCAGGTTTTCTGCCGTTACAACACCCAGATCAAACCTTCCGAAAAAGGCAAAACGGAATCCAAGAAATTTATAGGGACTGAATATCTGAGTTTCAAGGTTCAGCACAAGCTTATCGTTCCATCTCATAACCGGGCTTGAGAGGCCCGTCACGCCGCTTCTGTTTTCAACACTTACAAACTCACCCCGGTACCGGTTGATTCCATGGACATAGAAATAACTGATCAGATGCCTGAATTGAAACCGGTTTGGGTGGTAAAGAGGTGAAATATAATTTGCCTGAAACCTGAAAGCACCCTGTTCTAAATGCCCCCTGTTGACAAATGATCCGAAATCTATGCGAGCAGACCAATAGGCTGTGCTATTTTTAAAATAGTTACCAAAGGCAGCGCCAACTCCCATGTATGGTCGATCTTTCACATGCCCCCACTCATGACCGGCTGTAATTTGTAACTGATAACCAAAAGGAACATCCTCAATTCTCCCAAAAGTATAGATCATCTTGTCTTTTCTGAACCCTTCGCGCGAAATTCCCGTGGAAAACAACATTAAGGTTCTGTCCTGATAAGCATACAAAAACTCGTTGCCGGATACCGGCTCGTCCTGATTCTCGTATTGGTTGATCCGTGCAGTGAAAAACAGGCCCGATTTGATCCATTTTGAAGAGGATTTCAGCGGCAGGAGTCTTCCAACCCAGAAATCAGTTATGGAGTAGTCCAGGTTCACGTTCAAAAGAGTGGTATCCAGCAAAACAATATTCCGGGTCAATTCGGTGTTTTCAAATAAAAAACCACCGGCATTTTTAAAACTTGTGCTTCGGAAATCCCTTAGAAAACTAATGGAGTAGGATTCCTGATTCCATTTATGAATATATTCCAGTTCTCCTGTGGCAAATGTTCCCGCCAGGTTTGATGTACCATAAGAAAGTCTGTAACCTACATGAGGTTTGTTTTCCATATCCCAATAAGTTGTGGCCTCCAGCTGATGGCCAAATCCCAGCACATTGTGATTGGACAATCCTAAAACAGCAAGGGTTGCCTTGGTCATTTCGGCTTCCAGTCCCAAAGGAATCATATCTTGCGTGAGCAATAACAAATCAACAGAATCAGTGCCATAAACCGGAAGGGCCAGAAACCTTGCGTCCATAATGAAGGAAAGATTTCTCAACAAACGTTCATTCTCGGAGGTGAGGAATACATCCAGCGGTTCGCCGGCTTTCATTAAAAGATGCCTTTTCAGGATCGTATTGCGAGTATCCCTGTGCAGTGCATTCATTGTTTTTTCAATCCAATCGTGAGGCACATAAGCGGTATCAGTAACAGTGGGGGCAAAAATATCCACCTTGGCAAAATCAATATGCCGGATGATTTTGCCATCCATCGCAGCCATTCCTGCGTTGTTGAGGGGAGTCCATTTTTTAACTGTATCCCGGGTACCTTGTTTGATGAGCAGGTTGTAGAGTTCTTTTCTGAAACGTGAGCTGTATTTACCGTACATCAGTACACTGTCAATAGGTCTTTCCAAAACAGGCCTCCCGGGTAAATCCAATGGAGCGCCAGATAAAACCATGGTATCCTTTCGGCCCACCAGTTTCTCAGGAATACCAGTTGTATCGGCGTCATTAACCTGCGCCATACCATGTTGGCCGGCATGAAGTGCCAAAACTACCAGTACGGCAGCAACATATCGATTCACAATTGTGCAGGTTTTATCATAGAAAAGCAAAATTAACACTTTTTTATACTTCAACATTTCAGATAATTATACTGGTTGATATACCGTAAATGAGAAATAACTAACTTTGCATTCAATAGTTTATTTACTGGCTTATCATGATTAAGAAGGTTCTGAACGTATTTAAATATCTGGCATTTTTTGGGATAGGGGTATTGGTTTTCTGGTGGGTATACAAGGATGAACCCTTTGATAAATACAAATCGGCTTTTAAAGACCTGAACTATTTCTGGATTGTACTTTCGGTGTTTTTCAGCGTACTTTCTCAAATAAGCCGGGCCATGAGGTGGAATATGCTCATCAGGCCCCTGGGCTATAAGCCAAAGCTCTATAATTCCTACCTTTCAGTGTTGATCCTTTATTTTGTTAACCTGATTTTGCCCAGGGCAGGTGAGGTTTTCAGGTGCACTATATTGAGCAAGTATGAGAAAATTCCATTTGTGAAGCTTGCAGGTACCGTTTTTGTTGAGCGGATGGCCGATTTCATTACACTGATGGTTTTGGCTGTAATTATCATCCTGAGCCAGTTTGGTGTTTTCATGTCGTTCTTCGATACGCATGCTGAAGTGAAAGAAAACTTTTACCGGTTATTGTCACTGAGAAATTTGCTAATCGGGATCAGCGCTGTAGTTCTGCTGATTTTTATGTTTTACCTGTTCAACCACTATTATAAGAAAAACAGGGGTAAACAGGGAAATACGCTCATAAAAAAGATACGGCATATTAAACAGAATTTTGTAGTGGGGTTAAAATCAATTGCCATGCTCGAGAACAAATGGTTGTTTCTGGGCCATACCTTCTTCATTTTCCTCATGTGGCTTTGTATGCTTTATGTGATATTCCTGGCTTTCGAACCAACTTCGCACCTTTCAATACAAACCGGAATGATTACCTTTCTGATGGGCGGACTTGCCATGCTGGCTCCGGTTCAGGGTGGCATCGGACCCTGGCACTTTATGGTGTATGAAACACTATTTATTTATGGTATTGATAAGGCTGATGGAAAAATATTTGCACTCATTGCACATTCCTGCACCAACCTGATTTATATATTTCTCGGATTAGCCGCATTGCTGATTATTCCCATCATTAATAACTCGAGGAAGAAATCTCCTGAGGTGGCTCAGTAAGTTCGACCCAAATTACTCCACCCTGAACCGGTAAGTACCTTCGATTTTTTTGCCGGAGGCATCAACCCCGATTAGCAGGCAATCATATACTCCCTTTATATCTGAGGTGTAGAAGGTAACCAGCAAAGGATTACCCGGGTTTATTTTCAGGTTGGAATTCCAATAGAGTGTTTTTCGGTTGTCAACGGAATTGGTGGTTTCAAATGTATAATTGGGTGAATGGAACTCCTTTTCCTTATACAATGCATCTGTGCCAAACTGAACCGTTGGCTGCCTGTATCTGAACCTGGCCTGGATGGTATTGATTTCAATAACACTCACAAAATTCAGTGAAGTGTATTTCTGTATATCCAAAGGTGATGTGGATATCCTGATCTTGGTGATATCTGAAGGGGAGAGATTCTCGAGCACAGCCACATGATTTCCCCTTAAAGCTCCATCAATGGCAATAATTGCACCCTTTGAATCCTGGTCGTTATCAAAAACTATTCTGCCATCAATCAAGTGATAGGGCTTAATATCCTGAATAATATCAGGCACATTCCTGTAATTGGCATAATGATTCGGATCATACTTTTTCTTCTGATCAGCAACTGACCGGAATTTTCCGGGTCCATACCTCAAAACATAGATCAGATCAGGTTCACCATACGACAGGATGTCTATAGTTTTCTGCCTTTCCTTGTCTTTGGTTTCGGTGATGAGCAGCGATTTCAGCCTGTCGGACCAGCTCTGATCAAATACGGCGGTCAGGTTTGTCTTTCCAAGTGCATCATAGGCGTCAACATTGAGGTACTTGAAGTCGATCAGGTCAGATCCAAATCCAATCCTGAATTCCCCATTTCCATCTGATTGGGTTTCATAGGTGCGATAATTAGGAATGTGTGTAACCCTTACCTTAGCTAGCCCGGCTATATTTTCTTTTTTATCCATAACTTTTCCGTTAAGCCCGTCATTTCTCATATATGGCTTGCGATTGCTGTTATCGGCAAGAATATCCTCCCAGATTACGGGTTTATATTGCGTTGTGATCAGGTCAATATCATCAGTCAGGCCGGGGTTGTTGGGCAATGCTATGCCCTGCTTGCAGGAATTTGCTTCAAAAGAGGCTGAAAGATCCGTGTTCTGCGAATTGAAAGAAAGGTTATGCAAAGCCACGGATAAGGCCAGGCTAACGTTTGAATAACCTTCCGGGCATTCAATCATCAGGTTTACACGCTGACGGTTTTTATAAACAGGCAGATCTGACTTTATGTTAAGTAAGTCGGATTTTTCACCAAGTCTTAACAAACGGTCTGCCCTGGGCTTGTATTCCTGGTCAAAAACTGTAACCTGAAGCAGGCCTGCAGGAAAACCCTTCACCGATAAGCTGACTATTTCAGACCTATGCAGATCAACAATCTGACTCCATACCATTTGGCCATTCAACACGGCCACCCAGTAGGTAACAGGGGTATACTGATCAGAGGCATAAACCTGAAATTTAACGGAATCAGACGACTGTTCCAGCAGACTGATTACAAAACCCTTTTTTTCTGCTAAAGGAAGTGGATATTTTTGCTGAATACCTGCCGGTTCAGTTATTCTTAAAAAACAGGAATCGGATGACGGAACGTAATGGAATTTGCATTTGCCGTTGACTTCAGTTTTCAGACTATGAATCTTCTTGCCCTTTTGATCAACAATATCTCCTTTGATCACAACGGGCAAACCTGTTTTACTGGTAATTTGAACGGCCACAACACCATTCAGACCCTGAACCAGTCTTCCTCCTTC
This sequence comes from Bacteroidales bacterium, assembly GCA_046481675.1. GTDB lineage: Bacteria > Bacteroidota > Bacteroidia > Bacteroidales > UBA10428 > UBA5072. The sequence goes on along the minus strand of JAWOJJ010000086.1, from coordinate 32,089 downwards.
AGCATGAAATGTAACAACCGGTTCAGCGGTAACTGAAGGAACAAGAAATGAATAGTCTCCTGAAATTTTTCTGTTCCGTATAGCAACTGAAAGCATTAGTGATTCCCCGGTTTCAGGAAGCACACCGCTTATTGAAGCGCTTCCCTCAGCATCGGTTGTACCGTTGCCCTTGTATTTGCTTTCATTGTATGTGCCTATGGAAAATTCAAAATCAGTATTCGCTACCGGTTTACCTGTTTGATCAAAAATTCTGACGGCAGCTTTCAGGGTATCTCCCGTATAATAAATATTCCGGTTGTAGTTTACCTCAGCAACAAATCTTTTTTCATAGTACCTGCTCACAAGGATCTCTTTTCTGAAAGCCTCTTCAGGGCAACCATTTTTCATCCATCCGGTATACGCCACAAGCCAGTATTTTCCGGGTATTGTTGATTTAGGGATTATCAGGCGACCTGCTGACATATTATTAACTAATGGATACCTCCTGTAAATAACTTCCTGGCCGCCGGTGTTTACAAGTTTAATGAATAAGTCCTCACTGTTTACCGGCATGGATGCCTGGCCATGAGACGAAACAAATCCTTTAAACCAGAGTTCCTCACCGGGGCGGTATACAAATCTGTCGGTTATCAGAAAAGCCTTCTCTTCAATGAAATTGTTCCTGTACAATTGCAGCTTTTCTTTGAGTTCATCAATAAAAGTACTGCTGTGATGATCGATACCCATACCGGAAACCAAACCGATCAGCATGACAGGTAAAAATCTTAATGCCAGGTTTACTTGGGTTTTTGTCATAGTTATGCTGTATTTTTTTCAGAACTAATTCTCATCTTTTTTCACATTTTCATCATGCTCATTTTGTTTTGATTCTTGCTCCCGGTTAAGGTCAGATTCTTTTTCCTCCTCAATTTTTATAGACCTGATTTCCTGATCTGAGAAAAGGTTGCTTTTTCTGTTGAACTTAATAATGGCCTTTTCAATTGGCTCTTCGGGTATGATAATGTTTTCATCTCCCCAGAAGGTCAGGTCGGTTTCTCCAATCTGTTCAACCAGTACATCTCTCGGTCTCGATATTTCATCTGCTTTGAAGCGGGTAACGTTTGCGGTGTCCTTATTGGTAATTACAAACTCGGAAACAGAGGTAAAAACGGAGTTGAACTTATTCATTTCCTTGTCTTTTTTTCGTCTGACCCGGATGAGCAACTCGCTTCGCACATTGCTCAAATTCCATTTATTGTGGTATAACCTGTAAAAAACCTGATAACTGGCACGCAAAGGCTTAACACCAATGCGTCTGGGGGTTTTCTTCACATAAACACCTTCAGTATAGCTCATTTCCTTATCAGAGAGTTCAAAAAAGGCCCCGGCTATTGCAAGAGTTTCAACGTCAACATATACTTTCCCTTTGTAGCAAGGATACCTGACACCTTCACGCTGCCTGAAATCAATAACGTATGTTGGTCTTTCCAGATGAGAAATGGTTTTTTCAAGATTGTACTCATACAGGGCAAAATAATCAGCATCAAGAAATGTCGGTCTGTTCTTTACGATATCAAGCTGCAATGAATTGTACAAACTTCCCTGAACAACAAAATCTACAAGCTCTTTCGCAACAAGATTGTTGCCTTTTCTTCCCTTGAATATTTTGATCTGATCATCACGCATTGAAGCATAAGGTTCTTTGAAAACATTGATGATGGCCTCAGAAAGAGACACGTTTTTATTGTCCTGTTGTGTTGATTCTCTTATAAAACCAGTATATACAGCAGGTCTGCAATCATAATTATCAGAAATGCGTTCAATGGCTTTTGTAAGTATGTAGATCGGATCGAGTGGCTTAACAACAACCTCCCTGATCTGAAGCTTTTCAGATGACAACCTGATAATCAGGGTTGATGTATCAACTGAGGATAACGGAATGATCACCATCCTGTAGCCGATATGGGAAATGCCCAGGGTATCGCCGTAATCAGCTTCATGAACCTTCAGCTCAAATCGTCCTATCTGATTTGTAATAGTTCCGGTGCTTTTATTACTTAAAAAAATACTGGAATAAGGTAAGGGTTGTCTTGTTTTTCCATCAATAACAACACCTTTAATTGACCTGACATGGGTGACCGCTTTTGGTTTTTTTAAGAGGGGAATCAGCAGAATTTTTTTGTTTTGCTCCAACACCTGGATGCTGTCATATCTGAAAATATCGGCAAGATGATCCTTAACCGGCTGCTTTTTATGCATTACCGATGCATAACGTTGCGACTGAATCTGAGATGTGTAGGTGAAAGAAAACTTTCCTTTACGTGCAATTTCTTTTAACAGCTGATCAATTTGCCCTGAAGGTTGCGACAAATGAATTTCCCGATCAAGCAAGCTCTCCTGCGCCTGCATGATCAATCCCGTAAACAGAAGAAGTGTTAAAATGAAAACGGGAATGCGACATCGGTATCTCTCCCGCAATCTCATATTCAGAAACTATTACTTTCTGACTATGAGCGCCGTACCGGTAGTATCAAACTGCAATCCTGCTACCAGTTTTAATTCGCTGAGAATTTCCACAAGTGGCTGATTCTGGAATTCAGCAGTAATTTCATCCCCGAGTGCGCTTTCCAGATCAAGCGAACGGCCAAAGTGATGCGCAATATCCATGAGCGCGGAATCCAGAGGTGTCTGATTAAAAATCAGGTGACCGGTTTTCCAGGAAAGAACGTTTGCAGATACCCCTGCTTCAACCTTCAACTCTTTATTTTTCAGAAGATAACCTGACTGATTGGCTGCAATGCTGATTTTCTTCTCTTCTCCGCCGGTTGAGGACAATTCCACTTTGCCCGACAAAACAGATACTTTAACTGATCCTTCTGTGGTTTCTGAAACCGAAAAACTGGTACCGGTTACTTTAACAACAGATCCGCCCACGAAAACCTGAAATGGAACCGACATACCCGGAACAACGTTAAAAAGCGCTTCTCCTTCCAGAATTACATCCCGGGATCCGGCTCCAAAACTTCCCCGGTAGGAAAGTCTGGATCCTTTGTTGAGTGTAACACTTGAGCCATCAGGCAGGATAAGTTCCCTGATCAACTGATCCGTATGCTCAGATACAAATTCTGATTTTTCCCTGTTGTTTGTGCTGACCAACAACTTATAAAGGCCAAAAGAAAGCCCTGACGTAAATACCACCAATGCAGCAATTCTTAAAAAATAGGTTTGCCAGGAAATTTTACGGTAGCTTACCGGAAACTTATCTGCCACTCTTACACTTAAAAGCTTCCAGTCTGTATCTGTGTTAATCTGGTCAAACAACCGCAGATTGGCTGTATGCTCCTGTATCAATTCAAAAAAATCATTGCGCTCACCTTCCGAAACACCTTGTAATTCATGCCCGGAACTATGATCAGAAGCACCGCTGATATTTTTCTTAAAATGATGATTAGGCATTCTACCTTTTTTCATACTGAATCCTTTATAAGACATTTAACTGTCAAAATTCACTTATAGTAGTTAATATCTTCTTCAATAATAATTTACCAAATCGTTTATTATCAATAAATTAACAATTCTCAAGTTCCTTGCCTGGTGGCACTTTCGGGAATGTAATCCGCAAGTTTTTTCCTGAGTATCTTCAAAGCCTTGCTAATCTGGGTTTCCACTGTCCGTTTCGAAAGATTCAGTTGCTTTGCAATCTCCTCGTTCCTGAATCCTTCAAGCCGGTTCATTTTGAAAATCTGCCTGCATTTGGCCGGCAATTCATTAATTATTTCGTTAATCCGGTGTTCAAGTTCTACCGTGTTGATCTCTGCTTCCATGTTTTCCTCATGATCACGCTCGAGTTCAATAGTTTTCAGGTGCCGGTCCTGGATGTTTCTCTGATTCAGGTAATTGATGCTGCAATTATAAACAGAACGGTACAGGTATGATTTCAATGAAATACCGATGTTCAAAGATTCACGTTTCTCGTAGAACCGGGCGAAAAAGTCCTGAACTATTTCGCGTGCTGTATCAATACTACCAACATACTTACAGGCATAAACCACCAAAGGTGCATAAAACCGCCTGAAAGTATTTTCAAATGCTTCTTTGCTTTTGATCTCTTTGGACAACAGGTTATTTTGAATAGGCTCCAATAAAAATGCTTTTTGCTGGGGAACAAATCTACAAAAAAGAGAATTAAATAAAGGTCTAATCATTAAAAGAAGAAAGTTTGTTCAACTGATATGATTTATATCTTTGCAAAAAGGGCGCCAGGGATCATCATGTATAGCGGTTGTAAATCCATTCCTGAAGACCAGATAATTGAAACACAGGCATGTCCAATATCCAAAATAACACACTTGCGGACAGAAATCTTGATACTGAATTGATATTCAGTGCATCACGCAGCAGCGGTCCGGGAGGTCAACATGTTAACAAAGTCAGCACCAGGGTTGAACTCAGGTTTGATGTTCTGAATTCGAAATTACTGACTTATGAAGAGCAAGAAATAATTATGAGTAAACTGGCCGGTAAAATTACCAAAGAAGGCATACTGGTGCTCCATTCTCAGGCAGAAAGATCTCAATACGACAACAAGATCAGGGTTACCGCTAATTTTTACAAGTTAATCCTGAAGGCGCTGACTCCGGTAAAAAAAAGAAAACCAACCACGCCAACCCCCGGTTCGAAACAAAAAAGGCTGGAAACAAAGCGGATACTGGCAGATAAAAAGAATCGCAGGAAGGTTCAGTTTGATGAATAGTCTTTTAAAGCAATTCAATGGTGAATATCTCATGCCGGTTAAAAGTAGCCCAGTACTTTATGGCTTTGTTCCGGACAAGGTCCCAGTATATATCACTGTCCAGTCCGTAAATCCTGCTTAACTCCTTAACTTCAGCTTCAACTTTATTCCGGATTTCGGATTTGAGAGAAATCCTGATCTTTCTGTTTAAATAGGTGAAATCAGCTACAGGAAGTTTCAGTGTGTCTGAGGAAACGCGAATAAGTCCGTGTCCCAGAGTAGCACCTGTACTGATTTGCAAACCATCATTCATGCAGCTGAAAGGGGGTGTCATTCCTGCATGTGAAACAACGCTCATTTCATCAACCCCTGCACCAAAATACTCCCTGGCCCTGATTCCCATTTTCACGCCAATAATTGCATAAATGCCCAGATGCCTGTGCATTTCGTTGGCCATCACGCCGGCAGTCCATTCATCATGTCCGTATTTAATCAGCGTGGTCTCAACAATCGGCCTGATATCACTCATGTAAAATGAGGTATCCATCGGAAAGTCATTCAAAACCTGGTTGTGATTTTCGGTCTCACCGGTAAGGATTGTGTTAAAAATATCCATTACCTGAACGGCCGGAAGTGAATCCTGCAACACATAAGTCATTCTTTTTTCCGCTGTGTCGCAAACAAAGAGTTCCGGGTAGTGCAGAAAAACGGGAATTACTTCATCAAAAAAAGCAGTTGAGTAAGGTGTGATTTGATTCATCAGGCTCCCGTTAATTTTTTGGGCATGTTGGTTGTTGATATGCGAAATCGACTGAACAAGTTCATTGTCGTAACGTTCCAGGCCAACGGAATGGATGGTCTGAATCTTTAATCCCGATACCAAAACCGAATCGGCAGACAAAACATCCAGTTCATAATTAAAACTGCCTTTTCTGTAGTTTGCAGGGCTGCTCCACAAAACGCTTTTCACCCTTTTGGTGAAACCCGGACAATTATTCCGGGCTGACCACACTGTATTGAGGCTTCCGAGACAGATGAAAGTAACAGGTTCCCTTGTATTCTTCAAAATTGCATCAATAACTTCATGTGCAACAGGCATTTGATTTGCAGTTTTCCCGTTTCTCCCCCACTCTGTTTGCAAAGCTGGCATACATGGCTTCGTTTTCACCCGGGTATCGTGATTCACACCAACCGGAATCCCCTCATGATGCAAATCGTACAACAGTGCACTGACTTTGTGAAAACCTGTTTCTGCATCCAATACGCCATCCGATGCAGTAATTGCCAGAACTCTCACTTCGGGTGATGCAAGGAGCATACAAATGGCACGCAGGTCATCCATACCGCAATCGGTATCAATAATGACATAATTTTGAGGTTTCCAGGGGTGTGCAGATAAATTTACATAAAAAAATACCGCAACAAAAAGTAATGCAATTCTATTCATATTCCTATAGACTATAAATCAAGAAAAATTATTCCAATTCCACACAAAGCAATAGTGGCTCCTGCCAAAACATGCTGGTATTTTTCCAGAGTATGCAGCTTGACAAAGGAAATTCCTTTGAGCATGAGCCAAACCATAACAATCATGGTGGTTATGGTGGTTGCAGCAAATATGGCGGAAATATAAACGACTGCGCCATAATTATGCTGTGCTGCCGGATACATCAGGATGGGGATCAACGGTTCACATGGTCCGAATATAAATATGGTAAACAGGATCCAAAAGGTCATTTTTTTCTTGTCGCTCATAACATGTTCATGTGCGTGGTGGTTGTGCTTCCAAAGCCTGTAAAGGCCCCATACCATGTAAGCAATGCCAAAAGCAAGCAACAACCAGGCCGCAATGTTTCCGCGTGTACCTTCTACCTTTTCGATGCCTGAGATGGCAATTCCCGCTCCAATTCCGATAAAACCAATTACTACAGAACTTAACACATGCGCCAGGCCGCATAAAGCCACAATATTGATAGTTTTCACCATACTCCAATTTCTGGATTTGGACATGGCCACAAATGGCAGGTAATGATCAGGGCCTGCCAGGGTATGCAACGATCCAATGGTCAGGGCGGTTAGTGCAAGAACAGAAAGGTTGGTTTCCATGTTTAATGAATAGCTAAAACTTGTATTAAGTATTTATATCAGTGTAATTTATCAGAATATCACTTTATTATTTTTCGTGTCACCAAGATACAACAATCTGATTAATTACAATAGCACGTAATTACTATCTTTGAAGAATTACAAACTGAAAGTTGATAGCCAATGAATACCGGCAAAGAAGGAAGATACAGCAGAATACAGGAGCAATTGAAGGACCTTTTTTCGCGCACATCAGGCATGCTTGCCAGAATGGCAACCATCAATGCCTTGTTATATCACAAGATGGAAGGATTTTTCTGGGTGGGGTTTTATCTTCTGGACGAAGGCAAACTGCTTGTGGGTCCTTACCAGGGTCCGCTTGCCTGTTTGGAATTACCTTCAAAAAAAGGTGTTTGCTGGGAGGGTATTACAACCGGTAATATTGTTATTGTCCCCGATGTTCATAATTTTCCGGGACATATTGCATGCGATTCCCGCTCCAGGTCTGAAATTGTTGTACCGGTTTATGACAGCAACAACAAAGTAATTGGAGTGCTGGATATAGACAGCAAGGAACCGGACCACTTTGACCAGGCGGATGCCGAAAACCTCGAAAACATAGTAGCCCTGATATTCAAAGGCTACGACTTGTTGTAACCCTCGAGGAGTTCAGCTATTTTTTCAATGGAGTAGGGTTTTCCCAGCATGTGGTTAAATCCCGATTCCGTGCATTCCTCGGTATACAATCCGGGATTGTGTGCCGTTAAGGCAATAATGGGAATATCGTTCCTGGGATGTACAAGTTTTTCACGGATGTATCGCATCGCTTCAAACCCATTCATTACCGGCATTTCAAGGTCCATCAGAACCAGGTCAACATCCTGGTGTTCCTCCAGTGCGTTCAATGCCTGCTTTCCGTTTTCCACTTCAATTGATTCGTGTCCCAAACTTTTAATTATCTCCGAAACAAGTAAGCGGTTTGTGTAATAATCATCTGCAACAATAATCTTCATACCTTCTCAATTTTCCTCCACATTTATCCTAATTCACTTAATGTTCTGATAATCTTCATACTGTTTATGCTTACCCGGGAACCCTCCAGGCTGATGATTTTATCGTTTTTAAATTCCGACAAGGTTCTGATAAAACTTTCTTTTGTAGTACCTGCCAGTTCAGCCAGCTCTCTGCGGGTGAACGGAAATGAAAAATCTTCCTTTTTATAAATGGTATCAGAAAAATAAAGAATAACATCAGCGATTCTACCGGGTAATTGCTTGTGCGATTGCCCGATAAGCCTTTCAAAAATAAACAGCCCTTCCTCACTCAGTGATTTGATGACCTGCCTGGCAAAGCAGCCATTCATATTCAGCATGTCATTAAAATCGCTCAGGGCAATAAACCCGATTTCAGTGGTTTCAATAGCTGAGGCCGAGAACTGGTTCATGCTGTTCCCAAAAACCGACATCAATCCGATAAACTCACCTTTTGCGGCAATCTTAAGTATAAAATTCTTCTTGTTTCTGCCCTCCTTGAAGATTTTCACCAGGCCCGACTTCACAAACAATACATGGGAAACGGGCGTATGTTGGCGAAAGATAATTTCCTTTCGTTGAAATGATACCAGGTTCGTACCCGAACGCAATTTTTCCAACTCATCAGGGAGTAAGCATTCCTGAGCTGAAAAATCGAACTGACTACCAGTTGGTAAATTTGCATTCATGGTCAACAGATGGATTTTTAAAATTAATCAAAAAATCCAACAGCATGCACCTAATTTATAAACAACCGGGATGATATTCAGGTTCCGCGCAGTTCTTAACTGGCATGCAACAGTTCCAGCATGTTGCCAACTGAGCTGATTTCAATAAAGGAGGCGCTCTGAGTCCATTCAAAGTTGCCGCCCAGAACCACAACTTTGTCGGACTTCTCTAGCTGTTTCCGATCCAGCAATGTTTTCAGCGCATGAATAATGAAGTTGTAAGTATTGCCTTCCGGAATTTCTTCGGCATAAACGCCAAATGAAAGAGCCAGTTCACGAACTACCCGTGAATCGTAACATTGGGCGAATACCACTTTTCTTCCCCTATAGCCTGCAATATTACGGATTGTTCTGCCGGTTGAAGTATCGGCAATAATTGCCCTGCAATCAAGCTCAAGAGAGGCTTCCACAGCCGATTTCGACAAATATGCCGAAGTTCTGGTGCTCATCACCAGCATGGGAGTAACATGCATGTCGCTTCGGCTCTTTTCAACCTCATGAGCTATCCGTGCCATGGTGCTGACTGCTTCAACCGGGTAATTTCCGTAAGCCGTTTCACCGCTGAGCATAATAGCGTCGGCTTTGGAATAGATGGCATTGGCAATATCAGAAACCTCGGCCCGGGTAGGCCTTGGATTTTCTATCATGGAATGAAGCATCTGGGTAGCTACAATTACAGGTTTCCGGGCATCAATACACTTATTGATGATCATTTTCTGAATTCCGGGAATTTTCTCGTAGGGTATCTCAATGGCAAGGTCTCCTCTTGCTACCATAAGACCATAAACATAGGGCAAAATCTCATCAAGATTATCAACACCCTCCTGGTTTTCAATCTTGGCAATAATTTTAATGCGCGATTTTTGTTCATCCAGAATGTGCTGAATGGACATGACATCATTTTTGTTTCTGACAAATGAATGAGCAATGAAATCAATGTCTTGCTCAATTGCCAGTTTGATGTAATCCATATCTTTCTGGCTTAATGAGGGAAGGGTGAAACTAGCGCCCGGCACATTGACGCTTTTTTTGCCCTTAACGGTTCCATCGTTGGTTGCCATGCAGATGAGGGTATCACCCGACTTTTCAACAACTTCAAATTCAATATCACCATCATCAATCAATATCTTGGCGCCTGGTTCAAGCTCATCTGCAAATCTGCTGTAGTTGACATAAATACAATCGGGCGTCGTGCTTTTTGACGCATCTCCCCGGATGCTGATCCGGTCGCCTTTTTTAACGTCAATTTTATAATCCGATGGCGTGGTTCTGATTTCAGGACCTTTTGTATCCAATATCAGGGGTATCTTATCTGAAACCGACCTCACATTCCGGACCACTTTAACGGTGTCGTCGAACGACTGATGAGCGGTATTCAGCCTGACAACGTCCATTCCACTGTCATATAGCTTTTTAATGAATTCCACATCACATTTGAGATCGGAAATTGTAGCAACGATCTTGGTTTTCTTAAGCATAATCTGCTTTTTGGTTAAAAATCGTGCAAAAGTATGAATTAACTTCAAATAAATTAATTTCACCCTAAATTTATTAAAAACAGTTGGATTGGTCAAGTTATACAACAGGTTATAAAGCATTTCTCAAAATTGAGAAATCACTTTCCGGAAATTCAGTTACCGCCTATCTGAGTGATCTCGATAAAATGAAGGCATTTCTGGATGTCAGGGGTCTTGAATTAAAGCCCGAAGAAATCACTTATGATTTGTTGAAAGATTTCCTGGTGTGGATCAACGAACTGGGTATGAGTCCGCGCAGTCAGGCCCGATTGGTTTCAGGTATCCGATCATTCTTTCGTTACCTGCTTATTGATGAGCGAATTGCTGAAGATCCGGCAGCACTGCTTGAAGCTCCAAGACCGGGCAGGAAACTGCCGGTTGTTCTCAGCATTGAAGAAATCGACCGAATTATTGCAGCCATTGATCTGAGTAAAAATGAGGGACACCGGAACAGGGCCATCATTGAAACGTTATACAGCTGCGGCTTGCGGGTTTCCGAGCTGATTGATCTGAAAATCACGAATCTGCATTTCTCTGAAGGTTTTATCAAAGTAACCGGAAAAGGGAGTAAAGAAAGACTGGTCCCCATCAGTGAGAAAGCAATAAAAGAAATTGAATTCTACTTCACTCAATTCAGAGTTCACATCAGTCCGGCAAAAAATTCAGAAAACATTGTTTTCCTGAATCGCAGGGGCAGCAAACTTACCCGGGTAATGATTTTCAATATCGTCAGGGACCTCTGCATGAAATCAGGTATAAAAAAGAAAGTCAGTCCGCATACCTTCAGACATTCATTTGCCACCCACATGGTAGAGGGCGGTGCTGACCTAAGGGCTGTTCAGGAAATGCTGGGACATGAATCGATTCTGACAACAGAAATATATACACATCTCGACCGTGAATATTTGAAGGATGTGATGTTCAGGTTTCATCCCAGGTCGCAAAAAAGCCGGACGAAGTCAACCGGCCGGGTCAAAAAATCCGGGTTGCCCACATAAAGACAACCCGGATTTCGCTAAAGATCAGTGACTGATCAAAAAGGTCAGATCAGGTTGAACCTTACGGGGATAATGATCACCATTTTCCTGGCAAAGCCGTTCTGCATGGCCGGTTTCAGTTTCAGTTTCCGTACTGCTTCGCACGCCTGGTCGGCACATTTCGAACCGATATCTTCCAGTACCATTACGTTAGAAATGCTGCCATCAGTTTCAATGGTACACATCACTTTGACAACTCCTTCAACTCCCTCATCAATTGCACATTTAGGATATTCAAGCAGTTCTTTCAGTGATGCGTTAAAATCCATTCCGTTTTCAGGAGCCGGATACACCTCCACATTTTTTAGTTCAGAAAGGTTTGCGTTGTCGGGGGCGTTTTTAAGAGCAGCATTCGAATAGGTAGCAGCTACCAGGTCGGAGGACTGACCGGTACCTTCGGGAAAAGAGCTGTCTGCATTACCTGATTGTGCAAAGGAAACTCCAAAAACAGTAAACAGGTAAAAGGCAGATACACAGATTGATTTGAGAATAATCGTTTTCATGGAGGACAATTTTATTGGTTACGAAAACACTATTTCAATTGTCGTGCCAATCCTTATATGTATTTATAGATGTGTTTATTACAAGATTTAACCCCAACTAATTCATCCTGAAGTTGCATCTAAACCGTGCAGTCAATGTTCGTTTTCGGACAAAACGGGTCCATAAAACAGCGTCCCAAATTGTTGGCCATCAACAAGGCCGTTTTATTTTCATTCAAATATACCCACTGCAGCAATTTTTTATTAATTTTGTGTTTTTTAAAATCAGTCAGTTTATTATTAACATATTGAAAACTAAATAAGTAAAAAGATGTCGAACATTAAACGCGTTTACACGTTTGGGGCTAAGAAAGCCGAAGGTAAAGCAGATATGAAGAATTTGCTTGGTGGTAAAGGAGCTAACCTGGCCGAAATGTGTTTGTTAGGCCTGCCTGTACCTGCAGGGTTTACAATTACAACTGAAGTGTGTACTGAATATTATGCCAACAACCATCAGCTTCCTGCCGAGTTGATGCCGGAAGTATGGGCAGCAATGAAGAAAACCGAGGATGCCATGGGTATGAAATATGGTGACCCGGAGAATGCCTTACTGGTTTCGTGCCGTTCCGGTGCACGCAGCTCAATGCCCGGTATGATGGATACTGTACTCAACATTGGATTGAGTTCGGCAACCATTCCCGGTTTTATCAAGAAGACCAATAATCCTCGTTTCGTATGGGACTCCTACCGCCGGCTGATAATGATGTATGCCGACGTGGTTATGGAAAAGGCAGAAGGACTTGAACCTTCTGATGGCAAGGGCATTCGTAAACAGCTCGATGACATGCTTGATGAATACAAGCACAAAAATGGGTTTAAATCAGACACCGATTTGAGTTCCGATGATCTCAAGTTCCTGGCTGAAGAATTCAAGAAAAGAATACAGAGTTCGCTGGGCCAGCCTTTCCCTGATGATGCCAAGGCACAGCTGGAAGGTGGCATTAAGGCTGTTTTCAAAAGCTGGAACGGAAAGAAAGCTATTTCTTACCGCCGTATCGAGGGTATTCCCGATGAATGGGGTACTGCTGTAAACGTACAAGCTATGGTATTCGGCAATATGGGTGATACATCAGCAACTGGTGTTGCCTTTACCCGTAACCCTGCCACCGGTGATAACCTGTTTTACGGTGAATGGCTCGTTAACGCGCAGGGTGAAGACGTGGTTGCCGGTATTCGTACTCCCAACCCGTTGAACAACGACACCAAGAATGATCAGAACCAGCATTTGAAAAGTATGCAGGAAGCCATGCCCGGCACTTACAAAGAGCTATCCGATATACGTGATATTCTTGAAAAATCATTCAGGGACATGCTTGATATCGAATTTACCATTCAGGAAGGCACGCTGTACATGTTGCAGTGCCGTGCCGGTAAACGCACCGGAACTGCTGCGCTGAACATGGCAATGGACATGCTCAAGGAAGGACTGATTGACGAGAAGAAAGCAGTTATGCGTGTAGATCCTGCACAGCTTGATGAATTGCTGCATCCAATATGCGACCCGGCAGCCGAAAAGAAGGCCAATGTTATTGTGAAAGGCCTGCCTGCTGGTCCTGGTGCTGCTGTCGGAAAAATCGTATTCACTGCTGAAGACGCTGTTGCCTGGAACCGCAAGGGAGAAAAAGTGATCCTGCTGCGCGAAGAAACCAACCCTGAGGATGTTGAAGGTATGCGTGCCGCTGAAGGTATCCTTACCGCCCGTGGTGGTATGACCTCTCACGCTGCATTGGTAGCCCGCGGCTGGGGAAAATGTTGTATTGTAGGAGCCGGACAAATGCATGTTGATGTTGCCGGGAAAATAGTTAAGATAACCGGAAGTGATATCGTACTGAAAGAGGGCGATGTGGTTACCCTTAATGGAACAAAAGGTCATGTATACCAGGGCGCTATCTCCCTGATGGATGCAACTGAAAATCCCAGGTTCCAGGAATATATGAAAATGGTTGATAAAAACCGTACCATGGGCGTGCGTACCAATGCCGATACCCCTGCCGATGCAAAAATAGCCCGCGATTTTGGCGCTGAAGGAATTGGCCTGTTCCGTACCGAGCATATGTTCTATGGCGAAGGTTCCGATCAGCCCTTATTCATGCTCAGAAAGATGATTCTCAGCCATACTGTTGAAGAGCGTAAATCAGCGCTGAATGAATTGTTCCCCTTTGTTAAGAAGAGCATTAAGGGAACCCTCGAAGCCATGAACGGACTACCTGTTACCTTCCGTCTGCTCGATCCCCCGCTGCATGAGTTTGTACCGCAAAGTGCCGAAAAACAGGCCGAACTGGCCAAGGCATTGGGTATCAGCGCTGCCGAAATTGCCAAACGTGGTGAGCAGCTTCATGAATCGAACCCCATGATGGGACATCGCGGTGTTCGCTTAGGTGTTACCTACCCCGAAGTTTCCGAAATGCAAATCAGGGCAATCTTCGAATCGTATGCCGAATTGATAAAAGAAGGTAAGGACCCGCATCCCGAAATCATGGTTCCGGTAACCTGCGATGTTTCTGAACTCGACTTTACCAAGAAAATAACCGACAGGGTTTATGCAGAGGTATGCGCCAAATTTGGTCTGAAATCAATTGAATATAAATATGGTACCATGATTGAAATCCCCCGCGCCTGCCTGCTGGCAGATCGCATGGCTAAGTCAGCTGAATTCTTCTCCTTTGGCACCAACGACCTCACCCAGATGTCGTTCGGTTTCAGCCGCGATGATATTGGCGGATTCATCAATCATTACCTTGATTATAAAATGCTGCCTGCTGATCCGTTCCAGACCATTGACCAGGATGGCGTTGGCCAGCTGATTCAAATGGCTGTTGACAAGGGCCGTGCTACACGCAAAGACCTGAAAGTTGGTATTTGCGGTGAACAGGGTGGTGATCCGGCATCTGTTGAATTCTGTTTTAAAGCAGGGTTAACCTATGTCAGCTGCTCCCCGTTCAGGGTTCCTATTGCCCGTTTGGCAGCTGCACAGGCAGCTCTTAAAGCCGCAAAATAATCATTCTGAACTGCTTTGTGAAAAGCCGCCGGTTTCTTAACCTGCGGCTTTTTTTTATTGACAAAAATCATATCTTTGCCAGGTTTTAAAAATAAGTATTAACAATTAAAATTGACCAAATGAGCTTATTCAGCCCGCAAGACTTGGCCAAGTACGGCATCTCCAATGTGAAGGAAGTTATCTATAACCCATCCTACCAGGAACTCTTTGATTTTGAAACCGATCCCAAGCTGGATGGATTTGAGAAGGGAATGCAAACCAATATGGGAGCCATTGCAGTGAAAACAGGAGTCTTTACCGGCCGTTCGCCGAAAGACAAATATTTCGTCAAGGATTCGGTATCGGAAAACACCATTTGGTGGGACGGAGTAATTAACAAACCGGTCAACCAGGATGTCTGGAATCACTGTAAGAATATTGTACAGCATCAAATGTCGGATAAAGACAGGCTGTACGTGGTTGATGCATTTTGCGGAACCAATGCCAATAGCAGGCTCAAAGTGAGATTCATCATGGAAGTTGCCTGGCAGGCTCATTTTGTAACCAACATGTTTATCCGCCCCTCACATTTTGAATTGGCCAATTTCGGTGAACCCGATTTTGTTATGATCAACGGTTCCAAAGCAACCAATCCGCAATGGAAAGAACAGGGCTTGCATTCAGAAGTATTTGTGCTGTTCAGTCTTGAAGAAAAGCTTTCAGTTGTTGGGGGTTCATGGTACGGTGGCGAAATGAAAAAAGGGATTTTCAGCCTTATGAATTATTACCTTCCGTTAAGAGGCATGGCCTCCATGCATTGTTCGGCGAATGTGGGTGAAAAGGGCGATGTGGCCCTATTCTTCGGCCTTTCCGGAACAGGGAAAACCACTTTGTCAGCCGACCCCAAAAGATATTTGATCGGTGATGACGAGCATGGCTGGGATGAACAGGGTATTTTCAACTTCGAAGGAGGTTGCTATGCCAAAACAATCAATTTGAGCAAAGAAAATGAACCCGATATATACAGCGCCATTCAACGCAATGCCCTGCTTGAAAATGTTACCGTACTTGAAGATGGTTCAATAGATTTTTGCGACTGCTCTATTACTGAAAACACAAGGGTTTCTTACCCAATTTTTCACATCAACAAAATAGTGCTGCCATCCAAAGCAGGCCATGCGAATAAAATAATTTACCTGTCTGCAGATGCTTTCGGTGTGCTTCCTCCTGTTTCCATACTCGATCGCAACCAGGCACAATACCACTTCCTGTGTGGTTATACATCCAAGCTGGCCGGTACCGAGCGTGGCATAACCGAACCCGTACCTTCTTTCTCGCCGGCTTTTGGTGAAGCATTTCTTACCCTGCATCCCACTTATTACGCAAAAGAACTTGTAAGAAAAATGGACCAGCACAATGGCAAAGCCTACCTGGTAAATACCGGATGGAATGGCACGGGCAAAAGAATCTCCATTAAGGAGACACGTGCTATTATTGATTCTATTCTCGACGGATCAATCGAAAAAGCAGAAACCAAACATATACCCCTGCTCAATCTCACCGTACCGGTTAGCCTAGATGGTGTTTCAGATGGCATTCTCGATCCGCGGGACACTTATTCAAATAAATCGGAATGGGAAAGAAAAGCCCGCGATCTGTCGGGCAGGTATATTCAATATTTCGAACAATATGCCTCCACACCCGATGGCAAAGCGTTAGTCTCATCAGGACCATCACTTTGATCTTAAACGCATCCAATGTGCCTGAGCGCAGTCACCCGACTGCGCTCATTTCATTCTTTCTGAAACATTCTCCTTTTCTGACACGTACAACAACTTCAATTCATAAAAACTGAAACATAGCTCATTTCTTAATTATATCTATTTAATATTCAATATATTATCCTTTCTAAAACCTGAAAATAGGTATAAATACCCTTGTGAGATGAATAATTATCTTTATATTTGCCCCTCTTTTATTAAAGTTCTTTAATGCATATAGTCTATAATATTGGCATTCTTGTACTTGCTTACCTGATCGGTTCAATTCCCACATCCGTATGGATTGGCAGATCTGTTTTTGGAATTGACGTGAGGGAGCGCGGAAGTAAAAATGCCGGTGCTACAAACGCCATGCGGGTCTTTGGCTGGAAAGTCGGTTTGACTGTTCTGATCATTGACATGTTGAAAGGATGGCTTGCCGTCAACCTGATCCATCTTACCAATTATTATATTCCTGAAACTGGTGATTTTATTGAGTTTCAGCTTCTCCTTGGAATTGCTGCCATTTTGGGACATATTTTTCCGGTATATGTAGGTTTCCGCGGAGGTAAAGGAGTGGCAACTCTTTTTGGCCTGATATTGGCCATCAATCCGGAGCCCACACTGCTTTGCGTGGGGATTTTTGCAATTACGCTTGTGGTAACCAAATATGTTTCATTAAGCTCCATGGTTGCCGGATTTGCCTTTCCTGTGATGGTTATCTTTGTTTTCAAGACAACCACACCATCACTCGTAATTTTCTCCCTGATTATTGCAGGTTTATTGCTTTTTACACATCAGAAGAACATTGAAAGACTGCTCCGCAGGGAGGAAAAAAAGGTCTTGTTCCTGATGAGCAAGCGACGCAGGGAAACGGAACGCCTTAAGCAATCGGCTTAGCTTCACGGCTTTTTCTTCGTGTGAATTCCTCTTCCAGCTTTTTATGCAAAGTTTTGATATCTACCGGCGCCAGTTTACCCCCTTCGGCCAGTGAAATGCCTCCGGTTTCTTCAGATACAATAATGACCAGCGCATCTGTTTGTTCCGAAATACCTAACCCTGCCCTGTGTCTTAAACCGTAGTGTTCAGGGATTTCAAAGTTATCGGAAACCGGTAAAATGCAACATGCCGCACGGATCTTATCCTGGTAAATAATCACGGCTCCGTCATGAAGCGGGCCCCATTTATTGAAGATCGACTCGATCAGCCTGCTGGTCGTCCGGGAATCAATCACATCACCTGTTTGTACATATGCATCAAGCATTGAGTTCCGCTGTATCACAATCAGGGCCCCAATGCGATCCTTCGACATATTCACACATGCTTTGATGATACCGTTTATATTGAGCGCCGGAAGGTCTGAACCCAGCTTTGAGAAGAAGTTATCAATAGAGATGCCCGCTTTGGGCAAATACCTCACACTGAACATGATCAGAAAACGGCGCAATTCCTGTTGGAAAACCACAATAATTGCTATGGCTCCCACACCAATAATTTGCCCCAGAATGCTGCCCAGCAATAGCATATTGTCTCGTACCAGCAGCCACACCACATAAAAAGTGATGATGGTAACAAAAATATAAGTAGCAATGGTGCCCTTAATCAGCATGTAAATCTGGTACATCAAAAAGGCAACCAACAATATATCAATAATGTCGATGATTCTGATATGAATAAAGGCGGGTATGATCATATGCAGGTTTTCAGTACCGTTCAAAGTTATTATAATTTATCCGATTATTTACCGGCGTTTTGGTATTGACTCCATAGCCTGATGGTCTGGATGGCTTCTTTTACATCATGCACCCTCAATATGCCTGCACCGTTTTGAAGGGCGAGTGTATGCAATGCAGTGGTTCCGTTCAGCGCTTCTTCCGGAGTGAGTTTCAAAAATTTATACACCATCGATTTTCTTGACAATCCCACCACTACCGGATATCCCAGCACCCTGAACAATTCCAGTTCCCGGAGCATTTTATAATTGTCATCCAGGCTTTTTCCAAATCCGAATCCCGGATCTACAATAATATCATTCACTCCTTCATCAACTGCCTTGCGGATCCTCTCAGCTAAAAAGGAGAGCACTTCCTTTGTGACATCCTGGTACACAGGGTTAACCTGCATATTTCGGGGAGTCCCCTTCATGTGCATCATAACGTAAGGCACCCTGAGCGAAGCAACCACAGAAATCATTTCCGGATCCATCATGCCTGAAGAAATGTCGTTGATGATGTTGACATTGAATTCATTCACTACAAATGATGCTACATCTGCCCTGAAAGTATCCACCGAAATAAGGATACCCGGATGTTCTTTGCGCAAGGCTTCCAGCGCTCCGGTGAGCCGGTTTTTCTCCTCTTCGGGTGATATATGCCCGGCACCAGGCCTTGAAGAGTAGGCACCCACATCGACAATATCCACACCTTCCTCCAGCATTTTACCGGTGCGCAACAGGATATCCTTTTCATTCATATACCTGCCGCCATCATAAAAGGAATCGGGTGTCAGATTCAGAATTCCCATCACCCGGGGTCGATTGAAATCAATTACCGCACTTCCACAGTTAAGCGTACGTTTTACGGAAAATAATGTATCTTTAAAACTCATTCAATTGGGATCATTTTTATAAAAGTAATAAAAAGTTCGGTATGAAATTTATTGTGGTAGAGGGTGTAGACGGATCCGGAAAATCGACTCAGATCAAACTCATAACAAAACACCTTGAGATGAATGGAATAGCATACCGGTATGTTCATTTTCCGCGCACCGATTCAAAGATTTATGGCGAATTGATTGCCCGGTTTCTCAGGGGTGATTTTGGTAATCTGAATGCCGTTGACCCTTACCTGGTTGCTTTGTTGTATGCAGGTGACCGGAATGATGCAGCGCCTATGATCAGGGACTGGCTCAACCAGGGCTTTCTTGTTTTACTGGATCGTTACGTGTACTCCAATATCGCATTTCAGTGTGCAAAATTGATTGACCCTGGCAAACAGGATGTTTTAAGAAACTGGATCCTGGATCTTGAATACGGGTACAACCGAATTCCAAAACCTGATGTCAACATCCTGCTGGATGTTCCTTTTTCTTTTACCCAAAAGAAGCTGACCGCAGAAAGAACAGGCGACGAACGCGACTACCTGCAGGGTATGCGTGATATTCACGAGGAAGATCTTGACTTCCAGAAAAGGGTACGGAATATGTACGTTCGCCAGTCAGAAACCTGTGCCGATCTGAAAATTGTAAATTGCATTGATGACCAGGGTGAAATGAGTGCTCCGGAAATAATCTTTGGAAAAATTTTGAATCACATCCATCTCAATTCTTAAATACTGATCATGAAAACGTTGTTGTTACTATCCAGAATTTTTGTCGGTTTGATTTTTGTTTTTAGCGGTTTTGTCAAAGCCGTTGACCCTTCCGGATTCGCTATTAAGTTTGATGAATATTTTGTGGCTTTCCACCTGAATTTCCTCTCAGGTTTGGCCATGCCACTTGCAATACTTGCAAGTGCCGCAGAATTGATGATTGGTTTGAACCTGCTTACCGGAGTGCGATTGAAATTTACAACCTGGCTTCTGTTGGCTTTTATGTCGTTTTTCACCATACTTACCCTGATCCTGGCTCTTACGAATCCGGTAAGTGATTGCGGCTGCTTTGGCGAAGCCATCATTCTGACCAATTGGCAAACCTTCTGGAAAAACATCATCATTCTGATACCTACACTGATTCTGTTTATTTTCAGGAACAGGCTTCCGTCATACCCATCGGTGAAGTTTGAATGGTTACTTGCCGTTGTCAACTTTGCCATACCGGTTCTGCTCTCGGTATATTGCCTGAGGCATGAACCGCTGCTCGACTTCAGACCATACAAAACAGGCACATATATTCCCGATCAGATGACCATCCCCGATGATGCACCGGTTGATCAATATGAAACCAGGCTGGTTTACCAGAAAGATGGCCTGGTAAAGGAATTTTCCGAAACCGATTTTCCCTGGCAGGACACCACCTGGAAATGGGTAGAAACAAAACAAAAGCTGATTTCCAAAGGGTATGAACCACCCATACACGATTTCTCCATCTCAGGCTCAGATGGTTCCGACATCACTTCGCAGGTGCTGGCCGACAGTGGTTATGTATTCCTGATCATATCGCCCAGGCTCGAAAAGACATCTCTGCCTGGCATGAACAGCATGAATGAACTGGCCATGAAGGCAGAAAGTCTGAATATCAACGTTCTGTGCCTTACCTCGTCAACGAATAAGGAAATTGAGAACTTCAAAAATTCGTTCAGACCGGCATTTGACATTTATTCAACCGACGAAACCACGCTGCTGACCATCTTACGTTCAAATCCAGGTTTGATGATACTTCAGAGTGGCACCATTCTGGCAAAATGGAACTACCGCGACATGCCCGAATTAAGCAATCTGAATTCAAATGTAACTGCACTTGTTTTTGAAAAGAACAGGCTTACACATGAAAAACAGACCATTATTCTTTTGATTATATGCGCGTTACTTGTTTACTCCCTGGCTTTTAGCTTTGCATTCGGTAAACATCATGTAAGAAAATAAGTGAAAGCTTAAATTGATTATATTTGTACATACTTCAGCATAAATATCATTTGCCCGATCTGAATCATCTCAACTTGATATAACAACACAATCCCCGGAGATTATGAAACCTGATTCAACTACCGAAAAGCCTGCCATTTCAACATGGACCACAGTAAAAAGAAAAGCCCGTAAAATCCTATACCTGGTAAGCTTTTTCATCGTCATTCTGTTGGCTGCTGTTGTTTACTACAGGTATTTTTATACCTACAGTGAAGGTTACCGGGCGGGACTCCTGCAAAAATTCTCCCGTAAAGGTGCTATTTTTAAAACATACGAGGGCGAACTGATACTCAGCAGTGTTGCCGGAAGAAGTGATGTGGTCATTGCCTCGGAAAAGTTTTTCTTTTCGGTAACTGACCCGGATCTTGCTGCTAACCTGGATACACTCCAGGGCAGAAATGTAATTGTGCGTTACAAGCAGAGAATTGCACCACTCATTTGGAGAGGAGATACGCCTTATTACGTGGACAGCGTCAGGGCGAGGTGAAACCCCTTGCCGTCAAGTTAAGAATTTAATCAATTGCTTACACCCCTGCCTGCCGGCTATGGGTGACCCCCTCTTTAAAGCACAAATAAGGACAACCTGAGTTACAGGAAATATATTTCTTAAAACATGCCAGTAATCAGTTTAGACCATTGGTCTCTCTGATTCACTGTAAAATACAACTCTTCCCCACCTTTGGTTTTGATCATAATTCCCCTGGGCAATATCCACATGACATTATAATAAAAAAGTTCGCTGATCTCACCGGGTTCTATCTCCTTGTTAAATAACTGGTATTCCGGCTTTAATGTTTTGAAATATATGCGTTGGTTGGTTACAATCAGCTTGCCGTTTACCTGCCTGCTATCCTGACGCAGGTTCGAGCTACCTGCCCTCAGGATATTTTCGTTTGGTTGCAATACGATTTTCATGGTTGAAAATTTTTAAAAATTCCTTTAGCATAACATTGCAGATATCGTACCAAAGATGCCATTTAATTGTTTATCAATATTTTAATACTATTAGTCTGGTAAAAACCTGAAAAAGTTGTTTCAAAACCGGACAACAGGTGTACGAAACCATACAAAGGAACAGTTATTCAATGACCGAACTGGTTACCGTTTGGTCTTATCATGCGTACTGATTCCGGGATATGCCGGTTGAAGGAACTATTGGTTATTGCCAGAAGCCAATGGCAGATTGAATTCAAAGGTACTGCCGCTTCCCTCGGCGCTTAAAATACGCAATTTCCCCTTGTTCATTCTGATAAAATCCTTGCACAAAGTCAGCCCGAGGCCGCTACCCTTTTCACCTTCAGTTCCTGCAATTGGTGTAACTATGTTAGCAGACAGCAACTCATCTACCTTTTCGGGTTTCATACCTACTCCGTTATCACTGACTGATACACGGGCCTCACCGTTTTCAGCAACTGCTTTAATCAGAATAACTCCTTTTCGGGGAGAATATTTCAATGCATTACTGAACAGGTTTCGGAATACAGTCTTCAGCATATCAGTATCGGCTGTGACTTTTAATTCCGATGGACAATCAACTTCAACACGAATCTCCTTTTCATCAATTCTTTCAGCACCCAATTCAATTGTTTCCTGAATAAGGCTTTGAAGTATTATTTCCTGGGGATGATACCTGATCCGGTTTGTCTGGGAACGTGCCCATAAAAGCAGGTTTTGCAACAGGGTAAACACCCTTTCAGAAGAAATCCGAACCGCCTTTGCGTAGGTGAGCTTTTCCTCATCGCTGATTGAATCAAAATGGGTAACCAGCAAGTCCGAAAATCCAATGATTGTATTAAAAGGGCTTGAAAGATCATGCGCAATAACTGAGAACAGCTTGTCTTTGGTTGAATTCAGTTTTTGCAGCTCCTGGTTCGCCACAGCCAGATTTTCTGTTTGCTGTTGCAATTCCTCCGATTGCGTTTTCAGCTGATTTTGACGATCCAGAAGCAGTTGGTTTACCTCATTCAGATTTTCGGCATGAATTTTAAGTAATTCATTTTTTTCATACAACTCAGACGTCTTTTGGCGAACAGTTTCCTCCAGCCTGATTTTCTGCTTTTTCAATTTGGAAGTTCTCAGGGTGATAAAACCCGCAATACCACCTAAAATCAATATAACCGAAACGATCTTGAAAGCCAGCGTACGATACCAGGGAGGTAAGATTTCAATCTTTAGTTTGGCGCCGGTATGATTCCATACGCCGTCATTATTGCAGGCAATGACCCTGAAAGTGTATTCTCCCGGATTCAGATTGGTATATGTTGCTTCTTTACCGGTTCCCACAAAATTCCAGTTTTCTTCAAATCCTTCCAGTTTGTATGCATACCGGTTCATTTGGGGATTGATAAAATTGAGCGCTTTGAAATTGATAGCAATTACTTTATCAGTATGCATCAGGGTGATTTCGTCGCTCCTGGAGACCTGTTTTTTCAGCTTATCAGAGTTGGCAACAGTAAGTTCCTTATTGAAAATCCTGAGCTTATCAATAATAACTGCCGGGGGCTCTGTATTGAATCTGAGTTGCTCCGGGTCGAATACATCAATACCTCTTATTCCTCCGAAGAAAAACTCATTGTACCGGTTTTTATAACATGAGCGGGGGTTGAATTCCTCTGATTTGAGGCCGTCTACATATCCAAAATTTTTGACTTCGCCACTTTCAGTGTTCAACATGGCCAGACCGGAAATATTGCTGATCCACAATATACCTTTATCACCACTGATAATACCGGAAATGGAATTGTTTGCAAAAGCGACCTGGAACCTGGTGAAGGTTTTCAACTCACGATTATACCGGTTCAACCCCGATGATGTACCAATCCAAAGTGTATGCTCACTATCCTCATACAAATCAACAACAAAATTGTTTGACAAGCTGGTGGTGTCGTCGTAATCATACATATAAGACTTGAAAGAGGCTTCACCCTTTTTCAAAAAATTGAGGCCCCATGCTGTTCCCACCCAAAGATCTCCCATGTAGTCAATCAATACTTCAAAAGGCCAGTTGTTTGAAAGATTGCTGTTGGCACTATTAAAATGAGTGAATTTTTTATATTTTCTGTCGAATTTGTCAACTCCTTTTGCATGAACTGCAATCCAGAAATTTCCTTCAGCATCTTCGGCTATAGAGCGCACGTCGTTACCTGCAATTGAATTTGGGTTTTGAGGATCATGCTGATAACCAAAAAACTTACCCTTTTTCTCATCATAGTATTGCAGGCCTCCAAAGTAACTGCCCACCCACATGGTCCCTTTGCTGTCGGAAAAAATGCAGAAGATGGTACCTCTGCCAACGCTGTACTCATCTTTCTCGTCGTGCCGGAAACGAATGGTGTCTCCATTTTGAAGGTTAACCACACTGATACCACCATCGAAATAACCGAACCACAAGCGATCTTTAGAATCGGCCTGAATTGCGGTAACATTGCCTCCGGAGGCCAGTTTGTTGTAACCCGGGTTGTTGTACAACTGATTGAATCCCTTGGGAGCCAAACAGATTCCTAATCCGCCCGGTTCGTGATAGATCCAGTGATTTCCCTGCCGGTCCTGGAAAATACCTTTAACGTTGTGCCTGATGGAATGTATATCGTTGCGGTCAGGCAGATAGGCTGTAAGACTGTCCGACAGGACATCAAGTACTTTCAATCCGGCATAATCAACCGTCCACACCCTGTTTGAATTGTCAATATAAACGTTAATTGCAACTGCATCATCTTCGTTGAGATAATGATACCTTTTTAGTTTTCCCGATGAGGTATTGAAAAGCCATACACCCTGGCCCTGAATGGCTATCCATAACCGGTTATCCTGCAAGGCAAGCCTGTTGATTGTTGAATTACTCAGCATGGTTTTACCCGACCCGGTGGCTGAAATAACCTTGCTCTCCATGGTATTTGGGTTATAACGGATCAATCCCCTGTTATCCGAACAAGCAATCCATATCCGGTTCACATTATCCACAATAAAATGGTTGATCAGGCAACTGTCAACCGATACAACTTTTTTGAATATCTTTTCATCAAAATCAAACCGGAGTATACTTGAAACGCAGGTTATCAAAATGTTTCCCTTAAGATCTTCACTTACCTGCGGAATATTGATGCCTTCCAGTCCGGCATAATTTCTGGGATCTGCAACTCTTATGAAGTTGTCAAGGTCTTTATTGTAATAACATACGCCCATTGCAGTTGCAATCCAGAGCCTGTCTTTGGAATCGAGAAACAGGTGGTTGATGTGGTTGCCTGGAATGGAAGTGCTGTCATCCTGTTTTGAAAAGTACCCGGTGAAACCATACCCGTCATACTTATAAAGGCCATCCCGACTAGATATCCAGATGAAACCTGTAGAATCTTGTGTTATGCTGGTAATGGAGGAACTCAACAGTCCGTTCTCCCTTGGAAAATAGTTGATGCGCAGGGAGGGCACCTGACCGAAAAGGGGCCAGGTCAGGTTTAAAAAAAGCATGATTGTCAGGCTAATTCTTCCAAACATCATGAATTTGCTTTTGCCATATTTGTTTTTGAACCAATTCACACCAAAACTCCCGGGATGCAGTTATTATTACTTTCGTTTATTTTTTGGTATATACGAATAAACTAAAGGATAGTTTGGATCATTGATGACTGCGGGTTGCCTTAACCAGGAAGTCCTTGTTTTCGTTGCCAATGTTGTCAGTAAGCGCCTGAGGTAAAAGATCTCTTTCTATCATTCAGTTCCGATTTACAATTAAAGATAACAAATCCGTTTCTTATCTTCAATTCATAAATGGAATTACTTTGCTGCAATTTCAGCTTTCCAGCTCATTTGTCAGGGACCCAATCAAGTTACCCCGATTTGTCAGGCTATAAATCATAACTTTTATTATTTTTGGAGCCTCTTAATCAAAAGTAAATTTTAAACAACATATCCAATGAGAAAAAAAATTGTAGCCGGAAACTGGAAAATGAATAAGACCCTTCAGGAGGGTGTGGAACTTGCGAAGACCGTTAACAATCAGGTTGAAGATTCTGATGTAGCGGTTATCCTTTGCACTCCTTTCATTCACCTTGCTGAAGTAAGCAAAGTAATTACCAAAGATTCCCTGTTTCTTGGCGCGCAGAATTGTGCATCGGAAACATCCGGCGCCTTTACCGGTGAAGTATCTGTTGACATGATCAAGTCAACCGGTGCTGAGTATGTGATCATAGGCCACTCGGAAAGACGCAGTTATTATAATGAAGACGATGCACTGCTCAACAAAAAAACAAAGCTTGCTCTGGCAGCAGGCCTCACGCCCATTTTCTGTTGTGGTGAAGTATTGGCTGAAAGACAATCAGGAAAACACATGCAGGTTGTAAAATCGCAAATTGAAAAAGGATTGTTCGACCTTTCACCCGAAGATTTCGGTAAGGTTGTTCTTGCCTATGAGCCGGTGTGGGCCATTGGCACAGGTGTAACTGCAACAGCTGATCAGGCGCAGGAAATGCACAAAGTCATCCGCGACCTGGTTTCTGAAAAATATGGTAGCCGCGTAGCTGAAGATACTTCCATACTTTATGGTGGCAGTTGCAAGCCTTCAAATGCAAATGAATTGTTTTCCAATCCCGATGTTGATGGCGGACTCATTGGCGGAGCATCGCTCAGCGCAGGTGATTTTATGGGCATAGTCAGCGCTTTCTAAAACTAACCCTGATTTCAACGCTGCGGATTTGCCTTTGTTTTTTGCCTGGTGATCACTTCACCAACCACCTCCTTATGGAGAACAAGTAATTTTTATTAATGAGTTATACTGAAGTCACTTTGAATATAGCAGGAGTTCCCGAATTCACAGTGGAACTCCTGCCTTATCTTCTGGAAGAGTCAGGTTATGAAGGCTTTCATAGTACCGCTGACAACATGTATGCCTACATAAAAACCACTTCATTTGATCCCGCTCGTCTGCGCCAGATCCTGAACAACCAAAACCTGCCCGATACCGGGTTTTCTGCACAAACTGTCCCTGACAAAAACTGGAATGAAGAGTGGGAAAAAAATTTCGAACCGGTTGTCATCAGTGAAAAATGCCTGATAAGAGCTCCTTTTCACAAAATACCTGTTCATTACCCCTATGAAATTATCATTGAGCCGAAAATGTCGTTTGGCACCGGGCACCATGCCACAACAACCCTGATGGTGCAGGAGCTCTTTGATACTGATATTGCAGATAAATCGTTACTCGACGCGGGTTGTGGTACGGGCATCCTGGCAATTCTTTCCGAAAAGCTGGGTGCTTCCGGAATTACGGCAGTTGATACCGACGAATGGAGTTACCATAACGCCTTGGAGAACACTGATATCAACAACTGCAGGCTTATTAAAGTCGTTTTGGGAGATGCTGCTGCCGTTTCGTCTCAGTTGTATGATGTTATACTTGCCAATATCAACCTGAACGTTTTAAAAGCAAGTCTCGGCAATTTCTTTCGGGTCCTAAAACCAGGCGGAACGCTGATCATGTCGGGTATTTTGAATGGTGATGTTTCAGCACTTCAACACGAATCGGAAATGCAGGGCTTTGTTTTTGAGAAAAGCAGGGTACTTGAAAACTGGGCCATGGTCCGTTTCAAAAAATTGTGATAATTTTATTGGATATTTGCTATCCATGAAATACGGGCTATTTTCACTATTATGTTGGTTCCTGTTGGTTCTCTCGTTTCAGGTCAGCGCTCAGGAACAAAAAGTATTCTCCGGAGATATTGCTGCTTATCCCGATGAACTGATCGCTTACATGCAGCGGAACATCAATCCGCAAAGCGAAGCAATCCTGAATAGTTTTCTTGAAGTATGGAAAAGAGACAGCCTGTTCAGCCGGCAGGAACAGGAAAAAATAGTGGCCCTGTCCTTCGGTTTGCTCAGTAAGAATGCCAAACCCTATCCGCACTTTGCACACTACCTGAACTGCGTGGTATCACTGAAGAGAAAAGCAAAAAAACCGGAAAACTTCAGGCATTGGGATACCGGCCTGGAACTACTTCTCAACGAGCGCAGGATATCACTTCAAACCATGGACAAATACCTGGTGTTCGTAAAGCAACTAATCGACAGCAGTGCACTGTACCGTTCAAGTTCCGTAGACTGGCGCATTACATCTCCTGATTATAGTTTTCTGGTCGACAGCACCATCCGCATCAGGGTACAGAAAACAAACCTCATTTGTTATGTAAGAAAAGACAGCATATGCATTAACGGCACATCGGGCGACTTTTTCCCGCTCACCAATGTATGGAAAGGAAAAGAAGGACTGGTAACCTGGGAAAGAGCCGGGTTCAAACCTTCCGAGGTATACGCGAACCTCTCTTCCTATGAAATCAACATGACACGTTCGGAATATACCGCCCGTGATGCGGTATTTGTGAATAAATTCTATTTTGACTCACCACTTAAGGGCGTACTGATTGACAAAGTTAAACTGAACAAAACACCTGAAGATGCTGATTACCCGCAATTCGACTCATACCAGAAAGATTTCAAGATAAAAGAATTGTATGAGGATATTGATTTCGAAGGCGGGCTTTCCATGCAGGGTGCAAAACTTGTGGGTAAGGGTAACAGGGAGAAGCAGGCAAAAATATTCGTTTATCGGAAAGATACGCTTGTGTTGATTGCCAGCTCTAATTATTTTGCTTTTAAAGCCAACCGCATCAATGCATCAAGTGCAGGAATCGTTATCCGGCTGAAAAACGATTCGATTTTTCATCACGGACTGGCACTTAGCCTGATGGTTTCTTCCAGAGAATTGACCTTGTTCCGCACCGACAATTTCACCTCGCAAAGTCCCTATTTCAATTCCTATCATAATATTGACATGTCATTTGAACAGTTGGTTTGGAAGATGAATGAGCCTGTAATGCGATTTACCGCCATGATGGGGAGCACAATAGGAGATGCTTTTTTTGAATCGGTAAACTTCTATAATAACGAGGAGTTTTTGAACATGCAATTAATGGATGAGGCCCACCCGCTGATTTCCATACGCAGTTTTGCCAGGCGTATGGGATCAGACCAATTCCTGGCCGAGGATTATGCCGATTACCTCAGAAAGCCAATCTCGCAGGTACGGCAAATGCTGATGCGGATGGCTGCCATGGGTTTTCTTTTTTACGATACCGAATCAGGAATGGCAACCGTGCGTCCGCGCCTGAATGATTATATTGCAGCCAGTGTAGCCAAGGTTGATTACGATGTGATCAGCATTCCGTCACATACCAATGCCCCTGTTGAAAATGCGGTTTTTGACCTGCGCAATTATGACCTGACCATTAACGGCATACCACGTATTTTTGTAAGTGATTCACAAAACGTGGCCATATTTCCGGATAACGACCGGATTATCATGAAGAAAAACCGGCATTTTCAGTTTGACGGACAGGTGAGGGCCGGTTTATTCACATTTACCGGAAAAAACTTCTTTTTCAATTATGACACCTTCAAAATCGAGCTTCAGAAAATTGACAGCCTGCGTATCCGTTACCTGACCGGGAAGGTTGACAATTATGGGTTCCAGATGGCCGAAGTAGCAGAAAACCTGCTCGAAGATATGAAGGGTGAACTCTTTATTGATAAACCCGATAATAAATCGGGCAGAAAGTCGTATGCGGAATATCCCATCTTTAAATCCAAAGGGAACGGGTTTGTTTATTATGATGACAAAAAGATCCACGGAGGTATATATTCACGCGATAACTTCTTCTTCGAAATCAATCCTTTTGAGATGGACAGCCTGGATAATTTCAACCGGCAATCCATGAAGTTTGACGGCTCACTGACTTCTGCGGGTATTTTCCCGGTTATCGAGGAAACACTGCGTTTGCAACCCGACAGATCACTGGGATTCAAACATGTAACGCCCGACTCGGGATTGTCTCTTTACAAAGGGAAAGGCAGCTTTTCCAACGAAATTTCGCTTACCAATAAAAAGGGATTTACAGGATCGGGAACTATCAAATACCTGACCTCTTCATCATATTCCGACGAGATCCAATTCTTTCCTGATTCACTTGATGCTGTATCACGCGATTTCACCATGGCGCAGAGTACTTCAGGAACCCAGTTTCCGCAGGTTAGTTCGGTACGAAACACCATCCACTGGCTGCCCTACCAGGATGAAATGTATATTTACCGCACCGATTCGAGCTTCAGGATGTTTAACAAAACAACCACGCTGGCCGGCGATCTGAAATTGCAGCCCTCAGGGTTAAGCGGAAGCGGACGCATGTACCTCGAAGGCGCTGAGCTTTTGTCGAATCATTATACTTACAAAGCCCAGGAAATAGATGCGGATACATCTGATTTCTATCTGAAATCATTGCATTCAAAAGGTTTCACAGTACTGTCGGATAATATTGATGCCCACATCGACTTCAGGGCCAAACAAGGCAGCTTTAAATCCAATGAAGAATACACGCTGGTTTCCTTTCCCGAGAACAAGTATGTAAGTTTCCTCGATAATTTCCAATGGGATATGGAGCGGAAGATACTTGCCATGGGATCGGTAACATCAGCCCCACCGGCAACTGAAGTGGCTGAAGAGGGCCTTGTTGGGCCAAGATATATCAGTATTGATCCGGAACAGGATTCACTCAGCTTCATATCACCTGTGGCATTCTATGATTATGACAGCAACCTGATCAAGGCCACCGAAGTAAAATACATTGACATTGCCGACGCACGCATTTATCCTTATGAAGGTAAATTGACGGTTCAGCCTGATGCACGCCTGAGAACGCTTTTTAAAGCCAGCATTGTAGCAGACAGAACCGCAAAGAATTATGAACTTTTTAATGCTACCCTCAATATTACCGCCAGGAACAAATACCTGGGAAATGCCTATTATAATTACGTGGATGAGCTTGACCGCAAGCAGATCATCTATTTCAGCTCACTTGGGGTTGATAACAATCTTCAAACCATCGGATCGGGAGACATAGCCCCTGAAGATGAGTTTACACTCAGCCCGAATTACAAGTACCAGGGAAAATTCTACATGGAGGCACAAAACAAATTCCTGACGTTCGACGGAGGAACGCTCATTGAACACAACTGCCCCACAATACCCAGCCGATGGATGCACTTCCGGAGTATGATCGACCCGATAAACATCATGATCCCAGTTGGGGAAGAATTAATTGACGTTCAAAGAAATAAGATTTTCAGCGGAATTTACATGCATTATGATTCCTTGCATGTATACCCCTCCTTTCTCTCGGGACGCAAATACTCAAGCGATAAAGCCGTGGTAACTGCAAACGGTTTTTTGTATTACGACAAAACCAAACAGGAATACCAGCTGGCTTCCAGGGAAAAACTTCTCGATTTTAACGAGGCCGGTAATTTGCTCACACTGCACAGGGAAAACTGTGATTTGTATGGAGAGGGCAAACTGGATCTGGGTGCAAAACTTGGCCAACTAAGGCTTACCACTGTTGGTAATGCCCTTCACAAAGGCAATATCAATACCACAGAGCTCGATGTGATGCTGGGTCTCGATTTCTTTATTAACCCCGATATCATAAATGTAATGGCAGCCGAAATTGACAGTATGCCGGAACTTCCGGCAGTTGATTTAAACCGGCCTGTATACACCAAAGGTATTGTTGACCTGATTGGTAAAGCCCGCTACGAAGCAATGAAAACCGAGCTCAGTCTTTTTGGGACACTGAAAGAGATGCCGGCTGAACTCATGCACACCATTCTCTTCAATGAACTCAAATTGAAATGGAATGACGAATCCAATTCCTGGATTTCGGTAGGCAAAATAGGTATCGGAAGCATCAACAACACCCAAATCAACAAGCAGGTGGATGGTTTCCTGGAACTGCAAATCAAACGGAGTGGTGATGTACTCGACTTCTACCTTCAGGTAGATCGTCGCACCTGGTATTACTTTGGCTACACGCGCGGTGTGCTGCAGATCCATACCTCAAACGGAGAATTCCTCGACCGGATGATCAAGCTGAAACCCAACGAAAGAAGGCAAAAGGTAACCAGCGGTGAGTCGTTTATTTATATGGTGTCAACCGACGTGAAAAAGAACTCCTTCCTGAAGAGAATGCGGGAGGTGCAGGA
>JAWOJJ010000060.1:0-22435 GCA_046481675.1 Bacteroidales bacterium | reverse complement strand
ATTTGGTTCAAATCCACATAGATGTTGCAGCTCGCCACCGCCGCGTTATCGAGCAGTTCACGGCAGCCAAATCGTGCCTCCCAAAAGTGGCCGGTAGTCTTCATCTCCTTATTACAAACTTTGGCGATCGGCTCCTTCCAGCGGGCCATGAACCAGGAGAGGGAACTCAAGTTGCGGCGGATCCATTCCAGTTTCTGAGGATCGCCCAGCAGTTCTTCGATTTCTTGGTCCTTCGGTTCCCGCACCCACTGGCCATCCCGCAATTCCGGCCAGGCCAGTTTCCACCGCAGGGCCAGTTCTTCGTGCGACCAGGTAGCGGCAATATCGGGGCGTGTGCAGAGGGGGGAGCTATTTTCTGAATCCCCGGCATGAATGCCGGGGCCAGTGATAGGTGCTTTTCCCATCAATAGCCACGGCATTCATGCCAGGGAATTTGATTGATGATGTTTGATGATTGTCCCATCAATAGTCCGGCTATTGAAAGAAATCATCTGCATCTTCTATTATAATTCATATTATTTATAATTTTATATCCGGTAGATACAATCTAAAAGCAGAAAGAAATGAGAATACTGATCAGTTTGATTGCACTAATCACAGGATTATCGGCCATAGTGGGTCAGGACGAATTACCCGTAGTAACATCCTCCACTGAGCTGAAGATTCAGACTCCTTCAGGCGACCTTTTTGGCACTTTTACCGGACCCCGTAATGTGGGGATGAGGCCGGTGGTGCTCATACTTCCCGGTTCAGGGCCAACTGACAGGGATGGCAACTCAATTCTGGGCATACAAACGAATGCCTATAAAATGCTGGCCGAGTCACTGGCCAATAATAAAATTGCTTCCATGCGAATTGACAAGCGCGGCGTTGCCAGGAGCAAGGGCGCCACCAAGTCGGAAAAGGACCTCCGGTTTGATACCTATGTGGAAGATGCCGTTGCCTGGATCAATTCACTCAAAGTTGACCATGGATTTAATAAAATATATGTCCTCGGGCACAGTGAGGGGGCACTTATAGGGATGCTGGCAGCGCAGCGCACCAAAGTGTCAGGGTTTATTTCATTGGCCGGGCCAGGCCGACCGATTGATGTGGTGTTGCGTGAGCAGTTCGGCAACATGCCGCAGGAGTTGCGGACAAAGGCGAACGTGATCATGGACAGTCTGAAAGCAGGAAAACAATATAGTGATGTTGATCCCGGACTGATGGCGTATTTCCGCCCAAGTGTTCAGCCCTACATGATCTCCTGGATCAAATACGACCCTGCCAAAGAGATCAGCAAACTGAAGGTTCCGGTTCTTATTCTTCAGGGAACCACTGATATCCAGGTAAGCAGTGAAGATGCCTTAATGCTGTCCAAGGGAATGCCTTCGGCCAACCTGCTGTTCCTGGAAAACATGAACCACATCCTTAAAAATTCCGAAGCCGACATGGCCAAAAACCTGGAAACCTACAAGAACCCGGAATTACCTCTGAATACTCAGCTGGTTGATGTAATCACCCGGTTTATCAACAGCAGGGAATAATTTCCAATGCCTGATTACTTTCGCTTTACCAGGAAAGCCAAAGTTGATAGAATTACTATGATTGCAGTTGCTGCAAAAGCCCAGTAATTGGGTTTTCGGGATGCAGCGTAAAGCTTGTAATCAGTAAAGAAAAACCGGTATTGATCCAGCTTCCACTTTAGCGTATCTCCGTTGAAGAATGGCGCATCCGTTTCCAGCACCTTGCCCGGCATGGTTAGTTGATAGCTTAATTCCATGCCAAAGCCCTTTGCATAATCGGGAAATTCTTTTTCATATTTCTTCTCCAGGTCTGGTGGCATGCAATCACTACTGGTAAAACAGCGGGTATTGAAATGCTTGTTTAATACCGTGTCAAGTTTAATCGTAACATCAGGCAGCAACGTATCTTTACCGAATTGCAGGTAAACTGGATCTTTTGCCCGGGCGAAAGTCACAGAATCAACCGGCATGTTCTTCAGGAAACGATAGTTTTTCAGGAAGAAATTGTAATTTTCTTCATACACCGATCTGTTCAACCAGGCATTTGATCTGCCCTCCATATCATTGAGCATATCGCGGATTTCAATTCCGATTTTTCCCTTATACAAATCTGTATGATGGCCATATAGAGTTTCCAATTCCTCCGGGGAGAGATAATTTTCAATCGGAATTGTGGTGAAAGGATTCTGATGAGGATATGTTTCTGAAAATTCAAAATACGTATAAAACCACCTGAATTTTTTATCCCATGAAAGAGCTGGTTTTACAGAATCCCATGGAGAATTGTAAAACCGGAAGGTTTCATCCATGTTCTTTACCGAGGAATATTCTTTACGTATATTCAAATAAGCCATGAATGCAGAATCATGAATATGACTGTAATAGTACTGTTTGTCAATTTGCTTCATGATGCTGTCTCCTTCATGTTTTCCATAGATACTCATTTTCCAGGTTGAATCAATTCTCACCGGAAAAGGATTTTTTGATGTGTCACCTGCAATGAATGCAGAATCCATTGACCACCCTCTGAATTCACGGTAACAGGATCCATCGGCGCTAATTCGGGTATACATATGATGATCCGCGGAATTACAGCCATATATCCATACAATGACCAAAAAAACCAGCAATTCGACGATTCTCTTTTTCATAATTGTTATTTTTTAATAATTTGAGTTGAATCGGAATAGGTCTGCGAAAGCTTTATCCGATAGCTTGTGTTTTCCTTCTCAAGTTCCTGTATTTTGTTTAACAGGTAGTTCAGCGACTTGCGGTTGATCCGGAGAACTTCACCAGGATTCGTTTCCTGTCCGACAGCTGCAGCATCTTCCGTGAATTCAAACAGCACCTGTTGGATCTTTTCATTCCTGGAGGGGTATTTGTTTTGATCCGCAATGAGTTGAGACGATACAAGTTCCGTTTCCAGGCGGTTTATTTTTTGGTTCATCTCCCATTGTTCGCTGATTAAGAAAACAATTAAAAAAGCCGCAGCAGTGGCTGTAATTACCCTGAAAACGCGGTAAAAATTCCATTGTCTTTCATTTGCAGTTAATGAAATGAAGGGCAGGTTCCTGCTTCGGCTCTTTTGAACGGCCTGCATAATCTTGTCCGTCAACCCTTCAGGTGAACGGGTTGTGGGCTTTTCCCTTTTCAGGAAACCCATGAGTTCATCATAGAATTCGTTCATTGTTTCAAGTCCTCCTTTCCTCAAAATGCTCCAGCTTTTTTCTTATAGATTGTTTTGCACAATAAAGATTACTTTTTATTTTATTCGGCGTCATTCCGGTAATTTCCGATATTTCTACAACCGATAATTCTTCAAGTTCCGACAAGCTGAAAACAATTCGCTGTTGCGGTGAAAGCTTGTCTGTCAGATAGCCGATTATTTTTGCCTGTTCAGTGTTAATATAGGATGTCTCGATATCCTCCCCTGATGGAGGGTCCGGTAGTCTTATGTCTTCTCTGTTCAATGACAGTGTGGCTTTCCGGACTTTCCCTGACCGCATCCTGTCGAAACACAGGTTGACCACAATTTTATAAACCCAGGTACTGAAGCGCATTTCCCGGTTGAAGCGCGAGAGATTTCTCCACACCCTGACAAAAGTATCCTGAACAACTTCCTCGGTGTCCGGCTCGTTGCAAAGCAGTCTGAAAGCAGTAGCGTATACAAAGGACTGGTGCATTTCAACCAGTTTCCGGAAGGAGACCATATTTCCGCCTGCGCTTTCATGAATCAGGAGCCTTACTGTTTGTTGTTCCATTTACTTCCTTGTTCTATACATGATACGAACAGAACCGGGCCAGGTCGAAAAAATAAGTAAACCTGAATGAATTCATTTCGGCAAATTACGTTATACCTTGTGCTACGAGATCTGTTCAAACAAATTTCTCGCGCTGCTGGAGGTTCATCAGGGCCCAAAGCAGGGATATCACCGAAGCAATACCCAGGATGAGCCTGTTCTGGTGAACCACGTTCATCCACACGGAAAGGTTCATATTCATTGGAATGTTGAAAGGATTCAGAAAAAGATTCCACTTGCTGCGGGCCAGCGGCTCGCTCATCATAAAAAACAACAATGAAATAATGATTACCACCACGGCCGCCCCGTTGGCATTGCGGATCAGCGTGGTCAGCATAAAGGTGAGACACGCCAGGAACAACAGCGGACTCATAAGTTGTACAACCATGCTGAAGATGGGTATCTGAACAACTGAAAACCAGGCAAAAGCAGCCAAAAGAAAAAGAAGGAAAACCAGCAACAGCAGCGACATGAAGAAACGAAGCAAATATACCTTATACCGGTAATCAGGTACGCCAAACAGTATCTCCAGCATGCGTGTGTCTTTGTCGTTCTGAATGTTGAAAACCACAGGGTAAAAAATAATCAGCATACCCGAAAAGAGCAACATGCCATATACATCATCCACATCCGCAGCCTCATCCTGAAACAGCATGATGCCCGTAATTACAAAAAAGAAAAGCAGGGCGGCCAGCAGGAAATAGATAAACTTACCGGAAAAAATGATTTTCAGGTTATAGGAGGCTATGCCGGTGAGTAGTTTGATGCTTTCTTTCAGTTGCATGCTGCGATTTACGTTTGTAAGGTTAATGTA
Source organism: Bacteroidales bacterium (assembly GCA_046481675.1). Taxonomy (GTDB): domain Bacteria; phylum Bacteroidota; class Bacteroidia; order Bacteroidales; family UBA10428; genus UBA5072. The sequence continues at coordinate 17,816 of JAWOJJ010000060.1, read as the reverse complement.
AGAGACAGAGGTAAGCATCCTCGAGGTTGGCCTTTACCTGGTGAGCACTTTCACAGGGCGGTTCATCTGAAAGGCAGCGCACCCTGATCAGGTCGCCATCGCGCATGTGATGAATGATCACAACTTTTTCCTTGATTTCCTCAAAAGAAGCCATGTCCATATCGGCCATCCATACCTTTCCTTCGGCAGTATGGGCCATTTGAACCGGTTCGCCCAGGTATACCAGTTCGCCGCTGCGTATCACGGCAACCTGGTTACAGGAACTGGCCACATCCTCAATAATATGCGTTGAGAAAATGACAATGCGGTCGCGACTCAATTCCACCAGCAGGTTTCGGAAACGGATGCGCTCCCTGGGATCAAGGCCGGCAGTAGGCTCATCCACCACCAATATCCTGGGCAGATGCAGCAGGATCTGGGCAATACCAATTCTTTGCTTCATACCCCCTGAGTAGGATCCCAGCTTTTCATGCTTATGTGCCGCCATGTGCACCGCGTTCAGTACATAGTCAATACGGGCTTCACGCTCGGACCGGTTGTATATTTTTTTCAGGATACCCATGTAATTCAGGAATTCCCATGCAGTAAGGTTCTCATACATCCCGAATTCCTGCGGAAGGTACCCGATGAGTCCCTGTAATTCCTCACGTTTGACTTTTGTGTCAATTCCGTTAATGGTTATTTGCCCGTAGCTGGGTTCCAGTATTCCGCAGATGATCCGCATCAGGGTTGACTTACCGGCTCCGTTAGGGCCCAGAAGGCCAAACATACCATGCTCAATTTGAAATGACACGCCCTTAAGTGCTTTAAAAGGAGTCTTCTTTTTGCCAATAACCGGTATCAGCATTACCAGCCTGTAAAAAGCCTTTCGAATGCCTTTAAAGCGGCCCTGGATGCGGTTGATGTTTATTTTCTCACTGTAGATCCGGTCGGAGGTCACCTTAATCAAAAGCAACAGGTACCATATTATGAAGGCCGGAATCAGCAGTCCAATCAGCTTATACCTAATGTAAAATAAAACCAGCATAACCAATGGCAATACCCAGAATACAGCAGGATAAACCAGGTTCAGAACTCGCAGCAGCCATCCGCTATGTCCTGAAGAAGCACGGTTTCCGGCATATTGCCTTATTGGACTGATCGCAGCAAGCACCATCAGGTAAATGCCCACAGGTAAAAGAAAAAACCAGAAGCCGCTTTCAAGATAGAAATAAACAAAGTAAACCAGGAAACCAATTACAGGCAGCTGCCAAACCAGGTAATCAAAATCTTTCCATGAGGTAAAGGATTTTGCCAGCCCCAGGCGCTGCCTGATGTTAAGTCCCGATTTCCACTCCCTGACAAACCTGCTGTCGCGGTCGTATATTTTCACCAGGTTGCGCACATAAATCCGCAGTGGTGTTGACTCATCAATAAGCCTTTCGTTTGCCTTCCGCAGGCTGTTTTTAACAAAGTACAGCGAAGCCGGCACCAGGATGATCAGCAACAGAAAATCAATAATCTTCCATACCAGGGTATCTACCCTGCTATATACCAGGTATCCTCCGGCCAGGTAAACCAATAAGATGAGCACTTTTTCGGTCCATTTCAACGCGAAGATCCATTGCAGTGAGGCATGAATACCGGTATTCAAAGTGGGAATATAAACCAATGTCAGCAGCGTGCTCAGGGCCAGCCCGCCAATTATGGTAATGGCAAAGGGGGCACCAATTTCGGTAACATATTCGGCTTTACCCATGGCAAGCGGTATCAGCGCAATAATGGTTGTGAGCGAGGTGATCAGGATGGGCCTTACCCTGGCCAAACCGGCCATCATTAAAGAGCGCGACGGTCCATACCCCCGTTTTCGCAATACATTGGAATAATCAATCAGGATAATGCCATTGTTGACAACAATGCCGATGAGGATCACCAAACCGGTCAGCGTATTGGCATTGAGCAGCGAATTACCCGTAAGAATCAGGGCAAGCAATGATCCGGTTGCAGCAAGAGGAATGGCAAACAGGATGACCACCGGCTTGCTGAAAGATTCGAACACAGAGGCAAGAATCATGTATATCAGAACTATGGCCGCCAATATCAGAAAGCGAAAATCCGCCAGGTCCTGCTCTTCGTGTTTGATTTCGGCAGTAATTCCCGAAGGCATGGTCATACCCTGAATCAGTGATTCCACTTCAAGCCGGGATGTATTCAGCAGATCTTTATCGTCCATAACCTGCCTGATGAAGGAATACTCCACCTCAAGCTGTTTGGCCTGGTTGATACGAACAATGGTAGGCACACCATCGGTAAAAGCAAAGGAGCTGATTTGCTGCAGTTCAAACAGTGCTTCGTTGCTGCCTTTCACCGGAAGTTTTTTCAGGTCGGCAAAATTTCTTTCTTTTTGATCAGTCGGTGTTGTTGTGCGTATTTGAATATCGTATTCCTCACTTCCCTGTTTATAGGTGGTGCCGGTTGAGAACTCGTGAGGAAAGGAGCCGAGTTCACTTAACACTGCAGCAGGAGATATATCATACAGGGCCATGACCTGTTTGTCGAGATTAAGCTGAATTTCGGGACGGGCCGACGGCATGTTGATGTTCACCCACTCAACCGACTGTTGCTGGGTGAGGTAATATTTAACCAGGTTGGCCTGTGAAACAAGTCGGGGGTAATCTTCGCCCTTAATGATAACCTTTTCAGTTTCTTTACCCATACCCAGCAATCCTTCCATACCCGCATTTCCGGCATTTCCGCCACCGCCAAAGCGTCGTCCTCCGGCAGGAGGATCCCAGCTGAAATTCCCCGGCTTCAGTCCCGACACGCTGTTCATTATTTCCTGTTTGATTTTCGGAACAGAATAATTTCGTATCTTTTTATAATTCTTCTGAAGTACAACAGTTACCTGGGCTTCCTCCTCATAAACCTGGCTGATTACATCTTTTTTCTCTTCCAGGTTTTCCAGTCGTTTTTCCACATCGGCCACCACCTGATCGGTATTGTCGAGTGTAGTGCCGCCGGGCATGGTTGCATACAGGGTAAGTTCAACTATTTCGGGTTCCTGCATTTTGATAAAGCTCAATCCCAAACTGATCAGCAGAATTACAAAAAAAGCGATGAGGGCGCCGATTGCTGTGCCGGCAGGGTTTCTCATGCAGGTTTTCAGGATCACCCTGTAAATTTGTATGAGCCGGTGGTGAAAGGAAATTGCGCTGAAGTTTGCACTCCGGTTTTTGCTTCCCTGGTTCAGAATCACATGGGTGACCATGGGGATAAAGAGCATGGCTACCAGCAAAGAAACCAGTAAAGTGGCAATAATGGAAACCCCTACATGCTTGCCGAGGATGGCAACCAAAAAGTTTTTTGAAAACGCGAAAGGCAGAAAAACCATTACCGTAGTCAGTGTAGCGGCAAAAATGGATCTCCGCACTTCCGAAACACCCTGTGTCACGGCCAAATCCGTATCCACTTTCTGCGAAGCAAGCCGGTATATGTTTTCCATAACCACCACGCTGTTATCGAGCAGCATGCCAATGGCCAGTGCCATTCCCAGAAGCGTCAGACTGTTGATGGATATACCGGCAGCATAAAAGAAGTTGAAGGCCGCATAAACCGATATGGGCATGGCCAGTCCAATGGCCATCACCAACCGGATGTTTTTCAGAAAGATCCAAAGAATAAAAATGGCCAGGAGACCTCCTACCAGGGCAAGCTGAATAATCTGGTTGATGTTCCGCTCCATGCGTTCGGCGGCATTCTTCTGGATCACAATTTCGATATCCTTTGCCTCTAATTCATGGTTCAGGGCAGTTATTTCCTTCTTCATCCTGTTGGCCAGGTCAATCATATTCGACTGTGTATCGCGGGTTAATTCGATGGTCACAGCCTCTTTTCCATTTACCCTGCTGTATGAATCCTGGTTTTTGAAACCGAAGGTGATATCAGCCACATCTCTTAGCCTCACAGAGCCCTGTTCTTTAACTACGAGATCACTTATTGTGCTGATGTCTTCATATTCTGCAACCACGTTCACAAAAATCATCCGGTTATCCCGGGTGACCTTCCCCACAAAAGTTCTTGAGCTGCTGTTCCGGTTAATTACCTCCCGGACGGTGGCGGCTGTAATTCCATATGATTTGCAGACTTCCTCATTGAGCTTGATTTCAACGGTTTTCACGCGCCCGCCGAACACGGCAACATTCGCTATACCATTCACATTGAGCAGCCTGTTATAAATATTCCTGTTAACTATTTCCCTTACCCGGTCCACTCCCCCGCTTCCCCTAACCTGAATGGTCATCAGGCTGTTGTTGATCATTTCCATATCAAACCGGTGTGCCTGTACATAAAAACCTTCGGGAAGGTTTTGCCTGACTTCCTCCACCTTTTCCAGGAGTTTCAGGTAGGCAATTTTGAGGTTGGCATGCTGCCGGTAGGAAATCTGAATAAAAGCCTGTTGCTGATCCACGGAAGATTCAATCTTTTCAACATCCTTGAGGGTGCCAATGGCTCCTTCAAGCGGTATCACAGCCTGTGTTTCGATGTATTTCGGATCGGTTTGAAGATTGGATCCCACCTGCACAAAAAGATACGGGATCTGGGTATTGGGAAGCAGTTCAACGGGCAGTTGCCGGTATGAAAATATGCCCAGCATCGCCAGTGCGGCGAATAACATGGCAATAAGAACCCTTCGTCTGATCATAAAATCCATCATGCTCAATTATGCTGCTTCAGGCAATGTTGTTTTCTTCCGGTCAAAAATATAATAAACACAGGGGATCACTACCAGCGACATGACGGTTGAGGCAGTTAGTCCTGCTATTAGTGCAATGGCCAACGGCGACCGCAGGGCCGCGCTTTCCCCGAATCCAAGTGTCAATGGCAGCAGGCCCAGGATGGATGAAAAGCTGGTCATCAATATCGGTCTGATTCTGTTCTGAGCTGCTTTCAGTATGGCTTTCCGCAACGGGAGTCCCTCATTTTTGAACTGGTTGATGGCATCAACCAGCAGTATGGAATTGTTAACGGCAATACCGCCCAGCATGATGATACCAATATAGGCCATGATGTTCAGTGATTTGCCCAGCAGAAAGAAGGCCCATATGGAACCGGCACCGGCAAGCGGAATGGTCAGCAGCACAGTAAAGGGGTGAATGAGCGACTCAAACTGGGAAGCCATAACCATGTATACCAATACAATGGATAACAACAAGGCGAATCCCAGACTCGACATGGCATCCTGGCGCTTCTGCTCCTCACCTGTTATTTCAACTGTATATTCAGCCGGGATCACCATGCCGTTGAGCTTATTTCTGACTGCTCCGATTACTTTATCGAACGCGGCGGAACGGTCTACGTCAGCAGTAACAGTGGCCATCCGGTTCTGGTTATTGCGCAGCAGCTGCTTCGCGGAAACCGACCGTTCAATCCGGGCCACTTCGTGCAAGGGTATGTCTCTCTGTCCTGCCCTGATCATGATGTTGTTGAAGTCAGACAGGCTCAGCTCGGGCAATCTTACTGTAATGTCGCTCAAATCACCGGCATGATCATATTTTCCGGCTGGTTTCCCCATCAATTTATCTTTCAACTGGGTGGCAATTCCATCGACGGTCAATCCATACAGAGAGGCCATATAGCGGTCGATCACCACGTCAATTTCAGGAGCACCTTCCTCAATACTGGTTTTCAGATTATAAATGCGGGGGATACCGGTCACTGCTGTTTTTATTTCACGGGTCAGCGTATCCAGGATGTCTATGTTTCTTCCGGTTACTTCAATCATCAGGGGCGATTCATCGGTACCCAGGGTTGATTGCAGGGCAGTTTCATCTTTTACCACAGAAACCTCAACATCGGGTAAATCTTGCGTCAGTGCTTCCACGCCGGCTATGATGGCTGCCGATTGCTTAACAGCTGACGGCTTCAGTTTCACCTTAATTGTTGCCGTATTTTCATTTTGGAAAACCGACTTTTCTGATTTTGAGCCTGTTGATGGACCTACCGTGCTGTATATGATCTCTGCCTTGTCAGCCAGTACTTCACCTACCATGGATTCCAGATTTTTCACCAGCCCTTCGGTCCGCTCAAGCTGTGTACCTTCGGCAAGTTTGATCTCGAGGCTGAATTCACTTGTTCCGCCCTGGGGAATGTATTCGCTTCCCACAAAAGGAAGAATAAAACCAGTAGCAATCAGAATTGCAAACGCAGCCAGCACAACCTTGCCGCGATTATCCAGCACACGTTCCAGGAACGATGTGTACCAGGTAAACCGCAAAGCTTTTGTGGCAGTAACCCTTGTTCTTTTTGAATATATACTGTTGAAGAGCATGGGAATGATCAGTACAGCCACAACGAGCGATATAACCTGCGTAAATGCCACCGTCCAGGCCTGATCTTTAAATAAGGCACCTGAAGCACCGTGCAGGTATACAATAGGAAGGAAAACCACAATGGTGGTAATGGTGGAAGAAACAATGGCGCCTCCTACCTGGGATGTCCCTTTGATGCAGGAGTTCTTCAACGACTCGCCGGTTTCCATGTTCCGGAAGATATTTTCAACAATTACTATGGCATTGTCAACCAGCATACCCGCTCCCAGGGCAAGTCCGCCAATTGTCATAATATTCAGCGACAAGCCCGAGAAATACATCACCACGAATGTTGCAATAACCGAAACCGGCAAAACAACAGCAACAATAAAGGTAAGGCCTCCGCGGCGCAGGAAAATAAAAAGTACAATAATAGAGAACAGGGCTCCCAGGAAAGCCGTATCGCGCAATTCACCTATGGCATTGCTGATGAATGAAGCCTGGTTTTGTACCGTGGTGAATTCATAACCCGGTAAGGCTTTGCGGATGTTTTCAAACGACTTGTTGATCTCTTCAACCGCTTTCACGGTATTGTAGCTGGTTTCTTTATACAACGACAGCCCTACGCAGCGTATACCGTTAATCCTCACGATATTGGCAGGTTCTTTGTTGGTAAAGCTTACCTGTGCCACGTCGCTGAGAAATACAGGGACACGGTTGGTGAGCGTAGCAGTGGCAGTAGCAGCGGCAGCGGCAGTAGAAGAAGTACCGCTATTCGGCTGTTTGAATGCAACCACAATTTTTTTGAGATCACTTTCACTTGCTACCAGAGATGTTCCTTTGATGATATAGCGCTTGCCCATTTCAACAATACTGCCGCCCGAAACATTACGGTTCATGCTCATGATCTGCTGAACCAGGTTATCGGTTGTCAGCCCGTAGGCTCTTAACCGGTAAGGGTCTGTTTCAACGAGTATCTCTTTTTCCTCGGTTCCTGTAAGCACCACATCAGCAACACCTTCAAGGCGAACCAGTTCATTGCGGATGTAATTCTCACCTGTTTTTCGCAACTCATTCATGTCAGATATTTCAGGGTGCGACATGGCAACCACCATAACCGGGGCAGCGTTCGGATCGTGTTGGGTAATCACAAACTCATCGATATCTTCATGCTGACTGTAATTGGTAAGGGCTTTCTGCAGGTCAAGAAATGCCTGGTCCATATCGGTCGACCAGTTGTATTCAACCTTCACCCTTGCTGCTCCAACCATGCAGGCAGATGACACCTGTGAAACTCCTTTCAAACGCATCGCCTGCGATTCTATTCCCTCTACAAACTGTTTCTCGATTTCTTCAGGCGGCCGTTCACCCGATCTGAGTTCAACAAATATCCGGGGTGCCGTGATCTCCGGGAAAAGATCAATACTCAGTTTCCCAAGCGAGATATAGCCCAGCAAAAGTATCCCCAGGATAATCATGGAGATGGTTACCGGGTAGTTAACAGCAAATTGCGCTATTTTTTTCATGCCGGGCAGGTTATTTGGTTTCCTTTACCTTCGACCGGTCGCGCAGTGTCTCAAAACCCTTGACCACAAGCTGTTCAGCCTCCTTTAATCCGGATATGATTTCCACTTCACGCGGATTCTCAATTCCGAATTCAACCACTCTTTCCAGGGCCACTCCTTTTTCCACAACAAAAACACTGTTACCCCGTTGCTTGGAAACAATAATATCTTTGGGTATTACCACTACATTCTTGGCTGACGCCACAACGATCTCGCCTTTGACGTACATACCCGGTCTTAGCTGAAGCTTTGGGTTATTCACTACGATGACTCCCTTATAGGAACGTGTTTCGGGGTCAATTGCCGGGGAAATCTGGGTTATGGAACCTGTCAGGGTATCACCAGGCAAGGTATAGTTGTTAATTCTTACCAGCTGTCCGGCTTTTACCTTGCCCATGCTTTTTTCAGGCAGGTTCACCTCCATGTGGAGCTTGCTGTAATCCATTATTTTTACCAGTGAGGCATTGGTTTCAACTTTTACACCGGGTGTGAAATAGGGCAAATCCACTATAACTCCGGCGAAGGGAGCTTTAACATGCATTTTTTGCAACCGCAGCAACGCATCCTCATAGCTGTAATTGGCATTGATGTAGTTGATTTCAGCATTTTTGAGCTCACTGAGGGTAACCCCGCCCTTATCATAAAGCGATTGTTGCTTGTCAAACACCTGCTTGGTAATCTCCAGGTTCAACTTCAGGGAATTCAGCTTGAGGTTGTTCTCATATTCCTTATCCGAAATTTGAATAATCTCAGAGCCTGCTGCAACCCGGTCACCCAGTGCATAAGCACGTCCGGTTGCAGAATTATTCCTGAGCTGGTAATTCCCGGGGACTTCGGCCTTTATTTGCACCTCCTTAACTGGACTCACTGTTCCGCTGATGTCAATGAACTCCTCAATAGTCCCAAATTTAACGGTGCTCACGGTTACGGGAACAGCAATGTCTTTGCCCAGATTGTCCTGCTCATGTTTACACGAGAACATTATGGCAGTGATAACGAATAGGATGATAAGCTTTTGCATGGTAGTTATGTTGAATGTTGAATTTTAAATGTTGAATGCGAGTCTGGTTGTAGGTTTTATTCACTTAAATTTTCCTGTAATTCCCTGGGAACAAAACTAATGTTGTTTTCAAAGTCCCACAGCGATTGTATTTTCATGTTCAATAACTCCAGTTTGTAGGATATCAGGCTGTTTGCCAGGTTCATTTTTTTCTCCGACAGCTGGTTCTGGTAACGTCCCAGGTCCATACTCGTCAGATCGCCGTTTTTGTAACGTTCCAGGTTAATTTCATAGGTCAGCAGGGCGTTCTTTTCATTCTGCCGGGCAATTTCTATTTGCATGCTCAGGTTTTGCAGACTCCGGAAAGTTTGACGAATACCCAGTTCAACATTGGTACGCTCTGCCTCCAGGTTGATCTCTTCTATTTTAATGGCAGCCTGGGCAGCTTTGATTTTTGACTTCCTCACTCCCCAGTCCCAAATAGGAATGTCAAGTGTTACGGTAACCTGTGGCGAACGGGTTGGTTTATTATATATGTCGGCCAAAGCCGGATCGATACCCACCAGTCCTATCGAAAGATCAATATTTCCTGCAAATTCATTGGTTGATTTGGCTACAACCAGCTGATCCTGGCTATTTTGAAGTTCAATTTCACGCTGTCTGAGTTCCATGCGGGTATCCAGTCCGTTCTGAATAGCCTTTTCCATATCCACCATCACCTCGGCAAATGCGGTATCAGTTTGTATGTCCAACTCCTCATTGAGCGGCATGCCAATGTATTGCTTGAAATTGTCTTTGGCATTGGCCAGTTCCACCTGGGCATTTTGGAGATTCGACTCACTGGTAGCCAGGTTCAGTTCGGCCTGCAACAATTCTTCCCGTGCCGAAAGTCCGCCTTCCACCTTGCTTTTAATAATATCAAAGCTGGTTTGCTGGTTCTTCAGTTCCTCTTCGGCAACGGCAAGCGACATTTTCCGCTGGTAAACCGTGTAAAAATATTGTGTAACCTGCCTTTCGAGGTACAAACGCTGGATGGCATAGCTCAGGGTGGCATTTTCAAGTGAAAGGCGAAGTTGCTTCAATTCCATCCTCAGTTTATTATAGGTGAAAATGGGCTGCGAATAGCTTAGGAACAAATTATTAATATAATCCTTCGTAGTGGTATCTTGCAGACTGCTATATACTTCCTGGTAAGAGAACCGGTTTTCCAGGCCAATTCTCCCGTCGGTCAGCTTAATGGGTTGAGTGATTGAAAGATCACCTCCGGCGCCCTTGGTTTCGGTAGTATTCCAGGCCGAAAAAAAACTGCTGAATTCACGGGTTTGGCTGTAGGTAAAAGGAGTCAGCCTGAATTTAATGAGCGACTTGGTTGCAGCCTCCCGGGCATTCAGGTTCTCCCTGCTGATGGTCATGTTCAGTTCCGATTTGATTATGTCGGGACTATTCTTCATGGCTATATTCATGGCATCATCGAGGGTAAGGATCTGCTGGGCATTCAGTTCACCAGCCACCATAACCAGGAGTAACAAGCTGTAGATAAGCAGTTTCATATATTGAATCTTATTATTTAGTCAAAACCCATTTCACGGCATCGGCAAATATCATATCGCCATTGCTTTTGTTGGAAAGTTCAACCTTACCGGAATCAGATGATATATACCAGGTTCCCAGGTAATTCCATCCGTGATCCACATCCTCCGTGGTATAATTGATTTGTTCGATGCCGTTATCATGATATACACTTATGTTGTAATCGGGGGCTTTATTACTTCGCCGCCAGTCCATACGTATCTTATTCACATGAAAGTAAACATCATAGGAACCCTGCTCGGGCAGATGGGCTTTCCAGCTGGCCGACCGCTCACCTGTGCCTCCCCTGGTGTATAGTGATGAATGAACATAATGGCCGTAGAATTCGGAACGCAATACCGCATTCCATACCCTGGGAGGATTATATGCATATACTCTTTTGTATTTTGAACCTTTTTCTTTTTTCTTCCGGCTGACCAGCTCCCTAAGATAAGCCTGATTGGTTACCTGGTGATACTTGAATCCGGGATCTTCATTGTCGGCTATGATTTCGTTGTCCTGGTTTACCTGATCAAAGAAAGTTATGGGAACAGCCTGATCAAGCTGAGGTACGTTACGGGTTTCATTGAATCCTGTAAAATTATAAATCAAGCTGTTGGGCAGGTTCTGCGAAATGTGGGTCATCAACGACATATTAACCGGCTCGGTGTTGAATACAAAGCCCACCTCCCATGAAGTTCTTGCCGGTATAAAGATTTTTCTTGAAAAATCGGGGACAAAATAGGACATAAAAGAACCTGATTGGTTTTGATTGGGATCATTCAGATCAACATGCAGGGTAACCAGGCCATCCACATCTTCGGGGTTGGAAATCTGAAACCGGATCTGGTACTTGCTGAACTCGCCTGTTTTCACCTTGTAACCGGTTACATTTTTAACAATAAAGCCGGGAAGCTTTTTTTGGGCAAACCATGCGTTGACTTCTTCTTCAAGATCAGCACTGAACTGCTGACGGAATTTGTTGTTTAGGTCGCTGAATGTAAAAAAGCCATGTCCGGCTTCCTTAACCTGCCTGATCATCAGCGTGTCAAAAGCATCTCCATATTTGACTTTCAGGTAGTTGAACAAATAAAGTCCCTTTTCCTGAACCAGCCTTCTCAAACTGGCTGCATTTTCATTTTCATCATCAGCCCGTTCAGAATAATCCATTTGATCCAATGAATTTTCTTTCAACGCAAGGTTAATTTTCTCAATTTCACTGAGGTCTTCGTAATAATGAAAACTGGTACCTTCATTAAAATTGCGCTTGTTCAGGTAGATTTCAAGTCCAATATTCAGCACGGGCCATTGTTCGCTTTTGAGTTGTGAAAAAAAAGTGTAATAGAGCGGAAAGATGTGGTAGGTTTGCCAGTTATACAGGTTTGTGTATCCGTTATCCTGGTCCCATCGGTTTGTGAAATTATTGCGGAAGAACTGGTCCAGCAGTCTTGACTGCACCACCACAGGGAGCACTTCTTCATTTCTGTTCCTGTACCCTTTTTCCATCCTGAATTTACGTGCAATAAAATCAGAAGAACTGAACATCACCCCTTTCTCGGGACAAAGTATCATTTCGGGCTGAACAGCATCGCTGGTAAAAGCATACTGATGCTGATCGACTGCAAAGTGAACCGGAACCTCAGCCAAAATGAACCTTTGAAACGGGTACTTCAATCCCAGGTCGAATTCATAATCTTTTTTAACATTGCGTATGAGGGTTGGCAGTGTATCATGCACCTGGTCAAACAAAGCACTGAAATAATCATGACCTTTGATTGTATACAGATCGTATTCAACGGAATCTACCATGAGTGTTCGTTTTTCATAATTACCGATAAGCAGGCTGATTTTTGGCAATGCGTATTCCGGAACAAACCGGACGTAACCATTTTCTTCCTCAATCATCCTTCCCTGTGAAACGGGTGTTAAGCCGGGTTCTGTTTTAACCTTTAATGAATACTTTGTAAAATCAGGATTATATTGTAACGGAACCGCAGTTGCATATCCGGTGCCGGTTACCGGGTACCACAATACATCCGATGTCAGGCAAACAAAATCCTGCTGCAAAAATGCATACCTCTTATGCATCCGGAAAACCTCATAAACCGGATTATCAGCAAAAGCCTTGTCACCCAAATCCAGAAAAGCCAAATTTTCATTGATACTGCCGGAATACTTCAGTTTTATCCTAAGACTATCGCCTGGTTTCAGGGGATCTTTCAATACATGAAGCAATATCTGGTGCATCCGTTGCCAGGTAACCGGTTGGTTGTTCAACTCCATGTTTTCAATCTTCAGATCCGGATTCAGGCTGATGATCAGGGTATCTACCGCTGTTTTGTTTTGATTGAACAAGCTAAGCCGGGCATCCACGTATATGCTCGTTCCCCTGTGTTCCAATTCGAGCTCACATAAATTGGTGGTGGGTTTTGGGATATGCACATACCGGTTGTTCAGTGCAATGAGTTCCTGCCTGAAAGCAAATAAGGAATCTTTCAGGTGCAGGTACTGCCAAACCATACCACCCCCTGCAAGAAGAAACAGAAGTCCGGCAAACAAAGGTAAGCGTGTAAATTTAACCGACTGGGGAAGTCGTTGTAAACGGTAAACAGTAAGTAAAATGAACCCTATCCCCAAAACAAAATAGATACTCCGGTGCAGCAGGATCTCACCAAAATTGCCAAATCCGCTGATGGAGGAATACATCATGGGCACATTAAAGGCAATGTAATCAAAGAGGTGGTATGCTTTTTTGCTCAGGTAAAAAACCGTAAGCGCGATGTAGCCGATTAGCAAAATGAAGGTAACGGCCTGGTTCCGCACCAATACCATCAGGAAAAACGACAATCCCAGGATAAAGGTGAGCGTGGGCAGGCTGATCAGCAGCGGGTATGCCAGGTATGGAAAGGCGCTTTGAGAACCGAAATTTCCGATAAGTGAGAAGCCAATACCTATGAACAATACAACAAGATTCAACACAAGAAAAACGGCCAGGATGCCCAGTGTTTTTCCCAGTATATATTGCCCATTGGTCATGGAACGGGCATAAATCACTTCTACCGTGTCGTTTTTCCGGTCCTGTTTCAGAAACTCCGAGGCGAGGAACACAGCCACCACAGCCTGCCCCAGGTTTAATATGATTAAATTGGCATAGGGGATGGATGCTGCCAAAGCACCGTATATCCAGGGAGCACCGCTTGCTTTGATGTTGATGGCCAGGTTGAATATGCCAAGCCCAAATATTGCGCCGCCTGCAAAAATCCTGAAGAACCAGCTTCGAAGCAAAGTCCGCATTTCATAAGTTGCAATTATCCGGATGAGATGCAATGACATGATATAAAACTAAATGTTTGCTGCTATTGATTCCATATAATACACATAAGCATGTTCCAGATTCGGCTCAATTTCCCTTGCAGCAGGCAGGTCAATCCGTTCACCCACCAATTGTATCTCCCACCCGCTATCGGTTGGGATGGTAGATGTAACTGCAAATTTTTCCTTGAGCAGGTCATATTCAACACCCGCAGTCTGCACCTGCCACACATGTCCCCTGGTCTTGCTGATCAGCAATTCCGGCGATCCGTTAAACTGTATGGATCCCTCATTCAGCAATGCCAGGTCGCGGCAAACACTTGAAATGTCTCCCACAATATGTGTAGAGAGAATGATAATTACATCCTGCTGGCTCAGTTCGGAGAGGATGTTGCGGAAGCGGATCCGTTCTTCGGGGTCAAGCCCGGTGGTGGGCTCATCCACAATGATGATCCGGGGCTCTCCGATCAGCGCCTGGGCTATCCCGAGCCTGCGCTTCATACCACCCGAAAGGTTGTTGGCCTGACGGTCCCTGGCATCAAAGAGTCCCACTTTTTCCAACCATTCATCTACCTTTTTGCCCCTGACAGCCTTTGATGTAATACCCGATAATCCGGCAGCATAATCGAGAAACTCCCAGGTTTTCAGCTTGGAAAAAAAGCGGAAATCCTGGGGCAGGTATCCCAGCAGGGCCCGGATTTTTCCCCTGTCAGCGGTCAGATCAAACCCATTCACGCTTACCGTTCCTGAGGTAGGTGTTAACAGGGTAACCAGAATGCGGATCAGGCTTGATTTACCGGCACCATTGGGTCCTAACAGTCCGAACATGCCGTTTTCAATGGTCAGGTTAATGTCAGAAAGGGCATGTTTTCCGTTAGGATAAATTTTGTTTAAACCACGGATCTCAATTTTCACCTTGTTGGATGCTGTTGCATATTATTAGACGATGAAGGTAGAAAAATATTGCACATATTTTCTCTTTTATTGCCCTTTGCACTTTAAACATTATGGATTCTTTGTTGTTATTAGTTTGTTATATAAGATTAATCAGGAAACAATTCATCCATGAACGATTTATATTTGAGTGTTAATTAACAATTTAAAGATTATGAATATCAGAAAATTAGTATTTGTCACCTTTGCAGTTGCTGTAATGGGAATCTTATTTATTTCCTGCAAACCTAAGCAGGCTGAAGATAAAAGTCTGGCACGAGTGGAACAATTCCGGCACCTGCTTTTCAGCGAAACCAGTTATGACCTTGAAAGGGGTTCGCACGAGCTTACAGCTGAAGAGGCCAAACAAATCAACAATTACAAATTTACCTTTGACAGCCTGGGAAGGCTCACTTCGGTTGAATACGGCAGAAATAATGTTCTTTTGGGAAATTCATCCTTACGTGAAGCCTCAAAAATTGTGTACAGTTATTCAGATGGCAAACAGATAAAACATTTCTTCAATAAGGATAACGAACAAATTGCTGTGGACGGCGGGGTTTATACTTATGAGTTTTCTCTGAATGACAATGGACAACGAACGGGTTTGAAATTTTATGATTCTGTAGGGACTCCTATTGAAAACCGGAATAAAATTCATTCCTATACCTGGAGTAAGCTTCCTGATGGCATGATCAGGGAGAACCGTTATAACCTGGCTGGTGTAGAAACCATTATGAGCGAATTCTGTCCGTTTTACGAATTGAGGTTCACATATAACGACAACGGTTTTGTGACGCGCATGGCCAATTACCAGGGCGATACACTTTACACCTGCACGGCTGAGAATTGCGGCGATATCGGGGTATCTTATTTTACTTTTGAAAATACAGATCAGGGTGATCTAACCAGCTTTACGGTGCATAACGCCCTGGGTAGTTTGTCGAACCTATACTGGGGATGGGCAAAACGGCTCAACAAATTAGATAAAAACGGCTACGTAATTGAAACTGCTGTATATGACCAGGACGATGAATTTGTAGGTGGCAAAATGATACCTGTAACCCTTAATGAATATGATGCACACGGTGCTTTAGTCAAGGTAACCAATATGGATAAAGGCAGGAACATAATCAACAATCCGGGAAACGGCGCTGCCATTACAGAATATAAGTATGATGAACTGGGGAACAGGATCGAAACACTATACTTCGACAAGGACAATAAGGCCATTACGCCCAAACAATCCTTCCCCATGTAACAGGATTGCTTATGAAAAAAAATCAATTCATACTAACTTCTTTGTTGCTGCTGTCTGTCCTGCTTGTTGCAGGTTGTTCCGGCAAAGCCGAAAATAAAACCAAAGCAGCTGAAGCAACTGAATCAACAGCATCAGTAGCAGCAGAGGTTCAAATTGACAATGAAACCCTGCTGCTCATAAAGGATCTTGCTGACAATGGAGACTACGTGAACAGCCGCGAATTTCCGTCGCTGATTAAAGCTTCGGTGGTTCAGGAAAGCATGGGAGCCAATTTGCACATCATCGACCTGCGCCCTCCCCTGCTCTATTCACAGGGACATATTCAGGGTGCAGTGAACAAACGATTTGAAGATTTACCTGCATATTTTGAATCGGGCATTAAACCGTTTGAACTGGATAAGATCATCCTGGTATGTGAGGATGGCCAGACTTCGAGCTATGCCACTTCATTGCTGCGATTAATGGGTTATGGAAACGTTTTCGCAATGCGTTGGGGCATGAGTGCCTGGAATGCAAAGCTGGCCGAAGCAGGATGGTTGAAAGGTTTGTCGGCTGAATATGAGCAAAACCTGGAAAAGACAACAAATGTAAAACCTGCGCCCCAAAGAATGCCTGAGCTAAAAACCGGGTTGAGCATGGGAGAAGAGATATCAGCGGCCCGTTTTAAAAGCGTTTTCGCTGAAGGAACCGGAAAGGTGCTTATTGAGGCTGATGAAATATTTAAGGATCCCCGCTCCTTTTTTGTGATTAACTACGAGCGGAAGGACAAATATGACGATGCGCACATACCCGGAGCCGTTCGCTACAAACCCAATGCCACATTGGGATTCACTGCTGAAATGTCGACCATTCCGGCCGATAAGATAGTAGTGGTTTATTGCGGAACCGGACATAATTCAGCTTTCGCCACTGGCTATTTGCGTCTCTTTGGATATGACGCCCGGACGCTCAAATATGGGAACAACGCCTTTATGGTTGACTGGATGCGGAAAGATGAGGCCAAACTTTCGTGGCTTCCGTTTTCAGAAAAGGATGTCAATGATTTTCAGGTTGTGAAATAACGTGCTTGTTGTTGTATAGCTAACAGAGATCCCTCGACTTCGCTCGGGATCAGTTCGACTAAGTAATTTTGTTCCACAAAACTATAGGCTCACTGATTCAAATTCCGGCCGGGTCACTGTATCAGGCAGGAATTTGTATTTTAAGACTTCATTATCCAATCTATCATCTAAAATATAAAGGTTCTTGTAACCCATCTGACTAAGCAGCATCCATATCCGTGCCGATAAAGCCCGGTCATCCGAAGCCAGAACGATATTTCCTTCATGATCACGGAGCTTTCTTAGATTCTCCTGCTCCAGAATTGCTGAGGCGGGAATACTGATTGTACCCTGATCATCTTTTAGCAGATTTTCCTGTTCGCTGATGTCAACCAGTAAGGTATTGCCACTTAATTTTCCCAACTGAATTTTCGTAATTATATTGGTTTGATCAATTACCGGTTGCGCCCATTTAGCGGCATCATGGCGGAAGCGACCATTACCGGATGATCCAATCAGCATCATCGCGACTAAAGCAACCAGGATGACAACAAGTACAACAATCCCTGCCTTTTTTACTTTCATAACTGTAAAATTTATAGCTTAATCAATTTCTGCATTATTCACATCCGCCATCCAGTTTCTTTCTTTGTATTTCTTTAGATTCACGGTACCTGGCTTTAAGACTGTCAGGCAAACTGTTTAAATCGGTGAACTGCTTCCGTGCTTTTGTTCTTATTTCAAACAAAGCATTTTCTCTTGCGGAAATTTTGTCGCCAATGAACCTGCTGTTCATCACCACATCATACCACTCATTCAGGCCTCCCTTCATAACCTGGTTATCCTTAA
>JAWOJJ010000115.1:0-4421 GCA_046481675.1 Bacteroidales bacterium | reverse complement strand
GAAAACTATAGGGCCACCGCAAACGATTGCAATCTGGTAATTCATGACTTTTTGCAGGTGCCTATAAAAAATTATCAATCAAATAGTTGCAAAAAGCTTTTCTTTGTATTATTTTTGATGTGATTATTCCCGATAATCCAATTTGTTAATCTCTGGTTCTGTTGCTGACAGACAGGGATTTTTGTTTTCATACCCCTCATCATTTTGAGACTTCATGAATAAACCTAGACTAAGTTTTTGGCAGATCTGGAACATGAGTTTCGGATTCCTGGGCATCCAGTTCGGCTTTGGACTTCAAAATGCCAACGTAAGCCGTATTTTCCAAACCCTCGGGGCTGAAATCGACAACATACCTATATTATGGATTGCAGCACCGGTAACAGGGCTCATCATGCAGCCCATCATCGGGCACATGAGCGACAAAACCTGGGGAAAACTGGGCCGCCGCCGTCCCTACTTCCTGGTGGGTGCCCTGTTGGCTTCCCTGGCACTGATCATCATGCCCAACTCCCCTGCCCTTTGGTTTGCCGCCGGTATGCTGTGGATCATGGATGCATCCATCAACATTTCCATGGAACCCTTCAGGGCATTCGTCGGCGATATGCTGCCCGATGAACAACGAACCCTGGGTTTTACCATGCAGAGCTTCTTCATTGGCATAGGGGCTTTTGTGGCCTCGTGGCTGCCCTACATGCTGGCCAACTGGCTGAATATTTCCAACACGGCTCCTGAAGGGCAAATACCGCATACCGTTATTTATTCATTTTACTTTGGAGGCGCCATATTTCTGTTGGCTGTTTTGTGGACCGTATTCACCACTAAAGAATACTCACCCGAGGAATTGAAAAAATACCAGTCGGTTGTTGACCAGCAAGCCCAGGTAGCCGAAACCTGTGAACCGGCCAACAAGTATCTCAACAGGGGTATCATATGGACCCTGGCAGGCATCGCAATCGCTTTCCCGATTTATTATTTCGCCCTTGAAAAGGAACTCTATATTTTATCGGGAGGTCTTGCCCTTTTTGGTATTTTACAATTAATTACTTACCTGCTGGTTAGAAACAGCAGCACAGGTAACGGACTGGTCAGCATTATTACCGATCTGTACCGGATGCCCCGTACCATGTCGCAACTCGCCGTGGTACAGTTCTTTTCGTGGTTCGCCCTTTTCTCGTTGTGGATATACGCCACACCGGCACTGACCGAACACCTTTACGGAACCAGCGATACTTTATCTTCAGCGTATAACGAAGGGGCTAACTGGATAGGTGGTATGATGGGCTATTACAACCTTTTTGCAGCTGCTTTCGGTTTGTTTTTCCTGCCCTGGCTGGCTAAAATAACCAACCGCAAAATTACCCACATGGTAGGGCTTACTGTTGGCGGATTGAGCCTGATTTCGCTTTATTTTCTCACCGATCCGCACCAGATGATCTTTTCCATGATCGGAATCGGACTGGCATGGGCCAGTATCCTGTCGATGCCCTACGCCATACTTACCGGATCGTTGCCGCAAGCCAAGATGGGGGTTTATATGGGAATATTCAATTTCTTCATTGTAATCCCCCAGATTCTTGCTGCCACATTACTCGGATTCATGGTGAAATCGCTGTTTAACGATCAAAGCATATTTGCCCTCATTGCCGGCGGCATATCCATGATCATTGCTGCCCTTTCAGTGCTGTTTGTGCAGGACATAAAATTTAAGAAAACTGCGTAATGACCATCAAAGCCTGTTTGTTCGATCTTGACGGTGTAATCGTTGACACCGCACGCTTTCATTACCTGGCATGGAAGCAATTAGCCAACAGGCTGGGATTTGAGTTTACTGAAGCCGATAACGAACGGCTTAAAGGGATCAGCCGAATGGACTCGCTTGAAATACTGCTTGAAATTGGCAATACAACACTTACAAAAGAAGATAAATTAAGGTACGCAGCAGAAAAGAATGAAGTTTACCTGGGGTATGTAAGAAAAATGACATCGGAGGATGTGCTGCCCGGGGTAAGGGAATTTTTAGGCGGGTTAAGACAGAACGGTATTCTGATTGGATTGGGATCAGCCAGTAAAAATGCCAGGTTGATCCTTGAAAGAACGGATACCATTGCACTGTTTGACGTAATTGTAGACGGGAACCTGATTTCACTGGCAAAACCCAATCCCGAAGTATTCTCTCTCGGAGCGCAATTACTTGAGGTAGACCCTGCAAATTGTGTTGTTTTTGAAGATGCCATTGCCGGGGTACAAGCGGCTCATAATGCCGGCATGAAATGTATCGGAATCGGCTCACCGGAAATTCTAAAAGAAGCCGACCTGGTTTTTCCGGGATTTGGAAACCTGAAATTGCAGAATATTGTATTTACATAACCCGCTGTTTCAGTTGGAAAGAAACCATCAGAATGAAACAAGATGAAACACTATTATAAGGTTGATGAGTGGCGAATCATTGAAGAGGGATTTGATCCCCGCCATCAGGAGGAATCGGAGAGCATATTCAGCCTGGGTAACGGCCACATGGGCCAGCGGGCCAACTTCGAGGAGAAATACTCCGGCAAATCATTGCAGGGAACTTATATTGCCGGTATATATTACCCCGACAAAACCCGGGTTGGCTGGTGGAAAAACGGTTATCCCGAATACTTTGCCAAAGTACCCAATTCACCCAACTGGATTGGAATATTCGTTAAGATTGGTGATGAAGAGCTCGATCTGAACTCATGCAAGGTCAGCAATTTCATCCGCGAACTGAATATGAAGGAAGGTTACGTGTACCGGTCTTTTGTTGCCAACTTCAAATCGGGTAAACAACTTGAAGTAAATGTAAAAAGGTTCCTGAGCATGGCCGAGGATGAAATCGGCGCCATCCGGTATTCGGTTAAACCATTGAATTTCAACGGAACAATTGAATTCATCCCGTTTCTTGACGGGAATGTGCTGAACCGGGATACGAATTACGATGAGAAATTCTGGGACATAATTGATTCCGGGATAAAAAAGGAAAATGCCTATCTCTGCGCCCGTACCCGCAAATCGGGATTTGAGGTGGGTTATTCCATGACATGCGAAATGCAGTTGAATGGATCTGATGTTAAGCCGGTTGCTGAAAAAATACAAAAATCAGGATTCGCCGGCTTCAGCTTAAAAATTGATGCTGCCACCGGTGATGAAATTACCTTATTTAAATACGCTGCCATTCTGAGTTCACTGGATCATAAACCGGAAGAACTGGCTGACAAAAGTATTCAGGTTGTGAATAAGGCTGCAAAAAAGAAATTTGAGAAATTGTTCCGTGATCATGTTGCTGTTTGGGAAGAAAACTGGTCGCACAGCGACATCATCATTAAAGGTGACCCGGCCGCCCAACAAGGCATCCGGTTCAACATATTCCAGCTCAACCAAACCTATACCGGAAAGGACGAACGTTTGAACATAGGGCCCAAAGGTTTCACCGGCGAAAAATACGGTGGCAGCACCTATTGGGACACAGAGGCTTTTCTCATACCGTTTTATCTCAGCACCGAACCACCCCAGGTAGCCAGGAACCTGCTTAAATACCGGCACAAGCATTTGCAGAAAGCTATTGAAAATGCCGCAAAGCTGGGATTCAACCAGGGTGCTGCACTGTATCCCATGGTTACCATGAACGGAGAGGAATGTCATAACGAGTGGGAAATCACCTTTGAGGAAATACACCGGAATGGCGCCATTGCCTATGCCATATACAATTACATCAGGTACACGGGCGACAAAGACTACCTGGCTGAGTATGGTCTGGAAGTACTCATCGCCTTGTCGCGTTTCTGGCGTCAGCGCGTGAACTGGTCTGATGTGAAGGGAAAATACGTGATTTTGGGAGTCACCGGTCCGAATGAATACGAGAACAACATTAACAACAACTGGTACACCAATAAAATGGCTTCCTGGACGCTGCGGTACACCATTGAATGCATTGACTATGTGATGAATGAGCATCCGTCAAATTTCCAGCGGATCATCAGGAAAACCCGTTTCCACTATGACACGGAAACATCATCATGGAAAGACATTATTAAACACATGTACTTCCCCATTTTGGATGAAAGGGGTGTTTTTCTGCAGCAGGACGGTTATATGGATAAAGAGCAACGAATGGCTGACGAGTTGTCACCCGAAGAACGACCCATCAACCAACACTGGTCGTGGGACCGCATTCTCCGTTCGGTTTACATCAAACAGGCCGATGTGCTGCAGGGCATATTCTGCTTTGAAGATGAATATACAACAGATATCATCCGCCGCAACTTCGACTTTTATGAGCCCCGTACGGTGCACGAATCATCATTGTCGCCCTGTATTCATTCCATTCTGGCCAACCGCATCGGCGAAGCGGAGAAAGCTTATGATTTATACCTGAGAACATCCCGGCTGGACCTTGATGATTA
>JAWOJJ010000064.1:0-4372 GCA_046481675.1 Bacteroidales bacterium | reverse complement strand
TCTTCGAATGCCAGCTCAATTCTGCGCTCATTATAAAGGCGTGCCCTTAAGTCTTCACCAGTTACAGTTTCAGGAATGGGCGGCATACCTACCCTGTCTCTTACCAATGTCAGATATTGTCTGCAAACATCTTCATGGCCCAGCTCAAACTGAGCCTCTGCATAATTCAGGTATATTTCAGCCAGCCTGAGATAGATCCAGGGTATGGTATAGAATGTTTGCCAGCTGACGGGCATGTCTTCGTCAGGCATAAATTTCCTCAATACATAATTTGACCGGGGATTGTCTCCGCTTTGTTTGTAGGAATCGTAACCCCAGGTTTCAGCATCTGAAGCAATCCACATTTCAAAAAGACTGCCCCGGTATATTGAAGAATCGTGAATAATGGTAGCATCAAATCGGGGATCACGGTTGGCATAGGGTCGCTGTGGATCATAACCGGAGGCAGGATTTACAGTCTTTTCACCACCGAGATAAATAAATGCTGGTTCACCATTGATCATGTCGTAATCGTCCACCAGGTTCTGTGAAGGACCATTGCTGGCCCACCAGCCTCCGTAAGCGCCATAGCGGCGATTCAGGTTGTGCATAGGGGCCTGATGGCTGTTGGTTTCGGTGAAATTTCTGGCAAAAATTACCTCATTATTTTCGGCTCCACTGGCAAGGTTGAAGCACTTTCCGTAATTGGGATAAAGTGAATAACCGCTGTTCAGCAAATCCTCAGCAGCATCAGAAGCCTTTTGCCATTTGGTTAAGTCGTTTGAAGAATTGAACAAAGGTGATGCAGCAAACAAGAGCACCCTTGAAAGTAATGCCTTACAGGCATCCTGGGTAGCCTTGCCAAAATTGGATTCGGTTGTACCGATTTTAACAGGCAGATCCGGAATGGCTTCATCCAAATCCTGCTCAATGAATGCCACACACTGATCAAAGGTATTTCTGGTAAAGGTAACTGTATTTACATCTTCCAATTGATATGCTTCGGTTACAATTGGAACACCGCCGAATCTTTCAATCAGCAAGAAGTACAAATATGCCCTGATGAATTTGGCTTCGGCAATTAATGTGGATTTGTCAGGAAACTCAAGCGTTGTTTCTTCCATCTTCTGCAAAAACAGGTTGATTTTGGCCAGGTACTTGTATGCCGTATTCCAGTAATAGAGGTAACCGCCGCCAGTCCAGTCAGTATCGGCAACACCGGTAATATTATCAGGAGAATATGTTCCGGATTGAATAATACCGATACCCCAATTGATTGCGCAATAAGCTTCGTCAGTAGCTTTGGATTGCATGTGAATTTTGAACCCATGCGGAATGGCATTGTATAAAGCAGTATGATATGCCTTAATCAGCTTTTCATCATTCCAAACGGCATCTTCAGCCAGCCTGTCCTTGGGAGTCATATCGAGCAGGTCATCATTACAAGCCAGGCCCGATAATATGATGGTAAAAAGGATCAATATCTTTTTCATAAGTAAATATCTTTTAGAATTTTACACTAATACCTAAGTTGTAAATGCGTTGCTGCGGATAGTAGAGTATATTTCCGCTGAGTTCCGGATCGCTCCATTTAATATCTTTAGCCCAGGTAAGTACATTAAAGCCACTTACGAATATACGCAGGTCTTCGAGTTTTATTTTTGAAGCCATGCTCTTGGGAAGTGAGTAACCCAGCTCAATGTTTTTAAGCCTTACAAAGGTTGCATCATATAAAAAGTGGGTTGTATTTCCGGGTTGAAAAAAGTCGGCCCTGGGCATGGTTCCATTGGGATTATCAACAGTCCAGCGGTTTTCGGCCCGTTGCACCACGGCATTGTCGAAATCAGCGGTTCCCAGTTTGGCAAACTGACTGTCGTAATTATACGCATTGGTCTGGCCCTGGAAGAACAGGGAGAGGTCCACTTGCTGATATTGCAGGCCGATATTCAGACCAAAAATTATTTCAGGTGTTGAGTTATACCTGAACCGATACTGGTCCTTGTCATTGATCTCTCCATCATTGTTCAAATCAACAACCTTAACATCGCCAACCTGTTGACCAGACTGATGTGGGTAGTTGTCCAGCTCCTCCTGGGTGTTGAAGATTCCATCTGCCTTATAATACAATGAAGTATTTATAGGCATACCGGTTTGATACTGGCGTTCATAACCTTCCGTCTGCGTTTCGGCAATATATTTGATCTCGTTTCGCGCAAAGGAAACTGATGCATCCACATTATACGCAAGTTTGCTGATTGTTTTCCGGTGTTTCACAGTCAGTTCAAAACCATGGTTGTCAACGTTTCCAATGTTTTTATCCGGCAAGCCGGGAAATCCATATACAGCAGGTATTTTGAGGTTTTCATTCCAAAGGATGTTGGAACGCTTTTCCCACCAGAAAGTCAGATCCATTCCAAGTAAACCGTTCCACAAAGCGGATTCCAAACCAACATCGGTTTTTTTGCTCACTTCCCATGTAATTCCGGGATTGGGCATGGTAAGAGCCCTGATACCGGCTGCATCACCCTTGCCAAATACGTAATTGTCGCCAAATTCATAAGCCTGCAGGTATTGATAGGCGTTGACCCTATCGTTACCTACCTCTCCATAGGAAAACCGCAACTTAAGCTGATTTACAAAAGCAAGTTTATCTTTTATGAAATTCTCTTCAGACAAACGCCATCCTGCGGATACTCCCGGAAAAAAACCGTAACGCTTGCCTTCGGGAAACTTCGGGGAGCCATCATACCGGAACAGAAATTCGAACAGGTACTTTGAAGCAAAGTCGTAATTAACACGACCGAAAAAGTTATTGTAGGAATTTTCAGTCGTGGAACCACCGTTATTTTTGTCTTCTGCAGCAGTGCTTCCCACATTGATCTGGTCAATGGCAGGACTTACAAAATTCTTACGGTATGCCTGTGCCCAGGTATGCTTGTTCTTTTGTTGTTCCTGACCAACCATGGCAGCCACATGATGCTGATCAAAGGTTCTGTCGTACGAAATTTTGAAATTATACAACATGGTAGTCCACTTTCTGTAGGTATCTGTTAGCTCAACCGTTGATGCACCAGTACCTTGCTTATAATCATATTCTTCAGTAAGAACATTGTACTCGTGATAATAATAGGGCAAAACGTATCTTTTTTCAAACTGATTGCTCAGGTCATAGTTGAAAGATCCGTCAATTTTTAGGCCTTTGACAAAGGGAACATTATAGGCCGCTGTAAATGTGGTGTATATTGGAGCATCCTCGATTTTGTCGGAACCACGCTGATCTACTAAAAGCGGATTTTCACCAAGTCTTCCGGGAGCAATGAGCCCGTTTGGATAGCGCGCCACCAGGGTGGGATTGGCAACCAACAGGTTTGAGAAATTAATCCAGGTATCTATAACAGGATATTTCTTGTATCCCAGTATGGAAGAAATATTGGCACCAACTGTTAAATTTTTAGTCAGTTCAACATCTAACTTGGCTCTCAGGTTATACTGTTTATAATTCGTAGGTGCATGTTTGTAAGCCCCATCCTGATTTGTGTGTCCAAAGGAAAGAAGATATCTGACCGACTCTGAGCCGCCTGTCACCTGCATACTGATGCGTTTCTGAATAGCAAAGTTTTTCAACTCTTCTTTTGCCCAGTTTGTATTTGGGTACAAGACCGGGTCAGAGCCATCACGATATCTCTGAATGGCCTCATCGGAAAAGGCTGGTGTATAGACTGTCTCAGGACGTCCTTTCCGGTACCAGTCAGCCTCGTTGAATGCTTCAGCATAGGTAGCAGCATCCAGCATATCGGGTATCTTTGTTGGTTGGCTAAATGCATGGTTATAGGTCAAACTGAAGGTTGGTTTGCCTACATTACCTTTTTTGGTGGTAATGATTATCACACCATTTGCTGCACGAGCTCCATAGATAGCTGCAGAAGCATCCTTCAGAACAGAAATGCTTTCAATTTCTTCAGGATTCAAACGGCTCATCAAACTTCGTTCCACACCATCGATAATAATCAGGGGACTTGCATCTCCTGTTGTTCCTTTTCCACGGATGAGCATAGTGGGATCATCCCGTCCGGGCTCTCCCGAACGCTGGCTCACAATTAACCCGGGCAGTTTTCCAACAAGAGTACTGCTGATATTGGCAGAAGGACTCTTTGTTATCTCTTTTCCGGCAACATTGACAATGGAACCTGTCAATGTTTCCTTTCGCTGTGTGCCATAGCCAACTACAACAACTTCTTCCAATGATTGTATGTCTGAAACCAACCTAACATCAACAACCGACTGTCCGGCTAATTCAACCCGCTCTGTAAGATACCCGATATACGAGAACAAAAGAACCGCATTACCCGGAACTTCAATTGAATATTTCCCATTGACGTCAGTTGTGGTTCCG
>JAWOJJ010000030.1:0-24056 GCA_046481675.1 Bacteroidales bacterium | reverse complement strand
AAAGACAAGGAATACCGCAACCGTTTTGAGATGATTTCCGGTATTACACCCGACGGTGATAACCTGCAGGTTGACGAGAACAGTGACAACCTGCCGGAGTATACCTTCAGGAATCCCGATTTCAACTTTTACCAGTTCCGGTCGAACCTTGTTTTCAGGTGGGAGTACAAACCCGGTTCACAAATTTACCTGGTGTGGTCGAATGATAAAACCGAATACCTGAACCCGGGCGGTTATGCCATTCACAACATGGCCGACAGAATATCCGGCGCAGCCCCGAACAATATTTTCCTTGTCAAGTTCAGTTACTGGTTTTCGCTCTAAAGCCATCCGGGCAAGTTCGGCTACCTTTTCCATGGTCGAGGAATTAAATACTTACAGATATACTGGAATAAATTTTCACGACAATACTTCGAATTTTTTTGATGGCGTTGCATATTGTCGGTTGTCCTTTACCTGTTAGGGCCAAAACCGATAAATTATATAACTTTATCCTGCAAAAAAAACCATAATCATGAGAACCGCCTTTTTCATAGTACTTACTGCATTCTTACTCTCATCATGTGCAAAATCCGATACCCAATCTTATATTGCCCCGGATAATCCTAATTTTTCCTACCTGGGCAGGTTTGATCTTTCCGATCCGGCAAAGCCTGTATTCATGTATTCGGGATGTGCCATAAGGACCGTTTTCGACGGTACATCGGTTGAGCTGATACTGAAAGATGACAGCCTGCGGAATATGTTTACAGTGATCATTGACGACAGTCTTTTTGTAATCACCGCAAACCGGCCCGACAGTTCTTACCTGCTTGCCTCGGGCCTGCCCAATAAGCGCCATAACCTCGAAATCATCAGGCGAACGGAATGGCACGGCGGCAACACCACTTTTCTCGGTTTGAACCTTGATGGGGGCAGTAAGATTTATGAACCTGTAGTTAAGGAGCGCAAAATTGAGTTCATCGGCGATTCCTATACCTGCGGTTATGGTAACGAAGGCAAAAGTGTAGAAGAGCATTTTGCCTATGAAACCGAAAACAATTACCTGTCGTATGGTGCCATTACGGCACGTGCCCTCGATGCTGAATATGTTGCGGTTTGCCGCTCCGGTATCGGTATTGTGCAGGGCTACGGGGGAGGACGCGATTTTAATATGCCCGCGCACTATGATGAGGTGATCCTAAACAGCTCAGAAAAATGGGACTATTCACATTACCAGCCCCAACTTGTAGTAATTAACCTGGCGGGCAATGATCTTTCTGCTCCGCTTGATCCGGCCGAATTTGTCAATGCCTATGTCGGATTTCTGAAACGCATCAGAGCCAATTATCCCGATGCAGGCATTGTTTGTATTGCCGGACCTTCATCTGATAACGCCCAATGGGTTACATGGCGGAATCTGATCCACGGCGTGGTAAATCAGTTTGGAACCGCTGACCAGGCTGTCCATTACTTTGAATTCAGCACTATGGAACTGCATGGAAGCGACTGGCATCCGAATGTGGAAGAACACCAAAAAATGGCCGGGGAATTAACTACGTTTCTTAGGGAGCTGATGAAGTGGCCTGATGATTCAGCCACCCAAGCCACAACCTGAGGCTGTTGGCCCATGAGCCGACATGCACATTACCAATATTCAGTCCGAATCCATGCCCGCCTTCGGGAAAAATATGCATCTCTGCAGGTATGTTCTGAGCCAGCAGTGCCTGATACATCAGCAGCGAATTTTCAACCGGAACTGCGTTGTCATCGCCTGAATGTACCAGGAACGCGGGAGGTGTGTCTTTTGTCACCTGCAATTCATTGGAGTAGAAAGCGATCATTTTATCATCCGGATGCTTTCCGATCAGGGCTTCACGCGAGCCTTTGTGTGTAACCGAATCGGCAAATGAGATCACCGGGTACATCAGGATCATGAAATTGGGGCGGCAACTCACGCGCTCCGCAGAATCAGTTGCAGCAGGATTCCCCTGGTCAAAATGCGTTCCCAGCGTAGAGGCCAAATGCCCACCGGCTGAAAAGCCCATAACACCTATCTTATGTGGGTCGATATTCCAGCGTGCGGCGTTGAACCTTACGACTCGCATGGCCCTTTGAGCGTCCATAAGCGGCACTTTGTGCGGCTCAACAACGTTTCCATAAACAGGCAGCCTGTATTTGAGCACCATGGCGGCTACACCAATGGAGTTCAGGTAACGGGCAACGTCTGATCCTTCCCAGTCATAAGCCAGGTAATGATAACCCCCGCCCGGGCATATAATTACAGCCTGACCGGTTGCGCTGCGCTTACTCGGAAGGTACACGGCTATATCGGGCACCTGAACCTGACCGATGCGGGTGATGTCCTGTTTCATAATCTTTTCAGAAATAACCGTGCCGTTGGAATTGGGAATCGGCCCCTGGTAAAGTGGTACCACAACATCCTGGGCATGGGTGATACTTCCTGCTGCCAAAAGAACAGCTGCAATGATTAAACTGAACAATCTCATCATGTGGTTAATAATTTGAATTCCATTTTGTATTACATGTAATTACTAAAATACCTGTAAATCTGACGGGATGCCTCAAAACTGGTTTGAATAAGAGTAATGCCTGTTTGACATTCCAAATTACGACTTATTAAGCAACAAAAAAAGCGGAGCCATGGGCCCCGCCTTTCAGGTAAACTTACTATTCTCTCACTGCCGTGAATTGCAGGTATCAAAACTTTATGAAATTTTGATCTCACGTGCCGGTTTTTCCCTGGCTTCTTCCTTCTTGGGAACCACTACCTGCAAAATCCCGTCCTTATGAGTAGCCCTGATCTTATCGGCATTTACGGTTTGCGGAAGTGTGAAAGAACGGCTGAATGAGCAGTAACTGAACTCCCTGCGCATTACCTTTTCTTCTTTCTCTTCCTGTTTTTCTTCTTTTTCCGAGGAAATGGTCAGCAGGTTGTTTTCCAAATTAACTTTAAAGTCTTCTTTGTTCAGGCCGGGTGCTGCAACCTCGATCTTGTAATCTTCCTTGCCTTCAATGATATTCACTGCGGGCAGGGTATACCTGGTTTCATTGTCAAAGAACCTGGGAAAGTTATCGCCGTTGAAAAACTCTTCTACCAGATTCGGCCAGGCTGTTTTGGTTCTTAATAATGGTAACATGGCTATGTCCTCCTACAATTTATGTTTAACATTTACTTTGTTGGTTACATCCGGTTATTTTCAAAATAAATGCCAGAAGATAAAATCAGTCATAATGGCATTTTTTACAAGGTGTATATGACAATATGGCGTAAACAGAGTTTGCTCTTAACTGGATATAGTGTGGAGATTGCTTACTAATAAACAGTTTGTCAGAATGTTAACGTGTGCCTTTCCGAAGCCAGTTAAGAAATTTTTCGACGTCTGTGCTGTAGGTAAAATAGTCAGCAGTCAGGTCGTTTCCGTTCCCATCAACAAGGGCGTAGAGTGGCAATGCATTGGAATTAAAGCGTATTCGCTGAATTTCCTGGTTTTTCCGTCCCATGGTATTTTTCACCTTACCATCTTCCGTTGTCAGCCATTCATTTTCAGGTAATTTCGTTTTATCGTCGGTATACAATGCAACTATGATAAATTGCTCGCGCAGCAGCTGCAGCACACGGGGATCCGACCATACCTCGGCATACATTTTTTTGCAGTTGGAACAGGAATGGCCCACAAAATCAACCAACACGGGTTTACCAGTCTCACGGGAGCAAGCCAGCGCTTCCTGGTATTCGAAATAGCCTTGTAAACCATGCGGTAGCGTAAGGAAATCTGCATATTTGGGTTCATTGCATAACCCCGCTGGAGTGGGGGAGGCAACAGTGGCAGGAGATGAAGAAGCGGCAGTGGCAGTAGCAGCAGGATAAGAAGCAGTGGCAGGGGGGAGAATCCCTGACAATCCCCTGAGGTCGTTGCCCAGGAATCCGGTGAAAAGATAAAGTGCGAATGAAAAGCTGGCTACTGCAAACAGGAAGCGTGGCACTCCGGTGTGGGGCATGTCGCTGTCGTGCGCAAAACGGATCTTTCCAAGCAAATAGAACCCGAGCAGGGTAAAGATCACGATCCAGATGCTGATGAAAATTTCCCGGCTGATCAGGTTCAGGTGATAACTCTGGTCTATCTTACCCAGGAAGTAAAGTGAGAAAGCGAGCATGACGAATGCAAAGAACACCTTTACAGCATTCAGCCAGCTGCCCGACTTGGGCAAACCCTGCAGCCACGAAGGGAAAATGGCAAAAAGTGTAAATGGCAGGGCAAACACAATGGAAAAACCGACCATCCCCACAATTGGCTCAAGTACTTCACCCTGTGAGGCTTTAATAAGCAGGGACGCTACTATGGGGCCTGTGCAGGAAAACGACAGGATGGCCATGGCCAGTGCCATAAAAAAGGCGCCCAGGTAACCTCCCTTGTCGGCTTGCCTGTCAACTTTGTTGGCCAGTCCCGATGGCAGCATGATTTCAAACATTCCGAAAAATGAGGCGGATAATATGATGAAGATCAGGAAAAATAAGGTATTGGTAAGCCAGTGCGTAGTAAAATTGTTCACCGCATTGGGGTTTTTAAAAACTGCAACCAGTATGCCGATAAGCGTATAAATGAATACAATGGACAAGCCAAAAACCAGTGCCTGGGATATGGATTTCGACCGGGATGTGCTTCCTCTCAGGAAGTAGGAAACGGTCATGGGAATCATCGGGTAAACACAAGGAGTCAGCAGGCCTCCGAGTCCGGCCAGCAACGCAAGAAAAAACACACCCCAAAGCGATTTTTTAGGCGCTGCTTCTTCTTTTTCTGCTGCTACTGCTCCTGCAGCAGCCGCTTCTTCCTCCGCTGCCGCTGCCGGTGCCGCTGCTGCTGCTGCTGCTGTTGCTGCTACTACTTCTTCCTCAACTGCCGCTACCGGTGCCGCTGCCGCTGCCGCTTTCTCTTCAGCTTTTCCCCCAAGCCTGAAAGTGAAGTCCTGATCTCCCGGCACACACTGCATGTCGCTGCAGGTCATGTATTCCAGCATTCCGTTAACGGTGATGCTGTCGTGGCTGGTGATTTTTATGCGTTGAGTAAAAGTTGCCTGCTTGTTGTGCAGTTCAATTTTCATCATGAAGATTTTGTCATCTACTATTTCCGGAGCAGGCGTTTGAGATGGCTTTCCAACCAGCACAAAGCCTTTTGGGTTGGTAAAGCTGATGCTGGTAGGAATGGGCCCGTTTTCCGGGATATTCAGCCCGTACAAGTGCCATGGGTGGGTGATTGTGGCCTTGAAAATAAGATCGGTTTGTTCGGTGTCGACCTGACGGGTGTTAAATGTCCATTTAACCGGGGATACAACCTGTGATGAAGTTGCATGCAAAAAAACGGTGGCCACTATAAAGGCTGCTATTAACTTCTTCATGTGCACGAATTAAGTATATCCAAATTTAACTGTTTTAGCAGAAATCAAAACAGTTAACCCGGGGAATTGTTTACACATGGAATGAAAAGCTGGAGAATCAGGTTGTTGCTGGGCTTGCCGGCCACTTTTTAAAGTACAATCTCTTCCCCGTGTGAATCAAAAATGTGGTATTCCAGGAAGTCGTAGGATGAAATGGAAACCACCTTAAGATTGGTTTTAAATCGGAAGCGCCATTTCAGCAGGAGCGATATGATTCCCTTTTTCAGGTAGGCCGATAAATAGGGATGCAATTTGAGAATGAGCTTATTGTACTTTTCCTTTTCGAGAATGGATGTGATGTGGCTTTCAATTTTATCGAAAAACAGGATGCTGGGTGAGATTTCGCCGGTACCGTTGCAGGTGGGGCATTTTTCGGTAGTGCTGATATGCATCTCGGGCCTTACCCGCTGCCGGGTAATCTGCATCAAACCGAATTTCGAAAGCGGAAGGATGCTGTGCTTGGCCCTGTCGTTTCCCATGGCCTGTTTGACCCTTTCAGACAATTTCTGTTTGTGTTCTGCAGATTGCATGTCAATGAAATCAATGACAATGATGCCGCCCATATCACGAAGTCTAAGCTGACGGGCAATTTCATCTGCAGCAGCCAGGTTGGTCTCGAAGGCATTGGACTCCTGGTTATTAACTGTTTTCGAGCGGTTTCCGCTGTTCACGTCAATTACATGAAGCGCCTCGGTGTGCTCAATGATCAGGTAGGCTCCGTTTTTAAAGGAAACGGTTTTGCCAAAAGCCGATTTGATCTGTTTTTCAACTCCAAAATGTTCAAGAATGGGCACATCGCCTTTGTGCAGCTTGACAATCTTTTCCTTTTCAGGGGCAATGGTGCTGATGTATTCCTTGATTTCCCTGAAAATGATCTCGTCATCCACCGTAATGCTGTTAAACGATACATTCAGGATATCCCGAAGGATGGCAGATGTGCGGTTAATTTCGCCGATAAACAACTGGGGAGGCTTAACGGCCCTCAGGGTTTCAAATGCATTTTCCCACTTGCGTACCAGTCCCTTCAGTTCCGTATCCAGGTCTTTCACTTTCTTGCCTTCGGCAACTGTGCGAACAATGATGCCGTAATTATGAGGTTTAATGCTTTGAATCAGTGTTTTAAGCCGGTTTCTTTCTTCAGCCGACTGAATTTTCTGGGATACGGAAACCTTATCATGAAATGGCATCAGCACCAGGTTCCTTCCGGCAATGGAAATTTCAGAGGTCAGTCGCGGTCCCTTGGTTGAAATGGGCTCCTTGGCAATCTGAACCATAACAAGCTGGCCCTGAACAAGTACATCGCTGATTGTGCCCTCTTTGTCAATATCACTTTCGCGTTTGAATTTCTGGAATGAAACGGGTTTCCCTTTCCGGTTTACACAAACCTCGAGGTATTTATGCAGCGACCTGACCTGAGGACCCAGATCGAGGTAATGCAAAAATGCGTCCTTTTCATAACCGACATCAACAAAAGCTGCATTAAGTCCGGGCATAAGCTTCTTAACTTTGCCAAGAAAAATGTCTCCGACGGCAAATTTGGGGTTGCTTTTTTCTTTATTTAACTCAACTAATTTCTTGTCCTCTAACAGAGCAATGTTGATATCGCTGGTTGATGTATCAATTATTAATTCTTTGCTCACGTTTCCACATTATTAGGAAAACTGAATGGTATCTATAAGCCTCAGGTACCTATATAAATAAACATAATAAACCTAAAGTGACTCAGAATCGACTTTAGGTTTATTTAAGCTTATATGAATAAGTTACAGGCTATCTGTTCTTTTTCTTATGCCTATTCTTACGCAAACGTTTTTTACGTTTGTGTGTAGCCATCTTATGTCTCTTACGCTTCTTTCCGCTTGGCATATCTTGATGATTTAATTCTGATACAAAATTTATTTCACGTTAGCTTTTACCTTATTAACAAAGGTTTTTGCCGGTTTGAATGAAGGGATGTTGTGGGCCGGAATAATGAGGGTGGTGTTCTTGGAAATATTCCTTGCCGTTTTTTTAGCCCTCTTTTTTATGATAAAACTACCAAACCCTCTCAGGTACACGTTTTTGTTTGTTACGAGAGAGTCTTTTACAGCTTCCATAAAAGCTTCTACTGTTTTTTGAACAGTGATTTTCTCAATCCCGGTGTTTTTGGAGATTTCGTTTACAATATCCGCTTTCGTCATTGTTAAAATTCTTTAATTATCAATTAATTAGATGTTTTCAAAAATCTGAGTTGCAAATATAAAGTATTTCCTTCGATAAATAAAATAGTAAACCATTAATTTTGACAATCTTTTATCATTATTTCACCTGAATACGACTATGGAGGTTTCGGAAATCCTTATTAAATGGTATCATTCAAACAAAAGAGACCTGCCTTGGCGCAAAGCTCTTTCAGCTTATAATACATGGCTCTCTGAGGTGATTTTGCAGCAAACAAGGGTTAACCAGGGGCTTAAGTATTACAACCGCTTTGTTCAGAAGTATCCCAAGGTTGAAGATCTTGCAGATGCACCACTTGACGAGGTATTGAAACTTTGGCAGGGTTTGGGTTATTATACGCGTGCCAGGAATATGCATGAAACCGCCAGGGTAATCACCCATGAATATAAAGGTGTCTTTCCATCAACCTACAAGGAGTTATTGATACTCAGGGGAATAGGCACCTATTCTGCTGCGGCCATTGCCTCTATTGCTTTTAATGAACCTGTTGCGCTCGTAGATGGTAACGTGTTCAGGGTTATTTCGCGACTTTATGGTATCACCACACCCATTGATACAGCTGCCGGGAAAGCTGCTTTTAACAGGTTAGCGGCTGACCTGCTCAACAAAGAAGATCCCGGAACTCACAATCAGGCAATTATGGAATTCGGATCACTTGTTTGCACACCCCGCAATCCATTGTGTGACAGCTGTGTACTGGTGTCTTCATGCCGGGCAAAAGCACTTGGCATAGCAGAAACCCTCCCGGTTAAAGAGAGCAGGGTAAAAATCCGCACCCGGTATTTTTACTATCTGTTTGTGCATACTGACAACATGATTGTGCTTCACAAGCGTGCCGGAAATGACATCTGGAATTCGCTATATGAATTTCCGCTTATTGAAAAAGATGGCCCCGCGATACTTAAGAACCTGGTTGCTGAGGAACCATGGAAAGACTATGCCTGCGGAAAAGAGATTTCACCTGCCGGTCACCGGGTATACAAACACAAACTAACGCATCAGCTATTGCATTGTTCTTTTTACACGGTTGAACCTGAACCTGACTGTCAGCCATCTAACCCGGAATTCATTGTTGTTCCCTTGCAAAAGCTGAAGAATTATCCCGTTCCCAGGGTGATTGACAGGTATTTGAACGATTTGAGGGTGGAGGGAGTTTTAACAGACTAATTACATAATTTTTTATAATTTTACACACAACTTAAAAACCGAATCTATGTCAGTTAACAAAGTTATCCTGGTAGGTCATGTCGGACAGGACCCCGAAGTTCGTTACCTGGACAATAACACACCTGTTTGCACCATCAGAATGGCTACAAGTGATGTTTATAAAAACAAAAGCGGAGAGCGTGTTACCAACACCGAATGGCATAATGTGGTTTTGTGGAGAGGACTGGCTGAAATTGCTGAAAAGTACGTCAAAAAAGGCAGCCAGATTTATATTGAGGGAAAGCTGAGAACCCGCTCCTGGGATGATAAAGACAAAAACAAGAGATATACTACGGAAATCGTTGCCGACGTCATGCAGCTTTTGGGCAAAAGAGCTGATGACCAGAGTTCCGCGTCACCTCAGGCATCTCAGGCATCTCAGGCACCTCATAACGACCAGGCTGGAGAAGAAAGTATGCCTGCCGATGGTGCGGATATCAATAACGACTTACCCTTTTAAAAGGATCAGCAAGTAATCAATTTTTTGTTGAATTGGACGGAGAACCTTATAATCACGCTTTGAACACGGTACTCCAGGTGACAGTCAATCCGTTTGATCTGAACCTGTTAATTGCCTTTGTGGTCATTATCGCGTTGCTGCTGTTGTCTGCACTCTTTTCAGGTTCTGAAGCAGCCATGTTTTCCTTGTCTCCGGCTGAGCTAAGCAAGATAAAAAACTCCATGTCAAAGCAAAACAGAACCCTGGACAGGCTCCTTGGAATGCCCGAAAAACTCCTGGCTACCATTCTGGTTACCAACAACCTGTTAAATATTGGTATTATAATTATTTCTGCTTATGTAAGTTCTTCCCTGTTCGACTTCACCAATGCCGAGGTATTGGGTTTCGTAATTGAAGTTGTGGTAATTACACTGGTAATTGTCTTTTTTGGGGAGATTCTTCCGAAAATTTATTCCATTCGCTATTCGGGGAAAGTAGCCCGCTTTATGGCCATCCCCCTGGAAATAGCTGAAAAGTTTTGCCGGCCGGTAAATTTTTTGCTCATCCATTCAACATCCTGGATACAGGATAAGTTTGCGGGTCAGAACCGGCCCATATCCATGGATGTCCTGTCTGATGCGCTGGATCTCACCGAGCAGGGTATCGGTGAAGACAAAACCATACTTGAGGGCATTGTCAAGTTTGGAAATATTGATGCCCGGGAGATCATGACATCCCGCGTTGATGTAGTGGGGGTGTCCACCCAGATCAGGTTTAAAAAACTGATCAGTTATATTGTAGATTCAGGCTATTCACGCATGCCGGTTTATGCACAGGACCTGGATAATATAAAAGGTATCATTTATGTTAAGGACCTGCTCCCCTTCCTGGATAAACCCGATTCCTTCAACTGGCAGTCGCTCATGCGCCCCGCCTATTACATCCCGGAGAATAAAAAGATTGACGACCTGCTGAAGGAGTTTCAGACTACCAAAATTCACATGGCAGTTGTTATTGATGAATATGGCGGAACTTTGGGTATCATTACCCTTGAGGATATCCTTGAAGAAATTGTTGGTGAAATTGAAGATGAGTCTGACAACGAAGAACTGTCATATAAGAAAATAGATGAGTTTAATTTCCTGTTTGAAGGAAAAACTTTGCTCAACGACTTCGTTAAGGTTTTCAACCTGGAACAGGATGCATTTGACGATGTGAAAGGTGATGCAGATACACTGGCCGGTCTTATCCTGGAGCTGAAAGGTGAACTGCCAGGGAAAAACGATGTGGTAAACTGCAGGGGCATGGTATTTACCATCCGCTCTGTTGATCAGCGGCGAATAAGGCAAATACAGGTTACTTTAAAGGACAAAAACAAAGGGGATGAGAAAAAAAACTAGGATTCTGATACAATTTAGCGGCACGGCATTTGTTCTTGCAAGCATGCTCTTGTTGCTGCCTTCCTGTAAAAAGAACTATACCCCCAAGCCCAAAAGCTATTTCAGAATTGATTTTCCCGATAAGAAATATGTTACCTATACATCACCCGAATGTGCCTACAACTTTCAAGTGCCTGAATATGCCAGTGTAATTCCTTTCAAGGGACAAACAACCGAGCCCTGCTGGATTGATGTGGAATTTCCGGGCTATAAAGGCGTAATTCACATTACCTACAAGCGGATGAATAAAGATGAGCTGGCCGCTCATGCCGGGGACATCAGAACCCTGGCCTACAAGCACATCATCAAAGCTGACGACATCATTGAAAAACCCTTTTCATTCCCCGACCGCCATGTGCATGGAATGCTTTATGATATAAGAGGTAATACGGCTTCATCATTAAGCTTTTTTGTAACCGACAGCGCAAGCAACTTTTTAAGCGGTTCGCTGTATTTTAATGTAGTTCCCAATAAAGATTCACTGGCCCCGGTTATCCGTTTCTTTACGGCAGATGTGATGCATCTTATCGAGACCTTCAAGTGGAATTAAAACCTAATGCTGCAATCCTATGGCTGTCATCATGAATGAGCATTTAGCATGCGGCTGTCAACTGGCTGTCTGGAAGATTACCGAAGATTTTAACACCCTGTTGTCGCGGATTACATTAACGCGCGAAGAGCTCGATATGCTTGAAAGAATCACTCACATGCCGCGCAAGATTGAATGGCTCAGTGTCAGGGTGCTGCTGAATGAAATGACCGATAAGGAACTGTCCATTTATTATAATGAGAACAGGAAGCCTTTCATCAAAGGGAATTCTTATTACATAAGCATATCCCACTCGCGCGATCTGACCTCTATTATGTTGAGCCGGGAAAGAAAGGTGGGCATCGATCTTGAATATATGTCGCACCGCATCGGCAGCATTTCCAACAGGTTCATCAATGAAAGCGAGGTAATTACCGGCGACGAAGAGACGAGAAAATACCATTTATATATACATTGGTGCGCCAAAGAAGCCCTCTATAAAATCTGTGACAAGCAGGATATCAATTTCAGGGATAACCTCACCATTGAACCTTTTCAGCCGTCGGAGAAAGGTGAACTGCGCGGCCGGGTGCAAAACCGCACCAGGAACGAGATATTCCCGATGAATTACTTCACCCTGGGCAATTACGTAGTGGTATGGACCTATAAATAAATCAACTGACCAGCCTGAACACAAAATCATGGATTCTACAATTTATCATTCACTGTTTACCGGAAATAAGAAAATTTTCGCACTGCTCATCGATCCAGAAAATCTACGTACTGACCAGGTGGAAAAAACTGCCACTGCTGCTTCTCAGGCAGGTGTTGATGTAATCCTGGTTGGCGGAAGCCTGATTTCGCATCCCATTGATGACACGCTGGAAGCTATTAAACGTGTATGCCAATTGCCGATAGTGCTGTTCCCCGGAAATCTGCTTCAACTCAGTGCCAAAGCCGACGGCGTGCTGCTGCTCTCGCTGATTTCGGGACGTAATCCCGAATACCTGATCGGTAATCATGTGCTGGCATCACAGTTTTTAAAAAGGTCGGGACTTGAAATCATACCCACCGGCTATATCCTGGTTGACGGACATGCTCTTTCATCAGTTGAATATATGAGCAACACCCGGCCCATACCTTCGGAAAAATCCGATATCGTGGTGGCTACTGCACTGGCAGGTGAACAGCTCGGACTCAAGCTTATTTACCTCGAAGCAGGAAGCGGCGCCAGCGAGCGCATTCGTGAGAATATCATCACCCGGGTCAGGGAAAACATTACCGTGCCGCTGATCGTCGGAGGAGGCATCCGAACACCCGAAGATATCCGCCTATTGTATCGTGCCGGTGCCAGCGGCGTTGTGGTGGGAACTGCTGTTGAGGATGATTACAGCGTAATTTATTCACTTGCTGCCGTCAAAAAAGAGTTCGAATAATTTTCATCCAAAAATTACCTTCGTTCATCAACAATACGCTCCGTTTCACAGAATATTGCGAACAAACGGAACCAACCTCCGTATCCATACACAGAAAGCAACAAAAAAAAGTTATCAAAAGAACACTCAGATAAAGCATATAAAATTTTGCCCAAGTTGGTTTAGTTAGTAGTTTTGTTTAATGTGAAAAAAGGCCGTCAACGGACGGTCTTTTTTCTTTATGTCATGTTTTGCCTATCTTTGCACAGTACAACATTTCTCTTAAATGAGTGCGCCGGAAAAGATCAGGATTGATAAGTGGCTTTGGGCTGTGCGGATCTTTAAAACCCGCAGTCTGGCCACCGAGGCATGCAAAAAGGGCAGGGTAATTATCAACAACACGGAAATCAAACCCTCACATGAGGTGAAAATTGGTGAGACCATCTTTGTCAGAAAACTTCCGGTTGTATATACAATCCGGGTAATTGCACTTACCCACAACCGGCTTCCTGCACAACGCGTCAGGGAATTCATGGAAGACCTGACATCGCCTGAAGAACTGGAAAAGCTGAAAATCAATGATGCTGCCTTTTTTAAACGCGACAGAGGCGCCGGAAGACCCACGAAAAAGGAACGACGATTAATGGATGATATCATTAACAGCGATTTTTGAAAGGAGCGGTACTATGTTAATTGCACAGGAAAAACGGAAAACAAATATTGCTGAATACATACTCTACATGTGGCAGGTGGAAGACCTGATACGTGCCTACCGGTTTGATATCGGCCTGATAGAGGAAAACCTGATTGCGCAGTACTCACAGCCGCCAAGGGTTAAAGATGAAGTGAAAAACTGGTTTGCCAACCTGATTTTAATGATGCACCAGGAAGGCATCAGGGAGAAAGGACATCTGAGTTTTCTGAAAACACTTATGGATGAAATCACCGACATGCACCTCCGGCTGCTGAATCGTGAAGATGAAAATGATTACAGGGAATTACACCGCAATGCAGCTGAAAACCTGGACGTATTCCGGCAAAAAACATCAAACCCCGATGCGGGAGATGTGGAAACCAGTCTGAATGCGTTATACGGACTGCTCTTGCTTCGTCTGAAGAAGAAAACGGTAAGCCGCGATACCGAACTGGCCATGGCCACTTTCAGCAAACTCATGGCCAAACTTTCACACATTTTTCTGCGGGTGGAACGAGGCGAACGGGAACTATAGGCTATAGGCCATTGGCTATTAGCCATTAGCTGTTGGCCCTGACTAAGCTGCCGCTGGGTACTGGATACTCGATACTGGATACTTGATGCTGGATACTGGATGCATGGGTATTTGGAGTTGAGATTTGGGATTTGACTTATACTACTAGTCATACTTCGACTTGCCTGCCGGCCGGGCAGGCTCTGCATGACACCAGCCTACTGCTACTGCCACTGCCACTGTCTTGGTTCTTGGATCTTGGTTCTTGGATCTTTCTTCAATCGGGCATTTGCTGATTCACAACATTTTCTTCACGTATCCGGTTAACCAGCTTTTTGTAGTAATCATCAGCTTCTTTTTCCACAAACTCGGTATGTGAGCGGGCGGCCCATGATTTAGCCTGCTCCAGGTCGCCCAGCACTTCATAGGCTACTGCAATATTAAATGCGGCCCGGCCGGCATCTTTACGATTACCTTTCTCAACCACTTTCATCCAGGCATTAATGGCCCCCTTCCAGTCGGCAACCTCTGAATACCTAACGCCGGCGCCCAGTTCCTTCTTGGGTTTGTTAAAGAAATACCGGGTGACCTGGTAATAGGTTGGAGAAATTCTTTCCCCGTATATGAAGCCTGCATCATAGCTGGCCCTGTTGATGGCTTCGGTTTTATCGAGTATCTGGTTCAGGGCGGCCTGCAATGTGGGTGCTTGTGCATCCAGGTTCAGGCGGTGCGTGGTCTGGTATTCATCTAAAATAACACGGTTTGCGGCATCATAAAGCCGGATGCCGAAATTGATCACAGCTACACCTGTGGCTTTAATTTCAATGCGAGGTATAATCACCCCTTTGTCATTTTTGGTTTCAATTTTAACAGGACTGTTGGTCAGAATAAAATCTGTATCAAAGATCTCAATTGACAGCACGGCATTCGACTGGTGTCTTTTGCATATTTCGTCAATGGTATTCCAGTCGAGCGGGTCGGGAAAGGAGTTTTTGGTGCCATTGCTTTTGTATTTCTCAGCAGTTCTAACGGTCTGGTAGCGTTGTGTTCCTGAACAGGCCTCGATAAATCCGTCTGTGATTTTTAACACAGCCTGTTCATCCTGCCGGAACAATTCGCCGGTGACAACCTGTTCCAGTTTGCTTGCGGGACTTTCCTCCTGTACCGACCGGTCGATCAGGGCAACAGTTTTTATGTGGTCAGGGAGTACAATGGCCGATGGCCGCACCAGGGTGAGTTTTACCCAGGCCGAGCTGCTTAAAAGCATAAACGTGGCAACAGCAGCTATGATGTATTTGAATCTTTTCATTATTTCCGTATTTTTTTCCGTATACGTAAAAAACCGGATTAATTTACATTTCAAGCACTGAATTTGAATTCGGAAATTTTATGCTATTTTTGTGGGATAATAAGGGCATTTAGCTCAGTTGGTTTAGAGCATTACCTTGACAGGGTAGGGGTCACTGGTTCGAATCCAGTAATGCCCACATACTTCTTTAATTATAGCTGGTTCAGAGCGTCCCGACTTTTGTCGGGGAGGTCGCCAGTTCCCTGCATACCGGCAGGCAGGGATCCTGGCAGATCCCACAAGAATAAGATATTTTGGTTAGCTCAGTAAACGGCCAGCTCGAAATCCATTTATTTAGCAATGGCTTTGGATGCCTTCATCTGGTGCAGGAATCCATCATAACTGAATTCATAAATATGCTTTCCGGGAATTTCTTTTAAATAAAAAGGAACATAATTCTGTGCAGCGCAAAAGGAGGAATCGGGCAGTGTATATAATTTAAGGTCAAATGGAACCGTTTTTGATTTTTGAATTACCAGGTTCTCGCCATCCAAAACCACATTAACTGTATCACGTGATTCGCTTAAATATGTTCCTGCGTATTTTTCCAGGTAATCACTACCCAAATTCATTGTCTTCTGTTTGAACAAATGGATGAGTCCTCGTGAATAGCCATCATGTTTGGACCCGGTATGCCCGATTCCTTTTTGAAAAGCATAATCAAAATCAATTCCTGCATAGCTTCGTGATTTGATCTGGTGTGTCATTTTAAAGAAAACATCAGAAATGTCAAATTCACCTGTGGTCATATATACCCTTGCATTCAGGTTGTTGTTCTTCATGCTGTAATCATGCTCTATCTGGAATGAAACTTCCTTACTCCACAGTAAATAAGGATTCACCGCAATAAAACCGTTGAACAGATCATTTGCCTGAAACATCAGGTAATATGCATAAAAACCGGCAAGAGATGTACCTGAAATACCCCGTTCAAGCCTGTTTGTGGCATAGTTGTCATCAACATAG
Organism: Bacteroidales bacterium; assembly: GCA_046481675.1. Taxonomy (GTDB): domain Bacteria; phylum Bacteroidota; class Bacteroidia; order Bacteroidales; family UBA10428; genus UBA5072. The sequence continues at coordinate 7,850 of JAWOJJ010000030.1, read as the reverse complement.
GGAATAATTTCCTTCTTCAGCACTTCAAGAAATCTGGCTCTGTTCCCGGTTCCGGCAGCGGAATAGTCTTTTACAGGAATCATATCCACTATCCGCAAGGAATCGTAATTTGCATTTTGGCCGTAATAGGCAATACCCACGATGATGATGTCCGGAATGGCATTATCAAAGCGCAGATTGTGGTAAAGCGATACCATCAGGTTAAAATCCCATTGGCCGTCCAGCACATAAAGCACAGGATATCCGCCGGCAGAATTCTCGTCGTAATTATTCGGAAGATTAACTGATATGGAGTATTCAATCTGGTTAATGTTTGATCTGAAATGGTAAGGTTCATCGTTGGCCAAAGAATTGTTGGTGTGCAAAACAGCACCTGCAGATTCAGAAATAACAAACAGAAAAAGCAACATCTGGCAACAGGTCTTCATCCGGTTTATTGATTTAAATAATTCTGATTTCATGGGTTTAATGTAAAAAAAGTGGTTCGTACAATATGGTTACGGTTGTTAAAGATAATTGATAAATTGTTAATGACTTCAATCTCCTCATCATATCATGAATTCATAGCATTGCAATGGTTCTACTACTCATATCGCATTGCTTCAGCCGGATTGCGGCTGGCGGTAAGAATGTAATTTATTGTGGCAACCGATGCCGCCAGCAATAAAATTAAGAGGCTGCAAGCGGCAAAAATTCCCCAATGAAGCGGTATTTTTAATGCGAAGTGCTGCATCCACCTGCCGGCTGTAAACCAGGCACCTGCTAATCCAACCAGCACAGCAGGGATGGCAACAGATTCCAGGTCGAAAATAAAAATCCGGAGAATATCAGGCAGATTGGCACCATGAATTCGGCGAATGGCCAACTCTTTACGACGGCGTGTTGTTTCATTGGAAGTATACCCCAGCAAGCCGATAATGGTAATAAGCAGGATAATGGCATTACCGGCCATCATGGCATTGCGGAAACCATTTTCCGATTTGTAACGTGCTTTTTGTTCTAATTCCAGGCTTTTTATCACGGCATCCTGATGGGGTAAGAATTGATTGACGATATCGGTGAGCTTCTGTATCATGCCGGCCCCGGAAGCTTCACTGGCTTTAACCAAAACGTAAAACTGGAACGAGGAGCGCTCAGCCCGCACCTGTTTGAATTTTTCCTCAGAATAATAGTAAAATACCGAAGGCCGGGGATCGGGATTGGTAAGGGTGTTCAATACGAAATCGGAGAAAACGCCACGAATGGTCGATTTCCCGTGCTCACTGATGTCTACCTGCTGACCTACCACCTGGCTCCAGTCGTTAAACATCTTAAGCTTCTCAGCACCCTTCCGGCTGATGAGCAGGTCGTCCACCACAGAATTCTTACTGTTAAAACCTTCGCCGTCAATTATGGGTATGCCCAAAATGGACAGATAATTTTCATCAATAAAATAAAAATCAGCAATGTTGAACAATTCCTTTTGTCTGTCATCTGAAAAGATATTGTTACCCGCAGCTCCCTCGATGGGCAAACGACACCCCAGGCCGACTTCTTCTATGCCTGGAACGGTGCGCAATTCATTTAACAATGGTGTGATTTTACCTGATTCCATTCCTCCTGTCTCGGCAAGGTACACTCCGCTGGTTTGATAACCGTGATCGGCGGTGATCAGCCTGTTGTATTGCATGCTCACAAGAACCAGCATGGTGAGTATAAATGCTGCACCGGCAAACTGGAACGAAAGTAATGCCAGTTTCCACTTGTTCTTCTTTTGTTGGTAATTGCGGAAGGCTATTGCCGCAGGAATACGCGAAAAGAACCGTCCCGGCAGGTAACTCGTAAGAACAACCAGCGCAAAGATCAGGCATAGTACCGGCCACATGATACGAAAATTGACGAATGTACTCAGCTGATGACCCAATTGCATTTCAGCAACCGGTTTGAGAACTAAAATCAGCAAAACTGCTCCCACGAGTGAAATACCAAACAGCAAAAGAGTTTCGGAAAAAACCAGCTGCTGTAAGTTGCCTGCCTTGGCACCACAGGTTTTATGAATAGCCGAACTTTTAGCTCTTTGTATCAATAAACTCAGTGTGAGCAGAATGTAATTCATGAACGACACAAACAGAACCGCAAAAGCAATGGTAGTAAGAATCAGTATCATGTCTTTCATCCCGTTGGAATACAGCCTTTTGATGGGAGTAAATGAATATTGCAATACCATCCCCCCTCGCTGCCGCTCTATTTCTTCAATATCCTGGTGTTTTACCTGCATCTGACGCACGGCCGGTGCCAGGCTTTGAGGTTTAACACCGGGAGCCAGTTTTACAACAGCGTAATAACGATCGTTGCCCATCCAGTTTAAAGAGCCGTCCCATTTGAAAAACTGACCTGTGGAAACCATTGAAATCAGTACATCATAGTTGTAGTTGGTATTTTCGGGCAATTCTTTAAAAACTCCGGCAATTGTGATTTTTCTGTCAGGGTAGTCTTTGAGTTCAATGGTTTTGCCGATTACCTTACCTCCCAATTCTTCTGCTATCTTATCCGAAACCATGCAGTTCATAGGGCTTTTAAGAATTTCCTTCGGATTTCCGCTGATCATGGGAACCGGAAGCACATCAAACAGGTATTCATCGGCCAGTGAAAAATCGGCATAGTAGCTCTTCTTGTCTTCAGTATAAAAAACCGAGGAACCGATGCTGTTGAGCCTTGTTGCTGCCTCAATGCCAGGCACCTCGGATTTCAAGCCGGGAGCAATGGCCCCGCTTACCCTCGGGTAGCTCTCCAGTTTGTCCGACGACTGGTCACTCCTGAAATTCTCGTGGACTAAATAAAGCCGGTTGGCATCGGCATAAAAGCTGTCGAAACTATAATAATAAAACACCTCGGACAACAGTAATATGCCAAAGGCCAGTCCGGTAGACAAGGATATAATACGTGTTACAGCATGTTCTCCTTTGCGGAACAGCCTTCGGTAAGCTATTTTTAATGCGTTCATTTGAGTATGTGAATGAAAATTAAGGATACCAGAGGGCAATGCACTTTCTGATGGCAAAATTGCAATAAACGTGCCCTTTTCCTTAAGAGACAGATTATAAGGAGGTTTAATTCAGGAATGATCGGCGTAATATGTCAATTAATTGGACAATTGGTGTACGCAATCAATAAAAACCGGCAAGATTTCACTATGCTTACTTTGTGCGTAAGCCAATACTATTCATTAGGTGTTGCCATACTTTTCTCACTGGCTTTCAGTTCGGAAAGAATTTTTGATACTTTTCTTGCCGGTGCCCATAACGTGGCGTGTGATCCGTAAGGTCCCAGCTGACATTCGGGGTATTTACTACCTTTCTCAATGTACATCAGGTTTTCTACATGCACGTTGCATTTGTAATAACCACTTTCTGTGCAAATCTCTCCGGTCTTGAACATGGTAAATTATTTTATAAACGAAATTTTACATTGTTATTTACCGGATCTCTTGCCTCAAACATCCTATTCACTGCTTCCGGCAGGGTTTGGTTTTACCAGGTAGGGAGGATTGTTGAGTAAATATAATACAATGAGATGAATTTTGCAAGTGGGATCAGGTCTTCAAGGTTTTCTGGTCATTAAAGTCTTCTGGTCTTTTAAGTCCTTAAAGTCCTGCAGCCTGCCTGTTTGATAATCGTGTAAAAATTACATAAACCAGTCTTTGCGTTATGCGCTTTCATCAAACATAATTTCGTCTGCACTTCCTGTTTTAAATAAAGGTTTCTCAATGGGTAATGTAAAATAAAAGGAGGAACCTTCACCTTCAATACTTTCTACCCATATTTCACCACCATTTTTTTCTAAAAATCCTTTTACCAATAATAATCCAATTCCAGCCCCTTTATTTTTTTTTCTTGCTTCTGAAAGGGTTTTCATTTTTGGAGTAAAAAGATTTTCCATTATTTCTTTGGACATTCCAACTCCGGTGTCCTTAACCTGAACAATAATTTTGTCATCTTTGCTTTTTGCTGAAACCGTTATTGTTCCTCCTTTTTCTGTGTGTTTTATCGCATTTGAAACGATATTTTGGATGATAGATATCAACATTTTGCCATCCGCAAATACAGAAGTATCCGTTCCAATTTCATGATGAAGATTTATCGTGTTTATTGAAGCAGTTTCATTCAAAGTTGCAAAGACTTTATTAATGTATTCGGTAAGTTTTATTGTTGTTGGAGAGAATACATCAGATGCATACTTAATTCTTGCCCATTCAACTAAATAGTCTAACATATCCAATTCATCCGTTGATGATTTATAAAGTATGTCAAGCATTTCCTGGACATCATTGGGCTTCATTTTATGGAATTCTTCTTTCAAATAATTTGCGTTTCCAATTATAGCAGCCAGGGGACTTCTTAAATCGTGCGAAAGTATCGCCAGAACACTCTCTTTATGCGTATTAAGGTCTTCCAAATCTGTGATATATTTTCTTATAGCATCTTCCGATTGTTTCCGCTCTGTCAAGTCCCGCAAAATTTTAACATACCCCAGTAACTCTCCGTCTGAACCGATGAGAGGGAAAAGCAACCCATAAGCAAAAAACAGGCTCTGGTTTTTAGCGATGTGCCATCTATTATCAGTTGCTCTGCCTTCTTTCAAAGCTGTTTCAATTTCCTTTTTCGGAATACCGCTTTCTATATCTTTCTCACTAAATATGATATTGAATGATTCTCCAATAACTTCGTCCGTTTCATAACCAAATATTTTTGTCGAGCCGGAACTCCAGCTGTTTATGTTGAATTCAATATCTAATGTGAAAATTGAATAATCTTGTAAGCTGTCAATTATTTGGCTATAAAACTCAGCAGTTGGTATATATTTGTTTTTAAGAATCTTCGGATTATCTTGTTTATTTTCCATTTGAATGCTCAATTTCGTATTCAGGGTGGCGGACCGATGAAGAAGAATTAATAAACAACACAAAACAGCACATTTACAAATCCCATGAACTGCTGCACAATCCACAGGTTGCAAAAGAGCTGTTTTTACAATACACAATCATTTGTGGCGTTATACTGCAATCATAGATTATTTCCAAAAAGTGTCTGTTGTTAAAACAATCTTTTCGCCTGGCACCTTTGTGTTTTCATTCTCTTCGGCAGTAATAAAAATTTTGATTGGTTTAAATGAAGATACTGCCTCAAAAGATACTTTTAGACTATTTGAGCTGCTTATTCGCCCTATATTAATAGTTGTTTCTCTGTCTGTATCCATCCATACGACATAGGTTTTCATAGCCGGATCCAATCTTTCTATTTCAGCCAAATTCTTGATGCGAATCATGATGATATTGTTGTTATTACGATCCGTATTTATTTTCACATAACCCTCTGCTGCCGGAGCAACAGATGATTGTACGAAAGGTATTTTTTTGGCTTGTAAGGAGAAGGGTAGCATTAACAGTATCATTACTGATATAAAACCTATAAAGACCTTTCTTGTTTTGGCACTAAATCTGGTTGTTTCCATAAATTGTGTTTTTAATTAATTAAATTATAATTGCAACTATGTCAGATAAGATGATTTTGTTAAGGTTCATTCAAAATTTTGTACAGCTCTTCCTTGGTTTTATCCAACCTAACTTGCAGAATACAATACATTGAGAAAAAAAATTAGCGTTACAAATGTCAGGTGATAAATCAAATTAACTATTACATAATTCTGTTTATTAGTTACATCATTCGCATTTATTACTGCAATTTTTAGATATTGAATGCTGTAAGTCTGTTTTTGGTCATAGATCTTCGATCGTTGGTCTTATTTCTCTAACGTCATCATTTTTAACGATATCTTTTGAGGTGTAAGAAAAATTTTATACTTTTATTGAAAACAGCGCTTTAATGAGCATATTAATCCTTGTCCGCCAACTCTCACCGGATTCTGCTTGTAAGTTGCTTTGATTTTTTATTATCAAATAATACCTTACCGGATGAAAAACACCATTATTTTTCTGTCAGTTTTACTGGCAATCTGGATAGCGGGATGCACTTATTATTATATGTGCAAGGTGAGAAACCACTGCGACCGCAATCCGGTTCTCACGGAATCTGTTCAGGAACAGCCTGGAATGGATGTTGCCCCTGATATTTTGGCTGACACGTTGGCCAATTCACCGCAGGATAATCCGCCTCCACCACCACCGCCGCCTCCATCCCTTTCTGCCTTAGTCCTGCTTTTTAATTCGAGTGCCGGCTCGTGTGAGCTCACTCAGGTACACAGGGACTACTTTGCCTCAATTAAAAAATATGCAGAAAGCAAGTCTGACAGCAAGATTGTGGTTACCGGTTATGCTGACAGCAGTGGTCCGGAACCCATGAACAATACCCTGAGCACCCGGCGCGCTCAATTTGTCAAGAAGCAATTGCTCGAGGCCGGAGTTCCCGCAGAAAGGATAACAGCCCTGGGAAAGGGTGAAAACGATCCGGTTGCGGACAACAGCACTCCTGAGGGGCGCTCAAAAAATCGCAGAGTTGAAATACAACCAAACTAAAACTAATTATCATGATTGAAAGATTTACCGCAGACCTGGTTTTTATTCTGGTAGCCCTGTTGGTTGCCGCTATATTGGGATTCCTGATCGGATATCTGCCCAAAAGGGTACGACGTGCTCAGCTGCTCGCCCTGGAGAATGAAAATGCACAACAGAAAAGTGAAAATGCCCGGCTCGAAAGCAAAATCACGCTGTTGAATAATGAAATTGCACAGTTGAAGGTTCAGCTGGAGAATTGCCTGAAACAAAAGGAAATGGCATCGTTGCCCTTTAATGCTACGGTTGCCCGGGAGGTTTTCAATGCTAAAATTGTTGAGAATGATTTGAAGATTGTGGAAGGCATTGGTGAAAAAATTGAATCCTTACTGAACAATCGTGGTATTAACACCTGGTATCAGCTGGCACAAACCCCGGCCGATACTATTAAGGATATCTTGCTTCAGGACGGAGGTTCCGCCTATCAGATCCATGAGCCAAGAACCTGGCCCGACCAAGCCATGCTTGCCCACCAGGGCAAATGGAAAGAGCTTAAGGAACTTCAGGATCAGCTCACTGCCGGAAAATGATACTTTAAATGACGTTGGAGCAAATATTTATGGCTTTGGCTTACAAATTTCCCTTCAGGTGGTTTCAACCGCTTGAAGGGATTTCAATATATTTGTTCATTGCCTATTGTTCATTGCTCATTGTTAATTTCTAATTGTCTATAAGATGCGCTGGAAGAACAGAGAACAAAGCACTAACGTGGAAGACCGCCGCAGAATTGGTGGAAAACAGATAGCTGCAGGAGGGGGGATTGGAACCCTGGCCATAGTATTAATTGTATGGTTACTGGGAGGTAATCCTTCGGAATTGATCAACAACCTGCAAAGTTCCGGCGGGCAGACAACAGCTGCCGATCCGGCTGTTATTGAGGCAGAGGAAGAACTTGCTGCATTTGCGAAAACTGTTTTAAAGGATACTGAGGATGTATGGGCTGAGCTCTTTGCCCGGTCGGGCAATACTTATCGCATGCCTACACTGGTCCTTTTCAGTGGCGCTGTTGAATCGGCCTGTGGTTATAATTCTTCGGCCACAGGTCCGTTCTACTGCCCCGGTGATGAGAAAGTATATATTGATCTCTCGTTCCTGTCGGATTTACAGGACCAGCTTGGTGCCCATGGCGATTTTGCCATGGCCTATATTATTGCTCACGAGGTTGGCCATCATGTGCAACGTTTGCTGGGAATAACCGACCAGCTGAACGAGATGCGTGGCAGGGTGAGTGAAGCTGAGTACAACAGGTACCTGGTGCGGCTTGAATTGCAGGCCGATTTTCTGGCCGGTGTATGGGCTCATC
>JAWOJJ010000148.1:0-5386 GCA_046481675.1 Bacteroidales bacterium | reverse complement strand
TACACTATCTAAATACAAAAGGATTATAATTAATTCCCCTGTCATAATGGTCCACGCCCTCTTTCTTCTTCAGAAATCCTGTAATGGCATAGGTTACGGGGGTAAATAATATTTCAACAGCACATTTAAAAATGTAATTGGAGATGATAACTGACCAAAGCAATGTATTGGGCAGAATACCATAGAATGCTATCAGGCAAAAGATGGCTGTATCAAGTCCTTCGCCGATAAGGGTTGAACCAATGGTGCGTACCCAAAGGTGTTTTCCGTTAGTCTTTACCTTCAGTTTTGATAAAATAAAGGAATTCGAAAACTCACCCGCGAAATAAGCAACAAGACTTGCTGCTACAATCCTGGGAACAAATCCCAGGAGACTTTCAAATGCCTCCTGATAGGCCCAGTCAGCGGCAGGCGGCAGAACCTGGACAATATAAAAAACAAGCGCCATCAGCAATGCGCTGAAAAATCCTGTCCAAATTACCCTTCTTGATTTCTGATAACCATATACCTCAGTAAGAATATCACCAAAAATATAACTCAAAGGGAACAGGATGGTACCACCATCAAAGGTAAACTTCCACAGTATAACAATTTTTGTTGAAGCAATATTTGAAATCAGAAGTACCGCGACAAAAAGACCGGTTAGTATATCAAGATATTTGAACCCTCTTTGGTTTGTATTCATACTTTGCATAATTTTATTCATTGTAAATTTTCTTCAAATATACATTTTATGCATAAAAAAACAGCTATTATCACAGGTGGCGCCCAAGGCATCGGTAGAGCTATGGCTTTGAAGTTTCACGCTGAGGGTTACAATACAATCATATATGATATTGATACAGAAGCAATAAATGAAATACAATCTGATAAGGATTTCAGCGGCATTCATTTTATTCGGTGTGATGTTTCTAATGAAAAACAGGTAATTCAGTCCATTGATAAGGCAATCAATCAGGAAGGCAGTATTGATGTGCTTGTGAATAATGCCGCTGTTATCATAAATAAGCCTGTTGAAATACTTTCATTGGATGAATGGAATGCAGTGTTGGGAGTGAATCTGACGGGAACTTTTTTATGTTCAAAACATGCATCGGAATATTTAAAAAAATCCAGAGGCACCATTATCAATATTGCATCTACCCGTGCGTTCATGTCAGAGGCTCATTCCGAAGCATATTCGGCCTCCAAAGGGGGTATTGTTGCACTTACGCATGCACTGGCTGTTAGTCTGGCGCCTTACGTAAGGGTTAATTGTATTAGTCCGGGATGGATTGAAGTATCACGGTATAAAAAATCATCTGTTCGTTCCGAACCACATCTTTCAGAAGCAGATCATCAGCAACACCCGGCTGGCAGGGTAGGAGAGGCTTCGGATATTGTCAATATGGTGCTGTTTCTTGCCAGTGATGAAAATGGATTCATCACAGGACAGAATTTTATAATAGATGGAGGAATGACCAGAAAGATGATTTATATTTAGTGTTTGTCCATAAAGTCCGCTTTATGGGTTAAAAAACCCTGCATTATGGCAGGGTAAAAGTATTTATTCAGTTCATCCGCGATTGGTAATGCGTATGCAAAAGCTTGTGTGACTTATGTCCCAGAGGCTCTCCAAGAAATTCCTCATAAATCTGTTTTATTTCAGGATTGTCGTGCGATTTACGCAACAATTTTCCTTCATCTTCGGCATAAATTGCCTCAATACGTTTCTTTCTAACTTCATCAGTGGTAAATCTTGGTTGCCCGCCACCACCAATGCAGCCTCCGGGACAAGTCATCACTTCTATAAAGTGAAACTCTTCTCCTGCCCGCATGGCTTCGATTATTTTCCTGGTATTGCCAAGACCGTGAGCAACTCCTACCTTAAGTTCAACGCCCTCAAGAAAGCTCCACTCCGGTTTTGTTCCTGTAATTTTTAATGAGGCCTTTTTCACCCCCTCAAGTCCCATAATAGGCACGATATGCAGTTTCTCAAGCGGAAGTTCATTTCCTGTAACAATTTCATAGACAGTTCTCACCGCTGCTTCCATAACGCCACCCGTATTGGCAAAAATATCAGCAGCTCCGGAGGATACTCCCATAGGTGAATCCATCTTATCATCCGGGAGTTCCTTAAAATCAATACCTGCCTGTTTAATCATCCGGCCCAGTTCACGGGTGGTAAGAACATAATCTACATCCTGAACACCGCTGTCATTCATCTCGGGCCGCTGGGCTTCAAATTTCTTTGCTGTACATGGCATCACAGATACCACAATAATATCTTCGGGTTTTCTGCCAACTTTCCCTGCATAGTATGTTTTGGCAACCGAGCCGAACATTTGCTGTGGCGACTTGCATGTTGAAATATTGTCCAGATATTCCGGATAAAAATACTCAGCATACTTGATCCAACCCGGAGAACAGCTTGTAAATTGCGGCAATGCCACTTTTTCTTTGTTTACAAGGGCTTTCTTCAGTCTCACGAGCAATTCTGTACCTTCTTCAATAATGGTTAAATCTGCCGTGAAATTGGTGTCAAATACCCTGTTGAATCCTAACTGTCGCAGGGCAGTTACCATTTTACCGGTAACCAGGGTACCGGGTTCATATCCGAAACATTCTCCAAGTGCTGCACGTATTGCAGGAGCTGTCTGCACAACCACAAACTTATCAGGATTGTCCAATGCCTCCCAGACACCGGATATATGGTCTTTCTCTGTGATAGCGCCTACAGGACAAACGGCTGCACATTGTCCGCACTGCACACAGGGCACCTCTGCCAGGTTTTGTTCAAATGCCGGTCCTATGGTTGAATCGAAGCCCCTGCCTTGTGCGAAAAGTGAACCTACATTCTGTATCTCGTTACAAACAGTCACACATCTGCGGCATTTAATACATTTACCGCTGTCACGAACCAGTGCAGGAGTTGAATCGTCTATTAAACTTTCGAGACATTCACCTTCGAACCTGTTGTCTTTAATTCCCATGCTGTATGCCATAGCCTGAAGTTCGCAATCGTTATTCCGGTCGCAGGTTTTACAATCACCGCAATGCTCGGAAATCAACAGTTCAACAACGAATTTTCTGGCGTCCCTTACATTTTTGCTGTTGGTAGTAACTTTCATTCCTTCGGCAACTGGTGCAGCACATGATGCCACCATTGATTTTGCTCCTTCCACCTCTACCATGCAAACCCTGCATGCACCTTTTGGTATCTGGGACTCAAGGTGACACAATGTCGGTACACTGTAACCAGCCTTTAATGCTGCATTCAGAATCGTGGTGCCTTCGGCTACCTCAACTTTAGTATTATTGATAAATAATGAAACCATTTTGATTGACTTTTTAAAATTAACACTTACCATAATCACACCGCAGACATCTTTTGGCTTGTCTGATTGCTTCACCTTCTGTCCATACCTGTTCCACCTCGTCGAAGTTAAACCTGCGACGTTCGGCAGCCATCATATTCATGCTTTTACGCGGGAAAGGTGCCGGTTCATCATCGGGGTCGAAAAAGGTATCAACCTTTTTCTCTTTGCGCCAGAATGCATGGTCTTCGCCGGTAAGAAATAAATCTATACCCACTGCTGCTTTTTCACCACCTGCTACAGCTTCAATAACCGAAGATGGTCCTGTAGCAGCATCACCACCCGTAAATATCCAGGGCACCGATGTTTGTCCGGTATCAGGACTTGCTTTTATCTTTGAATTATTAACTGTTTCAAGCTGAATGCCATTAAAAAGGGTAGAACAGTCAAGTGTTTGTCCGGTAGCAAGTATTACATGGTCCGAATCAATGATAAAAGAATTATCACCCGCTTCAGGTCTTCTTCTTCCGGTTTTATCGAACTCACCAAGTTTCATCTCCTGACATTTAACACCCGATACTTTGCCGTCTTTCTGCAAAATTTCAACAGGATTGGTAAGCGTATGCAGCGATATGCCTTCTTCAATGGCAGCATCAATTTCTTCAGCCCATGCAGGCATCTCTTCCTGGGTTCTTCTGTAAACTATGTGTACCTCTTCCGCTCCAAGCCTAAGTGCTGTTCTGGCAGCATCAATGGCAGCATTACCTCCGCCTACCACGATTATTTTTTTACCTACAGGTACTGATCCCCGAAGGTTATATGTCTGCAGGAATTTTAAAGCATCTACAATGCCTTCTGCATCAATTCCGGGAATATTTGGTATCATTCCGCTTGGCGTTCCAACACCGAGGAACACTGCCTCAAAGCCCATATCTTTTAAATCGGAAAGCGTGAAATCTTTGCCAAGTTTTTTACCTGTCTCAATATCCACACCCATGTTCTCAATCATTCTAATTTCACGGAACAGGACTTCGCGTGGCAAGCGGTAAGCAGGAATTGTCTGTACAAGCATACCTCCCGGTCTTTGTTCCGATTCAAAAACCTTTGGTTTATAACCGAGCCTTGCCAGGAAATAGGCGCATGAAAGACCGGCCGGTCCGGCTCCGATAATGGCAATCTTTCTTTGTGCATTGTGGGTGTTTTCCCTGATCTCGGGTAACTGCACGGTGATCTCCTGATCAACCATAAACCGTTTAGCTCCGCGTATTGCAACCGGTTCATCAACAGTTGACCTTCTGCATTTGTCTTCGCAGGTATGGAAACACACCCTTGCACAGATTGCAGCGAAGGGATTCCTTTCCCTGTGCAACTGCAGTGCTTCGGCATATCTTTTTTCTCCAATAAGAGAAACAAAACCAGGAACATCCACATGAGCCGGACATGCACTCTGACACGGGGCCCTTACCAATTCAGAACATACTCCGGCAGGGCATGTTTTCTGATTGATATGTGCTTCATATTCATGCCTGAAATACCTGAGTGTGGAAAGCACCGGATTTGGGGCTGATTGTCCGAGTCCGCAAAGTGATGTCTTTTTGATCTTCTCTCCCAACTCTATCAGTTTGTCAATATCTTCGGGTTTGCCATTGCCGGAACAAATATTATCAATAATCTCCAACATTCTTTTAGTTCCTACCCGGCACGGAGTGCATTTGCCACACGACTCTTCCTGAACAAATTCAAGGAAAAACCTGGCAACATCAACCATGCAGGAGTCTTCATCCATGACTATCAAGCCACCTGAACCCATGATAGCCCCAAGTTCATTCAGCGATTCATAGTCGAGCGGAACATTCAGATGCTGTTTCGGAATACAGCCACCTGAGGGACCTCCAATTTGAGCTGCTTTAAATGGCTTTCCGCTGCTGGTCCCGCCGCCGATATCGTAGAGCAGGTCACCCAGTGTTGTGCCAATCGGCACTTCAAACAAACCGGAATTTGCTATGGCACCAGCAAGTGCAAATATCTTGGTTCCTTTACTTTTCTCTGTTCCATATGATGCAAACCAGTCGCCACCATTGTTAATGATT
>JAWOJJ010000128.1:0-9037 GCA_046481675.1 Bacteroidales bacterium | reverse complement strand
GACCAGCGGTCAGCATTACCGGTACTCATTTATGTATTGTGCCTGTTATTCACCTATTTCGCATCGACTGTTTATCATGCCGTATCCACGCCTGATTATAAAAAAACATTGAGGATTCTCGATCATGTCAGCATCTTTTTGTTAATCGGGGGTACCTTTACGCCCATTGTTTATTTCAACATGGGAACCTGGAATGGCTGGCCCTTTCTGGTTACTTTCTGGAGCCTGATGATTGGCGGGGTCATTTTTAAAATTTTCTTCACCGGTCGTTTTAAACTGGTCAGCACACTGATTTATATTGGTGTTGCGTGGTTTGGTGCCATGATGGCTGCTCCCATTTACCGGAATATTCCCAAACCGGTTCTGATTTATCTTCTTGCAGGAGGCCTTTTCTATACATCCGGCACCATTTTCTATATGCAAAAACGAATGAAATACAACCACGCAGTCTGGCATGTTTTCGTGTTTGCCGCCAGCCTGCTGCATTTTTGTGCCGTATTGCTGCAGGTGAGAAGTATATAGTGCTACTGATAACAATCAGCTTTTTATCGGTTTTTTTTCTGCTATATTTCGGGTTCTTTGCGTAAATTTAATGCAGGAATAACCTTTTTTTTGTAATGACAGAAAAGGAAGAGATACAACATCTTCGGAATGAAATCGAAATCCTGAAAAAGGAAAATCTTTCATTTCAAAGCAACGATAAGATGTTTCAGGCTCTCGTTGAAACTGCCGTGGGGGATATTGGCGAGGAATACTTCAACAACATTGTCATTAAGCTTTCCGAATGGCTGAATGCAGAATGTGTTATTATCGGCCAAATGATAGAGCCCAACGTGGTGGAAGGTTTTCCCATGTACCTGGATGGTAAGATTGTTCACGGTTTCCGGTATGAACTTTATAATACACCCTGTGATCTCACATCAAAAAAGGGATATTGTGTGTATCCTGAAAATGTGATTGACGCGTTTCCCAAATCAAAGGACCTGCTGGATCTGAATATTGAGGGTTATATGGGAACGGCACTTTACAATAAAAACGGGGAACCCAACGGGATTTTATGTGCCATGTCGAGGATGAAGCTGGATCTCCCGCCTCAGGCTGAAAAGATTATGAAAATTGTGGCAGCAAGAATATCGGCAGAAATTGAAAGGATCAAAGCCCAGAAAGCACTTCTGATTTCAGAGGAAAAACTGAGGGCAGCCAATGCTTCCAAGGACAAACTCTTTTCCATTATTGCACACGACCTGAAAAGTCCGTTTAACGCGCTCATTGGTTTCAGCCGCGTGTTACTCACGCATCTGAAAAATAATGATATTGCTGATATTGATAAATATGCCAAGATCATTCATGATGTGGCAGTTCAAACCCACCGCTTACTTGAAAATTTACTCGAATGGTCGGTGGTTCAGACCAACAGAAACGCTTTTGTACCGGTAAAGTTCAACCTGTCTGATTTACTCACGGAAGTTATTGACCTGTATAAAAATCAGGCCCGGCAAAAAGGGATAACGCTGACACCTGCCATTAAACCCAATGTTGAAATGGTTGCAGACAGAAACATGGTTACAACAGTTCTCCGGAACCTGATTTCCAATGCCGTTAAATATACAAGAAGCGGGGGAGTGATCACAGTAGCAGCCCTGTCGCAGGAAGAAATGGTCAAACTGATTATCTCGGATACCGGCGTGGGAATCCAAAAAGACCACATCAATAAGTTGTTTGCAATTGATACAAAAATAACAACAGCGGGAACCAACAATGAAAGGGGGACCGGACTGGGATTGGTTCTTTGCAAAGAACTGGTAGAAAAACACAGTGGAAAAATATGGGTGGAAAGTGAACCGGGATCGGGAAGCAAATTCTTCATCACCATTCCACAGAACAACAACCTGAAATCTTCCGGTTCAACTGATTCACCGGCCTGACTTGTTGCATCACCGACAGCCGTGTAATTTTATTACGGGTTGTTCCTGAGGTATTCCATATGTTTCAGAACAAACCTGATCTCACTCCACGAAACCTGGTCGCCCAGTGCCTCTTTTATGGGACTTAACGTATGTTCAGGATGTTCCTGAATCTGATCTGTTATCAGATCCACCACATCCGGTGCCACCAGCTCGTTGACTGAAAGTAAACCCAAACCTACATAATGAGCCAGGTGTCCCTCTATGGTAGCAACAGCCATCAGTCGTTCCCGGGCAACCTGGTCAACCGACTTTCCTGACTTGAAGAGATCCAGGCTCAGCGCTTTGGAATCGACCCTGGGCTTCTTTTCCCTGTGCCCGGACCGGGGAGCAATTACAGGCGTTTCACCAATCTCCCTTTCATTGCAATAGGTTTCAATCATTTGAAGGATTTCCGAACCATATTTTTCAATTTTCTTCTTACCCATACCTTTGATTTTTTTCAGATCAGCTTCGGACCTGGGCAGGAAACCGGCAAGGGTTACCATGGTTGCCTGTTGTATAACCATGTAATGAGCCAGGTTGGCCTCCATGGCTTTCTGATCGCGCCAGGCCTTAATGCGGCGATACAATTCGGGATGCCTGATTTCGCCGGCAGGTTCTTCAGCAACCTTAACCAGTCGGGTTTTTGGTGTTGGCAGTTCAATTGCCGTTTTGGCCTTTGTTTCAAGGTAATTCTGCACCCTGAATCCTTCTTTAACCGAATCAAGGCAGGCTATTTTGATCAGCACTTCCTGCTTCAGTTTTACCAGGGCTTCGGTGATCGACTTTCTGACTGCTTTGTTATCTGCTTCCAGCGTGATACCCTCCATAACCCCATGCATTGCCACCGATATCTTTTCATTGAAATAAGTACATGCCTTATTCAGCCTTTCCTGCAACGGCATGTTAGTCTCCGCATCCTCCTGCAGACCCAGGAAGTGCTTTAACTGAGGGTAAAACTTCCCGGATACGTCAATAAGGTCAGCTTTTACAGCCCCAGAAGCTGTTTCAAGAACCGTTTTCAGGTTGCCGGCAATGCTTTCCTGGTGCGAGTTGTATATTTTCAAACAGTAGTGTATGCTTTTCAAAATGCTGCTGAAGTCGAAAAGGCCCATGAGCAACATCTGCTGGTATTCCTGCCTGGCACTGGCCAGGATGTTGCGATCGGGCTGATTCTGCTCAGCTTCACGTACAAATCCTGATACGGTGGCATCGCTGATGATGCCATGCTGGCTGATCTGGCTGCTTAATACAATGCCCTCCAGTGTGCGGCATCTGCTTAGAGCAACGTACACCTGGCCATGAGCAAATGCAGCACGGGCGTCAATAATCACTTTGTCAAAGGTAAGTCCCTGGCTTTTGTGAATGGTGATCGCCCAGGCAAGCTTCAGCGGGTATTGTATGAAGGTTCCGATTGCGGTTTCTTCAATCTCTTTACTTTCTTCATTCAGCGAGTACTTCATATTTTGCCACTCCGCTAGCTCAACCTGTATAGGCGCATCATCCCCGGGACATTCTACAATAATCGTGTCATCATCAAAACCGGTTACTTTGCCAATCTTTCCGTTATAATAGAGTTTATCCCTCGAAATGTCATTCTTCACAAACATAACCTGGGCCCCGGTTTTCAGCAACAGTTCCTGCGCTGTGGGATAGGCATATTCCGGGAAATCATCCCTTATAATGGCTTTAAAGGAATGTTCCTTCCCGGGAAGTTGCTCAAGCTTTGTATTGTTGATGGCCTGAGCCTGTGAATTATGGGTGGTTAGCGTGATATACCCTTCTTCGGAGCCTTTATTGAAATGCGGATTATACCTGTCGTTGAGCAAGGCCTGCGAGGGTGTATCAAGCCGGTTATCGCGGATTTGATTGAGCAGGTTGATGAATTGCTTATCCTGCTGGCGGTATATGTGCCTGAGTTCAATGGTGACGTAGTCCGTACTCCTGAGTGCCAGGCTGCCGAAGAAAAAAGTGGTGTCGTAATACCGGTCAAGAATTTCCCGGTCTTCATCCTTCACCACAGGGGCCAGTTGCTGCAAATCGCCGATCATCAGCAATTGAATACCCCCGAAAGGTTGATCGCGATCTTTATGCCTGCGCAGGATCGCATCCACGGCATCAAGCAAATCGGCGCGCACCATGCTGATCTCATCAATAACAACCAGGTCGAGGCTTTTGATTATATTGACCTTTTCGCGACTCAGTTTATACGACCCGGTTTCGGCGGGTGTTGGCTGATGCAGGTTGCCCGCCCGGATGTACTGACTTGGAACATGCGGATGAAAAGGAAGCTGGAAAAAAGAATGGATGGTAACGCCACCCGCATTAATAGCAGCAACGCCCGTGGGTGCCACCACAATCATTCGCTTGGGCGACATCTTGCGGAGGTTGTGCAGGAAAGTGGTTTTTCCTGTTCCCGCTTTTCCGGTAAGAAAAATGTTGCGGTTGGTGAACTGAACAAAATCGAAAGCCAGTTGCAGGTCCTGATTGATAACTGTTTTCATTAAGCCTGAAGGGTATGTGTATGATAAAATTAAAAAATATTTCCAATTTGAAAATTTGAAAATTTGCTAAACCCCTAAACTCCTTATATACTAATGTCCAAATCTGTTGTTGTTCCTGTAACTACCGGGTGTTGTGCCGGTTTTCTCCTTGAAAAGTTTGCTGAAATAAAAAACCGAACAAAAACCCAGGTTGAATGAAATTTCTTTGATGCTTTGATCGGTATTGGTGAGCAAGTAGATGGCCTGTTTCACACGCAGCGATGTGTGGTATTGCATGGGCGACAGTCCGGTATACTTTTTAAAAGCTTTTCGGAACAGGGAGTAATTGATTCCCAGCTCCTCAGCCAGATCTTCCACCACAAGATTTCGGGCAGGATTGTCGCGGATGATGAGGCAGGCTTTCTGAATGGTTTTTTCCACGTTGCTGAACCGGAAGTTCTCACTTTTCTTCAGCGAGATAATCTGACCGATGATATGGATCACAAGCCCCGAACACACCTGGTGATATCCCGGCTTTTCTGTTTGCGCCAAATTGGAAATCTCCTGGAAATCCTGCAGGATTTCTTCATGATACCCCAAATGCAGTACCGGCGATTCATTGAGCACCACAGTTGATTTGATCATCCGCTCGGCAACATCACCGGCGAAACCTACATAATGCTCCGTCCACCCGGTATTTTTATCAGGCCGGTAGCGGTGCCACATACCGGGTTTGAGCAAGATTACCGAGCCTTCGCGGACAGCATATTTTCCTTCGCGGGTTTCCAGCATTCCTTCGCCATCCGTAATGTAGTTAATCTGGTATTCCTGCAGCACACGCCCGTTTTGCCAGTTAAAATGATACCCGTTGGGGTGCCCCAAAGGCGGATACTCACTCCGGGGTTCAACCCGGGCAGATCCGACAACCGTCATATAAAATCCCCAGTTCCTGTCATCAATATTATGGGCCAGATATTTAAAATTATGCTGCATCCGCACATGTCATTTTATATAAAAAAATAATCAAAATCTGTATTGAAATAACACGCAATGAGTAATATATTTGAGTATCCGACACGCCAAATTACTAAAATATTTTTAATCTATGAATTCATTTTTGAGCATTGCCTTGATGGCCATCGGCAGCATTTGTGCAGCCAGTTTTTACGTGCCCATTAAAAAAATAAAGGGATGGTCCTGGGAATCTTACTGGCTGGTACAGGGGATTTTTTCCTGGATCATTGTACCCTTGCTTTTTGCCTGGCTTACCGCTCCCTCCGGAACCCTGGGGGAAATCATCTCACAGGCTCCGGCTACCGCTAAATGGTGGGCTGTTTTTTACGGGGTGTTGTGGGGCATTGGCGGATTAACCTTTGGTTTATCCATGCGATACCTGGGTGTTGCACTTGGCCAATCCATTGCCCTGGGACTCTGTGCTGCTATCGGAACCCTGGTGCCGCCGGTGGTGGCCGGACAAAATCTTTTTGCTGACCGGTCCGGGATTCTTATGGTCATTGGTGTTTCCATTGCCGTTGCTGGTATCGCCATTATCGGCTATGCCGGAAGTCTGAAAACCCGGAATATGTCGGAAGAAGACAAAAGGAAAGCAGTTGCAGAGTTCGCGCTTAAAAAAGGTATTCTTATTGCCATCCTGTCCGGTATCATGAGTGCCTGTTTCAATTTCGGGTTAACTGCCGGCAGACCCATTCAGGAAACAGCCCTCAGCCTGGGTACCAACCCGCTGTTTGCAAAAAACCCGGTGATCCTGTTTGTTACCCTGGGTGGATTTGTCACCAACCTGATCTATTGCGTATTCCTGAATATCAAAAACGGTACCGGCAAGGATTACCTCTCTGTCTCATCTTCCGTACTGATGAACAATATTCTCTTTTCAGCCATTGGCGGTACCTTATGGTATATGCAGTTTTTCTTCATGGGCATGGGCGAAAGCAAACTTCCGGTCAGCATGGTTGCCTTCGCCTGGAGCATACTGATGGCCATGAACATTACCTTCAGCAACATCTGGGGCATCATTCTCAGGGAATGGAAAGGTGCCGGCAGGAAAACTATTTTGGTACTGGTAGTGGGCTTAATCATTCTGGTGCTGTCAACTTTTGTAATTAAATTATAATCAACAAATCAACAAATCAACAAATCAACAAATCAACAAATCAACAAATCAACAAATCAACAAATGAATATACAACAGGCATATGATCACGCAAAGGAGCAGTACGCTGCTTTGGGAGTAGATACGGAATCGGCATTGAAACAACTCGACCAGATTAAGGTCAGTCTTCATTGCTGGCAGACAGATGATGTGGGTGGTTTTGAAACACCCGATGCAGTGCTGGGTGGCGGCGGCATCCAGGCAACCGGTAACTATCCCGGCAAGGCCAAAACCATTGAAGACCTGCGCCGCGATATCGACAAGGTAATGAGCCTGCTGCCCGGTAAGCAACGCCTGAATCTGCATGCCATTTACGGCGACTTTAAAGGAGAAAAAGTCGACCGCGACCAGATTGAAGTACATCACTTTCAGAGCTGGATCGACTGGGCCAAACAACATCAGACCGGGCTGGACTTCAATCCCACCTGTTTTTCGCATCCCCTGGCTGATGACGGCTTCACCTTATCAAGCAAGAACGGGAAAACACGGAATTTCTGGATTGAACACACAAGGCGTACCCGTAAAATTGCTGCCGAAATGGGAAAACAATTGGGAACCCCTTCGGTGAATAACATCTGGATACCCGACGGATCAAAAGACATTCCTGTTGACCGGAATACACATCGTGCACTGCTCAAACAATCGCTCGATGAGATCTTCAGGGATGAGTACCCGAAGCAACATTTGAAAGATTCAATGGAAAGCAAACTCTTCGGTATCGGTTCTGAATCCATGGTGGTGGGATCTGCCGAATTCTACCTGGGCTATGCCATTAAAAACAACAAGCTCATTTGCCTGGACAACGGACATTTTCATCCAACCGAACAGGTGGGCGACAAGATTTCCTCTGTATTGCAGTATGTAGATGAATTGTTGCTGCATGTAACCCGTGGTGTACGCTGGGATAGCGATCATGTGGTCATTTTCAACGATGAGATTCAGCTTATTGCCCAGGAAATTGTGAGGTGCAAAGCCATCAACCGTGTCAATGTCGGTCTTGATTACTTCGATGCCAGCCTCAACCGCATCGGGGCCTATGTGATAGGTACAAGGGCAGCACAGCTTGCTTTTTTATATGCCCTGCTAGAGCCTACCGAAAAGCTTAAAGATTATGAAGAGCATGGTCAGAATTTTGAAAGACTCGCGCTCATGGAAATCATGAAAACCAAACCCCTTGGGGCTGTTTATGATTACTACTGCCTGAAGCATGACGTGCCTGTGGCACAGGATTATATAACTGAAATTCAGCAGTACGAAAAGGATGTGCTGAGCAGGCGCTGACAGATTAACGGACGTTTAAAAACCACACATCATGCCACAGGAAGTCATTGCCATATTCGACATCGGGAAAACCAACAAGAAATTTCTGCTCTTCAGCTCCATGCTGAAACCAGTTTACCAGGAAGAAGAAATTTTCACGGAAATACAGGACGATGAAGGCTTTGCCTGCGATGACATCGGAAGAATTGAGACCTGGATGCGGCAATGTCTTACCCGGGTGATTCAGGAAGGTGTTTATTCAATAAGGGCGGTTAATTTTACTACCTACGGAGCAAGTCTGATGCACCTGGATACCCGGGGTAACCGGCTTACTCCTGTTTATAATTACCTGAAACCGATGCCAGACGGTGTTCTTGATGGTTTTTATGAGAACTGGGGCGGAATTGAGGAGTTCAGTCGCAAAACAGCTTCGCCCGCACTGGGTATGCTGAACTCAGGCCTGCAGGCACTGTGGCTGAAAAGAAAGAAACCTGAAGTGTTCAACAACATCAGCACCATACTTCACCTCCCGCAATACCTGAGCTACCTGTTTACTGGGAAGGCTGTTTCAGAGTTAACTTCTATAGGTTGCCACACGGCTATGTGGGACTTTGATAACCGGAAATACCACGAATGGATCCGGGCTGAGAAGATACCATTGCCCGATCCTGAAGCCAATTCACTTACTTTCCCCGGCCAGGTGGATGGCAGAACGCTCACTACCGGTATCGGTATCCACGACAGCTCGGCTTCACTGGTTCCTTACATCAAGTATTCCGGTGAACCTTTCATCCTGATATCAACAGGTACCTGGTGCATTTTCATGAACCCGTTTAATGCCGAGCCGCTTACAAAGGAGCAGTTGCAGCATGATTCTCTTTGTTACATGAGTATTCAGCAGGAACAGGTGAAATCATCACGCCTGTTTATGGGCCATATTCACGATGTGAATGTGGAAAAACTGAACCGGCACTATGGTGTTACTCCTGATCACTACAAAACAGTTAAAACCAATTCCGGTAAAATCACAAAGCTGATGAGCACCTGGCAGGGCAGGCATTTTTTCCGTGATGGCATTCCTGCTGATTATATCGACCAAACTGCCGATCTTTCACATTATCTTACATTTGCTGATGCCTATCACCAGTTAATGGCCGATTTGGTGGATCTTTGTATCG
>JAWOJJ010000124.1:0-20840 GCA_046481675.1 Bacteroidales bacterium | reverse complement strand
AGGGTAAAATCGCCGATTGAATCAAAACCGCCATCGGGACCGTAGGTTCTCAGCATCCTTGAGTTGTTGTTACGCAAAGCACCAACATGGTACTGCTGCGTCCAGTTGCGCTTGTGATCCATAACAGCCTGATCATGTAAATAAGCTGACCTGAATTTCAGAACTTCAATTGCCGTTGGAACCGATCCGCTTCGTACCTTGTTAAAGATGGCATTGATTTCTCCGGGAGTATAAGGTTCGGCATAAAATGTTTCGAGCCCGTGATCCGACAACCGGCACCCCTCGTTATGGAAAAACTGGTGCCGCATATCAAGTGCTTCATTCAGGGACTCGTAGTTGTTGATTGAAATACCTGAAACAGCGGCCAGTTTGTCTACATAAGCATTAAAACCTGCAGGATCTTCTATGCCCAGCAATTTATCGGGCCTCCAGGCAGGAATAATTTTAACGGCAGGATGTTTCTCTTTGATAATCCGGTGATGTTCCAAAGAGTCAACCGGGTCATCGGTAGTACATACGATTTCCACGTTCATCATGCGGATCATGCCAACCGGTGAATAATCGTCACCTTTCAGCATTTCCGCAGTTTTTGAGTAGATGCTGCCGGCTGTTTCAGGATTGAGCAATTGAGTTATGCCAAAGTAGCGCTGCAATTCCAGGTGTGTCCAGTGGTACAGCGGATTCCGGTAAGTATACGGAACCGTTTCGGCCCATTTATCAAACTTTTCCCGATCGGAGGCATTTCCCGAGCAGAACCGCTCATCAACACCGTTGGTGCGCATGGCGCGCCACTTGTAATGGTCGCCATAAAGCCAGGGCTGGGTAATATTCTCAAACTTTTTGTTCTCAGCTATCAGAGCGGGCGAAAGATGGCAGTGATAGTCGATAATGGGCAACTTTGCTGCATGCTCATGATACAGGTATTCAGCCGTTTTCGAGTGTAACAGGAAATTTTCGTCCAGGAACTTTTTCATTTCTTACAGATTTTCAACTCGTTTTAACTTGGGAACCAGGAAATGCATGATAATCCAGGCTGCAACATAGGCAACACCGCAGAAAATAAACAGGAAGCCATAGCCGAGTTCAATTTTGCCCAGTGCAGCAAAATGTTGAAGCAAAAGCCCTGCTGTTTGTGATACCAGCAGTCCGCCTATAGCTCCGGCAAATCCACCAATGCCTGTTACTGAAGCCACTGCTTTCTTGGGAAACATATCGGTAACCGTGGTGAAAATGTTTGCCGACCAGGCCTGGTGGGCTGCACAGGCTATACCAATAACCAACACGGCATACCAGGTATTGAACTGTCCCAGCCACGAAGCCATCAATACGGATAACGGGAACAAAGCGTAGATAAACATAGAGGTTTTCCTTGCCTTGTATGAGGGCATGCCTCCGTCCATAAACTTTTTTGGAAGCCACCCGCCATAAACCGAACCGATAGTGGATATGGTGTAAACCACTGCCACGGCAAAGGTCCATGTAATCACACCTGGGATATCGCCCAAACCACCCATGAAATCCGGATTCAGGCTTTTGAATTCAGCAGCCTTTCTGGCGTTTTCACCATGCAAAAAAGCAGGTAACCAAAAGAGGTAAAACCACCAAACCCCGTCGGTAAGGAATTTGCCGAAAAAGAACGACCAGGTCTGACGAAATCTCAAAAGTTTCAGCCAGGGAACTCTTTCCTTTTTTTCATCTTTTTGTTCTTCAGCCTGTTCATCGAGGTCGCTGTGTATGTAATCATATTCTTCCTGGGTAAGCACGCCGTCCTTCAGTTTCTGCTGGGGAGAAGCATAAATACGGTACCAAAAGAAAAGCCAGATGAGTCCAACAGCACCTACCACGATAAATGCCCATTGCCATCCCCATTTTTCGGCCATCCAGGGTACAAACAAGGGTGTTACAATGGCACCAATATTGGCCCCTGAATTATAGATACCGGTAGCAAAAGCTCTTTCCTTTTTGGGAAACCATTCCGCCATGGTTTTGTTGGCAGCCGGAAAATTACCCGCCTCAGTTAGTCCCAAAGCTGCACGCCATATTCCAAATGAAATGGCATTATGCGCCAGGGCATGTCCGATGGCTGCCAGGCTCCATCCCAAAAGAGAGAATAAATATCCCTTTTTTGTGCCGATCCAGTCAATGAACCGGCCGGCAAGCAGCATACCAATAGCATAGGCAATCTGAAAGCTCATCACCACCCAGGAGTAATAGAGCTCGCGATTGGCCAAGTCTTCGCCAAAAATTCCGGCTTCATCCAGAATGGGTCTGAGCAATCCCAGCACATTCCGGTCGAAATAGTTAATGGTAGTGGCAAAGAAAACCAGCGCGCAGATGGTCCACCGGTACTTGCCAACTTGTTGAGAGATTGTTGTCATGTTGTTGTTGTTTGAATTTGTATTGAATGTCGTTATTTATTGGATACTAGTCTTAGTTCTTGGCTCTTGGCTCTTGTTTTAACTGCCACTGCTGCTGTTTCCTGTCCCTATATTAATAATTGTTCATTGTAAATTGCTAATTGTTCTAAAGTCTATCCTTACACGCCCACAACCCGATAGCCGGATTGGAAATATAGTAAATTTCCTCGCCATCCGGTGTTGTGTTCAAGCCGTCTTTCAGCACAGCGGGATTGTATTTTTTCATCATCTCTACCGGATCGGCATACCTGAAATTAACCGATTCCACTTCCCGGCGGGTCAGGTGGCCCGGGCAGTAAGTTATGGAAAACCGGCCTTCGGAGCTTCCGTGAATCAGGTGTGCTGCCGCGCTCAGGTTGTTCTCAAGCTCTTTGTTTTCTTTGAGTTTCCGGAGTGTTTCCGGAGTGCCGAAATACCCGTATTTCCGGATCAGCCTGTCGATTTCGGCATCCTCGCCAAACTCCTTTACACCGGGAGCAAGCACAATCAACTCGCCGTCATCGGCAATGGCCATTCTTGTGCGGTAAATACTCTTATTTCCCAGCCAGGTGCTTTTAAACTCGGCCGGATCAAGGTAAACAACCACTTTTTTCAAAGGCTTGTCAAGTGCCGTGAAGTTCACCTTCAACGACAGTTCAGCAGCCCGGGTGAACACTTCAACATCATCGCCAATGAAAAGACCGCGAACCACCAACTTTCCGGTTTCATTGAGGCCCACAACGGTATGGATGTATACAACCGGCATATGGCTTATGAAATGTTCCGATGCATAATTCAACAACTGGCGCACAGGGTTGTTGGCTTTGCCCATCAGGCGTTCCATGCCATAAACAGCTCCAACGAAGTGGCTCTTGTTGATGCCTTCGGAACCTCCGGTGCCCACAAAGAGGTTTTTGTTGTAATTTGCCATCCCGATCACTTCGTGAGGCACAACCTGGCCGATGGAAAGAATGAGGTCGTGACCACCCTGGCACACCAGTTTATTCAGCTGTGCCGGCCAGTCGTATGAAATTGCGTTGTTGGTAATCTCAGCAACAAAACTGCCCGGGACCTTGCCTACTGTAATCACATCATTGCGCCAGTCGTGCACCCTGAATACCTCATGGGGAACACCCGGGAACATGGTACCCAGTTGTTCCGCCGTCATGGGTGAATGGGTTCCCAGCGCGGGTAATACATCGGTGAGCCTGTCCCTGTAATACTCATAAACCAGGGAAGTAAGGGCACCGGCATGTGAATGGAACCTGGTAAAATCAGGTGGTACAGCAAGCACCCTGTTGCGTTGTCCCAGCTTGCCGAGTGCAGCATACAATCCTTCTTTCAGGTCGTTGTTGGTGAGAATGGTGTTCTCCGATCCGCGTTCAAAATAGATCATAACCCATTTATTGTTTTATTAAACACCTCCGAAAGCACTGTAACCACCGTCAACCGGAAGCACCACACCGGTAATGAAAGAGGACAAATCAGAAAGCAGGAACAGCATGGCTCCCTGCAGATCTTCCGGTTCACCATATTTGCCTACGGGTGTGTTGTCCATTATTTTCTTGCCTCGAGGAGTAGTCTGGCCTGTTTTTTCATCCACCAGCAAAAAGCGGTTCTGGTTGGTAAGAAAGAAGCCTGGTGCAACGGCATTTACCCTGACACCTGTTTTGGCAAGATGCACCGAAAGCCATTGGGTGAAATTGTTCACCGAAGCCTTGGCAGCTGAATACGCAGGGATTTTGGTCAGCGGTCTGAATGAATTCATGGATGAGATATTCAGAATGCCTCCCTTGCCTCTTCTGATCATGTCGGGTGCAAACACCATGGTAGGCAGCAGCGTACCGGAGAAATTGAGGGCAAACACCTTGTCGAATCCGCTCAGGTCGAGCCCAAAGAAAGTTTCTGACGATTGGAAATCGCCCGAAGTTGGTATCTGCTCAATCTTGGTAGTTGCATTAGGTGAGTTGCCTCCGGCTCCGTTGATCAGAAAATCAACTGGCCCAAGTTTTGAAGTAATTACCTTTTCAGCTGCCAGAAGTGATTCCTTATCAAGCACGCTGGCCTGCACTCCAATGCATTCCGTACCGTATTTTTTGGTTAGTCCTGTTGCCATGGCCGATGCGGCATCAAGATTCAGATCGATGATGGCGGTTTTGATACCGGCGGCTGCAAGGGCATCACACAAGGCCTGCCCGATAATACCGGCGCCTCCGGTTATCACACAAACTTTTCCTTTCAAATCAGAGAAATCAAACTTTTTCATTTGTATAATATTTGTTGTTAATGGGTGTAATCAGATTGTACTAATTGGTGTTTTTATAAAAATCTACATTTTCACGAATAATCACATCAATGGCACTATAATTAACTTTTTCAACTTGCTTTGCAGTAAGCAGGTAGTTGAACATGGCCATAGCCGACCGGTAACCCTGGTCTTCGGGTTTCTGGCATATCAGAAAATCAATTGCACCGCTATTCAGGTACTTCCGGTTCTCTTCAATAAGGTCATAACCAATCAGGGAAACTTTATCTTTCCCAACACCTTTCAGGTAACGGGCAATCCTGTGCACCCTGGAATTGGTAACGAAAATTCCGGAAATATCCGGGTTCGTTTTAAAAACTTTTTCAAGGGTACCTGCCGGTTCGGTATCCTTTGACAGGTCTGCCTCAACCGACATGATCTGAATTCCCTGAGCGCGGGAATTATTTTCAAAATACTGACGGAACCCTTGTTCCCGGCGCATCATGTGTCGTGTGATCACCTTGTTCCTGGCCAGGTTGAAAATAAGGACCCGGGCATTTAACGGCAAACCGTAATGCATTAATTTGGCAGCCACAACACCGCTTTGCAGGGCATTCTGACCGAAGTAGGCAAGTCCCGAACCATCATCCAGGTTGTTATCGAATAATATTACCGGAATGTTCAGGGCTTTACATTTGGGCATCAGATCCACGGCAGCATCGTGAAAATTAGGAGCCATGATAATACCATCCGGTTTCAGGTCCATGATCCTGTTGAATTCCTTCACAAAAGAATTCACATCACCCGAGTCGAAATAATTAACCAGGATTTTGGCATGAAAGTCGTTCAATTCTTCGGTTGCCCTGTTAAAACCGGTAACCGGTTCCTTCCAGTAAGGATTGTCCGCTCCGGCATCGGGGATCAGCGAAACGATGTTGAAGCTCTTCTTAAGCGCCAGTGATTTGGCCAGCAGGTTGGGTGTGTACCCCAGCTTTTCCACAAACGACATCACGCGTTCTTCCGTTTGTTGGTTGACTTCTCCCCTTTTGTGCAGTACACGATCAACAGTTCCAATAGACACATTGGCCATGGCAGCAATATCCTTTATGGTTACCCTCCGCTGCGCCGGTTTCATGCTTTTTCCCATTGATAAAAAAGTTCGTGTACGTTAACGGCAAGTTAAAATAATATTTTTATATGGCATCAGAAATTCAAAAAATTGTGTGAAAAAAATTTCGGCCTTGTATTCGCGGAGCTTTAGGAATATTTCCGGAATCATTACCTCGCTGAATACTCCAATTCCTTTTTCCGATAGAAATCACGGACAATGTAGAAGGCTTTCTTTTTGGTGCCGTTTTCGCCAATCAGTCCTTTGCGGTTCCAACCGTCCTGTATGTTTGCCAGGTGCCGGCGCGGCGACCTGAAATCGCAAAGAATCCAGGGTGATACGCCCCGGAACTGGGGAATTTTCGACAACATAGCCAGGTTTCGCCTGAACAGGTCTTCCTGGAATTCCTCGGTCCAGCGTGTAAGCGCATCTCCATGCAGCCCCTGTAAGGCCCCGGCTCCCACTTCACTGATCATAACCGGTTTGCTGTATTTGATGACCCAGTTGATTTTGTCGCAATCCGGCGGTAATCCGTCGTACCAGCCAACATATTCATTGAAATTCACAAGGTCGGTATATTCAGCAAAGGGGTCTTCCACAATCCGGTCGTATGGCTTGCCGGGATCACGATGCACCTCCATGGCCGCTGAAATCAGCCTGGTATTGTCGAGTTCACGTGCATGGGTAACCAGCTTTTTCAGGAAATTGGTGCGGGCATCGCTTACCGGGGTTTCATTGGCCATTGACCAGATGATCACGGAAGCCCTGTTTTTGTCTCGTGTGATCAGTTCGGTGAGTTGATTGCGGGCATTTTCAAATGTGCCGGGGTTATCCCACAGGATGGTCCAGTAAACCGGGTTCTCTTCCCACAGGAGTATGCCCATTTCGTCAGCCACCCGGGCCATGTTCTCATTGTGCGGATAGTGGGCCAGTCGTACATAATTACAGCCCAGTTCCTTTGCCCATCCCAGCAGCATGCGGGCATCCTCAACGGAATAAGCCCTGCCCCCGCGCATCGGGTTTTCCTCGTGAATACAGATACCCCTGAGAAATACAGACGCTCCGTTCAGCAGGATATCGGTACCCCTGGTTTCTATATTTCTGAAACCAATCTTTTCGCTGATTACATCACCCGCCGCGAAGATGTTCACCTGGTAAAGCTTTGGATTGGCGGTCGACCATCGGTCCAGTTTTTTTACCGGAATGGTCACGCTGGCTATTCCCTTTTCGTCGGTATTTACTTCGGTGGCAATTTTCAATTCAGGTATTTCAATCTTTATCTTCTGCGAAGACTGTTGTCCGTTCAATTTTACATACCCCGATATCAGGTCCTGCCTTCCTTTTTCCAATTGAATAAAGTAATCCGATATGAAAGTTCCGGGCACTTCAACCAGGCATACATCGCGTGTAATGCCACCGTAGTTGAACCAATCGGTGTTCAGCGTAGGCACCCCGTCACGTCTGCGCTTGTTGTCAACCTTCACCACCACTGAATTAGGGCCTTCTTTCAGGTTGCCGGTGATTTCAAAATTAAAGGGTGTAAAACCTCCCGTATGTTTGCCCAGTTTCCGGCCGTTCAAATATACATCGGTCTCGTAATTGGCTCCGCCGAAGCAAAGAAATAACCGGTTCGAAGCATCCTTTTTGGTATATTCAAACAACTTACGATACCATACGGTGCCTTCATAGTAAAAAAGTTTGTCATCCTGCGAATTCCAGTCGCCTGGCACAGTGAGTGCAGGCATCAGGTCAAAGTCATATTCCACCAGGTCCGATTTACTGGCCGGCTTCCTGTCGAGAAAATATCCTCCGGTGGGGTTCTCATTTTTATCAAAGGGCTCGTAACGGTAATCATAATAACCGTTCTCATAAGGATCTACAATATAATTCCACTTTCCGTTAAGGGAAAAACTGGTGCGTCCTGGTATATTGATCATCACCTCCTGCGAAAGGACGCAGGCACTGATTCCAAGCGCAAATAACAATAATGCAGTTCTCATAAGTGCGGATTTAAAAGTCGTTATTTAAACAAATATACAAGAATGAACCGATAAGACCTAACTGCAGCAACTGTTTAACATCAGTTTAGTCAGGTTAATCCTTTACTTGAAAATTTCAACCCGGTCTATTGCCTGTGGATTACCAATTGCGAAAAATTCAATGATCAACTTATTATGGGTTGCAAAAGCCTTAACAGCACCAAATTCCCCATCAAAGCAGAAAGTGTTGAACTCATCAGCAGACAAGGGATTGG
Organism: Bacteroidales bacterium; assembly: GCA_046481675.1. GTDB lineage: Bacteria > Bacteroidota > Bacteroidia > Bacteroidales > UBA10428 > UBA5072. The sequence goes on along the minus strand of JAWOJJ010000124.1, from coordinate 12,837 downwards.
AATTACAGCCACCGTTTTTTGCAAAACCTCCAAGACCATTAATAATGTACCAGGTTCCCTTCTCTCCTTTTTTCTCAATCCTTTCGTATATATGATCATGGCCGGCGAAGACCGCATCAATGCCCAATCCGTGAAAGTTCCACTGCGTTTCCTCCATATTTCCATGATTACCTGAAGAATAAGGACCGTAGTGAAAACACACTATGTTAAAAGGTGTTTGCAGCAGGGCAACCTGCTCTTCGAGCCATACTCTGCCAACACCGACATATGAGCTTAAAACATTTATGGAATAAAAGGTTACAGGGCCCCATACAAATTTGTAATTGCTTTCATCACCCGGAAGGGTAAAGAAGCTGAAATACGGATTTAACCCAATCAGGTTATTGTCATCGTGATTCCCCGGGGTTGGGAAAAAACGATTCACCTGGTCTTCAAATGCTTTACCCTGGCACTGTAGCTTCAACGGAGCATCAAAATTGTATATGTAGTCGCCATAATACTGATCGATATTTTCTTTCAGGGTAATCCACATTCCCTTATAATAATTGTTATCGCCGGCAGTGATAATAAAATCTGGATTCCAGCTTTTCACCATGTCAGCCACCTGCTTCTCCGGATCACCGGAAAGACCGTAATCGCCGATTACAGCAAAAACAACCGAATCGGACTCAACAAATACATCAAATGCCGGGTTATCCGGCTTACCTGTATTTTCCTTTTCGGAACAGGAAAACAACATAAGCATGACGCCCAGAAAATATTGAAGTCTGATTTGTTTCATAAAGTAAAGTTCGGAACAAAATGAATTGGAAGTTGGTTATTTCCTTAAAAGTTTGGATAACAAGAAACCAGTAAAATTAAGGTTTGGACCGTTCATACCTGCAATTTACAGGAACATATTAACATGTTATCCATTTGTTTTTTAGTTCTTTACGATTGCCTGTTGAGGTAAAATGAAGTTGATTTTTATCCTTTATTTTCCCTGTGTGAAGTTCAATAAGCATATCATAAAAAGCATTACCAAACAGAGTCTTCATAACTTGGTACAAATATCTGCACCCATGAAAAAATTACTGCCTGTAATTCTGATGATACCACTCAGCCTGTTACCTGCCAGTGCCCAGCAACTTGTTAAAGGCAGGGTAATTGATGATCAGCAGGTATCACTGCCCGGTGTAACCATCCAGATAAAAAACACATTGCGGGGAACAGTCACCGATGGCGACGGTTATTATTCAATTGATGCCGCACCCTCAGACACACTGGTTTTTTCCATGGTGGGTATGGCTTCGCAAAACTTTGCTGTGGGCAACAGTACTACCATCGATGTCACGCTGGTTACCGAATCAACTCTTATGGAAGAGGTTGTGGTGATCGGCTATGGTACGCAGCGGGTAAAAGACCTCACCGCACCTATTGTTACCGTTAAAGGGTCTGAACTGTCGCGTCAGGTCACTTCCAACGCCATGCAGGCCCTTCAGGGGAAGGTACCGGGACTTCAGATCATTAACAGTGGGGTGCCCGGTAGCGGAGCATCTGTTAAAATAAGAGGTGTGGGATCCATCGGTGATTATGCCAATCCACTCTATGTGGTTGACGGTGTCTTTGTTGACAACATCGACTTTCTGGGTTCCGGTGACATCGAAGACATCACGGTGCTCAAAGATGCGTCAGCGGCTGCCATTTATGGTGTTCGCGCCGCCAATGGTGTCATACTCATCACCACCAAAAGGGGAACTACCGGCAAGCCCTCCATTACTTACGACGGATATTACGGTATTCAGGTACCGGTTAACATAATGAAAATGGCATCGCGCGAAGAATATGTTGAATTGATGAATGATGCCAATGCCAATGCCACCGGCTACATACCCAAAGACGCTGCCAACTATCCTGTCAGTACCGACTGGTACAGGGAACTTGTAAGAACAGCCCCCATGAGCGGGCACAGCGTTGATATTTCAGGGAACCTCGAAAATACATCCTATTCCTTCGGTGGCTCATACCTGTTTCAGGAAGGCATTATGGATGTGGAGAATTCATACAATCGTTTCAACATCAGGGGCCGGCTCGATCAGGAAGTCAGCAAGTTCATAAAAATAGGATTGAATACCATAGTTACCAATTACAACAAAATCAGTCCCAACGAAGGCGCATTTTTCGGCGCCTACGTCAATCCACCTGTTTATCCCGTTTATAGTTCAGCCAACGTAGATGCCTACCCCCTGTCCTTTGATTCACCGCAACGTTACGGTTTCGGCAACCAATACGGAAACCCGGTTGCCGCAGCCTATTACAATGACGCTGTTGACAAGGGTTACAGGCTGGTATTCAATGCCTATGCTGAGATGTACCCAATAAGGGACAAGCTGACTTTCAAAATAGCATACAACCAGGATTTGGGTAATGCTACCATCCGGAACTACATACCTGAATACAATGTCGGCGGCTCACAAAGCGTGCGGGAATCAGTTCTTACACGCACATTCTCCAATTCCTCAAAACAAATAATTGACAACACACTGACTTATCGCAACCAGTCAGGAAAGCTCTATTATACTGTAATGCTGGGTCAGTCAACACGCGTTGAAAGGTGGGATAAAATTGACGGACGCGCCAAAAACGTTTCCGGAATGGACGACCAGAGCAAATACCTGAAGAACGGATCCACACTTGACCGTTGGGCCAATGATGATCCGTCAAAACATTTCAGCATTTCTTACTTTACCCGGGGCACATTGAATTACAGCGACAGATACCTGGTCACCCTCACCTTCAGAGCTGACGGCAGTCAGAAATTCCAGAAAAAGTGGGGCTATTTCCCTTCTGTTGGTTTGGGCTGGACACTTACCAAAGAAAACTTCATGGCCAACCAGCAGCTTTTTAATTATCTGAAAGCAAGGGCAAGCTGGGGCTTATTGGGTAATGCCAATGTTCCTGCAAACTCAGATCTGGTGCTGGGGCAAACCGGAGCAGCCAGTTCCGCTATTTTTGGAGGAGTGCTCGTTGATGGCATGGGAGCTCAAACCGTAGTACCCTATTCCATGCGCTGGGAAGTGGTAAACGAATTCGATGTAGGTTTTGATTTCACGCTTAAGGGCAACAAATTGTCGGGCGATCTGGATCTCTACCGCAGGGTTACCAATCATGCCATCTTTATGACGCCCATTGCTACCGGAGGAGGCGTTGCCGAACAACTCCGGAACAATGGTAAAATGCTTAATGCAGGCATTGAACTCAGCCTGAAATGGACACATGAATTCCCGGGCGGCATGGGCATGAATCTTGGAATTAATGCTACAACAGTTCACAACAAGGTACTTGAGCTGGAAGGCCGTGAATACATTCCGGGCGCATATGTGCGTGGCAATTACACCACACGCACCGCAGTGGGTCATCCCGTGGGATCGTTTTACGGATACGAAATTGACGGAGTATACAAATCCGAAGGAGATGCATTGCGCGATCCGGTGGACCAAACCATTAAAAATGCCGGATTTTTCAAATACAAAGATCAGAACAACGATCTGGTCATCAACGAAAAAGACAAGGTGTATCTGGGCAGCGCTGTTCCATGGCTAATAGCTGGAATTGACGCAGGTTTCGTTATCAAAAATTTCGATCTGAACATTTCTTTATTGGGTCAGGCAGGCAATAAAATTCTCAATGCCAAGCGCATGAACCGCGATGTATTTACCGACGGAAATTACGATAAGGACTTCTATGACAACAGGTGGACCGAGGACAATCATTCAGATAAATATCCCTCTGCAACAGCCTATAATTACTCATTTATTCAGCAGGCCAATGATTTCTTCGTGGAAAACGGATCGTTTATCCGCATCCAGAATATCCAGGCAGGATATACCATCAATAAACTGTCATTTGTTCCCATGTTGAAAATTTACATTTCAGCCCAGCGGCCCTATACCTTTTTTACCTATAATGGTTTTACTCCCGAGATAGGGGGAAGCCCCATTGCCAGCGGCGTGGATAATTCAGTACACCCGCTGCAGGCTGTTTATTCTGTAGGAATTAAAGCAAGTTTCTAACCTCAAAACTTAACCTTATGAAAGTGCTCAGCATATTATTTTTAGCCTGTTTGGCCCTAATGCTTTCGGGTTGTGAGGAAGAGCTCAACAACCGGCCTGAAGGTACTGTTCCCACAGTAGGCATTGATTATGCCAAACCTGAGAACATATTTTTGTCGGTTAGTGCTGCATATGCCAGCCTCAGGTCATATGGCGCCCATGTTTTCCCCTATATTGGTGCTTTTGAAATAGCCTCCGACAATGCCGATAAAGGCAGTTCTGCAGAAGACAATCCGCCAGTGCTGGAGTTTGACAACCTCACTTATGAGGCTGATAACGGGCTTATTAACGATTTATGGAAAGGTTATTACGACATTGTCAGCAGCGCCAATTACAGCATTCATCAATTGCCATTGTTTGAAGCCGCCATGCAGAACAGTGCCAATAAGCTTTATGCCCGTCAGTGCCAGGGCGAAGTCAAAACCATCAGGGCATACGCCTATTTCAACCTCACCCGGTTGTTCGGAAAGGTTCCGGTTATTGACACGCTTCTTACGGCAGAACAACTGGCATCAGTAAGCCAGTCTGCCACTCCGCAGCTTTATGCTTTTATTGAAAAAGACCTGCTGGAGGCCATTCAGATACTGCCGGCAAAGTATTCCCGTGAGTGGGCCGGGCGCATTAACCGGTATACCGCCATGGCATTAAAGGCAAAGGTTCATATGTACCAGGCGGAATGGGACTCGGTGGTTTCGCTTACCGATAAAATTATTGCCTCAGGCAATTACGAACTGCTTGATGATTTTCGCGAAGTATTCAGTGTTGACGGCGAAAACAGCAGGGAATCGCTCTTTGAAATCCAAAGCTCCACACTGGGCAATACCATTGGTGATCAAACCTTTATGGAATACGCCTATGTTCAGGGACCCCGGGGCAATTATCCCAGCAACATGCAGGGATGGGGCTTCTGTACACCCAGCCAGAACCTGATTAACTTCTATACTGCCCGCGGTGAGGTGATCAGACCTGAAACCACACTTTTGTACCGGGGAACGAAAACACCCGAAGGCGACAGCATCCGTTCGGGTTGTGTAAACCCGGTTTATAACGGAAAGGTTTATACACCATCGTCTTACAACATATGGAATTACAACGGCTACGGATTTGAACACAATGTTCGCATCCTGCGCTATTCGGATGTATTGTTGATGTATGCAGAGGCAAAGGTTCAGGGTGCAACATACACAACCCAATCCGGATTGTCGGCAGATGATGCTCTGTACCTGGTCAGAGACCGTGCCGGACTTGAATACCTCAGCGGCGCAACACTCCAGGATATCTGGGATGAGCGGCGCGCTGAACTGGCCCTGGAAGAAGACCGGTTCTTCGACCTGATCCGTACCGGGAATGCGGCTACTGCGCTTGCCGATAAGGGTTTTGTCACCGGCAAACACGAGGTATATCCAATACCCGCCGCTCAACGTCAACTGAATCCAAATCTTTTACAAAATGTCGGATACTGATCTATCAAATTCAATGTTTAATTAATCTATATCAATTATGAAAAACAAATTTGGCCTTTTTGGAGTCCTGTTTGGAACCCTTGTTCTGAGCGGCTTACTGATGACATCGTGCTCAAAGGACGATGATGATGAAGATGATGGGAAAATAGATCCCAATACCATTGCAACTTCCAGCCTGATTGCCTATTTCTCCTTTGAAACAGAGGGTGAGGCTGTGCAATATGCCAACAACACCATTACATTCAACCAAAAGGTAGGCGCTGCAACAATAACAGCAGGACGAAGAGGAAATGCCTACCAGGGCAGCACCACTGAAGCCTACTTCGAATACAATGTTGCTGCAGGTACTGCTTTGAAAACGCTGGACGAATTCACCATGGCATGCTGGATTAAAACACCCCATACCACCGACGGCGCGGCTAAAATTTTTGCTGTTAACGGTGGCGATGGCTTTATGGGTAACCTCACGCTGATGCAGGAAAGTCAGGCAGAAGGCGATTCTGTAGACATGAAGTTCTTCCTTTATGACAGCGAATCGCCCGATTGGAAGGGACACGATATCCGCAAGCAAAGTGTAAAATTCCTGAATGACATGTGGTACCACGTAGTTGCCGTTTACAACAAAACCACATCTGCTATGGAATTATATGCCAACGGCACCCTGGTACTTACTTCAATTCGTTATGCCGGCCCCGATCCGGGAGACGGAAGTGATCAGCCTCTCCTTGGCCCCATCAAACTGGGACAGGATATGACCAAGATCCATTTTGGCGCATGGCCACAGCAGGTTGCAGGAACTCCCGAGGGATGGATGACTTATTACCGCGGCATGGTTGATGAGTTCAGAATTTACAAGAAAGCGCTTACAGCTGATGAAATCATGGATCTCTATGAAGCCGAAGTAACTCAGATTGAATAGTTAGGGTTCATTACTTTGCAAGTGGCTGGTTTGAAGCAATCTGAGAACCAGCCACATTTTACAAATCTGCCATTCAGGCAGGTAACATTTGACCAGGTTTTTAGCCTGAATACGATGAAGACCAGCATTTATTTAAAAATATTTTTGCCCTTACTGGCATTGATCATAGCCTGTAACAAGGAACCCGAAGAATCATTCGACCGGGAAATTCTTGTTGATTCCCTTTGGATCAACAATATGGCTGTGGCCAACAATGGAAGCATCACAGCCATTGATTATAACAATGTAAACATCAGGATTAAATTTCAAACCAGGGTGGATACCACCCAATTCATCCGGAAAAAACTCTTTATCACCGGCGGTATTGATACCACCTACACCTATCACTTCGGTACTGAAAGGCAGAACCTTTACCTGAAGCTGCCCGCACCACTGGAAGGCCTTACTACTTACCGTCTGCTGTTCGACCAGGGCAATAACCTGGGCGGAAGAATTTATGAAAGTTTTTCAGTTGTTTTCAATACTTCACTCGACGAAACTCCCAAGTTTCATCAAATCACCGACGATTCGCTACTCACACTGGTTCAACGCAAAACATTTGATTATTTCTGGATCCATGGCCATCCGGTATCAGGATTGGCCCGTGAACGCTATGGCTCCGGTGATATTGTCACCTCAGGTGGAAGCGGATTCGGTATCATGGCTTTAATTGTGGGCATTGAGCGCGGTTTTATCTCAAGGCAACAGGGACTGGAACGGCTGACCACCATGGTTAATTTTCTTGCCAAGTCCTCAACAGACAGGTTTCATGGAGCTTTTCCCCATTGGATGAACGGTTCAACGGGGAAAGTCATTCCTTTCGGCACAAAAGACAATGGAGGCGACCTGGTGGAAACAGCATTCCTGATGCAGGGCCTGCTTACTGCAAAACAATACTTCAACAGCGGACCGGCTGAAGAAACTGCGCTTTGCGACACCATTCAAAAACTGTGGGAAACCGTGGAATGGGACTGGTATCGCAATGGAGGCCAGAACAAGTTGTTCTGGCATTGGTCGCCCAATTACGGATGGGAAATAAACATGCCGGTACAGGGGTGGAATGAGGCCCTGATGGTTTATGTATTGGCAGCAGCATCCCCAACACATCCTGTTCCCAAAACTGTTTATGACCAGGGATGGGCCCGTGACGGCGCTTACCCCATGATTAACGGAAACAGCTTTTATAACGTTCTCCTGCCACTTGGTGAAAACTACGGAGGCCCTATGTTCTTTGCACATTACTCATTCCTCGGACTCGATCCGCGCAACCTGAACGACCAGTATGCCAATTACTGGCAACAGAACGTGGCGCATGCCCGCATCAACTATGAATACTGTAAAACCAACCCCAGGAATTATCCCTATTATGGCAGCGATTGCTGGGGTCTCACCGCCAGTGACATTCCCAACAGTTATAGCGCCAGCTCTCCAACCAACGACAAGGGTGTAATTGCGCCCACAGCTGCTATAGCATCAATTCCCTATGTGCCCGAAGCGGGCATGGATGCATTGAAATTCTTTTATTACGTGTTGGGCGACAGGATGTGGGGCCAATACGGCTTTTATGATGCTTTCAGCCTGAAGGAACAATGGTTTGCCTCCTCCTATATTGCTATTGACCAGGGGCCCATTGTTTGTATGATTGAAAATTACCGTACCGGCCTGCTGTGGGATCTTTTCATGACCAACCACGACATCACGAGCGGCTTAACCTTACTAGGATTTTCTTACTAAGCACTATGAACAGTAACCGCATAATAGTACCCGTTTGGATAATACTCACAGCTGTCATTTTTGCCGGCTGCCGGAACCATCCTGCAAACCTTGAATTGGTAAGGGAAAAGCTCACTGACGACTCCCTGCTCACGCTTACCCAGTACCGTACTTTTCAGTATTTCTGGGATGAAGCTGAACCGGTTTCGGGAATGGCCCGCGAAAGATACCATGTTGACGGCAACTATCCGCAAAACGACAGGAACGTAGTAACAACAGGCGGAACTGGATTTGGCATAATGGCCCTGCTTACAGGCATAGAACGCAGGTTTATTTCCCGGGAACAAGGCTTTGACCGGATCACCCAAATTGTAAAATTCCTCGGGCAAGCCGACAGGTTCCATGGTGCATGGCCTCACTGGCTTTATGGCGAAACGGGCAAAGTAAAACCATTCAGCGTAAAGGATAATGGTGCCGACATTGTGGAAACTGCCTACCTCATCCAGGGGTTGCTGACAGCCAGGCAATACTTTACAAACGGGAATGAAAATGAAAAAGCACTTTGTGCTGAAATCGACAAACTTTGGTGCGAAGTGGAATGGGATTGGTTTACCCGCGGAGGCGAAATTGTAATCTACTGGCATTGGTCGCCTGATTACGGATGGGAAATGAACTTCCCCATTGAAGGCTATAATGAATGCCTGATAACGTATATACTTGCCGCCTCATCGCCAACCCATCCGGTTGATGCCAATACCTACCACCAGGGGTGGGCACGCAACGGACAAATGACTTCATCCAACAAAAAATACGGACATCCGCTGATTCTGAAATACAATAATGCCGAGGAATATGGCGGACCGCTCTTCTGGTCGCATTACTCCTACCTGGGTCTCGACCCGCGCAGGTTATCCGACCGGTACGCCGATTACTTTCAGTTGGTTCGCAACCATAGCCTGATTAACTGGCAATGGTGTGTAGAAAACAAACTGAATTATAAGGGCTATAGCTCCGTCTGCTGGGGACTGACTGCGGGGTACTCGCCCACGGGTTACGCAGCCCACGCTCCGGGAGAAAATGCCGACCTGGGCGTAATTACACCATCTGCCGCCCTGTCTTCAATCCCCTATACACCTGAGGAATCTATGAAAGCCCTGAAGTACTTTTATTATGTACTTGGCGACAGCATTTTTGGTATATATGGTTTTTATGATGGTTTTAGCATACACCATAACTGGTATCCAAAGCACTACCTTGCCATAGACCAGGGACCTATTGTGGTTATGATAGAAAACTACCGGAGTGCCTTACTATGGGACCTCTTTATGTCGGCTCCCGAAATTCAGAACGGGCTTACTAAACTGGGTTTCACTATCAAAGAACATTCTGAAACCTTGCATCAGGAACATGTAACTTCAATGCCGGTTTTTTAATACATTTACCTTTGTGATTTGCCAAAGGAAAACCGGCATATGCTTTTTAACAAATACAAAGAAAATATACGTTTTATCATATCAGCTCTTCTATGGTTAGCTGTACTTACTTCTGTTATCTCACAACCGGCAGGCCAGGAACATATTATCCGGCCATACCTGCTGAATCACCTGCCGGTTGAAAACCAGAACTGGAGAATCAGCCAGAATCCTGTAAACGGTTTCATCTACTTTGCTAATTCAGAAGGGCTTGTTGAATACAATGGTATCAGTTCAAGGTTGTATACGCTGCCCTTTAAGCAAGGTATCAGGTCAATTTATATAAACAAAACCGGAACCATTTTTACCGGTTCGTTCGAAGATTTTGGCTTTTGGGAGAAAACCCGTCAGGGAGGTCTTGTTTACCATTCACTTACCCGCGGCATACAGGTATTAAAGAATGATGAGATCTGGAATATTCTGGAAAAAGATGACATTGTCTATTTTCAGTCGTTTACCTCCATTTATGCTTTTAGCAGTAAAGGAGTACAGATCATACCCGGACCGGGCACCCTATTGTTCATGTTCAAAACCGGTAATGATTTTATTGTTCAGGCTATCGACAAAGGCCTTTATCGTTTCAACGGCAGTGAGTTTATCTTTCTTCAGGGAAGCCAGGCCATTGCTGCCACAAAAGTGCATGCCCTGATTGAACGACCCGGTAATCAGCTTTGGATTTGTACCGATAGAAACGGCATTTTCCATTATGACGGAATCGCTTTTACGCCTTTGAACAACAACTTGTCGAAGTTACTGAAATATCACAATTGCAACGCCGGCCTGGCTGTGCATGATTCGCTTCTGGTATTCGGTACTATACTGAACGGCCTCATCTTTTCAGATGGCAGCGGAAATATTCTTAAAACATACAATTACACCAACGGCTTGAATAACAACACGGTGTTGTCGCTTTTCGTGGATTCGCGTAAAGGATTGTGGGTGGGCCTGGACGAAGGAGCCAATTACATCCATACCGAAAGTCCTTTCCGGCTTTTCTCGGATGTCAACGGAACTTTGGGTACCGTTTACTCAGCTGTAAAAAAAGACAACCTGCTTTACCTGGGCACCAACCATGGGCTGTTTGTATGTGATATCCGCCATGAAAAGGGTCAGTATCATTTTGAAAACCTGGGCATCATACCCGGAGCACAGGGCCAGGTTTGGAAGATACTTGAATATGGCGACCGCTTACTATGCGGGCATAACGAAGGAACCTTTCTTATAAAAGGCAGGAGCATACAGAAAATTAGCGATGTAACAGGAGGCTATTGTTTTACAGGCTTTAATAACCTGCTGCTTCAAGGAACATACACCGGCATAGTGAGCTTCAGAAAGGACAGCCGGGGCGACTGGCAGTGGAACGGCAGGGTAAAAGGCTTTAATGAGCCCACCCGCTACCTCGAAATAGATTACCTGGGTTATGTTTGGGCTGTTCATCCGCAAAAAGGTCTGTATCGCCTTGAGTTGAACGAAGAAGCGGATTCACTGGTGAGCTTGTTGCACTTTAATTCCATTGCCGACACCTCTGAAAAAATCAGCATGGCAATGGTTAATAATCAGTTGTTGTTCATGACCTCCGCAGCCATTTACACCTTTGATTATGAAAACAGGCAATTTCAGTTACTGCAAAATTCGGAGCAAAGCCTGGGGGAATACCGGGCAGCCACCCGGATCATTCACCACGAAAAGAGCAGTTACTGGTTTATGAGGGGTGACCGGCTGGCACTTTTTGATATCAACAGATCTTTTGAAGCCCAAAAAATTGCCGAGTTCGAACAAAAATATATCAGTTTGCCCGGCCGTGAGCAGCAAATCATTGCCCTTGACCGCAACACCATGTTGATACCTACACGGCAGGCATTCTCCACAGTCAACCTCAACCTGCTGATCGAGGCAGCACATCCCGGAACGCCCGTCATCAGCCGCCTCCTTTTCAGTGGAAAAAACAAAAGCCTGATTTTAGCTTCGGGTAAAGAACTTCAAACATTGGTTCCCAACCGGCAACATAACCTCACCACCTTTATTTCCGATGCTTCGCGATTTGACATCAACGACAAAATTTTTCTTTACAGGATTCCTGAAATAGAAGACGAATGGCACCAAACCACGCATGATCAGTTCACCTACCTGAACCTGAATCACGGGCACTATCACCTGCAGGTAAAAGCATCAGCCGGTTACGATATTACGGAAACCGCTTTTACCATCAGGCGCCCCTGGTATCTGAGCATTGTTGCCGGAATAATCTACGTGTTCACCGTAGCTTTACTGGTATGGCTGGGAATCCGGTTTTTCAGGTTTGAACTCGACCGGCATCGGAGGCTGGTGGAATATGAAATCAGCAAACATAAACTCGAAAGCGAACTCGATCACAAGAGTTACGAACTGATGCTGACCATGCGTTACCTGATCCGAAAGACCGAGATCCTGAAAGAGCTGAAGATACAGATTGATGCCATGAAGTCCGATTCATCCAAGTACCCGGTGAAATTTGTCAGGGAAATGGAACGGATCATCCGGGAAGGACTCGATTCACAAACCGAGGAATGGAAAAATGCCATGAATAACCTGAAACTCTCCCAGGAAGGCTTCTTCAGGAGACTGAAAGAAAAATACGAAAACCTCACTCCCAATGACCTGCGATTGTGCTCTTACCTCAGGATGAACTTCACCACCAAGGAAATGGCCCACCTGCTCAACATTTCACCCCGTGCAGTTGAAATTGGCCGCTACCGGCTGAGGCAAAAGATGAAACTCGACCATCATACTAACCTTACCGAATACCTCATCCGTGAGGCTGAATAGTAATTGTAATTACAAACAACGCTCCATCTGTATATCCCTGTTTATGAACACCTACCAGAAAGAATACATTCACCGGATCTTTGCAGCTTTTGTTGGCGAAACATAATATGAATTTATCAACAGCAAGAATCGTCAATTGCTTTTTCACAGGCGCCTAAAAGATGTTAGTTTTGCAACGCATTTTCTAAGGTCATGGTGTCGGTTAAAATATTCTTTCAGCGTCGCAAATACTTTGCCCCTGCTTTTTTGTACTCATGTTTCAGCCTGGTATTCAGCACCTGGGTGACCTATATTCCCTTTGTGGCAGATAAGCTCCATATTACCGAAGGTAAAAT
>JAWOJJ010000141.1:0-70886 GCA_046481675.1 Bacteroidales bacterium | reverse complement strand
GGATGTTTTTGATCACCTTCATGTGTGCATCGGGCCAGTAACGCTTGCGGAACTGCCAGAAGTCGATGATGTCACCGTTGAGGATGAGCGTTTTGGGTTTGATGCTCATCAAATAGCGGTTCAGCTCCCCGGCCTGAGAGCCAAAGGTCCCCAGGTGCACATCAGAAATAACCACCAGGTCAACTTTTCGCCTTTTCTGATCTGTTGCTTTCACTTGTTAAACTATATTACAAGATTATTAAGAATTCGGGAGATTTCATATTGTTGAAGGCTTTTTCTGTCATGGGGAATTTAGTTCACAAAGTAGTTTAACTTTGCCTGGAATTACAAAAACGGGTGTCGTGAATGATTACGCTATGTGCCATAGCTTCAGGCAGTAACGGAAACTGCTATTATATTGGGAACAGCCGGGAAGCAATACTTGTAGATGCCGGTATTTCAGGCCGGCAGACCATCAACCGGATGAAGCAACAAAATCTCGATCCAGCCCTGGTGAAGGCCATTTTCATATCGCATGAGCATGCCGACCATGTATGTGGTGCGCGGGTTTTGGGCAAGAAGCTGATGGTACCGGTTTATACCACACGCCGCACGTTTTCTGCCATGTACAACAACCACAAACCGCTGGCACCGCGGTTTTTTGAGCCGGGTACTGAAATTACCGTGGGGTCATTCAGCATATTTCCTTTTCTTAAGAACCACGATGCAGCCCAGCCCTGTTCGTTCAGGGTAAGTTACAACGGCATCCACACGGGGGTATTTACCGATATCGGCGTGGCCTGTGAAAGAGTCATCAGTGAGTTGTCCCGTTGTCATGTATTGTTCCTGGAAAGCAATTACGATGAAAAAATGTTGTGGGATGGCAGGTATCCCTGGCATCTGAAGCAACGGATTGCATCGGATCACGGGCACCTGTCGAATGACCAGGCTTTTGACCTGATCAACAGGCATTCAGGAAATCAGCTACAGCTGGTGTTTCTGAGTCACCTGTCGGCTGAAAACAACACGCCCGAAAAGGCCATGGATCGGTTCAGCGAGCTGCGCGAACGCTATCAGATCTGCCTTACTTCGAGGTATGCGCCGGGGGAGGTGGTCTTCGTCCCTGCAACTGCTGCTGCAGCTGCCGCTGTTGGTTCTCTGCCGCCGACACAGTTGAAGCTGGAGCTATAAGAACCAAGAGTCAAGAACCAAGAACCAAGAGTCAAGATCCGAAGTTCGGCGTTCGGTGTTCCTTGTTCGGTGTTCGGTTCTAATTCTTCGATGTTCGATGTTACTTCTTTGGTGTTCAAATCCTCCCCGGGTACTGTTCCAGTCCCCGTTTCAGGCATTCCATGGCATTTCTGAGATCGTCGATATTCAGCACATAGGCAATGCGCACTTCCTGTTTCCCCGAACCCTGAGTTGTGTAAAAGCCCGAACCGGGGGCCAGCATCACGGTTTGTTTGTTGTATTCGAATTCCTGCAGCATCCACATGGAAAATTTCTCGGCATCGTCAACCGGCAGCCTTACCATGGTATAGAATGCACCTTTGGGGGTGGGGCAGTAGATCCCGGGAATTTCATTCAGTGCCTTTACCAGGAAATTGCGGCGTTCAAGAAATGAGTTGTATATATATTCACAATATTCCGGGGGTGAGTCGAGCGCTGCTTCGGCAGCCAGTTGTCCGATGTTTGGCGGGCACAGCCTGGCCTGGCAGAATTTGAGGGCCGTCTGCAACAGATCATGGTTGCGCGAGGCCATCACGCCCACCCGCAAGCCGGTGGCGCTGTATCTTTTTGATACGGAATCGATGAGGATCAGGTGCTTGTCGATCCCTTCAAGCAGCATGGACGACCTGATTTCATTGTCGTCATAGCAGAGTTCCCGATACACCTCATCGCAAATAAAGAACAGGTTGTATTTGATCACCAGGTCCCTGATTTGTTCCAGTTCTTTCCAGGAATACAGGTATCCGGTGGGATTGTTCGGGTTGCAAATAATGATGGCCTTCGTTCGGGGTGTAATATTCTGTTCGAATTCACTGATGGGGGGCAGGGCAAAACCATTTTCAATGGTTGAGGTAACCGGAACCACCTTTACGTCGGCAGCTGTGGCAAAGCTGAAGTAGTTGGCGTAAAAAGGTTCAGGTACAATAATCTCATCTCCTGCATTCAGGCAGGTGAGCAGGGTGAGCGTGATGGCTTCGGAACCACCGGTTGTAATCAGAATATCCTCATAGTTCAGGCTGACGCCTATTTTTTCATAGAATGATGCAAATTTCCGGCGCAGTGATTCATTTCCTGCACTGTGTCCGTATTCAATTACGCTGGCGCTGATGTTGCGAATGGCCTCCATCGCTTTGGGCGCGGTGAGCAGGTCGGGTTGTCCGATGTTTAAACGATATACTTTGCATCCCCTGTTTTGAGCTTCTTCGGCAAGGGGAACCAGTTTGCGGATGGGCGAATTCGGCATTAACATACCGCGTTTCGAAATTTCGGGCATAGCTGATAATTGTTTGGAGTGAAATTTTCCTGCAGGTGCAGGCTTGTCTGGAAAAAGTAAATGTGAATGATTGCAAGTGTGGAATTATTTATCTGTCGCGTCTTCCGACGCTGCAGGAGGCGCTTCTACCTTGCCCCTGATAATCAAAACAACAGGGCCTTCGCCGGTATTGGTGTATACCGAGATTGATTTGGCAAAACTTCCTGAAATGCGGGTATTGTAGCGTACCTTAATTACGCCCTGTTTTCCTTTATTAATGGGCTCTTTAGGCCATTCCGGCACAGTGCAGCCACAAGATGAGCGCACATTGGTCAGCAGCAGCGGCTCTTTCCCGGTATTCCTAAAAACAAACTCAAACGTTCCGTCGCCTTTATAAGGGATGGTGCCGAAATCATGTTCAGTGGTTTCGAATTCAATGGCCGCACCCGCGTTTTGAGCTGCAGCAGGTTGGGGAGTTTGCGAACAGCTGACAATTGCAAAAAAGGCAGCAATACCATAAAATGCGATCATTTTCCTCATGACAACATGAAATAAATTGCATGCAAAATTAATAGATTTACACTAATGCGGTTCAATTATTTGATAAAATATGAACAATTTCAAAATCCGCTCCCCTTCTAATTCGTTATACCGTACCTGTTAATCCCTGAAAAATTCTATTTTTGTCGCTGAAAATTCTTTACAATTAATCTTAGTTATTCAGATGGAAATTCCCAGCAAGTACAATCCGGCACAGGTTGAAGATAAGTGGTATCGCTATTGGATGGATAAAGGTTTTTTCAAATCAGTTCCCGATAACCGGAAATCCTATACCATTGTGATTCCGCCGCCCAACGTGACCGGTGTGCTGCATATGGGGCACATGCTGAATAACACCATACAGGATATCCTTATCCGGCGTGCCCGTATGAAAGGACTGAATGCCTGCTGGGTGCCGGGTACCGACCATGCTTCCATAGCAACGGAAGCCCGGGTGGTGGCCAAGCTGAAAAGCGAGGGAATCGATAAAAAGAAACTGACCCGTGAACAATTTCTCGAGCATGCATGGGAATGGCGGCACAAACATGGTGATATCATCCTGGAGCAATTGAAAAAGCTGGGCGCATCATGCGACTGGGATCGTACCAAATTCACCATGGATGATGAAATGTCGGAAAGTGTAATCCGGGTTTTTATTGACCTGTTTAACAAAGGATTGATATACCGGGGCGTTCGCATGGTGAACTGGGATCCGCAGGCGAAAACCGCCGTGTCGGATGAGGAAGTCATTTACCGTGAAGTCAAATCGAAATTGTATCATGTGAAATATCCCATTCAGGGCGAAGATGGATTTGTAACCATTGCCACCACCCGGCCCGAGACCATCCTGGGTGATACAGCCGTTTGCGTGAACCCGGAGGATCCGCGTTACCGGCAGCTGGTTGGCAAGAAGGCAATTGTACCGCTTGTTAACAGGGTTGTTCCTGTTATTCAGGACAGTTATGTGGATATGGAATTCGGAACCGGATGTCTGAAAATTACTCCGGCGCACGACATCAACGACTATGAAATAGGTATCCGTCATAACCTGGAAAGTATCGATATTTTTAATGAAGACGGTACATTAAGCGAAAAGGCCATTGTGTTTGTGGGCATCGATCGTTTCAAGGCCCGCGACCTGGCTGTTAAAAAGCTGGAAGAGGTAGGGCTGCTGGTAAAAACTGAAGAATATGTAAACAAAATAGGGTATTCTGAGCGTACCGACGCGGTTATTGAGCCCCGCCTGTCGATGCAGTGGTTTCTGCGAATGAAGGACATGGCCAAACCGGCCCTTGATCATGTAATGAACGACGATATCGTGCTGTATCCTTCCAAGTACAAAAACTCCTACCGGAACTGGATGGAAAATGTGAGGGATTGGTGTATCTCGCGCCAGCTGTGGTGGGGACAACGCATCCCGGCATACTATATAGGAACCAGTAATGAGTTTGTGGTAGCTGAAAACATTACCAAAGCACTGGAGCTGGCCAGGGAAAAGAGTCGCAACAACAACCTGCAGGAGAGCGATCTGCGGCAGGATGAGGATGTGCTGGATACCTGGTTCTCTTCGTGGTTGTGGCCCATTTCGGTATTCGACGGGATCCGGAATCCGGATAATCCCGATATCAGGTATTACTATCCCACCAACGATTTGGTTACAGCACCCGAGATCCTGTTCTTCTGGGTGGCCCGGATGATCATGGCAGGCTATGAATACCGCGGGAAAAAGCCCTTTAAGAATGTTTACCTCACTGGCATCGTACGCGATACCAAACGCCGCAAAATGTCGAAATCGCTTGGCAATTCGCCTGATCCGCTGCATCTGATTGAGAAATACAGTGCCGACGGTGTGCGTGTGGGCATGTTGCTTTGTTCACCTGCCGGTAACGACCTGCTGTTTGATGAAAGCCTTTCGGAACAGGGCCGCAACTTTGCCAATAAAATGTGGAATGCTTTCAGGCTGGTGAAATCGTGGCAGATTGATCAGGAGGCGCGGCCTTCCAAAGCTGCTCAAATGGGCATCATCTGGTTTTATGAGCGCCTCAAGCAGGGTATAACCGAAATAGAAGAGGCATTTAAACAGTACCGGATTTCTGAGGCATTGATGATAGCCTATAAGCTTTTCTGGGATGAGTTTTCCTCGTGGTATCTCGAAATTATCAAGCCCGATTATCAGAAACCCATTGACCACCGCACCTACCAGGCAACCGTTGAAATGTTCGAGGTCATGATGCGGGTATTGCATCCTTTTGTACCGTTTATTACCGAGGAGATCTGGCACTTGCTAAAAGAAAGACCCCAGGGTTACAGCCTGATGTATGAGAAAGTACCTTCTATAAAGCCTGTTGACAAGGATAAGTTGAGCCTTTTTGAACAGGTGAAGGAGGTAATTGCTTTTATCCGTAATACCCGTGTTGAAAAACAAATACCGGGCAAGGAGAAGCTTACTCTTTGCATTAAGCCGGTGAACTATCAGAACGATTATGACGAGGTGATTATCAGGTTGGGCAACCTGGAGCAGATTCAAATTATTTCGGAGAAAGTTGAAGGAGCAGTAAGTTTGATCACAGCCAATGCAGAATATTACATACCCGTCGGCGATTTGCATAACCAGGAAGAAGAATTGCAAAAATTGCAGGAGGAGCTCATTTACAACCGCGGTTTCCTGGAATCGGTGATGAAAAAGCTGGGTAACGATAAATTCGTAAGCAATGCTCCGGCCAAAGTAATCGAGCTCGAGAACCGCAAAAGGGCTGATGCCGAAACCAAGATCAGGGCGCTGGAAGAAAGGATTGCTTCGCTGAAGAAGTAATTCTCAGAAACAGAATTCATAATTGTTGGCCTTATCATAAGCAGGCATAGCCTGGAAACATAGAAACGACTCAGGCACAGCCTGAGCCTAACTTGAGCCTGTCTTGACTCTTGGCTCTTGTATCTTGAATCTGTCCCTGCTTCACGGCGCCAGCCTAAACACCTCCCACGTCCCGCCGTTCCGGGTATACTCAAACCGGTCGTGCAGCCTGTTTTCCCTGCCCTGCCAGAATTCAACCAGGTTGGGGATGAGCTTGTAACCGCCCCAGTATTCCGGTCTTTCAAGAGCCCTGCTTTTAAAAAGCTTCAGGTAGTCCTGCTGCAAATTTTCAAGGTATTCCCTGTTGGGCACGCGGCGGCTCTGGGGTGAAGCCCATGCACCTATTTTACTGCCCTCGGGACGGCTTTTGAAATATTCATCTGATTTATGCTGCTGTTCTTTCAATATCTTTCCTTCAATCCGCACCTGCCTTTCCAACTCAGGCCAGAAAAACAGCAAGGCCCCGGCCGGATTGGCTTCAATCTGCTGCGCCTTATTGCTCTGGTAATTGGTGAAAAAGGTAAACCCGTCGCCGTCTATATCTTTCAGCAATACCACACGCGACGATATGCGCTGTCCCGGCAATGATGTGGAAAGAACCATAGCCGTGGGTTCAGGCACCTCCGCCTTCATGGCATCATTGAGCCAGAAACGGAACTGTACCAGCGGATCGGGATCAAGATGGTCAATGTCGAGACGCGATTGCGCGTATTCCCTGCGGATATCGTGTAGTGCTGTCATATGCATGGTTGTTAACCATACAACAACTCAAATCACCGAAGGTTCAAGCTTTTTAAACCGGGCGTTTTTGATACTGGCATTCAACTCAAAGCCGGCCAGCAGGGCCAGTGCGTTGAAGTTCATCCAAAGCATTACGGCAATCAGGGTGCCTACCGATCCGTAGAAACGGTTGAAGGGTGCAAAATGGTTCACAAAATAGGAAAATGCAAAGGAAGTGATGATTGACAGCAATGTGGCAAAAATGGACCCCGGTGTGAACAGGCGCCACTTGGTTTTGCGCGCCGGGGCAAGAAAGTACAGGAATGAAATTGCCAGGTAGGTGACGGCCAGCACCACCACCCATTTACCTACCAACAGCAGGGTGAATGTAGTCTGGGCTTTAACCATGCCGGATTCATGTAAATGCTTGACACCCATGTAATTAAAGAAAAGCAAAACCAGGGCCACGGCCACCAGAACAAAGAAGATGGCAAACAAGCCCAGGGATATCATGTGCCGTTCAAACCACGGACGCGATCCCACCGTATGATAAGTGGCATTAAAAGCCTCGATGACGCCGTTTAATCCTTTCTGTATAAAAAACATAGTTACCAGGAATCCGAAGATTTGCAGCCCGTGATGTTTATTAAAAACCTCCTGCAAAAGCGATTCAAGCATCAGGTAGGAATTTTCGGGAATCATGTCGATCAGCACATCCATCAGGCCAACCTGAACATTCCGCAACGGCAGGTAGGGTATGAGGCCAACAGTAAATATTACCGCCGGGCCCAGGGCCAGCATGAAATGAAAAGCAATGGACGTTGCCCTGATGTTCAATGAGCCTTTGAGAAGGCCCTGGATAAAAAGACTGACTACCTCGTAAAATGACAGTCCCTTTGAACCGGGGAAGCTGATTTTCCGGCAGTGGTCGCCCAACCTGTGTATATGAGAGTCGAAGTATTTATATGTGCGCCCGCTGCCTTCGGAACTCATCAGGTTAGTAATTTACTGCCTTTAAACTCAGGTCGAGACTTTTGATGTGATGCGTCAGCGCGCCCACAGAAATATAATCGACGCCGCATTCGGCATAATCCCTGATGTTTTCAATGGTAATTCCGCCCGAAGATTCTGTTTCGTATTGTTCCCCGATCAGTTCAACCGCTTTCTTCGTATCGTCAATACCGAAATTGTCGAGCATGATGCGGTTAACCCCTCCTGTTTCCATTATTTTGCCGACATCCTGAAGGCTTCTGGCCTCGACTTCTATGAGAAGACGCATACCCTTAGCTTCAAGATATTCATGTGTGCGCCTGATGGCATTTTCAATGCCTCCGGCAAAATCGATGTGGTTGTCCTTGATCAGGATCATATCATAGAGGCCGATCCTGTGATTCACGCCGCCGCCTATTCTTACCGCTTCTTTTTCAAGAAAACGAACGCCTGGAGTGGTTTTTCTGGTGTCAAGAATTTTGGTTTTCAATCCTTCCAGCCGGTTAACATATTGGCGGGTGGTGGTGGCGATGCCGCTCATCCGTTGCATGATATTTAAAACAAGTCGCTCAGCCTTTAACAGGGTATGGACCTTACCTTCCACAAAAAAAGCAACATCCATGGGCCACACATGATCTCCGTCTTTTCTGAAAATTTCAAGCCGGATATCTTCTTCAAGCTGGCGGAAAACTTTTTCAGCTGCCGTTATGCCGGCGAGGATGCCTTCTTCCTTAACCAGCAATTTGGCTTTGCCGGCAGCATCAGCCGGAATACAGGCGAGTGACGTGTGATCGCCGTCACCTATATCTTCTTTGAGCGCGTTTTCAATGAATCTGTCGAAGTAGTTATTCGGCATTATCTTCTTCAAATCGGAGTTGGTGTATAAAAGGTTTGCTGTCTTTCATCTTGATCAGCATGGTTACCCTGTAATTACCCGTTGAGGTGGAAAGGTTACCAATGGCATATTGTGCTCCTTCTTTTCCGCCCTTGTGCAAAATCACGAAATTATTCGGCACATGCTTTATAAAGAAGTTCTTGACAATGAGTTCCGCCTGCTGGCTGCTGTAAATATCTTCCTGACCCGGGATGGCCAGTTCAATGCTGGAGTTGAAGAATTTCGAAAGATGGGCAACATTGCCTGATTTCAGGGCTTCAACAATGGCAGAAGGGATTTCGTCATATTCCGATGCATTGATTATCACCTGCATAGGTAACATCAACAGCAATAAGGTAAGGAATATCTTAAATCTGTTGATCTTCAGCTTGGCGTTTATCATGCTTATTTTAAAATATAAAGTATTTTTGACTGATGATAAAATCATTTGTATCACAAATTTAATTATTTAATTCAATTAACATCAATTAACAAATTCCGGGCCAACTATTGCATTCCGGAACAACATTATAACATGAAAATTAGTGTGATTAACCTTGGAGTAACGCAGGATCAATATCTGAAAGAGGGAATTATCCTGTATGAAAAAAGGCTGAAGCACTATGTGCCGTTTGAAATGACTTACCTGAACGCACCACGACCATCCAGGAACCAATCGTTTCAGGTTCAGAAGGAACAGGAGGGCAAAATGCTGCTGGCAGCTGTTGAAAAATCGGACCATGCAGTTTTGCTGGATGTGGAAGGAAAGCAATACGGTTCGGAAGCTTTCTCGGGATACCTGCAGCAAGCCATGAACCGGGGAACACGTCACCTGGCATTTGTGATCGGCGGGCCTTACGGTTTTTCTGAAGAGGTGTATCAGGCAGTGCCCCACCGGATTTCCTTGTCGTCCATGACTTTCTCGCATCAGCTGGTGCGGCTGGTTTTCCTGGAACAACTCTACAGGGCTTTTACCATCATCAGGGGAGAACCTTATCATCATGCTTGAAACCTCAACCAAATAATGCACCAGCTATAATTATGAAAACGGGCAGATACATCATTACCTTTCTGATATTGTTGCTGATTGCGGTGTCCGGGAATCTGCTGCTGGACAACTGGCATTATAAAAAAGCCGATCACCGCCGGTTGCAGAAAGAAATAAACAAAAAGTTCAGGCGCACTGACCGGTTGGTGGAAAAGTTGCAGGACGGCAACTGGCAACTCAACACACCCCTCCCGGGAAACGAAGGAATAGTTGTGCTTGCATATCGCAATGACAGCCTGATTTATTGGTCGGATAATTCCCTGTCGTTTTCACTTTTTGACAAGGGCAGCTTTACCGGAAGGCATTTTCAGTTTATTTCCAACGCATGGTATGTTATAAAACCTTATCTCAATGATTCCTTAAGGGCATACGGGCTCATTCTGGTAAAAACCGAATATCCCTATGAGAATAATTACCTGGAAAGCCGTTTTCAACCTGATCTGAAACTGCCTGCATCTACAGAATTGTATACCGAAGCAAAGCCGGGTTCGTTTTCTGTTCTGGATTGGGAAGGCATCTACCTGTTCTCTATTAAGTTCAGTGGAGAAGAGATCCGATACGCAGGCTTTGAGAAATACTTCATCCCGGTTATGTTTCTGCTGGCCCTGGTTAGTTTGCTGTTGCTCATTCATAGCTTCATCGGCCGGATCAGGAAACCGGGCTTGCGGAATCTTGCCCTGCTGATGCTTATTCCTTTGATTGCCGTAATGCGCTGGCTTCAGTACAGATATCATATTCCGGTTAACCTCTACGATCTGGAATTATTCGGCCCCGTTCCCTTTGCCAAATCAGCATGGCTTCCGTCACTGGGCGACGTATTGGTCAATACGCTGCTGATCCTGTTTATTATAATCGAATTCTTTTCAGCATTCACATTCCCGGTGCCAAAAGCAAAAGAAAAACCGGGTGGGAACCCTGCTGCTGTTGTGATCATGGTTACTGTGCTCACTTGTTTTTTTATTTACACCCATTTTCTGCTGTCAACGCTGATCCTGCATTCAACCATCAACTTTGAGTTTTACAGGGTAGCTTCATTGGGCGTTTACACGGTTATCGGGCTTACCATCACGGCTATACATTTTATTGGGCTACTTTTGCTGACCAATAAACTGCTCTCGATTTGTCCGTTCACCTGCAGCCTGATTAAGTTATTGCTGGTTTTTGTTCTGGTAAGTTCAGGTATTTTCTTGCTGCTCTGCCTTTTTGGCTACCGGCTCGACTATGGATCTTACGTGGCTTTTATGATGCTGTTTGCCATGCTGGCTTTCACTAAATACCGGAACATGCCGGCCGGAAATTTCACCACCATGGCATTTATGGTCATGTTCTTTTCGGTTTATTCCGTTTATTTCTTTTCGAACTACACCCGGCAAAAATTGATGAACAACATGCGGGTATTGGCCAGCAATCTGGCTACCCAGCATGATCCCGTGGCTGAATACCTGCTTTATGATATCAGCGAAAAACTCAGCAACGATGAAACCTTTCAGCGGTATCTTTTTTCACAGGTTCCTGACGACCAGATTTTTAATTATCTGCGAAACCGGTACTTCAATGGTTTCTGGGGGAAGTACAAGATCCGTTTTCAGGTTTGTGAACCCGATGTCAACATTCTTGTTGATGAAGATTCAGTGAGCCAATGGGTGAATTGTTATGATTATTATGCCGACATGTTGTCGGGTGGCAGCATGCAGCTTCCCGGCACCGACTATTATTACCTGGACATCCAGAATGGCCAGATCAATTATCTCGGATGGCTGAAGTACAAACAACCCGGGTACCGGAACGAATTGAGTTTTTACCTGGAGCTTTCATCAAGGCTGGTAGCAGAAGAACTCGGATTTCCCGATGTATTGCTCGATAAAAAATATCAAAAGAACAAATTACTGGAAGCCTATTCCTTTGCACGCTACAATAAAAATCAGCTGGTTACGCAGTCGGGGACATTCCAATACAGCCTCGACCTGAATACCTATAAAAACCGGAGCGATAAGTTTGAAGGATACAATCACCTGATTTATTATGTGAATAAAGACAATGCGGTGATGGTGAGCAAACCCACCGCCACATTTTTTGATAAGCTGGTTTCGTTTTCCTACATCTTTCTGTTCCTTTACTTACTGGCAGTGATTTACGTTGCGGTGAAGAATTACTCCGCTTTTGGAAAGGACTTTACATTCAATTTTAAAAACAAGATTCAGCTGTCCATCATGGCCATTTTGTTCCTTTCATTGATCCTGGTGGGCGGGGGGACAATTTATTTCAGCATTCAGCAATATCAGCGGAAGCAGCATGACATTCTCAGTGAAAAAATACAATCGGTTTATGTTGAGCTCGATCATTTGCTGGCCTATCTTCCGAACCGGATCAATCCCGACTGGAGAAGTGAGGATTATGCGAGTCTGAACCAGTTGCTGATCAAATTCTCGGATGTGTTTTATTCCGACATCAATCTTTTTGATCCGGACGGCAATTTGCTCGCTACCTCCCGTTCTGATCTCTTTGACAAGGGCATACTGGGGCGTAAGATGGATCCACGGGCTTACAGCAAAATGGTAACTGAGAAACAAGCCGAGTTTATTCACCCTGAAAATGTGGGTAACCTGACCTTTCTATCCGCTTATGTTCCTTTTGTGAATGCACAGAACAAACTGCTGGCTTACCTCAATCTGCCTTATTTTACCAGGCAGAATGTATTGCGGAATGATGTCACCACACTTGTGGTAGCCATTATCAATGTTTATGTACTGCTGATTCTGATCACCATTGCCATGACTGCTTTTATTTCGGATCAGATAACCAGGCCGTTGCGGCTGATTCAGAAGAAATTCAGCGAGATCAAGATAGGTCGTAAAAATGAGCAGATTTATTATAAAGGTCATGATGAAATTGCCGGCCTGGTAGATGAATACAACCGCATGGTTCAGGAGTTGGTTAAGAGTCTTGAAATGCTGTCGCGTTCGGAACGCGAAAGTGCATGGCGTGAGATGGCCAAACAGATTGCCCATGAAATAAAAAACCCGCTTACGCCCATGAAGCTGAGCGTTCAACACCTGCAGCGGACCTGGCGGGATAACCGCGATAATTTTGAGGAGTACCTGGACAAGGTTACCCGGACCCTGATAGAGCAAATAGACAACCTTTCGTTTATTGCCTCTGAATTCAGCAATTTTGCAAAAATGCCCAAGGCTTTTAATGAGGAAATCAATATAGTGGATAAGGTGAGATCGACACTTAACTTATTTGCCAACACCGAAAATGTGGATTTCGTATTTGAACACGAAAGTGATCAGATCATCGTATTTGCAGATAAAGAACAGCTTTCCAGGGTATTTATCAACCTGATCAAGAACGCCATTCAGTCGATCCCCGATAACCGGCAGGGAAAGGTAAGCGTA
The DNA here is from genome assembly GCA_046481675.1 of Bacteroidales bacterium. Classification (GTDB taxonomy): domain Bacteria; phylum Bacteroidota; class Bacteroidia; order Bacteroidales; family UBA10428; genus UBA5072. The sequence continues at coordinate 58,004 of JAWOJJ010000141.1, read as the reverse complement.
AGTGTGATCCTGAGCGGCAAGATGGTGCGGGTGAGCATCACCGACAACGGAAAGGGAATTCCTGAAGAATTGCAGGACAAAATGTTTACTCCCAGTTTCACCACCAAATCCAGTGGCATGGGCTTGGGCTTATCCATTGTGAAAAGCAGCATCGAATCGTTTGGCGGAACAATCACTTTTAAAACCCGGGTGAACCATGGCACAACTTTTGTTTTTGAGATTCCCGTATACGCACCGGCGGAACAGGAAAGCAGCAATTGATGAAACCTTGTGCCGGTGTTATCAGTATGAATAAGATGTTAATAAAATAAAACATGAGCGTGTAGCTATTTTCATATATTTGAAGAAGAGCTGACAAGTAACTATCAAACAAACCCAATCTTGGCAATTTGAAACGAATCGTTTTAGTCATATCTGGCCTGTTACTGATCATTTTGGCAGGTTTGTCCCAGAATATCAGTATCTTAAACACTCCAAATCATTATTTGAAAGTTGACAATGTCTTTCCTGACGGCAGAGTTAGTGTTACAGAAACAATACCCGGGCACCTGGATAATTTTAAGTCGGGTGATAAGGTATTGCTCATTCAGATGACAGGTGTGACGCTGGAAAATGAAGAAGGATTTCTTACCAAGGAACAGCGGATTAAAAAGCAGAAACAAAACACGGGGAGGTATGAAGTACTTCAGGTTGACGAAGTGGTTACCGGACCAACTACCTATGTTGTTTTTACGGATAATCTTTCTAACCAGTATAACGTAGGTGAAAAGATTCAGCTGGTGAGGTTTGTTGAGGGAGAAACGGTAACGGTTAGCGAACCGGTTACTGCCAGGGCCTGGGATGGCCAGGTTGGCGGTGTTGTGGCCATTTTGGGTGCCGATTCGGTTAAGCTCAACAGCAACATCAATGTCAGCTACCAGGGTTTCAGGGGTGGTGCCATGCCTGCTCAGAATTACAATGGTGTTTGCAGGAATGATGGAAGCGGTGCAATAAAAGATACTTTGTATTTTCTCCCTGCTGAAACAGGACGCTCAGGATATAAAGGCGAAGGTGTTGTTAACGCATCGTGGCCTTATACCATGGGCACGGCCTTCAATTACAGCGGAGGGGGTGCCGGCAACGGCAGGTACTCCGGCGGGGGCGGCGGAAGCAATTACAACGAAGGCGGCAATGGCGGAGACCAGTCGGCTTTTTGCACAGGATTATCTGTATCAGGTGGCTGGCGTGGAGAAGGTTGTTTTGAATTGTACCTCGATAGTGCCAAGATTGTTATGGGCGGGGGCGGTGGCAGCGGCACTCGTATGGCATCGGCAACACCTTCACCCGGTGGCAACGGCGGCGGTATCGCCATCATAATTACAGGTACCCTGGTTGGTAACGGAGGTTCCATTTTAGCCAACGGCCAAAGTGCAGCATCAACAACAGGTAGCGGTGGCGGCGGCGGAGCCGGCGGTACAGTGCTGATAGATGCCGACAGTTATTCGGGTAGTCCCATTCCTGTTCAAATACGAGGCGGTAATGGCGGATCCACAACAGGAACCGGGGAAAACTGCACCGGATCGGGTGGCGGAGGAAGCGGCGGAATTATATGGCATGCCGGCACTACAATGCCTGCTGTGATTGATTCGGCAGCAGGATTGCGCGGTACCGTAACCTGTTTCGAGCAAAGCGGTGAAAACGGCAACCATGGCGTTAGGTTAAAAAACCTGATGCTCCCGTTAAACGGTTTCCTGTTTAATACACTCAGGGGAAAAGATACCATTTGTGCCGGGCAAATTCCCGGGTTGATTACCGGAAGCCAACCCAAAGGAGGTGACGGGCAGTACACATCTGTATGGGAACAAAGTACCGATAACATTACCTGGATACCGGCATCCGGCGGTACAAACATCTCTCTGCTTTCATTTCAGCCACCTGCTTTAACCCAGACAACCTGGTACAGGCGTGTGGTCACTTCAGATACCATTGTCGACGTGAGTCGGGGCCTTCAAATCTATGTGTATCCGGCAATCAGCAACAACATGATCACCGGTGAGGATACCATTTGCTACAACTCCGATGCCCAGCCGCTGCATGGCATTGTTCCCGCTCCTTCGGGTGGTAACGGCAGCTACGTTTATCGTTGGGAAGAAAGCACCAACCAGGTCACCTGGAATGTTGCCGGAACCGGCGTGAATTTTGATCCCGGCAGGTTGACCGATACCACCTTTTACAGGCGTGTGGTGAATTCCACAGCCTGGTGCCGCGATACGAGCAACACCTGGACCATCCTGGTTCTTCCGGGAATAGAGAACAATCGTTTTTTTGCTGAAAAAGATACTTCCATCTGCATGAATACCAGTCCGGGCACATTGAATGCCCTGCCACCTTCGGGCGGTAACGGAGCCTATTCCTATTCCTGGCAGTTAAAAGAAGATCAGGGTGACTGGACAACCATACCTGAAAGCAACGGAATGAACCTTGCGGTAGACCGCCTGACCAATACCACCTCATACAGGAGAATTGTTTACTCGGGGCAGAACAACGCATGTATTGATACCACAGCGGTAGTGAAAACCATTGTGGTGAAATTGCCCATTGACAATAACAACATAAACAGCGTCCCTGTTCGCTATACCTGCTTCAACACACCGGTTACCTTAAACGGATCGCAGCCCATCCATGGATTTGAGACCTATGCCTACCAGTGGGAGCAAAGTACCGATAACCTTTCATGGCTGGCGCTCACCGCAACGGACCAGCATTTACAATCCGAGGATCTTACCCAAAAAGTCTTTTTCAGGAGGGTGGTGTTTTCATCACCGGGACTGCGGGAATGTACAGATACCAGCAATGTTGTCGAGGTAAGAATCAACCCGCTGCCCCAGGGCAATGTTGTGATCAGCAACGAGGAGCTTTGTGAAGGCGAGAATCTTTATGTGAAATTCAATGTCACCGGTAACGGTCCCTTTGACGTTACGGTTAACGGGGGCAGTTTGGGCAACAAAACCGTCAATGGCATCAGCGGAAGCTATGATTCGGTGATGTTCAACCCGACCGTTTCAGCACAAACCTTTGTCATTGCTTCAATAAAAGATGACAGCAGCTGTTTGGCCAACCCCGCTTTGTTTGTGGCGGTTAATCCTGCCATCCTATATGAAGTGCCTGTTGCCAATGCAGGTATTGACAGTGCTGTATGTAGCGACCGCTATGTTCTGGCCGCCGTAAAAGATGTTGCCGGTTCAACTGGTTTGTGGACTGCCACAGGTGCAGTGTTTGATGATGCCTCTTCGGAGAACAGCGAGGTAATTGTTGATGCCTATGGCCCAAAGGTATTCACATGGACCGAAACCAACTGGCGTTGCACCGATACGGATGAGGTTGAAGTGATATTCTATGAGCCTCCGGCAACACCGGATGCAGGACCCGATCAGGTGCTTGATTTTACCTATACCACAACACTCGCGGCATTGCCTGCTTCGGCCGGAAATGGCAAGTGGAGCGTACTGTCAGGTTCGGCGGAGTTTGATGATGATGCAATTCCCAATACAGTTGTAAGCGAGCTTTCAAAGAATACATCACTCAAATGGACAGTAACCAATGGCAATTGTGATGCGGTTGCCGACAGCATGAACATCACCATCACGCCCCTGAATATTCTAAAAGCTTTTACGCCGAATGACGACGAGTTCAATCCTTATTTCAAAATTGGCGCGGAGAATGCCGAGAAGATTACCCTGAAAGTATTCAACAGCGCGGGAGTACTGGTTTTTGAATCCGATAATTATGATTTCGGCGACGACAACCGCTGGTATGGGAAAAACAGCAACGGAGTTGAATTACCCGAAGGTACTTATTTTTATATAGCCAATATTAAGGTTGCCGGCAGGCAACAGGAAGTTCAGTTCAGGTCATTTGTAGAAATCATCAGATAAATGCGCAGCTTATTTTTCATATTGTTTGCACTTGGTTTAACAGCATTGTCGAATGCCCAGGAAAAGACTATCCTGTACAGTCATTATTCTTTCAACGGATTGGCTGTTAACCCGGCCTATGCGGGCAGCAGGGATATGTTAAGCGTAAGCCTGTCGCACCGTAACCAATGGATGGGCTTTGAAGGTGCCCCGGCATATAACATTGTGGGTGTGCATACTCCTTATAAGAATACCCGGATGGGACTGGGTTTGCTGGTGATGAACGAAAGCATCGGCCTGCGCAAATACACGGGCATCTATCTGAACTATGCACACAGGCTTCAGTTGGGACATGGCAAGTTGGCATTGGGACTGAAAGGCGGAGTGGGAACCGGAAAATATGATCAGGTTGATCTGGGCAATGATCCTCATTTCAATGATAACTCCTATAACTACCTGCTACCCAATTTTGGTGTGGGCGCTTATTATTATACCAACAGGTTTTATGCAGGTCTCTCTGTTCCCCTATTGCTGGGCTATCAATCTAATAATTCGGGTGAAATTATTGCGCGTCATTCCTTTGAACAATATGTCTATTATATTACAGCGGGATATAAACTAGACCTGACCTCAGACTGGCAGGCTCAACCTTCGGGAATGATGGTGTATGAAAAAGCAGGCGGACTGATCGCCGATTTGGGTGTCAGTGTGCTATATAAAGACGCACTCAGGGCAGGAGTGTCCTATCGCACCAAACAAGCCATCGTGATGCTGGTAGATTACAAGATCACCTACCAGCTCAGGGTGGGCATTGCTTACGATTACGGGATGAATGAACTGAATTCCTATAACAGGAACTCTATTGAGGTTGCCCTGGAATACAATTTCGGATACAGGGTGAAGGCTGCTAATCCAACGATATTTTAACCGCAGATGAGTTCATATAAAAATAGTTGCATTGTTCTTCTCCTGGTCATTACCGGTACTATGTTATACGGCCAGGATGACTATACAGTGAAAAGGCTGTCGTTCAACACCCGGTCGAGGGAGCTGGCACCTGCCTTTTTTGGTAACGGACTGGTGTTTTGTTCCGATAAAAGGAGTGATGTGCTGATGTCTTATCATGATGCGGACAACAATCCGCTGACCAACCTTTATTTCGCCGAGCAGAAAAAACCCGGCAAATTTGAAGCTCCCCGGTTGCTGGCCAAAGAGCTTACCACATTCCTGTTTGAAGGCCCCTGCACATTCAGCAGAGATGGAAAAACCATTTATTTCACGCGCACTATTGACGTTTCATCAAAATTCAGCAACAGGCAGAGGAAGGATACCACATTTGGGATATTCAGCGCCGAACTGGTGAACGGACAGTGGACCAACCTGAACCAGTTTAACTTCAACAGTTCTGCATACAACACAGGATATCCTTACCTTACCGATGACGGAAGACAGCTCTATTTTTGCTCCGATGCTCCCGGTGGAGCAGGAGGGTTGGATATTTATGTTTCGAACCTTGAAAATGGCCGTTGGGGCGATCCTGAAAATCTTGGACCGGTTGTGAATACCCCAAAAAACGAAGTATTTCCCTATCTGCACAGGGACGGCAGGCTCTATTTTGCTTCCAGGGGGCATAAGCAGGACTCAGATTTGGATATTTACTACACCATTAACATGGATAACCAGTGGCAAAAACCGGTGCGCATGGATGCCCCGATAAACTCAGCCAATGACGATTACGGGCTTATTCTGAATGCAGATGCAGATACAGGTTATTTTGTGACAGACCGCGATGGATCTCCGGATATTTTTTCGGTTTATTCTACCCTGCCCGCGCTTGTTGGTTGTGTTGAGCAGATAGAAGAGGAATTCTGCTACGTATTTTATGAGCCCAACAACAATGAAATTGATACCACAGCATTTGCCTATGAATGGGATTTGGGTGACGGAACTGTGATCAGGGCACTGAAGGCTGAACATTGCTTTGCACGGCCGGATACTTATATTGTTCAGTTAAATATTGTTGACAAACTGACTCAAGATGTTATGCTGAGCCAGGCTACCTATGAGCTCGTGATTGAGCAGGTTCAGCAGGCTTATGTGTCGGCCCCTGATACAGTATTGGTTGGCCAGGAATTTGACCTGAATGGAACAAAAACCTTTCTGAAAGATTTTGCCATCAGCGGTTATAACTGGGATTTCGGTGACGGATCCAGGGCTTCCGGTATTGCTGTGAAACACAGGTATGTTTTTCCCGGCACCTACCAGGTTAAGCTGGGTGTAACCGGTCAGCAGAATACCACAACAACTTCAGATCAAAAGAACTGCGTTTCAAAGAAAATTGTAGTTGTGAATCAAAGGAATTAGCCCTTATCCTTTTGGTTTTGTCAAGTAATAAGAACCTAATCCCAACTTTTATCGTATAGCATTTAAGTTTATCATACCAAAATCTGATTGCTGACCTATGAAATATTTAATTTGTGCTTTATCGGCTGTATTAATTACGACGGGTGCTGTTGATGCACAGCCGGTACCGGCAGGAGATGAAAATATACCTTATTTGATGACCTTTGGTCCCAAAGCAGGAACCTCCTGGGGAGACGACGATTTTTCCCAAACCTTCTTTTTTCTCATACCCAAAAATTTTTCTCAACCCTTATACATTCGTGTTTTTGATCCTGACGTGAGTGGCACCACAGATGAATTGAATGGTATTTTCGACACACGGATGACTTATTCCATTTACGGGGGAAAGGAATGTTACAGCCACAAGGATGCGCAGGAAACCCAGCCTGTGGGAAATTACAAAAGCGGGAATCTTCTGGCTTCCAAAACCTTTGGAAATCAGCCTGAATACGATAACAAATGGTACACTTTCGGGCCGTTCAATCCTACAGAAGGAGAATTCATACAAAAATTCAACGGCTACATATTTAAAGTAATCTGCGACGGGGTTGCAGGTGATGATGGCAATTTATACCGCTATTATCTCTCAACCAAACCCGATGAGAATAAACCGATAGAAGGAGCCAATGCATTTGCATATGAATATTCTTTCCGCATGCATGATGACCCCATGGAAGTATCGCATATCTATCCCTATGTGGACGACAGAACCATATCAGTTAAACTGTCGAACTTCGACTGGGATTCCGACGGATTCATCCGCACCGTATCAGTTGCACGAAAGGGACAGTTAAGTAAGGTTTCTGCAGAAGATAACTGGATAGAGGACGAATTTAAAATCTTCGACGAAGAAAAGAATACCTCTTTGGATATCCAGTTTATCAAGCGGAAAAATCCTGCTGTGAAAAACAACAACGTGGTAATTAATGTTCGTAACCAGTATGGCGAATTGCTTCCTTTCTATGTAATTCCGATAGGGGGCGTTCCGAAATATAAAGCCGGCATTGATGCTTACAGAACGCCACCCAAGAAATAATTCTCGCATATATGCAATACAAACCAACTGTTCTTTTATTCACTCTGGGCATTTTACTTGTTTCCCTTACAGGAAAATCACAGGAATACAGGATCACCAATTACGGAATCAGTGAGGGCATCACCTATCCGTTCGTTTACACCATCAGTCAGGATGACCGGGGATTTGTGTGGGTAGGCACCGGCATGGGTTTGTGTCGGTTCGACGGCTTCAAGTTCAGTACCGAAATGGTACCGGATACATTGGCCGGACAGGTAGTCGGTACCAGTTTCAAAGACAGTGGCGGCGCACTTTGGTTTGGCTACCAGAGTGGCAGCATTGCCAGGTATGATGGAGGATCTTTTGACCTGGTTTCTGCAGGTGCGGAAATCAACAGCTCCATTACCGGTTTCGCGGAACTCACTGACGGAATAATTCTGATTGCAACCCTGAACAGTGGTATGTTTGCTTACAATTCAGTTACCGGGAAAGGAACGCCGGTTAACGGCCCCGAATCGGGCATGTATACAGCACTTATGATCAGGGGAAATGCCATGCTTCTTGGTTCACAGGAGGGCTTGTCGCTCTATTCAATTGACAATGAAGGGGAAAAAGCAGCACTGAAGGTGAAAGTAGCCGAGTTGGAATTCATCAAAATACAGGACATACAGGCTGCATTGGAAAGAAATACATACTGGATTGCCACGGAGGACCAGGGCATATTCCGGCTTACACTGAACGGAGAAAAGTATACCATATCAAAAACAGGTTTGAAATTCAACCTGGGGAATGAAAATGTTCAGGCAGTATACGAGGCGCCAAATCATCAGCTTTGGGTGAGCACATTGCGAAACGGTGTGTGCCGGCTCAGCCAACCCGACGGCAAAGGTGATTTTGGCATGGCAACCTACTTTAACAAGGGAAACGGGTTGCGCTCCAATGCCGTTAAAAAAGTTTTTGAAGACCTGGAAGGGAATATCTGGATTGCCACCTACGGTGATGGGATCAGTCTGTTTTCAGGCCAACCCATGGCTTTTACCAAAATGGAGACTTCCGGATTGGATAACGATATTCTGGCAATCGCCGTTACCGCTGATAATCAGTACTATATTGGCGGTCAGGGCGGCCTTTTCAGGTTTACTCCGGGAAAGGATAAGTCGCCGGTTAAGGTTCAGGGTTTTCCTGCAGACAAAGTGACGGCCTTGCATCTGGATGGACTGCGGCTTTTCATTGGCACTGAAACAAAGGGTTTGTTTCTGATGGATTTGAAAAACAACAGCTTGAGAAATATCCCCTATGAAGCCTATTCCATGGGCAAGTGGATCAGTGGCATCGCTTCTGACGACAGGCATGTATACCTCGGTACAAAAGATGGTATTTACAGGCTGGGGAGCGATTTTAAAGAAGAAGCCCATTTCACCACCAATGACGGATTGCCGCACAACAACATTGAACATGTGCTGATTGACAGCAAAGGAAGACTGCTGTTTGCCACAAGATCAAAGGGCATTTATGAACTTACCGGTGATGGCACGGCAAATTTGCTTTACCCGGTTGACCAGGCAGATGTTGAATTCAAATCGCTTGCAGAAGACACCAATGGAAATATCTGGACAGCAACCCATGGTGACGGTGTTATTTGCTTCAAAAAGGATACAGTTGTTCAAATTACGGTTGCTTCGGGATTGAAATCAGACTTCTGCTACAGCCTGGTCAGCACCTCGGGAAGCGGCATTTGGGTGGGCCATAGGCTGGGAATGAGCCGGATCAACACCTTGAATATGCATGCCAGTGTATATGATCAGAATATGGGTATTACAGGCGATTGCAACCTGAACGCCGTAACCCGCGACAAGGCAGGCGTTGTATATTTTGGAACAACCGAAGGCCTGATCGGTTACGATCCGGCCAAGGACACCGGGGAAAAGCTTCCTCCTTTTACCAACATTGTAAACCTGCTGATCTCGGACAGGGCATTTGATTTTTCAAAGGATATTGACATTGTTTTACCCTATAAACCTTATAAACTCAGGATTGAATTCATTGGGCTGAATTACAGTGATCCGCAATCGGTACGTTACCAGTATAAACTGGAAGGCCACGACCTGGATTGGTCAGATATAACTTCACAAACCTTTGTTACTTATCCGCGAATCGAGGATGGTGAATATACCTTTTACCTGAGATCGTTTAACAACGAAGGACTTACCCAGGATGTTCCGGTAACTTTGAAAATCCGGGTGAAACCGCCCATCTGGAAAACCTGGTGGTTTATACTGCTTTCCATTCTTGTTGCGGCCTCTGCTGTTTACGCCATTATCAGATTCCGCGAGAAAAAGCAAAAGCAATTGCAGGAATATCTTGAGCGTGAATTGAAAGCACGCACAAAGGAAGTGGTGGAACAGAAGGAGGTGATCGAAATTAAGAACCGCGATATTACTGATAGTATAAATTATGCCAAAAGGATCCAGACCTCCATGTTGCCACCTGTTAAACGTTTGCAGCAACATTTTACCGGGTCGTTTGTGTTTTATCATCCGCGGGATATCGTAAGCGGCGATTTTTACTGGTTTGACCAGATCAATGAAAATAAATTCACCATTGTTTGTGCCGATTCAACGGGGCATGGTGTTCCCGGCGCATTCATGTCGATGATCGGATCAACCCTGCTCAAGGATATCTGCACCCGTGAGATAAATAATGCACCCAGTAAAGTGCTTCAGGCCCTGGATTCCGAGTTGAGAAATACACTGAATCAGAACCTCGAAGATGGCACCAAGCCGGGTGACGGCATGGATATCATAGTTTGTGAGATTGACCTGAAAACACATTATGTGAGGTATGCTTCAGCCATGAGGCCGATGATCATCTACCGCAACGGAGAAGAGATATTCGTAAAGGGAAGCCGTAATTCGGTAGGCGGCCATTACGACAAAGAGGACAACCAGTTTGAAGACGAAGGATTGCAGCTCAGCAAGGGCGACATCATTTATATGTTTTCCGACGGGTATTCCGACCAGTTCGGCGGACCTATGGGCAAAAAGTTCAAGATGGTACGACTCAAAAACCTGCTGCAGGATATTCACTCAAAGCCAATGGACGAGCAATGCATCCATGTGAAGAATACATTCCACCTGTGGAAGGAAAACTATGAACAGGTGGATGATGTACTCTTTATGGGTATTAAAATATGATTATTTATAAGCATTCATTTTAAGCATGGTGATTTCTTTTTCCGAAAGAAAGCGCCATTCACCCCGGTGTATGTTTTTCTTGGTGAGACCGGCAAAATACACACGGTCAAGTTTTACCACTTCGTAACCCAGGTGTTCAAAGATACGCCTGACAATATGGTTGCGGCCCGAATGAATCTCAATTCCAATCTGGGATTTATCAACAGGATCGGCATAACTGATGGCATCGGCTTTAATAAACCCGTCGTCAAGTGCAATTCCGGTAGCGATCTTTTCCATATCGCTGTGCCTGATATTCTTGTTTAGCTGAACATGGTATATTTTCAGCTTTTCAAACCTGGGATGCGTCAGCCTTTTTGTTAAATCGCCATCGTTGGTAAGCAGCAACACTCCTGTGGTATTCCTGTCCAAACGCCCCACGGGATAAATTCTTTCCTTGCATGCGCCTTTAACCAGTTCAATCACGGTTTTCTTGGCATGCGGATCTTCAACCGTGGTGACGTAATCTTTGGGTTTGTTCATCAGGATATAAACCTTCTTCTCCTCCTTAAGGGTTTCTCCGTTGTATTTAACAACGTCGCCCGGGCTGACTTTGACACCAAGTTCAGTGACCAGTTTGCCATTTACCGTGACCAGTCCGGCCCTGATGAATTCATCAGCATCACGCCTTGAACAAACCCCTGTGCTTGCAATGTACTTGTTGAGCCTGATGTGTTCACTCTCATGTCCGCTTTTGGGCAATTCACCGGCTTGCTTTCTGCTTCCGATCACTTTTCGTTCTGTTTTGTGCAAAGTTTTTCCTTTTACCTGGGCCCTGCCTTTTTTTGAATCTGCACCAGGCTTACGGGAACCTCTGGCTATTACCATAATGATTTGGATTAAAGAGTTAATTTATAGAATCAGAAATGTATGTGAACATAAACCCGGCAAACCCGGGAACCGGAACAGGAAAATGATATCCTGATGTAAAAGCTGAATGAATCTACATAATGCTTATTTTTGGCCTTTAAAATTACGAAAACTGGTGCGCTATTTATAGTTAAAATAATAAAAAAGCAAATTATGACATTAATCAAGTCAATTTCAGGGATTCGTGGAACCATTGGCGGCTTATCCGGACAATCGCTGACGCCCATCGACGTGGTACGTTTCACTTCGGCCTTTGGAGCTCAGTTAAAGGCCCGGCAGAATAAAGAAAGATATACAGTAGTTATTGGCCGCGATGCCCGTGTTTCAGGGGAAATGGTATCGCGACTTGTGGCCGGAGCCCTTATGGGTATGGGAATTCATATTATTGACCTGGGTCTTGCCACAACACCCACAGTGGAACTGGGTGTAACCCATCATAAAGCTGACGGGGGAATTATTCTGACAGCCAGCCACAACCCCGGACAGTGGAATGCACTCAAGCTGCTCAACGCAAAAGGCGAATTCATTTCTGCCGAAGAGGGTGCTGAATTGCTGAAACTGGCTTCATCTGACCAGTATGAGTACGTACCTGTTGATCAGCTGGGTAAATGGTCAGCCTTTGACGGTATGAATGACATCCATATTGAAGCGGTGGCCGCTATGAAACATGTGGATACCGCACTTATTCGCAAAGCGAATTTCAAGGTGGTGATCGACTGTGTGAATTCTGTTGGCGGAGTCATTCTTCCTTCTTTATTAAAAAAGCTTGGTGTTGGTGAGGTTGTTGAGCTATATTGCGACCCCACCGGCATCTTCCCTCATAATCCCGAACCCTTGCCGCAACACCTGGCAGATATCAGCGCTGCGGTTGTTGAAAACAAAGCTGATGTGGGTTTTGTGGTAGATCCAGATGTGGACAGGCTTGTTGTTGTGAATGAAGACGGATCCATGTTTGGCGAGGAATACACACTGGTTGCCGTAGCTGATTATATCCTTTCAAAACAACCCGGGAATACCGTGTCGAATTTGTCATCAACAAGGGCCCTGGCAGATGTCACGCTCAAATATGGCGGAACATACACGGCTGCACCCGTTGGGGAGGTGAATGTGGTTTACGAAATGAAGAAGACCCATGCTGTTATCGGGGGTGAAGGGAACGGCGGTATCATTTATCCGGAACTTCATTACGGACGTGATGCCCTTGTTGGCATTGCCCTGTTTCTGACACATCTTGCCGAAAAGCAAATGAAATGTTCAGCTTTACGCAAAACCTATCCCGACTATTTCAACTCGAAAAACAAGATTGAACTGAAACCGGGGGTAGATGCAGATAAACTCATTCCTGCCGTAAGAGAGCGATACAGGAATCATCCCGTTAATGATCAGGACGGGATAAGGATTGACTTTGACCGGGAATGGGTGCACCTGAGAAAATCAAATACAGAGCCAATTATCAGGGTAATCAGTGAAAGTACCACTCCTGAAAAAGCCGAAGCCCTGGCTTCGAAAATGATCCGTGAAATAAATGAACTTGCAGGCTGACTATGCGCATCTACGGGCTTACGCTGATTTTTCTGATGGCATCATCCGGTTTGGTTTTTTCGCAACCGGAAGGATTTGTAACAGGCACTGTTGTTGATAGCGTCAGCCATGAGCCCCTGGCTTTTGTAAGTATCTTATACAACCAGGCAGGGCATGGAGTTGTTACCAACCTGGATGGCGTATTCCAGATACCACGGTCCAACAAGGTACAGTTTCTGAAACTCAGGTATATCGGATACAACTCAAGGACCATTGCGTTCCCCGGCGGATTCAGGAACGGGCAACGAATTGCACTCAGTCCGGATCCTCTCGATATCAAAGAAGTGGTAGTTTACCCAACAGTAAACCCGGCCCACCGGATCATTCAACTGGCGTCGGAAAACCGGAACCATAACAATCCCGAAAAATCAGGGCCGTTTTCGTATATCTCCTATGATAAGATGGTGTTTGGTGTGGAGCCTGATTCGGCAATGAACGACAAACCGGCTGATTCATCAGGGTTGGCATTTCAAATTCCCGATTCGATTCCGTTTGGCATGGACCGCAAAGGTAGAATTGACATGCAGCGGTTTTTGGACAAGCAGTACCTCTTTATGATGGAATCGGTGAGCAGCCGCAAATACCTTTCGCCCGAAAAAAACAAGGAAGAGATTATTGCCTCCCGTGTATCGGGTTTGTCGCAGCCTTCATTTGTGGTCATGGCCCGCCAGTTTCAATCGTTTTCGTTTTATGAAAATTTTGTAACCATAGCCGACAGGCAATTGCTGAATCCCATCAGTTCCGGAAGCACCGATAAATACTTTTTCCTGATTCAGGATACACTTTTCACCGAAACAAATGATACCGTATTTATCATTTCATTCCGGCCATACAAAGGAAGAAACTTCGACGGCATGAAAGGTGTCATTTACATCAATTCCAATGGTTATGCCGTTCAGAATGTGATTGCAGAGGCCTATGAGCAAAAAGATGATAGGGTTTCCGTCTCCATACAGCAGCAATATGAACTTGTTAACGGCCAGCGCTGGTTCCCTGTGCTGCTGAGTTCCACCGCGAGGTTTAACCCTTCGAAAATGGGTGTGAAAGCTCCCCCGGGGTTTATTACGGGAACAGGAAAATCCTATATTGTAAACATCAGCTTCAATCCCACTATCGACGACGAAAAATTCTCCAATGTGCAGATTGAGGTCAGTCCTGATGCCCACAGGCAACCCGAGGAAGTATGGAGCTTATACCGCACCGATTCGCTGAATGCACGGGAATTGGAAACCTATCGCGTGATCGACAGCCTGGGCAAAGCTGAACACCTGGATCGCACCATGATTTCTTTTGAAACCATGCTCACCGGGTATCTTCCGGGCCAATACTGGAGCTTTGACATCAGGCGATTCATCGACTACAATCCGTATGAAGGATTCAGGTTTGGTGCCGGTGGCAAAACCACCGAACGCGTTTCCAGGCTTTTCACAATTGGCGGATATGCAGCCTACGGGTTGAAAGACAAGGATTGGAAATATAGCGGCAGCCTGACACTCAATTTATGGCCCGACCAGGAACTGGAAACATCAATAATTTACAGGAATGATGTGCGTGAATCCGGAGGCATTAAGTTTAATGAAGTGTGGAACATCACGGGTTCGGCATTTATCAGGGATTATATGGTGGAAGTGATGGACCTGACAAGGGAAACTGAAGTTTCTGCAGGTTTCAGGACACTGAAATACCTTTCTGTAAAGGGATTTTTAATACACAGTGAATTAAGTCCGACCAATGGTTATGCTTACAGTCTGAATGAGGGAAACCCGCAGGTAAGTCTGACCAGTTTCAACATCACCGAAACCGGACTCAGGCTTAAGTATGCATATAAAGAAACGTTCATGAAGTCGCCACGGGGGAACAAATTTTCCATGGGCACGTCATTCCCGGTTTTGTATCTGAATGTGGCCAGGGGCCTTAGTTGGCTGAACGGAGGATATACCTATTGGCGAACAGAAGCCAAGTTAACCAAAGCATTCCGCACCAAATCGCTGGGTGAAACCAGGGTGGCTGTGGTATCGGGCCTGGTTAAGGGCAGTGTTCCCTACAGCAGGCTGTATGCAGGAATGGGGAGTTACAGATCCTTTACCCTGGAAACAGAGCAGTCTTTCGGTACCATGCGCTTTAATGAATTCCTGTCGGACAGGTTCGTGTCGCTTCATGTTAAACAGAATTTCGGGAAGCTGTTGTTTAAGCCCCGCGGTAAATTTCAACCTGAGATGGCCCTGGTTCACAATCTTGGTTTTGGTTTGCTGAAAGAAAAGGATCCACATGAAAACATCGAATTCAATACCCAGGAGAAGGGGTATTTCGAAGGGGGCCTGCTGATCAACAACCTGTTGAAAGTACAGCTTTTCAGGTATGGGCTGGGTGTTTTTTACAGGTATGGGCCTTATGCTTTTGCCAAAACTATTGATAACTTTGCCTTTAAGCTCACCTTACAGTTCAATTTGTAACAATTAAATTCAGGTTCATGTATAAATCGGGTTTTGTCAATATCATCGGAAATCCCAATGTGGGAAAATCAACGCTGATGAATGAGCTGGTTGGTGAGCGTTTGTCCATTATAACATCCAAGGCGCAGACTACACGGCACCGGATACTGGGTATCGTGAACGGAAGTGATTTCCAGATCATCTTTTCGGATACACCCGGAATTGTGAAACCGGTTTACAAGATGCATGAAAACATGATGCGGTTTGTTCGCACTGCCATCACGGATGCCGATGTCATCCTGTACGTCACCGATGTGGTGGAAACTTCAGACAAAAATGAAGATTACATCACTAAACTTGGCAAAATCAGCAAGCCGGTTATTGTAGCCATTAACAAAACCGACCTTTCCGATCCTGCCGCATTGGAGATACTCACATCCAACTGGAAACAACTGCTGCCTGAGGCAACCATCATCCCCATTTCTGCACTTTACAAACAAAACCTGAACCTTCTATTTGATATTGTTTTGGAGAAGCTCCCGGAAGGGCCGGTGTATTATCCCGATGATTCCCTGACCGACAGGCCTGAACGGTTTTTTGTTTCCGAGATTGTAAGGGAAAAAATCTTTCTGAATTATAGAAAGGAGATTCCCTATTCCTGTGAAGTGGTCATTGATTCCTTTAAGGAAGGAGATGATATGGTACGCATTGAGGCCATCATTTATGTGATGCGTGAAACACAAAAGGGGATCATGATAGGTCATCGGGGTGAGTCGTTGAAAAAAATCGGAATCCAGGCACGATTGGATATTGAAAAATTTCTGGGTAAGAAGGTCTACCTGGGACTTCAGGTTAAGGTATCCCAGGATTGGCGCAACAGTGATAAAATGCTGAAAAGGTTCGGATATTAACTACCTTTGCAAAAAACAGTCAGGATGATAAAGCATACAGTGATGTGGGCAGTAAAAGAAGGAGAGACTCCACGATCAAAATTTGAACGGATGGCAGAGATGAAGTCCAGGTTACTCGATTTGAAGGAAAGTATACGTGAAATCTTTTCTATGGAAGTGTATTTCAATTCACCGCTGGCTCCCAATGGCAATTATGACGTGGTTATGGTATCCGAGTTCAGATCATGGTCTGATCTTGATGCTTATCTGCAACATCCCGCTCACACAGAGGTTGGTAATTATATTGCCAATGTAAAGCAAAACAGGACAGCCATTGATTTTGAGTTTGAACCTAATGCTGCGTTGCCTAATGAGTAATATAGTTGCCATAGTAGGAAGGCCCAATGTTGGTAAATCCACATTGTTTAACCGCCTGATCGAAAAACGAGAGGCCATTGTTCACGAAACCAGCGGAGTGACACGCGACAGGCATTATGGTAAATCAATCTGGAACGGTGTTGAGTTTTCAGTGATTGACACCGGTGGTTACGTGGAAGGCTCCGATGATGTTTTTGAAGAAGAGATCCGCAAACAGGTGCTGCTGGCTATTGAAGAATCAGATGTCCTGGTGTTCCTGGTTGATGTAAGGGACGGCATTATGGATATGGACAAAACAGTTGCCGGGCTTCTGCGCAAGGGGTCTAAAAAAGTCTTTCTGGTTGTTAACAAGGTGGATAACAACATGCAGCAGTATGAAGCCGACGTGTTTTACAGGTTGGGTTTTGGGGAACTTTATAAGCTTTCATCCATTAACGGAAGCGGAACGGGTGAATTACTTGATGACCTGGTAGCTTCTTTCTCCGGTGAGCCGATTGAGGAACAGCCTGATCTGCCCCGCATTGCTGTTGTCGGCAGACCTAATGTGGGTAAGTCCACCCTGATCAATGCCCTGCTTGATGAAGAAAGGCACATAGTTACTCCCGTTGCCGGAACCACACGCGATTCGATTTTTACACGCTATAAAAAGTACAATTACGATTTTTTCCTGGTGGATACAGCCGGCATCCGAAAGAAAGGAAAGGTTTCGGAGAACATTGAGTTCTATTCGGTAATGCGGTCGATCAGAACCATTGAGAACTCAGATGTGTGCCTGTTGATGATTGATGCAACCTCAGGAATAGAGTCGCAGGATCTGGCGATTCTGAACATCATACACAGGAATAACAAAGGGCTGGTGATATTGGTCAACAAGTGGGATACCCTGGAGAAGAAGACCAATACGGCAAGAGATTATGAAAAGATTATTTTTGAAAAGATTGCTCCGTTCCGCGATGTGCCTGTGGTTTTTATCTCAGCCCTGAATAAGGTTCGTATTCATAAGGTTATGGAGAGAGCCATGGAGGTACATACCAACCGCATCAGAAAGATACCGACTTCTGTGCTGAACGATGTCATGCTTAAGGTTATCGAAGATTATCAACCTCCGGCCATTAAAGGAAAGTACGTGAAAATCAAGTATGTTACCCAATTACCGACGTATGCCCCGGCTTTTGCCTTTTTCTGTAATTTTCCCCAATATGTGAAAGAACCGTATAAGCGATACCTGGAGAATCAGATCAGGCAGCATTTTGAATTTACCGGTGTTCCGATTCAGATTTTTATGAGGGAAAAATAGCTTTGGCTTGTAATTTGTGGCATTAATTTCAAAAGATAATCATTGGTTATGAAACCGTTGCAATACATCATTCCGGCTTTCATTGTTCTGGCCCTGATTTATACATCCTGTGAGCCTATTGAAAAGGTTGGCGAAGTGCCTGAAATAGAATTCAAGAGCTATACACCCGTCATGGTTGATACTTACGGCATTCAACGACCGGGGGCCATTCTCGCGTTTACTTTTAAAGACGGCGATGCTGATTTTGGCATTGATCGCACGCTTGAAAATCCTGACACAGCCAATCTTTATTTGCATCCTTATCAGAAGCTGGATGGCCGGTACGATTCAGTGGATTTCAGGACCTATGGCCGCTGGTATCCCATTCTCAGGGATGAAAAAATGGATCGCACAAGCGGAAATACAACCGTTAAAGGAGAAATACAGCTGACTATAGTATATTTCCTGCCGCCGCCTTTTGATACCATTCGGTATGACTTTTACATAACTGACCGGGCGGGCAACAAAAGCAATGTAGAAACCACCACTGACATTGCTGTTTCAGACATGACTTTTCCTGATTGGTAGCACCCTTTGAAAAAGGGCATCACAACCGGAATCAGCTACTTATAATCAGTTCTTAATACCTTGAACTCGGTACGCCGGTTCAGGAAGTGCGCCATCTCCATGCGGTCGTCGTCACCCAGGCTGTTGATGAAGTTCTCAGAAAGAACAGTGCCAACCGGCAGGAATGAGTATGCTGCATGGTCTTTTTTATCAACGGTTTTGGGCTGTGATTCACCGTATCCTTTGGCTACAAGGCGGTCACGAGCTATTCCCTTTTGAATGAGATAATCCACAACCGACTGGGCTCTGCGCTTTGAGAGGTCCAGGTTATAGGCATCCGTTGAGCGGGCATCGGTGTGTGAACCCAATTCGACAACGATATTCGGGTTGTCATTCAGGGTTTCAACCAGCTTGTCAAGTGAAACCATGGATTCGGGCCTTAATGCATCCTTGTCCAGGTCGAAAAAAATATTCTCAACTTCAATAGGGGCTTCAATAGAGGCCAGGAATATTTCTGTTTTGAACTCTGTGCTTTGTGAAATGCCCTTGGTGGTTTCCCTTTCTTTGCCTTTAAGGAATCCCGTTTTCTCTGCAATAAACACATAATCCGTACCGGGTTTCAATGTAAAGCGGAACAAGCCGTCTTTGCCCGATTTGGTGTCGATTGTGATACCATCGCTCCCTATGGATTTAATCACCGCATCGGGGATGATTTCATCGGTTTTTTCGTTTTTTACTACGCCAACAAGGGTGAATTTAAGCGGAGGAAGCACGAATGCAAATATATCATCCATGGTTTTTCCCTTGCGTGTTGAGGAAAAGTATCCGCTTTCACGGTCTTTTTCAAACACAATGCCGAAATCATCAGCTGCTGAATTAACCGGGTATTTCATGTTTTCCACCTGCCATTGCCCGTTCTCACTCTTCACTGCCTTGTAAATATCAAGGCCTCCCATACCAATATGCCCGTCTGATGAGAAATACAGGGAGCCGTCAGCATGCAAAAAAGGAAACAGTTCATCACCTGGTGTGTTAATGGGGTCTCCAACATTTACAGGAGGGTTCCAGTCAGATCCTTTGGCAGAACGGGTTGCCATCCAAATGTCTTTGCTGTTTTTTCCTTCGGGCGATTTCATGCTGCCTGCCATGTCTGATACAAAATACAGTGTGAGCTCGTCTGCTGAAATGGCCGGGTGTGCAACCACAACACTGTCATCTGCCAGTTTCAGTGACTCAACATTTGACCATTTGTCGCCTTCGCGGCGTGCGGTAAATATCTCGCACCCCAGGGCTTTGCGCTTGCTCACATTGCACCGGGTAAAATACAGGGTATTGTAATCAGCGGAAAACACAGGTGTGCCTTCTTCAGCTTCAGTGTTAACCGGATCTGTAAGGGGAACAGGAGTACTCCATTTTCCTTTTTTATCCATGGTGGAGAAGAAGATGTCCGCAAATTCCTGCCCGGTACCTCCGTGTTCGGCGTTACCGGTTGTTTCATCGCGTGAGGAAGTGAAGTACAATTCCTGGTAATCTCCACGGGAATAAAAGGGACTGTAATCGCTGAATTTTGAATTGATGAATTTCATGTCCTCAACCTGGTAGCCGCTGGGCTGATCCATCCATTGCAGCGAAAAATCACAGGAAAGAATTCCATCGGATCCGCGCGGGTCATCAGGCACAAGCTCTTTGTAACGCTGGTATTGCGCTTTGGCTTCCTCATAGTTCTGGTTCATTTTCAAAGCATCTGCATAGTAAAGAACGGACAGCGGATTTTCATAATCCTTGGCAACTACCTTCCCAAACCACAATGCAGCTTGAGGCGAATTGTCCATCCTGCGGTAGCACTCGGCAATGTGATAAGCAATTTTCAGTTTTTCTTTTTTATCGGTGGTGTTCTGATAAGCATCCTTAAACTGGTCAACAGCAACGTAATATTCGCCGGCATTGAAGGTGGCGTAGGCTTTGCTGGCTTTTTTTCCCTGTGCTGTTGCCAGTTGGGAGAATACGGCTATAATACAAAATATCAAAACATATCTGACGGATTTCATATCGTTCTTTTTTACTAAAGATAAACGGATCAAAATGCAAGGTTCGTATACAAAAATAGTATATAGAACAAATATAGTAAAAAGAAGATATGCACAGGGTATAAAGGAAATGTAAAACAGCACGAAAAAAGGCCGGCATAGCGCCGGCCTTCTTAAAAATCACACTAACCCTGATTTCTTTTAGCGGATAAAAAGCAGTTCACGATACTTGGGTAAAGGCCAGTACTCGTCATCCACAATAAGTTCCAGCTTATCTACATGATATCGGATATCATCGAGGTAGCAGAAAATCTTAGTTGAGTATTCCATGGCTTTTTCACGTTCATTTTCAATCTTATTGGCTACTTTGCGTGCTTCAATCATCTCGGCTACTTTGGCTTTGATGTAACTAACATGGTATGAAATGTTTTTAATCAATTCCAGCCGGGCGCCGGCAAGTTCCTCGAATTCCTTTTCGCCAAAGAGTTCCTTAAGGCCTTTTACATTTTCAACGAGTTCACTCTGGTAACGAATGGCAACGGGAACAACATGATTCATCACCAGGTCACCCATCACACGTGCTTCAATCTGAATGCGCTTGGTGTAATAATCCCAGCGAATGTGAGTCCGTGCCTCGTTTTCGCGTTCCGTCATCACGTCAAGCGAAGTAAACAGTTTCATTGACTTTGGCGAGAGGTAGGCATCATATGCTTCAACCGGGTTGCTGATGTTGGTAAGTCCGCGCTTTTTGGCTTCTTTCTTCCACTCTTCACTGTAATTGTTGCCCTCGAAGCGAATGGGCTTTGAATCGGTAATGTACTTTCTCAATACCTGGAAGATGGCTTCATCCTTCTTAACATCCTTTTCAACGAGCTTATCCACATCTTTTTTGAACTCTTTCAGCTGTTCAGCCATGGCAGAGTTTAGTGCAATCATGGATACGGCCGGACTTGCAGATGAACCCACGGCCCTGAATTCAAACTTGTTGCCGGTGAAGGCAAAGGGTGAAGTTCTGTTTCTGTCGGTGTTGTCAAGCAATATAGAGGGAACCTTAATTACATTTAGTTTCAGTTCGGTCTTTTCGTTAGGCGACATTTTGTGATTGCTCACTTTTTTCTCCAGCTCATTCAGCATTTCGGTGAGTTGGTTACCAATAAATGCCGAAATGATGGCGGGAGGGGCTTCATTGGCACCCAGGCGGTGGGCATTACCGGGAGAAGCTACGCTGGCCCTGAGCAAGTCGGCATGTTTATGCACTGCTTTCAGTGTGTTCACAAGGAAAGTTAAAAACTGCAGATTGCTTTTGGGATTCTTTCCCGGTGAAAACAGGTTCACGCCGGTGTTGGTTGCCAGTGCCCAGTTGCAATGCTTGCCTGAACCGTTTATGTGGTTGAACGGTTTTTCATGATGCAGTATGGCAAACTTGTGATGGCGTGCAATGCGGCGCATCATATCCATGAACAGCACGTTGTGGTCTACGGCCAGGTTGCATTCTTCAAAAATGGGAGCGCTCTCAAACTGGTTGGGAGCCACTTCATCATGACGTGTTTTGATGGGAATGCCCAGCTTATAAGCTTCCGTTTCAAGTTCATCAATAAAAGCCGTAACGCGTTCGGGAATGGAACCGAAATAGTGGTCTTCCAGCTGCTGGTCTTTTGCCGAGGCATGGCCCATGAGCGATCTGCCGGTTAGCACGATGTCGGGACGTGCGTTGTATAAAGCTTCATCAATGAGAAAATATTCCTGTTCCACGCCCAGGGTGGCAATTACCTTGTTCACATCCTTGTCGAAATACTGACAAACATCCACGGCAGCTTTATCAACAGCATAAAGGGCTTTTAGCAGGGGAGTCTTGTTATCGAGCGCTTCCCCTGTATAGGAAACGAATATTGTGGGTATACTTAATGTGTTACCAATAATAAAGGCAGGCGACGAAGGGTCCCATGCAGTGTAGCCCCTGGCTTCAAATGTGTTCCGGATACCCCCGCTGGGAAAGCTGGAGGCGTCGGGCTCCTGCTGGGCAAGTAATTTTCCGGAAAACGACTCGATTACCTGGCCGTCATCGGTGAAATCGATGAAAGCATCGTGCTTTTCTGCAGTGCTTTCAGTCAGCGGTTGAAACCAGTGGGTGTAATGAGTGGCTCCCATTTCAACAGCCCAGGATTTCATGCCCGAGGCAATCTGGTCCGCAATCTTCCTGTCGATTTTAGCACCCTGCTCAATGGCATCAAGTACGTGGGCATAGGCTTCATTCGACAGGTATTTTTTCATTTTTTTCTTGTCGAAAACATTACAGCCAAAATATTCCGAGACGGGTGCTTTGGGTTTTGAATAAGGCTTGATCTCTCTTTCAAAGGCGGTGGCGAGAGCCGAAAAACGAATTGCTGCCATATAGATTTTTATTTGTGGTTATGGCAACAAAAATACAAAATAATTTAATATACCCCTTAAAAAAATGACTTATTTTAAGAAAATAATTAAATAAATAGAAAATACTCGGAAAAAAACAGGGTAAACATGAAAAAATATGAATTATTTATAAAAACTGATTGGGTCAAACGAAAATTTGATCCGCATCGGCTTTATTAAACGGTATATTGCTTTCAGGAAGAATATGCAGATCAGGCAGATTACATAGCCGTCAAGCTAAGAAAAGCTTACGCCCTGAAAGGGTGGAAGCAATTTTTCAAATCGTTAAATTGACGGTTCTCGACTGTTGGTGGATTCAGGATCAGTAATACGTTTTATCCGGCTGTCCGGAAGATATTGATTCAGGGATTCTGCTCTATGGTAAGCTCATTGGCCGCAACTTCAAGCATGTCGTACCATGCTTTCCCGTATTTGCGGATGAGGGCTTCGCCCGTGAATTTGTAAACCGGATTGTTGATCTGGTCGCCCAGTTCAATGGCATCTTTACATATTTCCCACCGGTCGTAATTGACCGCGTCAAAATCGCGATACCTTTTTATTCTGATCGGATACAGGTGGCACGATACCGGTTTGCGGAAAGTAATCAGGCCGTCTTTGTAAGCTTTTTCTATCGCACAGCAGGAAATGCCGTTTTCAAACACCACATAAGCGCATTCTTTTCCATTGTTCAGCGGAGTTACTGTGTCCTTTTCAAAATCAATAACAGAGGTGCCCTGTTCTTCAATGGTTTTTACAGATACTTCACTCAGGTAAGGCTTAATAACCGGGAATATTTCTTTGAGAATTTCTGCCTCGCCTGGCTCCAAAGGTGCTCCGGAATCACCGGTTACGCAACAGGCACCTTTACAGGCATTCAGATTACAGGTGAAGCATGACCGGATTACATCCAAACTGATAATGGTGTTGTCTATCTGAAGCATGTTGGTTAAAATTGCTGCGAAGTTAATAAAATATAAACTGGCTGTGATGGGGTGTAGAATAACAAAGGTCCGGATGTACTGTTGCAACATCCGGACCTCTGCTTATATTAACTTCAGGAAATCTGTTATTTCACAAACCTGAATGAATGCGTCAGGCCGTTGCTGTAAGATAGTTTTCCAATATAAAAACCTGCAGGAAGCCCGGCAATATTAAGCTTGTAAAGCCGATCACCCTGTTTTTCACCTTGCGAGCTCAGCACCAACTGGCCCCCGGTTGATAAAACTTCTATCCTGCCGGGGATTCCATCGCTTTCGCCCACAGTGATAAAGAGTTCATCCTGTGCCGGAATGGGGAATGCCCTGGGAGCCGCAGTTTCAGGTTCTTCAATGCCCGTTGATTTACCCGGTGAGACAACAATTTCCTGGTTGTATATCAGGTTGCCCGACTGGTCATATACGTTGAGCAGCACGGTCCGGTCCAAATCGGATTCATAGGTGTGGTTAACAAAATTTCCGGCAGCCGTGTTTCCGTCACCAAAATCCCAGATGCAATCAATGGTGTCTGAAAAAACGGGCAAACTGAAAACAAAATCTTTGTTGTACTGCTGGTAATTCCACTGCCCAAATAGTGAGTCAGGATATTCATTGCCTCCGCTGAAATAAAACGAGCCTGTAACAACACAGCCGACGGAATCGGTAACAGTTACGCTGTAGGTCCATCCCGGGCATAAATTGTGAACTGTTGGGGTGACATCCCCGGTGGACCAAAGGTAATCCTTTGCCCATGCCGCATTTCCCCACTTGTTTACCAGTGTGGCAGTTGCAGAGCCATTGCAGGTCTGACCATTGAGGATCATGTCGGTAGTCAGTCTGATATAATTCTCGCACAAGCCGGGCTGCGGATCGATGCCTTCAAAGTACGCCGTTTCACAATAGGTATCCGTGCACCCGTCAGGTGAATAAACAGTCAGACAAACATTGTAATAACCCGAATATGCGTAGCGATGTGAAGGAATGCTGTCCGTTGTTGTTGTTCCATCTCCCAGGTCCCAAACCATTTCACTGATGTTGCCCTGAGCGAGGCTTTGGAATTCATAAACAGGAGGCCATGATGAAATCCAGGGTATGGAATGCCATGTGAACAAGGCCTTGCAAGTATCTGAAGGGATTTCGGAAATACAGTCGATCCGCACAATCCTGCCCGCCATGCAAATACTTGCCCGGTCAAAGAGATCGGTATAGGACAGCCTTACACGCTGTCCGGGTTTCAATACAAAATTGGGGACCATCTCAACCGGCTCAAGCATTTCTTCGTTATCCAGCCTGATCATCAGTCCGCAACCGTCCAACCCGGTATAATCTACCACGGTCCCGGTCAGACTGCAGGGGGGGGTTATTCCCACGGCTAGCGAGTTGCACAAGGTACTGACGCAATTGTCGGATGTTGTGATTTCAAGGCAAACCGTATACATCCCGCTTTTCTCGTAAACATGCCGTGGATTGGGGTCTGAAGAGGTGGTTCCATCGCCGAAATTCCAGTTCCATTGAACAATGTTCCCTTTCGAAAAATCCACGAATGAGTAATGATAACCCAATGGTATGACGGGGTTGTCAGAAAACAGGATACCCAGCGAATCGTAAGGATGGTAAGGATATGCATCCCAATATGCCTGGCATGTAATGTCAGAGGCTATAACATGCAGGGTATCGCATGCATATGCAGTGCAGCCGTCTGTATAAGTAACCCCCAGGCAAACTACGTACATGCCGCTGGATTTGAACTGAACCGAAGGCATACTGTCCTGAGCAACCATGCCGTTACCAAAATCCCAGTTATAAGCGGCTACATTACTGAAAGTTTCCGGAACAAATGTATAAGTTGGCGGATGGCTTTCCTGAATGTAAACTTCAAAACCGGCATGACATTGCGGCTGTGGGAAATCACCGGAATCTGCTGTCTGGGCAAAACTCCATACTGTTGATAGGAGTATCAGTACAGATAAAGTAATAGCTTTTTTCATAGATTGGTGTTTTGGTTTTGTTGTTTGTAATCAGATGAGCAAAGTCTATGAAAGGTTGCTTAATGGTAACTATTTTTACTCTAAATGGTATGCAGGTCATTGCGAAGAAGCGAAGCGGATGAAGCAATCTATTGTCAAGATATGGATTGCTTCACTTCGTTCGCAATGACGCGTTACAATATAGCATTTTCGGGTTGAATGCAAAATTCAAAGGTGTTTTGTCGAATAAACGCCTAAATTTACGACACAATCTGCATATAGTCAAGCAACTTTTGACCAGGTACCCAAAATTCAACTAATCGAATCGGTAACCAGAAATCACCATCATCATGTTTCATCATGCATAAAATTTTATATATTTGCGCCACTGTAAAAAATCAGATTTATAAACTAATACAAACCTAGAAATGCGTAATAAAGGAGCCGTTTGGACGTTGGCTATAGCGCTTGTACTTGTTTGTCTCTATCAACTTTCTTTCACCCTGGTTACTTACAAGGTGAAGAAGGACTCACAAGAATATGCACGTGATGCAAACAATATTGTCGACCTTAAGAAGGCCGATTATTACCTGGACTCGATAGCAGGTGAGCCTGTTTATAATTTCATGTGGCTTAAGAAATATACCTATCGTGAATGCCAGGAAAGAGAAATCAACCTTGGACTTGACCTTCAGGGCGGTATGAACGTTGTACTCGAAGTATCGGTTACCGACGTGATCCGCTCCATGGCCAATTACAGTAAGGATTCAACTTTTAACAAGGCCCTTGCTCTGGCAAAAAAGAACCAGGTTGGTTCCGGTGAAAACTTTGTGGATTTGTTCGGTAAGGCTTTTGCAACCATTGATCCGAACGCACGTCTTTCGGCTTTGTTTTCTTCTCCTGAATTCCGTGAACGCATTACTTATAACACATCCAATGCCGACGTACTGAAAGTTGTGCGCGAGGAAGCTAATAAAGCCATCGCCAATTCCTTTCAAATCATCAGCACACGTATTGACCACTTTGGTGTTACATCGCCCAATGTACAGCGCCTGCAAAGCGGCGACCGTATTCTGGTTGAGCTGCCCGGTGTTTCCGAGAAAGACAGGGTAAGGAAACTTCTGCAGGGTGCAGCCCGATTAGAGTTCTGGGAAACATATAACAATACCGATGTGGAAATTCGGAACGGTCTGCTGGCTTTGAACGAGCTGGTTAAAACCATGAACAAATCAACAGCTCAGGCCACTTCCGCCATTCAAACCGGTTTATCGCAGGGTGATAATGCAGCAACTGATGCTGCTGCTTCAACAGAAGCTCAAAGCGGAAATGATCCGGAAACACCTGCTTTGCTGCAACAATTAGCTGAAGATACCTCTGCTTCCGCAGGAGACAGCCTTACCGCCCCCGACGCATTCGGCCAGGATTTTCCGCTGTTTTTGGTACTGAGGCCTTATGTTACCGAGAATGGCGAACTGATTCCCGGATCGGTATTCGGACAGGTACATTATAAGGATACAGCAAAGGTTAACCAGTATCTCAGACTGGGCATGCAGCGCAATGTTTTCCCGCGTAATTTCAAGTATTTCTGGGATGCCTCACCAATTGAGAACTATACCACCAAAAAACCCACTGATTTTTATTACATACACGCCATCAGGGTAACCAGTCGCGACGGCCGGGCACCTCTTACCGGTGACGTGGTGACACGTGCTGTTAATTCATACGACCAGAACACAGCCGAGGCATATGTCTCCATGGAAATGAATTCCCAGGGAACCCAGATATGGGCGCGTCTTACCCGCGAAAATGTAGGAAAGATCCTCACCGTGGTTATGGACGATTATGTGTATTCTTTCCCCAGGGTTACTGAAGAAATACCCACTGGCAGTACCCAAATCACCGGGGTTGATGCCAAAGAGGCCGAAGACCTGGCAAACCTGCTTAAATCGGGTACCATGCCTGCTCCCTGTAAGATCATCCAGGAAGAAGTTATCGGGCCCTCGCTGGGTAAGGAATCAATCAAATCAGGTATGAATTCACTGCTCATCTCCTTCATCCTGATCTTTAGCTTCATGATCTTCTACTATACCCGCCGTGCCGGTTTGGTTGCCGACATCGCGTTGTTTCTGAATATGTTCTTCCTGATTGGTGTGCTTGCATCCATGGGCCTTGCGCTTACACTCCCCGGTATTGCCGGTATCGTACTTACCATTGGTATGGCGGTTGATGCCAACGTACTTATCTATGAGCGTATCCGTGAAGAACTTATGGCCGGTAAGGGTGTGCGAATTGCCGTGGCCGATGGTTACAAAAATGCACTTTCGGCTATTATCGACGGTAACATCACCACGCTGATCACCGGTATCATCCTGTTTGTTTTGGGTACCGGCCCGGTGAAAGGTTTTGCCACCACGCTGGTTATCGGTATCATCACCTCACTTTTTGCGGCCATCTTTATCAGCAGGCTGATTTTTGAGTTGATGCTCGACCGTTCTGTTAAACTTACATTCAGTACCAAATTGTCACAGGGCGCGTTCAAGAACATCAACATCGACTACATCAAGCACAGGAAGAAATTCTACGTCGTTTCGGGTATCATGATCGTAATTGGCATCGCTTCTCTGTTTACACGCGGACTCGACCAGGGTGTTGACTTTGCCGGTGGCCGCAATTACATCATTCAGTTTGATAAACCGGTTAGCAATGTTGAAGTTGCCGACATGGTTGAACAAGAACTGGGAATGAGACCTACAGTAATTACCTATGGTTCGGATGACAAGGTTAGAATCACCACTAAATATGGAGTGGATTCCGAAGACCCTGAGGTTGAATCAGAAATTGAACAACTCATTTACAACGGCGTTAAGCCCTTACTTGGAAATGAAGTTTCATACGACCAGTTTAAAGATGTGAATGTACAGGGATTGCAGCGCGTAGGGCCTACCATTGCGGCTGACATCAAGCGCGATTCGTTCATTGCCTTGTTTATCTCGCTGTTCTTTATGTTCCTGTATATTGGTTTCAGGTTCCGGAGCTGGAGCTTTGGTTTGGGTGCCCTGGCCTCCCTGGCGCATGACGCTTTCTTTGTGATCGCCTTGTTCTCACTCTTCTATGGTATCCTGCCATTTTCGTTGGAGATGGACCAAACCTTTATTGCGGCTATTCTAACCATTATCGGGTATTCGGTAAACGATACCGTGGTTATCTTCGACCGAATCCGTGAATACAGGGCTCTGCATCCAAAAATGGATTATGCCGCTTTGATGAATAAAGCCATCAACGATACCTTCTCACGAACCATTGTAACCTCGCTCACCGTGCTGATCACCGTGGCCATCATTTTCTTATACACGGGCGAAAGCGTGAGGGGTTTTGCCTTTGCACTGCTGGTGGGTTTGTTCTCGGGTGTTTATTCAACTGTGTTTATCGCCTCGGCCCTGATCTATGACACCCGGAAGAATAAGGAAATAAAGAAGTAAGATTTCATAATTGACTCAAAAAACCCCGCAACTGCGGGGTTTTTTTGTTATTGCATTAATGTGCATTCTTGGATAATAATTGACCAGACGTTTCCTATATTTGCACTATAATATATAGTAATGGGATATATAATTCTGGCCCTGGGCGGAGGGGAAATATTGCTTGCCTTGTTGGCGTTCCTGTTGTTGTTTGGCTCCAGCAAAATTCCGGAACTGGCAAAAGGTTTGGGAAAGGGGCTTCGTGAATTCAGGAAAGCCACCGATGATATCAAACGTGAAATACATGATAGTACAAACGGACTGACAAAAGATATCAACGAAAGCATAGGTGGTATCAAAAAGAACATGACCGACATCACCAGTGATATTACTAAGGACATCAACGAAAGCACCGGTGATGTCAAAAAAGACATCAACGAAATTAGCAGTAATCTGAATTCCTGAACCATAACCTGCATTGCCCGGAAACATGGCCATCATTGAAGCTGTAAATATCACCAAATCATTCGGATCGCTGCAGGTTTTAAAAGGCGTGAGCGTATATATCCAGAAGGGGGAAATAGTTACCATTGTGGGCGCCAGCGGAGCAGGTAAAACTACATTCCTGCAAATAGCGGGAACACTTATGAAGCCGGATGGCGGAAACTTAACTATTAACGGTACCGACATCAGTAGACTGGGCGACAGGGAGCTTGCCCGGTTCAGAAACCGGCATATTGGCTTTGTATTTCAATTTCATCACCTGTTGCCCGAATTTACAGCACTCGAGAATGTATGCATACCGGCTTTTATAGCAGGCGTTTCCAGGTCCGATGCCATCAGCAGGGCAAAAGAAATAATTGAATTTCTGGGCCTGAGCCACCGGCTGGAACACAAGCCCAATGAACTTTCGGGTGGCGAACAACAACGGGTGGCCGTGGCCAGGGCTTTGATCAACAATCCCGATGTGATACTTGCCGATGAACCTTCGGGTAACCTTGATTCAAACAACAAAAAAGAATTGCACGAGCTTTTCTTCACCCTCCGCAGCAAGTACAACCAAACATTCGTAATTGTAACACATGACAATGACCTGGCCGGAATGAGCGACCGCACCATTACCATGCATGACGGGCTTCTGGTTTGATAATCCACATGCAGATAGATAGATTTAAAGATTTGAAAACCAGGCATCCGGGAGATTTGAAGGCCTTTCTTGATTTGAAGGTAGCGCAATACAACCGTCCGGAATTCATTGAAACCGATCCCGTGCAAATACCTCACAGGTTTACCTTACCTCAGGATATTGAAATATCAGGTTTTATTACCGCCACACTGGCATGGGGGCAACGAAAAACCATTATCAGCAAATCAGCGGAATTAATGCATCTGATGGACAATCACCCCTATGATTTTTTGTTGCATGCCGGCATAAAAGATTATGCCCGTTTTGAAGGCTTCTGTCACCGAACGTTCAATGCCACTGATACCTTATATTTTTTGCATGCGCTGAAGAATATCTATTTGAAACACGGCGGTTTGCGAAAGGTATTCGAAACCGGGTTCATGCCCCCCCACAATGCTGCCATTGCCATTATATGCTTCAGGCACCTCTTTTTTGAGCATGACCACCCGGCAAGAACCCGAAAGCATGTGCCTGATGTTACGAAAGGTGCTGCTGCAAAACGGTTGAACATGTTTCTGCGGTGGATGGTGCGATGTGACAAAGGAGGTATTGATTTCGGTTTGTGGAAAAACATCAGTCCCGCCTGGCTGAAAATACCGCTTGATCTGCATACAGCCAGAACAGCACGCAGTCTTGGATTGCTGAAACGAAGACAAAACGACTGGAAAGCAGTGTGTGAACTAACAGAAGCCCTCAGTGAGTTTGATCCGGGTGACCCCGTGAAATACGATTTTGCCCTTTTCGGAATGAGTGCCACCCCGACGGGGTGGGGGGGCCCCGTCGGGGTGGTATAACAAGCATCGGATATGGCCAATCCTTATTTTGTATTCAAACAGTTTACGGTTTTTCATGACCGGTGCGCCATGAAGGTGGGAACTGACGGGGTGCTGCTGGGCGCCTGGGTGAACGTCGCAGGTGTTGCTAATATGCTGGATGTGGGTACCGGAACCGGACTAATTGCCCTGATGATGGCTCAAAGAAGTGAAGGTATTATTTATGGTGTTGAGTTGGATGAAAGCGCCTTCCTGCAGGCCGGGGAGAATGTGAAAAGGTGCCCGTGGACGGGTAGAATCAAGCTTTTTCACAACTCCTTTCAGCAATTTGCACGCGACAGTGCCGGGTCATATGACCTGGTTGTTTCAAACCCTCCGTATTTCCGGAATTCACTGAAACCACCTGCAAAAAGCAGGTCGCTGGCCCGGCATGACGACCACCTCAGTTATGAAAGCCTGTTGTTTTATTCCTCAAAAGTTTTGTCTGACCGGGGTCGGCTTGCTGTGATTTTACCTGCTGACGGATTTTCAAAATTTGAACTTATAGCCCGGTTTCATGACTTACTGCCGATGCGAATAACCCATGTACGGCCACAACCCGGTAAAGACCTTTCACGCTGCCTTGCGGAATTTTCGAGGGACAATCAGAAGAACTGCCATTACAGCGAAATTGCTATCCGTGGGGAAGATCACAACTATACAAAGGAATATTTAGATTTAACCCGGGATTTTTATTTGGATACCCTACCTGAATGATGAACCTAATTTCCGGCAACACCCTTTTTAGTTTTTTACAAAATACACGGTCGTTTTCCGGTCCGCGGCAATGATCTGCAACAGGTAGGTTCCCGGAAAATAGTGGACGATGTTAATGGCAATCCGCTCTGCAACCGATTCCTGGCGATGCAACTCGCGGCCCCCCAAATCCGTAATCAGTATGGTTTTCTGACCCTGATTATCCGGTGTATGCATATGAAGCACATCGGTAACCGGGTTGGGCCAGTATGAGAAATTCATGATGCCTGCAGATTGCAGGGCCGACATCTTTTCCATACTTACAGAAATGGTGGTGTCGCGTGAGAGGAAAAAATCACCTTCCTTATCAACATATCCGCTTTTTGTTACTTTATAAGCATATCCGGATGACACAGGCAAATGATTAAAGCCTGCTATCCCCGTTGCGCCCGTAATTACTGTGTCCTCCGAGATAATTACGGCAGCCTGGTTTACCGGTGTAATCCCTGTTGTCAGGCTGATTTTGACATTGGCGTGCGTTTGAACCAGATAAACTACAACAACAGTTGGCCGCTCAACCAACACGGAAAAATTAACAGGCTCATAATTGGTTTTATTGATGACCAGGTTGTGATCACCTCCGTAAGTGACAAAACTGGCATTTCCCATATCATTGCTCACCCCGGTATCAGTTCCAAAAATTACAGAAGTGCCGGTAATCGGTTCAAGAGTGACGGCCCTGTAAAGCCTGATGCTGACTTCATATTTTTCCCGGGTCAGGTATAGTGTCAGCGTGGTATCACTGCCAATCAGGAAAGGCCCCTTTTCTTCTTCTGTGTAATATGTTTTCCCGGCCTTAACCAGGAATAATTCAGGAACATTGCTGAAAACAGCTTTTCCCGATACGTCTGTTAGAAGGGTGTCGATGTAAATAATGACCTCGCCTCCCTGAAGCGGTTCATTGCTATCTTTGTCCCTGATGACCAGGGTTACCTGGAAACTTTTCCGCGATGCAGGTGTGTTTTTTCTTCGGTTCAACTGGTCGAGGTAAAGCGATGCCGGTGTCAGGTGTTCACCGTTGCCGGTTCCTTCAACAAAATCACGGGGGCTGGTATCATACAGGTACCCGTTCACGGAACCTTCAGCGGGGTCAATTTCTACTTCATATGCTGCGCCGGAGGTTCCAATGATATACCCCCAGCCGAACTGCCTCGAATCGATCAGGTAATTCCGGTTGGGATGATAGGCCTCACCTACGGTATTGTAGAATACCGACTGCGATGACGTGTAGCCATGCAGGGCATTGCTGCTGCCGTATGGCCTGAATACCGATTCCAGGTAGTCCTGGTTCAGCGTACAGGCGTCAAACAAATTTGACATGCTCAGGTACATGTGGAAATCACTGGCATATTTCGAATTTTCGCTGCGGCACTTCAAAATCACATTTCCGTTGCTGTAAGGATATTTAAAGTCGTAATTGTGCCGGCTGTGGTTTGCCCTGCTGTTGCTGATCAGGCAATCATTCGATTCAATGGTGTACATATAACCGTTGCCTCCGCCTCCTTCATATTGCGGTTTTTCAAATGAACAGGAATCAACCGTAATAAAACGGCACTGGTTTAATTTCAGGCAGTTTGACAAAAGATGGTAATCGCCTGTATTACCCGATGGTTTATAGGTGCTGATCTTTTTCACCCAGCAGTTTTCGCTGTTCCTGAACTGAATAACATGGGAACTATGCACTTCATAAGCACCTGTACCGCTTTCGGTATAAGATTCCTCATCCCAGCCCGAATTCGGATTTTGCAGGTTCCCGATCGACAGGCTTTCAATACC
Source organism: Bacteroidales bacterium (assembly GCA_046481675.1). Taxonomy (GTDB): domain Bacteria; phylum Bacteroidota; class Bacteroidia; order Bacteroidales; family UBA10428; genus UBA5072. The sequence goes on along the minus strand of JAWOJJ010000141.1, from coordinate 24,101 downwards.
GCATTCGCTGATTTGGCGGTTTATGTGATAAACCCGGGCATCATCCCTTGTTTTCAGCGCATAACGTGTTGGAGCATCAACATAGAGCAGGTTGTTGCGTGTGTCTATCGAATCAATCCTGCGTAAAAAGGCCACTCCCTTTATGGCAGCCGGTGTCCACATACCGGTCATTTTGTGTTCTTCAATGAATTCGGGAGTGGGAGTGGAGGTCACAACGATTTCGTCTCCCTTTTGAAAACCGGTGACAGATTCAACCGGTATCACATGGGTCAGTTCGGGCAGATCAAAAACAACAGGTACGGGTGTGTCAGCAGGATTGAACCAGCCGGCATCATTACCCTTTACCTGGATGATGTCTTTGTACCTCATGTTTGTCTGACTATTTAAAAGAAATGTGGCGCCGGACCCTGCTCCGCGAAGCACCGTGCTGTCGAAGGCCAACCGGAGTGCACAGGAGGAGGTGTCGGCCACTGAGATTTTGTAGGTTCCGGCTGGAAGGTAAACTACGCCGCCACCTATGCTCCCCACATCATTTAATGCCTGCTGAATCACGCCGGTTACATCGCTTGTTCCGGTATTATCAGCAAGGTAAGGGGGGTGCGTTACATCCACAACGTTGTTGTTAATCACAGGAATAGTCTTTTCGCCCATATGGTAACCGGCATAAGAGAAATCGTGCAGGTATCGGCCCTGGGCATCCCGGTATCCGGGGGTCCAGTTTTCGGGGTACAAAGAGCTGCGCCATTCGTAGCTGGTTCTGGCATTATCCGATTCGAGTTTCAAAACGTCAGGCGTTTCAAAAACATCTCGGATATGTTGCGTGGTGTTTTGTGCGGTAACCAGGTTGCTCCACGACATGAAGTACAGCCAGGGTGCATCCTGTTCCAAACAGGCTGCGGGTTCGGGAATAGGCCCGTTCTCAGTCATGGCAACCAGCTTTTCTCCCCGGGAAAGCGTATACAAGGCATCAAACATGGCTTTCTGGTTGGTGTAGTTGTATGCTCCGGGGTACGAATCATACCCGATGATATCCACTTTGTCATTACCCGGATACCATGAGGGTTCCGGGGTAGACCACACCCATATCAGGTTATGCAGCTGGTGGTGATTTTTCAGCCTGTCGAAGAGCATGTCATAAAGCGCCAGGCAGGGGGCCGAACCTTTTGCACCCCACCAGAACCAGCCACCGCCTGCCTCGTGCAATGGTCTCCAGAGAACAGGTATACCGGCATCCTGAAATTTTTTCAGCTGGGTGGCTATCTCGTCTATGTCGCTGATGACCGAATCGTATTCCGGGGTGCCCGGAACAACAGCCTGTGTTATGTCAAAATCGGTCTCCCTGGTATAGAAAGTGTTGGTGCTTACCTCACCGCCTGTGGGCGAATGCCAGTGCCATTGCAATGAAACGATGCCTTTTCCCAAGGTGCTGTTATACCAGTTGATCAGCTGGCTTACGGTACCGTTATCGTACTTCCCAAAGGTATGTCCCCCGATTTCATTATCCCATAAATAGGGATACCCGTTGGTATACGACTGGAAATCGCCGGCCCTGAGCATGGGCGACAAACCTGTAAGCGTTTTCACCTGGTCGTAATAATCATGTGTCTGGCCCGAAATGATGCGTTGGCCGAACTGCAGCCTCAGAAATTCATACAATGCCTTTGTTTCAGCGTTGGCTGCTGTATCCACCGGCGAAGTTGCCAGCGCATTAATGTGAATGGGCACCGGTTGCTGTGCCGAAACATTAACACAAACAAGGCCGGCAGTGGCTGCAATCAGCGTCAGTATTAATATTTTCATATTCAGGGATTTTTGAGGTTATCCGGCATTTAAAACAAAGTTAAAAAATGGTTTTTGTTTTACAGTAAAAAAAAAACCCCGCCGCGGCGGGGTTTTAATATTAAGTGAGGATGATGTTATTCTTTAACCACTTTGTAGCGGCCAATAACATCCCTGTCAGTTCTTACAGTGATGAAGTAAACACCATTGCGCTGACCTTCGAGGGATACGGTTTCTTTTTCAGAAACGGCAACCTTGTCGAGGATACGCATACCCAAAATGTTGGTTACTTCGATTCTGTTTCCAACTTCAATACCGGCAACAGTAACAGAGTTGCGGGTAGGAACAGGATATACACGAACCTTGTCACTTGAAGGATTGCTGATGCCATCAGCTACATTAATCACATAGGTAACAATGGTTTGTCCGTCACCTGAAGTAACAACAACTACGTCGCCCGATGTCAGGGTTCCGGTAGTCTTTTCGTTATCCTGAGCATCTCTGATCACAAAGGTTGCATCAGGAGCAGCCAGAATGTTGGTTGTGAACGTAGCAACTGTTGTTTGATCATCCGGGCCTTCGATTTGGAAAGCTTGCTGATCAACAGTATATACGTCAGATACAACATAGGCATAGGAAGGAGGTGCAACACCAATGATGTTGATGAGGTAAATCCTTTCAACTGTTCCGTCTGCTGATTTAACGAAGACACGGTCGTCTTTAGCTACATTACCAAAGAGACGTTCGTCACCCAGTTTGTCGATAAGCTTCATGGAAGCACCGGCAGCAGGGGTCAGGTTAGCAAGCAATGCTGAAGGAGATATTCCCGGAGGAACAAAGTCAATGCTTCCTGTTAAGAAGTCTTCATCAGTTGTAACGCTAAATACATTTGATATAACAAATGCATCGCTGTTTGATGCAGTAGGCTGCAATTGGTACAGGATTTCTGTACGGCCGTCTTCTGCAACAACCTCGAAGAAGATCTTATCTGAAGCGAGAACATCAACATACACGGTATCGTAATTGAGAATCTTGAAAGGTACATAAGCACCATTTTCATCAATGATGGTCATGGTAGCACCGGCAGGAACTGAAACACCGGCTGCAACAGCACTCAGTTTGGTTCCGTAGGGGAATCCGGACACTGAACCTTCACCGGCTTCAGCAGCTATGTTGTAGGTTTCCGATGTCAGCAAGGCATCGTTGCTCAAACCAACGTCAGCTACGCTAAGCAGGTACTTGGTTGTGGTTTTCAGGTCGGCTGAAGTTACCAGCAGGCTGTCGCCATCGGTAAGAACCTCAGTCATTTCCAGTGTGTCACCGTTTACACCGCTCTTCACAATCAATGTCTGGCCCGGATCTTTCTTGATCAGGTCAGCCAGGAAGCCAGCTACGGTAGTATCAGTAACAATACCTTCGATGGTTTCTTCTTCGGAGTAACCCGGGCTTATTTTATAGTAAAGCGAAGAAACGGTGGAAATATAAATGGTAGGATCATTTACAAAATGTGATCCAAGTCCCTGGCAAACATAAAGGATATCCAAAGGCCAGCCAACATTGCGTGCATTATAGTATGCCCTGTCGGTAAAGATCCATTCGCTGTCGTCATCGTTGGTACCGTGTGAGCCTTTGTACTCGGGATTACCCAGGAAAATTTCAGGTTTACGTACAAAACCCATGATTTGGTCCACGGTTCTTCCGTTCATAACCGGTCTCACATCGTTTTCACCGCTTCCAATTACATCAAGGAGGGTGAAATCATTGGGATCGTTGGCCGGTTTCAAGCCTCTCTGGATGGAGTCGTTTTCAATTTTGAACAGGTAGTAACTGAACATGAGCCACTGCTCCAATGCCTGTCCACCACCAATGTTGTCTCCCCAGGGATTATAATTGGCGCCGAAATCGATATCAAGAGCCATTGCAGTAAACCATGTAGCATAGGTCATGCCTGCCTCAGTCACCTGTCCAATACCATTGGTTTGTCCCAGTGTGAATACATCACCGCCGGCAACATTCGGGTTAACGGAAATGTCCGGAACGGCAATAACCGGTTCAAGTTTCCATGCAATGGAATCCTCCCATTTGTATCCGGGAATGTATTTCTGATACCTGCCTGTCCAGTCAGCTCCGGTAGGATTACTGAGCCTGGTTATGGCGTCTGCCGGGGTGTTAACGTTGTAACCCGAGCAGATCATGTAATTGCTCATGTTAATAGTCGTATTACCCGGGTTGGCTACTTCAAGATAGTTGTTAGCCCACTGGTCACGGAAAATAAACTGTGAAAAGAATGGCTCAGCATAAAAAGGCTGAATCAGCGCGGGGTCTTTTTCCTGTTCTACCTGAACAGCATAATGATTGATGGTGGTATCATCTTCAGCAGTTACGGAGAAGGTGATGGTCTTCTGTGCTGGTGTGCCTTTCAAACTTACAGCTCTTTGTACCTTAACAGAAGCACTGGCTTCCTCGGCTTTTCCAACCAATACAGGAACACCTGTTGCTTCCATGGGGATCATCACTTTGTAACCATAGTATGAACGGTTGAATCCGGGGATGGTATCGCCGTTATCCCAGCCGAACAGACCTTTGAAATCTTCAGGAATGTCGGGCCATGTAATGGAACTCAGGTAAGCATTGTGCGATGGTAATGGTTTGTTCACCTTAATGAAGTATTCCTTTATAGCACCGCTTTCAGCAGTTACTTTCAGCTTGTCTCCATTTTTCAGGTCGGCTCTTTCCTGGCCGTCAACCCAAACGATTTCCCATTCAGCATTCGGTGCTTTTTCCAGGTAAGTCAACAGTGTGTCCTTACGGGTGTTGTAGTCAATTCCAAACCCGGGGAAGCCGGCACTGCTGATCGTGTCAATTACCGGATTTCCGTCAGATACCCTGCAGTACATATTGTTGCCATTATAAAAACCATCGGCATTTGAGGTCATTTTTGTCACAACAATACTTGCATCTTCGCTGGGCGGAAGCACATTAATATGAAAATCTTTGGTGTACAGGTCGTTACCGCAAACGTACAAGGTAAGTGTATCACCGGTGCGAGCGGAAAGGTATGCTGAATCAGGATAAGATGCAACCTGGTGATAATGCCATGCAATACCGGGTTTTTGAACAAACTGGAAAATCATGGAGTCTTCACGCTGAACACCCCAGGGAACATTAATGACACCTTCGGCAAAGTCAACACTGGTACCATTGTCATAGCGCGGTTCAAGTGTGTTTTCGTCAAGCACATAGGCGCCATGATTTTTGGCAGTCCAGAACAGCCTTCTGCTTACGCCGGCCAAACCGTCGTTGGCATACTGCAGCGGTATCGGCATCCATTCTGACTCGGAAAGGTCCTGACCGGCACCGTTAATAAAATCGTCGGTTCCTTCCTTAATGGTGAATTTTCTTACGAGGGTGGCATTGGCGGTTGCATTGGTCATACCGGCAACATTATAAGCGCCTTTATTTGCACGGGTTCCGTCTGTTCCGTCAAATACACCATTAATCTGGTCAACCACAACGGAGTCACCGTTTGAAAGGTGATGTCTCAGGTAGAGACAGTCGCGTCCGCCCCAAAGCGTCATGATGTTCTGCTGTGGAGTAACGCTGTCAGTAGGGCCTGAGGGTGATTCAAAGGCATGCAGCATGATGTCTGCAAGGTCCCAGAACTCAACCTTGTTCCAGTTCGGAGGTCCGAAACGCTCGGGATTCCGCGGATACTGCTCGGGGAAAAAATCAAATGCAGAACTGATGATGAAGGTTTCACCCGGTGCCAGAGTTTTTTCCGGCAGCATCAGGTAATTGTTAGCGCCCGGATTCCAGGGTTGGGTCCATGCACCGATAATACCAAACTCAAATTCAGCAAGCTCAATGTCTTCGGTACCTACGTTTGCAATTTCGCAGTAGGCAACACGGTGGTCATCAAGCCTTGCTTCAGAGATTACCAACGTCTTGATGGTGTCCTGAGCATTCAGAACCCCACACGTTAGCAGAAAGAGAAATAGTAAAGTTTTAGTCCTCATAAAGCTAGGTTTTTTAGTTAGAAAAGAATTAAATAAATGTAAATATAAAAAGCTCTTAATAGTAAACCTAATTTATCATTGATTTTAGTATCGAATAAATCCTATACCTATATATATTAAGTTTTATAGACTAAGCTATGATACAATTTTTGCAAAACCAGATACATTTTGCTTCAATTATCGTATAAATGAATTTAGCAGGTTAAAAATAGTAAAAAATATATAAATAAAACCAATTTGCATTTTTTTTAACAATTGGCTTACATGCGCTTTATAACCAGGGATGTGAAGATGGCCACACGGGTTGATAATTGCCCTTTTATACAACATAATTTTTTGTTAAAATTTAAGATCCTTTAACATTTGTTTGAAAAAAAAAATTATTTTTATGCCCCCTTAAGAAATATTTAGATATGAGGAAGATTGAACAATTTCTACTGATAGCATTGCTGGTTACTTTGGTACAAAGCTGTGTACTTTTTGAAGAAGAAGAAAGCATTTATGACAGGCCGAAATGGCTTGCAGGAAAACTTTATTCACAGATGCAGGATATTCCTGAAGTCTCAGAGTTTGCTCGTTGTCTGGAACTCACCGGTTATGACCGGGTGGTTAATACTTCAGGGGTATTTACTATTTTTGCACCCAACAACAGCGCTGTAGAACAGTATCTGCAGGCACATTCCTACAGTTCCGTGGAGGATATCCCGCTCGAACAGCTGGAAAAAATTGTAAAATATCACATTGTTCAGAATCCATGGAGTACGGACCAGCTCAGACAACTTGATGTTTGGGGATGGATTGATACCCTGGATCCGGATAATGATGAACCCCGGGGATTCAAGCGGGAAACATTGCTTCGCGATGAAAACAGGAAATACGGGGTAAAAAGACTGGCTCCGGAACACCTGGGCGGAGACCCTCAGTATATGATTTTGGACACGCTTGAATCAAACTGGTACAGAAGGCAGGCTACCGATGCCCGTAAATTTGCGCCAATTTTCTATAAGGAATACTTCGATATTTACGACCTGACCTCGGATGATTATGCTTTTTATTTTGGCAGGCCTTTCGAAGCGTCTAAGATGTACTTTGCCAGTGCTGAAATTGTAGATGAAAATATTTTTGCTGAGAATGGGTTTATTCATATCGTGGACCGTATGGTTGAGCCCCCCCAGAATGCATATCAGATACTGAGCAACGAAACAAGTCCAAACCGTTACACTGATTTTCTGGCACTGGCCAACCGTTTTCCTGAGTTTTTCTACAACGAAGAAAGGACTGAAGAACAGGCCGGATATGACCAGGGATTGAAGGTGGACTCACTTTTCGACATATCTTATCCCGAGCTGACTTTCGATATCCTGAATGAAAAAACAAATGCACCGTCTGGTGCTTCCGGCTTGCCTTCCGATGTGACCATCCGGTACCATCACGGCCTGGTAGCACCTACCAATGCAGCTTTTGAAGGTTTCGTGAATGAATATTTTGTGGGAACAGGTAAATGGGGTTCTCTTGAGGCCGCACCAAAACATATCAAGAGGATTATCGTGAACTCCCACATGGCGAGAAGCGCACTGTACGTGTCTGATTTTGAGCAGGGTTTTTTCAACGGTGAGAATGACAAGATCAAGGTGGATATGTCCAGTATTCTGGAAAAGCAATTTGCCAGCAACTGCACCTTTATTGGTGTAGATGAAGTGCTTGTACCCAGGGCTTTCAGCTCCGTCACCGGACCGATTTATTTGCAGAAGGGTTATTCCAGGGTGATGTATGCCATAGAACGAACAGGCCTGTTGCCTGCACTGAAACGTCAGAATAACAACTACCTGTTTTTTGTGGAGAACGACGCCAATCTCACCGTGGATTCATCACTGATTTACAATTCCTATACGGATGCGTTTTCAATCTGGCAGGTTACCAGGTATTCAGCGCAACAGAAAAGCGTTACCACAACTGATTTGAGGAACCTTTTGCTGAATCACATCGGAACACGTTACCCGACGCATATTCCACGAAAGGAATTCATTAAAAACCTGGCGGGAAATTACATCATCTGGAATAACGAGACAGGTGAAGTTAGAGGTAGTTCAGCTACAACTATTGGTTACCAGGGAGAGATGCAGACACAGGTAATCCCGGTCCAGATCAGTACCAATGCAGATAACGGCAGAACCTTTGATATCTTAAGCTGGTTCAGCTTCTCAACCGCTTCAATTTACAACAAGATAAATTCGGATTACCCCGAATTTCAGGCACTTCTGAAGGCTGCAGGACTTACACGTGACAAGGAATTCAAATATACTTTTATGTCGGATGACGAGAATTATACGGTGTTTGTGCCCAGTGCGGCTGCATTGAGTGTTTACCAGACCGATACACTGACCACCCAGGAACTGAAAGATTTTCTGTTACTTCATTTTGTTCAGGGCACACTCATATTCACCGACGGGTACCAGGCTCCGGGCTATTACGAAACAACAAGAATTGATGAGAAATCTACGCAATACACCCGGATCTATTCCAAGATCTTTATCAATCCCCTACCGGATAACATCCAGTTTCGCAGGAAGAACGGCACAACCTATCTGTCGGTACCCGAATCTGACAGGACCAATTTTATGGTAGCCAGAACATTAAGCCAGGGAACTGAAACACACCCGACCATTGTAACCAACGGGGTCATTCACGAAATTGACAAGGTGCTCTTATTTAACGCACTGGACACTGAATAGCAGATAAAACATTTATAGAACCTAGTTTTGCCCGATATGAAAGAAATAAAAAAAGCTTTATTGCTTGTGCTGGCGCTTTATGTTTTCGTATTCGCCTATTCGCAGGAAGTAACGGTAATACGCGGTAGAGTAATCGATAAACGTGAAAGGGTATCCGTTATTGGTGCTAACGTGATCGAATATGACAAGGACAACCGTGTTATCAACGGAACGGTGTGCGACGTGAACGGCGACTTTGTATTGCAGGTGAAAGACCCGTCCAATGTAATCAAGGTGGTAATGATCGGATACAACACAAAAACCATTACCCCCGGGGCAGCCGGAATGATCACCATTGAGCTCGACCCCAAAGACATCCAGGTGGGTGAGGTTGTGGTAACTGCGCGAAGAAAAGAGGAGCTGAGCCTGACCAATATCGAGGAACGCGACATTGCTTCTGCCCGTGTTAAGGTAGACATGATGGACATGCGTGAATCGGGTGCCATTACCGCTGCTGATGCTTTGCAGGGCAAAGTATCAGGACTTGATGTTATCAGTTCCTCAGGGGATCCGGGTTCGGGCGCATCGTTGGTGATCAGGGGCTTAAGCGGCATGGGAAACAGCCAGCCACTGGTTGTGATTGACGGAATTCCGCAGGATAAGATCAGTCGTAATTTCAGCCTGGCATCAGCTGACCAGGAAGCAATCAGCAACCAGCTGAACATTCCGCTCCAGGATATCAAATCAATAGAGGTACTTAAGGATGCTGCTTCTACGGCAATTTACGGTGCCAAGGGCGCCGATGGAGTTCTACTGGTTGAAACTTACAAGGGGCGTTTGGGGAAGGTACAATTCGATTTTACTTACAAAGGAAGTGTTAATGCGCAGCCGCCCGCAATACCGTTGCTCAATGGAGATGAATACATTATGCTGCAACTTGAGGAATGGCACAATTACAGGGGCATTTTTGAAATACCTTCGGAAATTGCCTATGACCCCGATTACAGCGGTTTTTACAATTACTCGGCCAATACCGACTGGATGGCAGAGGTAACACAACTCGGTTATACACACGATGCTTACCTGAACATCACCGGGGGCGGTGAGAAAACCAGGTATTTCACTTCATTCAGTTTTGTCGATGAAACCGGAACTACTGTGAACACAGGTGCCAAAACCTTTTCAACCAGGGTGAACCTCGACTACTTCCTTTCCAAAAAGATCCTGTTCTCTATACAGTTCAGTTACAACAATGCAAACAGAGAAAGGATGAAAACATTGCCCAAAGAAGATAATCTCCAAAGGAATGTTAGGGAAATGGCCTATATCAAAGCGCCCAACATGAGCATCTGGGAATACGATGCTTATGGAAATCCAACCGGTGAATATTTCACTCCGGTCAACAGCTACCAGGGATCAGGACAGTATTACTGGAATCCGGTGGCCGTTGCCAAACTGGGTTCCAACAATGAGCGGAACAACAGTCTTCAGAACAATTTCACAATCAGCTATAACGTTGCGCGTTGGATTAAGTTCCGTGAAACCCTGTCGTTCCAGTTCAACGGGAACAAGTCCAAGAATTTCCTTCCTTACAATGCTTTGGGAACCGACTGGCTGGCATGGACTGTGAACAAAGCTGAAGAGAGTAATTATATGAGCACTTCAATTAAGACTGAAACACAGCTGTCTTTTAATTCACCTTTTGACTCAAGTGATCACAATATTTCAGGTGCTGTTACCTGGATCACCGATCAGTTTGCCGATGAATGGATGAACCTGCAAAGTAACAAGATACCGTCAGTAGATATCAATGACCCGGCTGTAAACGGCCAGATCAACTGGATAGGTACCGGAACAGCGGAAAGACGAAATATGGGCGCCCTGTTGAACCTGAATTATAAATACAAAGACCGCTACCTGTTACAGGGTATTCTCAGGGCTGATGCCTATTCTTCATTTGGTAACAACCACCGGTGGGGTTTGTTTAAAGGCGTATCGGTTGGATGGCGTATTTCTGACGAACCTTTCCTGGGCAACCTGAATTTCCTGGGCGAAACCATGCTCAGGGTCAGCTGGGGCGTTGCAGGCCGTGAACCAACCACGGCGGTTGGAAATTTAGCAACTTATGAACGTTTTGCCACATACAATGCCGGAAGTAATTATCTTTTATATTCAGGAATTGTTAACGGACAGATTCAGCTGGATAACCTCCAGTGGGAATCCGTATCATCATGGAACTACGGCATGGAAACCAGCTTGTTCAGTGACCGGTTATATGTCGAGGGTGAGATATATAATAAAATAACAACCGATCTTTCATTCAAGGGCTATGCTATTCCTTATTCTTCAGGATTTGATCAATTGCAGTTTTATAACGCAGGAGAACTGGAAAACAAAGGATGGGAACTCATGCTGGATTACAAGCTGATCCGGAAGAAAGACCTGAAGGTGAACGTGAATTTCAATACATCTCACAATGAAAATTCCTTCCGGGAATTCCCCGATAACTTCAACCGGGAGAAATCCACTTCCATCAACAACGGAGAATATCCGTTGCGGATTGAGACCGGACAGCCTCTGGGCTCGTTCTTCGGATTCAGGTACCTGGGCGTGTATGCTACTGATGCCGACGCCTATGCCCGAGATGCAAACGGAAATGTAATTGTTGATTACGAAGGCAACCCGTTGCCCATGAGTTATAAAAGCTCTTTTTTATTCAAAGGCGGTGATGCCAAATATGAGGACATCAACCACGACGGTACGATTGACCTGAATGACGTGGTCTATATCGGTGATTCAAACCCTGATTTCATAGGTAGTTTTGGCACATCTGTAAATTATAAGAATTTCGATTTATCCTGCCTGTTCCATTACCGGCTGGGCTTTGATATTGTAAACGGAATTGCCATTCAAACTCAGGGTATGAATAACAGGAACAACCAGAGCAAAGCCGTTCTGAGCCGCTGGCGCAGCCAGGGTCAGGATGAAGAGGGAATGCTGCCCCGTGCTTACATGGACCACCCGGCCAATAACCTGGGGTCAGACAGGTATGTTGAAAAAGGAAATTACCTGAGGCTATTGAACGTCATGGTCGGATACAACTTCAAACAGGAATTCTGCAGAAAATACAACCTGAGGGCCCTGGGCGTTACCTTTGCTGCCCGCAAGATCATGACCTTTACCAATTACTCAGGTCAGGATCCTGAAATTGGTCAGAATGCCACGGATCCCTTCTGGTTTGGCGTGGATTATGCCAACACACCTCCTCCGAGAGTGTATACAGTAGCAATAACCGTTGGATTCTAACAATATGTAAATAACATTTGAATATGAAAATGAGAATAAAAATATCACTTCTGATACTTGCCCTGTTTGTTCAGTTTTCGTGCACCGACTGGCTTGAACGGGAGCCCCAGGAAGGACTGATCAGGGAAGAGTTCTGGAAGACCAAGGAAGATGTGGAGTCGGTTATCATGGGCGCTTATTCATCATTCAGAAATGATTTACATTCAAATCTGTTTAAATATGGCGAACTGAGGGGTGATATGCTTAAAGGCGATATCAACCAGGCCGGTAATGAACGGCAGCTTATGGAAAGCACCATTTACCCCGAGAACTGGTTGTGCAACTGGCAGAACTTTTATAAGGTGATCAATTACTGCAATGAGATTATCTATTACATTCCGGAAGTACAAGCCAATGACAAAACCTTTACCGATTACATCCGTGATGGCTTTTTATCGGAGGCTTACTTTTTGCGCAGCCTGAGCTACTTTTACCTGGTGCGTATTTTTAAGGATGTGCCGCTGGTACTTGAACCAACAATAACGGATGCTTCATTTGTTTATCCTGAAAAATCGACAGAAGATGAAGTTCTCGATAAAATTATGGCCGATCTGCAACAGGCAAGGAACTGGGCTACTATTGACGGCTATCGGACCATTCCGGAAGTAAAAGGAAGAGCAACCAAGGGCGCTATTGATGCACTGATTGCTGATATTGCACTCTGGCGATTTGACTATGAAACCTGCATCACGCATGTGGGTTATATCGAACAATCACGTGCCTATTCCCTGATGCCTCAAAACAGGTGGTTCGAATTGTTTTACCCGGGCAACACCCTGGAAGGTATTTTTGAATTTCAGTTTAACCAATCATTGGGCCAGTCGAATGGTCTGGTTGGACTTACCGACCTGAACAGTAAAAATTACCTCCCCAGCAATTACGCTGTGGAAATTTTCAGCAAGAAAACCAACAGCGAGGAAGCTGTCAGGGGAGAAGACGCTTCCATTGCAAAAGTGGGCCTGGATGAATTTATTATATGGAAATTCCTGGGTTTGCGACCTGATGGAAGAACAGAAAGATCGGGGACCACAAGGAATAGTTGTAACTGGATTGTATACAGATATGCCGATGTACTGCTGATGAAAGCGGAAGCTTTATCGCAACTCGGAAGATACCCTGAAGCCTATGCCATTTTGAATGAAGTACGCACCAAACGTGGTATTTCATCAACACCTGTACCGGCAAGTTCACCCGTTGCATACGAAGATTTCATCCTGGAAGAGAGGTGCAAGGAACTGGCATTTGAAGGTAAGCGATGGTTCGATCTGATGCGCATGGGCCGCAGGAATAATTACAGCCGTAAAAGCGTATTGATTGACATCATGGTCCGGAATGTTCCTTCCACTCAGAAGCGGATTATCCAGACCAAACTTACAAATCCCCTGAGCTGGTATCTTCCGATATACAAATCGGAACTGGAACGCAATAAGAACCTGGTTCAGAATCCATATTATAATTTTTAGACCATGAAGAAGATAGCGATTATATTGGGTATTTGTGCAGTAATACTGGGAAATCTTTCCTGTGATGAGGAAGCCCTTGAGATTTCCTTTAAAGATGTTGAGAAATTAACGATATACGACTATATCATTGAGCATCAGGATGAGTATTCCAGCTTTCTTAAAATTCTGGAAGCCGGAAAACTGGACAAAACCATAAGTGCTTACAACCGTGAAAATGACGGGTATACCTTATTTTTACCGAATAATGCAGCAATTGAGACTTTCATTGCCGGAAATGATAATTATGCATCCCTCGATGATCTGCTCAATGATGAAGTCTATGTGCGTACACTATGCCGGTTTCATGTGGTGAATGATAAGATTGACGCAAATGATTTCCCGTTCGGAGCCCTTCCTGAGTTAACACTGTCGGAAGATGTACTTACCGTCGGCATTGTCATTCAACCCGATACTTCCTATTACATGATCAACAACCAGGCTCCGGTCATCAGGCCCAATATCGAAACGTCGAATGGATTTATACACCTGGTGGGGGCCGCCCTGGAACCCATAACCATTACCACGTACGACTGGATATCGCAGCATGATGGGTTTACTGTTTTTAAAGCTGCTGTAGATGCCACAGGACTCGATGAATTACTCAGCCTGAATGTAAAAACTGATCCTGATGAGCTTCCGTTTACCTTGCTTATGGAGCCTGATTCAATTTACAACAAGCGCGGAATTTTCAATCTGACCGACCTGGCAAACAAAATCAGCCCGGGAAGAACTGATTATACAAATCCACTGAACCCGTTGTATAATTATGTCGCTTACCATATTTTAACCGATAAGCGTTTTTTGAGTGACTACCAGAACGACCAAAACCCGGTTAGTACTAATTATGCCACTTACTCAGATATTCCGCTGCACATAGACGGAACGGGTATTGACATCAAGATCAATAAGTATAAAGAAGTCTTTGATACAATAATCAAGGGTACTGACACCACCTATATAGATTATGTCGGAATGTTGTATGACGCCAGTAACGTGATGACGCAAAGCGGTGTAATTCATTTCATCAATCAGGTAATGAAACAACAGCCGCCCTCAAAAGCCATTCAGACATATGAGTTTTACAATGAGCATTTCTTTGATGCATACAGGCTGGAACCAGGGAGCTACCTTATTGACGAACTGGATTCGGCATTACTAGATGTGATCAGCTACACAGGCTCTGATTTGATTTATGTGCTGATGGAGGAAACTGCCGGGATGACCATGCCCTGGAGCAATGATTACATTATGCTCGACGGAGATTTTGTGATCAACTACACCATACCCAAACTGGTGCAGGGTAACTACAAGGTTTTCCTTCAGGCTGATACCTACGATGACCTGAATGCTGTGATTGAGGTGTTTATTGACGGGAGGCCGATCGGTGGAACTGTTGACCTGGCTAACACAGGTTCGCCTACAGCCAGTGCACCATTTGTAAGGATTGAACTGGGCACGATGAATTTCCTGAGATATCAGGAACATACCATCCAGATCAGATCATTGATACCGGGCTCATTCAGTTGGGATTATATTAGATTTGAACCAATTTAATTTTCAGGAAAGTATGGAAAAGATAAGCATATTGGGATTGGCATTCTTTCTTCTGTTGATAGGCTGTAAGGAAGACTGGAACGAGCATTTTGATTCCCAGCCTGAAACAAGTAACGTAAGTGTGTGGGATGCTTTACAGAAAGATGCCGGTGTATCGGATTTTGTAAATTACATGAAACAGTACAAGTATGATACCTTGTTTTTAAAGGATAATACGTACACCCTGTTTGTGCCAACGAACGAAGCCTTCAGCCAGTTCCTGGCCGAAGACAGTGTTACACTGCGGGTCATGAACTACCTGATTGCACCGTTTTTTGTTCAGTCGGTTGCCATCATCGGGAATAGGAAGATACAAACATTGGCCGAAAAGTACTCGCTGTTCTCAAACACCACGGGCGGGTTATTTCTGGATGATGCGGCGTTGACTTTTGAAAGTCCTCTTTACCGGAATGGTAAGTATTTCATTATGTCGCAGGTTGCAAAACCCAGGCCAAACCTGTATGAGTATATTTCGGAAACCAATCCGGTACTGAAAGCATACATCGACAGCCAGGATTCGATTGAAATAGACATGGAAAAAAGTATCCCGAAAGGATTTGATGAAAACGGTAACACCATTTATGACACGGTTCCCATCATCAGAAACATGTTTGAAGAAGAGTTTTTTGCAGTTTCTGAGGAGTACCGGTTCAAAACGGCAACCATAGTATTTCCTAAGGAAGAGAACTACAATAGTGCACTCACCCTGATGGCACAATCCATGAACGCAGGATATACCGATTACACGGATATTCCAATGGAATGGCAGCAGGAAATTCTGATCCCTTACCTGCTGGAGCATGGAGTGTTTGCGACCATGCTCGAACGTGAAGAGTTTCTCCGTAAAACCATAACAGATACAGTAAGATTGATGAACATTCTGGGGGACAGTGTAGATATAGACTATCAGCCGGGCGAGAAAACAATTTGCAGCAATGGTTATGCTTACAATTATTCAAATTTTAAGGTTCCTGACACCTTATACAACACGCCTTACCGGTTTGAAGCTGAGGAGCTTTTGAAAACATACAGTTCCACGGTTTATGTCTGGGAACAGGGTGTTACCGTAACATCTTCTCAGGTATTCAAGCCCATGCAGGAATATATCCAGAGTGCATCCAACGATACGGTTATCAGAGTGAGTTTCCCGAGCAGGTATACCGGTCAGTTCAACCTGAAGTTCAATTTGAAGACCTTATTCCCACGCAGATACCTGATGGTTTTCAGGACCATCATGAGGATAGGCGGATTGTATGAAATTTATGTAAACGATCAACTGGTGAAGACCTTTGATTATGCCGTTTACAACCCTCCTAACAGTGGAATTATCTATAGTGTTACCGGTGTGCGTTACAGGCCATCATCAGACGGCTACAACCGTTTCGACTGCTGGCTTGATGTTCTGGAAACATACGGGCAGGCCAAAATACGGATCGAATATAAAGGGCCGAGTAATCTGACATCGAACGGACTGGTGCTTGATTATATCGATTTCGTTCCATATGATTGATCGTAAGGTGATTGAAGACAGGGTCAACAGGTAATTGATGATTATGAATGTGAAAATACTTCAACATGTTAACTTCTTATTTTCTTTATAAAAAAACAAACATGATGCTGACAATCTGCAGGGTATTTAAACCAATCAGGGTAGTTTTGGTGTCTGTATTTATTTGGGCAGCAGGAATCATCCAGGCTCAGGATACACTGATGGTTAAAGGTGTGGTTTATTCAGATGTCAACAAGCCGCTGAAAGATGTATCAATAAGCATTGCGGGATCACTTGAAATGCCTGTTCTTACTAATGATGCAGGAGAATTCACGGTAGTTGCCACATCGGGTGAAGACTGGTTGATCGTTTCTCCTACAGGTGACTTCAAGCCCAAGAGACTATACCTGAATTACCGCGAGCAACTGGAAGTTTATCTTACACCTAATGACCTGTTTTCCGGTGACGATCAGATTGTTATGTTGGAAAGGCCTGTTGCCGTGCGAAATATTGCTGCAGCTTTTTCAACCGTAGATTTGAAAGACCTGGATCATTCAGGTGCCATGTCCATTGATCAGTATATTGCCGGTAAGGTAGCGGGCCTGAATGTGACCAGCGGTTCAGGAATGCCGGGCAGTGGTGCTTTTATGAATCTTCGCGGTATTAATTCGTTAAATGCCAATATTCAGCCACTGGTATTAATCGACGGAATTCCGGTAACTCCCACCGGTATCTTCGGATCAGGTATTCAGGGATTTGCATACAACCCGCTGCTTGAAATGAACACCTTTGACATTTCAAAAGTTACTGTTGTTAAGGATCCTGCCATTTCTGCTGCTTATGGTTCGCGTGGTTCCAACGGGCTTATTTTGATTGAAACACTTGATCCCAGTGTTACACAAACTACCATTGAGCTGGATTTGAGAACCGGGTTTTCACTGGCACCTGCCAACTTAATACCCCAGTTGAATGCCGAGCAGCACAAAACGCTCATTCATGAAACACTTTTTACATCCGGGAAATTTGAAGAAGATATAATTGAAGAGTATCCTTCTTTGTTTTATACCGAGGATGATGCTGAATATATTAATTATCAACATAATACAAACTGGCAAAAAGAGATATTCAAAAATTCAGGTTTTTATAATCTGAATGTGAATGTTAAAGGTGGAGATGAAATTGCCACCTACGGTCTTTCTTTCGGATTCATCAACAACAACGGAACCATCAAAAAAACCTCCTATAACGGCTATAACCTGAGATTTGTAAGCAGGTTGAACGTGTTCGACTGGCTCAAGATG
Organism: Bacteroidales bacterium; assembly: GCA_046481675.1. Taxonomy (GTDB): domain Bacteria; phylum Bacteroidota; class Bacteroidia; order Bacteroidales; family UBA10428; genus UBA5072. The sequence goes on along the minus strand of JAWOJJ010000141.1, from coordinate 6,365 downwards.
AATGCAGGCGTATCACTGAATTTCAACAAGTCAAAACTCAAAGATGCTGCCACTTCAAAAGAAACCAGCCCGATTCTGACCGGTTTGGCCAAATCACCCATGCTCAATCCATACCAGTATGACGAGCAGGACCAGGAGATTTCCGCATTCACTGAAGTTGACGAATTGGGTGTGAGTAACCCGGTTGCTGTGATTGACAATTATGAAGCAAAAAATACCAATTCAACCTTTGTTTTTGCTATGGGGCTGGAAGCTTCGGTGACCCGGAGCGTCATGCTGAAAAGCAAATTCAGCATGACCTACAGCATCCTGAAAGAACAAATGTTCCTTCCCAACCATGGTATGGAACATTATTTCAATGATGAAGCTTACAATGTTTCACAGGCCGGAAATAATGACCTGAAAACTTTTTACAACAATACCTACCTGAGTTACAACAAATCACTCGGTGAAAACCAGACGATTTCCTCCATGACCGGGTTTAATTTGCAAACCAACAAGTTTGAATATGATTGGGGAATGACAAAAAATTCTCCTGAAAACGACCAGTATCGTTCATTGAACCAGGGTAAAGACAACCTGCGGGAGATCGGCGGGCAGAACAGGGCGTGGAACTGGTTCTCGCTTTATGAAAACCTGGTTTATACCTATAAGGACAAATACCTGGTTACTGCCAGTCTTTCGCTCGACGGATCATCACGGGTTGGTGATGAGGCAGACAATACAATGAAAATTGGAGCAGTGCCTTTCGGATTCTTTTATTCGGGAGGAATTGCCTGGCGGTTGTCGAGTGAAAACTTCCTGAAAAATAAAGGATGGATCGAAGACCTGAAATGGCGCTTATCATATGGCAAAACCGGCAACGATGATATCGGCGAATCCAGTGCATCCAGGTATTACAAAACAGTTAAGTTCTACAGAACAGCGGGGCTTTACCCGGCCACGGTTGCCAATGAAAAGCTTACTTATGAAACGGTCACACAGTTGAATACAGGCGTGGACATTGCTGTATGGGGAAACCGGATCAGAGCCTCCGTGGATGTATTCCTGGCGCAGACTAAGAATATGTTGATATTTAGTCCGATAAGTGCCTATATTGGAGAAGACTACCGGATGGAAAACTCCGGAAAGATGAAGAACCGGGGATGGGAACTTTATGCCTTTGGAAGAATAAAGGACAACGGCAATTTCAAATGGGATGTTCAGTTGACACTCAGCAATGTAAAAAGTGAAGTAGTAGATATCAAAGGTGACCGGTTGATTACCAAAATTCCCGGAGGTGAAATCGTGAATATGGAAGGAGCCCCTGTGAACAGCTTCTATGGATACGTATTTAATGGTGTGTATTCATCTGATGAGGCAGCAGCCACAGCTAACCTGGTGAATGACAAGTTTATTCATTACAGTGCCGGAGATGCCATTTTTGCTGACCTGTCAGGCCCGGCCGGCACACCCGACGGTGTGATCAACAATTACGATAAGACATCTATCGGTTCACCGCTTCCCGATTATATCGGATCGCTGGTCAACGTATTCTACTATAAGAAATTCGCACTGAGTACCATGATCCAACTGGTGCAGGGTAATGATGTATTCAATTATGTACGCTCAAAAAACGAGCAGATGTCGGGCCTTCAGAACCAAAGTGTAACCACGCTGAACAGATGGCAATACCAGAACCAGGTAACTGATGTTCCAAGGGCTCTTTGGGCAGATCCCATGGGGAATTCATCCTTCTCCACGCGTTGGATCGAAGATGGTTCGTTTGTAAGGGTGAAGAACATTACATTGAGCTATACCATACCTGAGGAATTTCTTACATTCAGAAACGCTGAGTTTTACATTTCAGCCAGTAACCTGTTCACATTTACCAAATACCTGGGATATGATCCGGAATTCAGTTATTCATACAACCAGAACGAGCAGGGAATTGACTATGGCATGATACCCCAGGTGCGGCAGTTTGTTGCTGGTATAAAAGTTGGATTATAACATTTTTACAAGGAAGAATTATGAACACGCAAAAGAAATATGCAGGCATTATCGTTGCAGTCATGATGACTGTTTTGCTGCTGTCATCATGTAAGGATTTCTTTAATCCCGATCAGGAGATCGACATTACAGACGATAAGATGTTCACTGACTGGTATGAATACAGGGCAGCTGAAATGGGTTTGTATGCGCTTCAGCAGGATATGGTTGAGCAATTGATGATCCTGGGAGAGTTAAGGGCCGACCTGCTGACCATCACCAATAATGCTGATGCCGACCTGGTTGAAATTCACAATTTCAATGTCTCTAAAGACAACAAGTACGCCAAGCCTACCAAGTTCTTCAAACTGATTTCTGCCTGCAATAATTTCATCCTGGTTCTTGAAAGAGACCATCCTGAAGTACTTGATAAAGGAAGCGAAATAAACAATTATCACAAGCTTTATGGTGAAGCCCTCTGTATGCGTGCATGGGCCTATTTTAACGCGGTGCGTATATACGGAAGGGTGCCTTTTATTCCTGAATCATTGACCACTCTTGAAGAAATTGAGAGCTTTGTCAATACTTCCGGAACTTATATTGATAGTATTTCAATTACCTATGCACGTGATGGATATTATAACGACACCACCTATAATGAACCGGTGGAGCTTACCAAAAACTTTTATGATACACGCCTGATCGTCGACCATTTTGCCAATGAACTGGAAACCAAAGTGAGGGATGTAGGTGTTAAACATGACGTGGTGGATGCCGACCCCGCTCTTGAGGTTACTCTTTGGAATCCGTGGGCTATGCATGCATTGCTGGGACAAATGTACCTGACTGTTGGCGATCTGGTAAGAGCCGAAGGACATTTAGATGATATTGTATATAACAGTACTGAATCTTACAGGTATCAGCTGACGCGCGATTTTGCAGGCGGTATGTGGGGCAACATATTTACCAGTACAAACAACATGGAACACATTCTCTCTGTATATTTCAACAAAGCCGATTTTCAACAGAACGAGTTCAATAACCTGTTTCTTCCGATCCATCCATACAAGTATATGCTTAAGCCAACACGTGCTGCAGTTCATAAATGGGAAACTTCATGGAGTGGTCAGGTTATTGCTGAAAACGTCTCAAATCCAAGACTTACCCGGATGACCAACCTGGGGCTGCCCAATGACTGGTACCGGGGCTATGGTGCATCCTATTTATACCTGAGAAACGGACAGGTGATTGATCAAACCGGTGATCTCATCATGGAAATGCTTGAAAAGAAATCAAAGGGTGATACACGGGGTGTGAATAACATTATGGATGGCTGTGATACTATTGTGTTCAAATATTATCTCAATACGACACAGCCTTATCAGGATGATTCCCGGTTCATTATTTACCGGGCAGGAGGAATTCATCTTTATATGGCTGAGATATACACGTACTGGGCTACCTGGTATAACGGAGTGATCCGTACCAATACCCGGGAGGCACTCGGGTTTGTAAATGACGGCAGTAACTATGATATTTCAATTACCAGGCGCCAGTATGGTGTTCGCGGGCGTGTTGGTTTGGGTAGCGGTTATGATGCCTTAAGGATTTCAGATATTCACTACCTGCATGATCCGTTTACCAACAAACTTACCGGTTATATTAACGTAACCAACAACCTGCTTGGCAAACAAAAGATTTTTGAAGAACAGTTGCTTGAAGAAAGAGCAAGGGAACTGGCCTTTGAAGGCGAACGTTTTTACGACCTGATGCGTGTAGCCAAACGTAGAAATGACCCTACCTTCCTGGCCAAAATCGTGTCGGAAAAATTCCCTGCCGGGCAGCGCGAGCAGATATACAATTACCTGAGCGATGAGAGTAACTGGTACATTAAGTATTTCGAAGAGTAAGCAGCAGCTGCTATAAATCATAAAAACAAAACCCGCCTGTGAACCAGGCGGGTTTTGTTTTTATAATATCACCAGCCTCAGGTATTTTTTGTAATACTTTGTTTGTAATGTGAAGATGTATATTCCCGGAGGCAGGCGTTTACCGTTTGATCCGAAACCGTCCCAAACGACCTCTCTGATGCCCGCGTCAACCTCTCCCTGATACAAGCCGGCAACCTGGTTACCCCGGATATCGGTTATACTGATATGGATCATTTGCCTTTCGGGAACCTCATATTGAATGGTTGTAAAATAAGAGAAAGGATTTGGGTAGGCCTTAAGCAGCATTTCCCGCGATGCCGGGGCATCTGTGTTGTTTTCATCTGTTCCGGTGCTCAGGCTGTTGGTAGCGCCGGGGGTGCCATGAGCATACAACGATTCTGTCCAGTTAATGGCAATGGCATTGTCGTAATCGGCATTGAGCAGTTCAATGCTGGTTCCGTAATCATTTGGTGCCGAAGGCCAGGGCGGAGCAACACCATAGCGAACACTGTCTACCAAAATGCTGTCGGCACTAAATAGCCTCACACAATCACCGTCGCTTCCCAGGCCGAAGTCAAATTCGCCAAGTGGCTCCAAACCCGGATAGGATTGCGTGAATTTTACGGTATTCCTGCACAATACCAGGTAGGCACCGGGACTGATCCGGGTCCCCTGGGGAATTACAAAACGGTGGTCATCTTCTTCATCTTTCAGAATCCATCCGGAAAGATTGATTGTTACGTTTCCCTTATTATACAACTCAACCCAGTCATCGGCATCAAAATCTGAAGGATCATCATAATAAATTTCATTGATGACCATGTCATTGAGGTTGGATCCGTCGGGTTCAAAAACTGCCCTGACAGTTGTATTGCCTGTTAGGGTGAGCAATGTGGTTGCTGATAAAGGGTTGTCAACCGGACCTTCCCAGGTTACAAAACGGTACCCTGTTTTTGGCTTTGCAGTCAGTTTCACAGGCACGGTTTTGAAATAGGTGCCTGTCCACGGAAATCTCTCCAGCCGGAGTGTGTTTAACTCAACCCTGCCGCTTTGCGCAGTTGAAGTGGTTACGGTAAGGGCTGCATAACCGATGTTGCCAAATTGCTCACTGATGTACAACCGCATGTAAGGTACACGCTCAAGGGCAAAATTGCGCATTTTTTCGAGTTGATAATTCCAGAACTGAATGTCCTCTCCCCACCTGTTCCACCTTGTGTAATGATAAGGCATTTCGTTTTGAATCACCCCGGACATGCTGTTGAGGCGCTGCAGAACGTGGGTGTAGCTGAAAACAGTATTCATCCTGTCGGCAAACCGGTTGATGAATTCGTTTTTGAATTCCTGGTTTTCCAGCAGGCGGCGCAGCAGAAAAGTTGCCCAGGGGGCATTGGCGTAACTTGTGCTGTTAGCAGCGAGTGCGAAAGCCAGCGTGTTGTAGGTATAATGATACTGTTCAGCATCCCATATACCAAAGCCAAAATCGGTATCGTAAATGATCCATTTCCATCGTCCATCCGGGGTCTTAGGCCTCCAATACTTAATGTTATTGCCCGGCCAGTCGGTATTGTTAAAGTAAATCTGAGCCAGCTGATAATCCATGAAATTCTCTACATCCATCATGGTTTTTACCTGGTCATAATGGGTATTGGAAGCAGGGCTGTTATCATACAGAAAATTCAGCATCTGGTTGTAGTGATCAGCATCCCCGTTCACGGGATTTGCATTACCCTCCAGGAGGTCGATCTGATAGCGGCTGATGTTATAATGGGCGGCAATGAAATGCTCATTGATTTTTTCCCTGATATTCAGCAGTCCCCAGTATTGTCCGTTCAGATAAACCGATGCAGGCCGGTATGCCTGCCGGTCGATATTTGTTTGATCCAGCAGGCTTGTCAATAAAGCATCGCGGATCATGGTCCAGTTCCAGTCGTTTCCGGAATTGCGCAGGATAAAATTGTTGTACTCCTCAAGTGGAAGATCCGGAAATAATTTGTAGCGAAAAGATTTGTCACCGTATTTGCCGCGGGAATAAAAAGCCAGGGATTTCTGCGGATTGGCGCGGCTCCAGCCGCCAAATATACTCACACCGGCATCGGCGTCCATACCTTTGGATCCGTCGGGTTCAAACAATTCGATATGAATGGGCCGTTCCCAGTCCATCCAGAAATTAGCGCCGTAATTTGGGTCGTCAGCACTGGCATTGGGCCCCATTACATAAATGCCGGAGTCCTGGTCGAAGAAATTCAGCGAATCGGTTGCAAGGGAAATGGTGGTTAATGTGGGAGCTTGATCGCGGAACAGGTAGCTTTGCGTAACTGGCTTGCGGTTCATCCGTCCTGCTCCCAGGATGATGGCCCTGATCACCCTGCTTTCCGAAATGTGCAGCGGACCGGTGTATTGCAGGTCGTCTCTGCCCGGCAGTGAGCCGTTCACCGTGTACCAGATTGTATCTTCCGGTTCTGC
>JAWOJJ010000137.1:0-7257 GCA_046481675.1 Bacteroidales bacterium | reverse complement strand
TATACAATTTCCCTGCAAACCTCCAAAAACTCACACACAATCATCGCGGTGGCACCCCATACGTGATGTCCCTGAATGTCATAATACGGAACCGGGGTATTCACCCCGGCAATGTTTATGATCTCTGATTTGCAGGTCTGCGAATCCATGAGACGTTCCAGTGAGGTCTCAATGATATACTGAACCTCACGGGGATCATGCCTGAAATTGGGCCGCAGGGGCATAGTGCCCACATACGGAAATACATTGACATTGCTTACCGGAATGTGTATGGTGGACAGGCTACCGATTATGCTCACCCTGTTGGGCTGAATTCCAATTTCTTCCCCGGCTTCCCGTAAAGCGGTCTGTTCCGTATTGCCGTCATCGGTGCGGTACATGCCACCGGGTAGACTTACCTGTCCGCTATGAATTCCTTCATATTCGGACCTTTTAATAAAAATGGTATGTGCCGTTTTCTCTGCCGGATAGAGCAAAAGTAACACCCCGCTGTTCCTGATCGGTATGTCTCTCATAACAGGGCGCCTGACTGCAGGCGACATCCGGTTGTGTGCCTCATCGCCGGGTAGCGGTTTTTTCAGCCTTGCTTCCAGTTTTTCAATCCAGCTCCTGCTTATCCGCATTCAGTCAAACCTTATTGTTTTTGAAGGATCAATCCTTGAAATAACCATCGAAGGCAGAATCAGCACGGTCAGTGTGATGATCAGCGTGCCTGCGTTCAACAGCAAAAGATGCCACAGGTTGAAGTTAACCGGAACATATTCCAGGAAATAGGATTCCGGATTCAGGGTAATCAGTTTGAAATAATGCTGCAAAAGGCATATCCCGATGCCGGCAAGATTCCCCCAAAACAAGCCTTTGGCCATCAGGTAAACCGACTGGTATAAAAAGATACTGCGTATTCCCCGGTTGTTCATTCCCAGCGCTTTCAGTATTCCAATCATGGTGGTTCGGTCCAGTATGATGATCAGCAACCCGGAAATCATGTTAAAGGCTGATACAATCAGCATGAGTCCGAGCAGTACCCACACGTTTTTATCAATGAGCCCCAGCCAGTCGAAAATCTGGGGATACCTTTCGCGAACATTGATTACCCGCAATTTGGATCCGTCGTCCTGGAATTGGATGCCGGCCAAACTGAAAACTTCAGAGGTCACTTCATCCAAACGGGAGTAATCGTTAATCAGAATTTCAAAACCAGAAATCCGGGTACTGTCCCAATTATTCAGGCTCTGAAGATGTCCGATATCCACCAGGAGAAACGATTTGTCGAATTCGATCAGGCTTGTACGGTAAATCCCCGATACGGTGAATGAACGGCCACGCGGGCGATCGTCAATAAAATACATGGCAAACCGGTCGCCGGGTTTCAATTTCAACAGGTTGGCAAAGTATTTCGAAATGACTACCTGGTCGGTTTTTGAACTGTCAGTTACATCAAATGTTTTTCCTTCCACCATATTACCTGAAAAGAAACTCCAGTCAAAGTCGCTTCCAACACCTTTTGCAATAGCCCCCTGAATGCCTGCCCTGGTTTTGATGATGCCGGGCTTGGTGGCAAAAACCTGTACGTGCCTGATGCCGGGCAATGCATCAAGCAAGGGAAGAAAAGGCTGGTTCCTGGAGATGGGACTGGTTTCATAGGAGTTGTTGGCGTCGTAATTGATGATCTGGATGTGAGATCCAAAACCAATGATCTTCTTCCGGATCTCGCTTTTAAAGCCTGTTACAGTGGCTACGGCAATGATCATTACCGCCAGGCTTAACGCAATGCCAATTACAGAGATACGGATAACCGGTCCGGAAAAGGAGGCCCGCTCTCCATCAGCGAAGGTCAGCCTGGTTGCTATGAATAATCCGGTTCTTACAGACGTTTTTCCCATACAGTTCCAAAGGTAATAAAAAGCAAATACCTTCAAGAGGCTGTTTTCATTTCAGGTTTTCCGGAGTCCTTCCTGTTATTCAGTTTTAAAGAATGAGACGGTTTGTTTCAAACTGTCAGCCTGAGTTGATAATTCTTCAGCGCTGGAAGCCAGTTCTTCCGAAGATGATGCGTTTTGCTGGGTAACCAGGGTCAGCTGCTGAAGCGATGTATTGACCTGATCTGCACCTGAATTCTGTTCCAAACTGGCGGATGCAATTTCCTTGATCAACAGGGAGGTTTTTTGAATTTCGGGAACCAGTGCTTCCAGCATGGCTTTTGACTCTTCCGTCACCTTCAGACTCTGTTTAGAAATGCTTTCTATTTCGGCTGCCGCGATCTTGCTGCGTTCCGCGAGCTTTCGCACTTCGGCGGCTACAACGGCAAATCCTCTGCCGTGTTCACCCGCTCTGGCAGCTTCAACAGCTGCATTTAGAGCCAATAAGTTCGTTTGGAAAGCAATGTCATTGATGATGGTTATTTTTTCAGCAATGGTTTTAATGGAATCAAAACTTTCATTGGCGATCCGGTTCATCGATACCATGCTGTCAGTAGCCTTGATGGATATCTCTTCGGTTTGTTTCGCATTTTCCATGTTTTGCTCAATGTTGCTTACCATTTCTTCCATCGATGAAGACACTTCCTCTGTAGCCGAGGCCTGTTCTGTTGCTCCCTGTGACAGAAGTTGCGAGCTTGAGCTGATTTGGTTGCTTGCTGCAGCAATTTGATCAGTTCCGTTCCGAATACCCAGAACAATGTTATGTAGTTTCGAAAGCATATCGTTGAGCGCATTACATAATTGCCCTGTTTCATCCTGCTGGTGAATATCTATTCGGGCTGTAAGATTACCGGATGCAATTTCCTTTGAGAAAGCAACACTCTTTTGAAGCGGGATCCGGATTGCCCGAACAAAAAATACAGCAATGAGGGTACTGATCAGAATGCTGACAATACCAAGTATTAATGTGGCAATAACTGTGTTTACAGACATTTTCCTCAGGCCTTCTATTGAGGTTGTGATAATTGCGGTAGATTTAGCTTCAAGATCATTATAAATACTGTTGAGTGAAACAACCCTGGTTTCAATTTCGGCCATAGCAGAGTCTATCTCCATGTTCAGCTTGTTTATTTGTTGCCGGTTGGAAATGTCAAGCATGGAATCCTTGAGTGCAACGTAACGAACAAAAGTTTCCTGTGAGATCACATTGTACTGCTTTTCCAGCTCATCAACCAGTTGCGAAATGGATTGCTTTTCTTCCACAAAGCTTTTCCCCCAATCCAAACCATCAGCGGATTCTTTCACTTCCTTGAGCAGTGCCAGAAAATTGGTTTCATTGGATCTTACAGCATCATTGATTTCCTGAACTTCCTCATGACTTTGAGCATCTTTAATTTTTGTGATGAGGAATAACTCTCTGACAGCTATTGTTCTGGATCCAAAATTCTTACAGGTCATCTGGAAGGCCTTGACTTCATCTGTAACCCTGTAAGTAATCACCTTTAAAGTCCGTAACCCTGTAAAAGCAACTATGGCCATAATGAGGTTAACAATCGTAAAGCCAATAGCCAGCTTGTAGCCAATTTTTAAATCTTTGAATTTCATAGGGGTTGGTTTAGATCTGAATTTTCAGATTGTATGTTGGAGAAACATTTCTTAACGTTTGCTAATCATGATGTTGCATTAATATGGGCCATTTTTTGGGCCGTCTCTTTAAGTTATTAAATGAGAATCTCATTTCTTAAAGTTAATTGAATTATTTTTATGGGCAGCTCCTGAAGATGAATTGTTTTCTTATGATCAGACCTTTAGCTCTGTTATGTTGCATCGTGCCGGGTATGTTGCTCCTTCATTCATGCGAAGCAAAACCCGTAAAGAATGACTCTGTGATCCGGTGCGGTGCGGAGCATACTGCTCTGTTTTTTCCTTTACTGAAAGGGAAAACTGTAGGTCTCCTGGCAAACCCAACATCCCTGGTTGGCCACACGCATTTGGCCGACACCCTGAAAAAGGCAGGCATCGATCTGAGAAAAATATTTGTTCCTGAACATGGTTTCAGGGGACAGGCTGGTGCGGGCGATGTGGTTGATGATGCTATCGATCCGGTAACCGGAATTCCCGTGATCAGTTTATATGGCCCCAGAAAGAAACCGTCACCAGCCGATATGAAGGGTCTTGATGTTGTAATTTATGACATTCAGGATGTGGGGGTGCGTTTTTATACATATATATCCACGCTTCATTACCTGATGGAAGCATGTTCAGATGCCGGAGTACTGTTGATTGTTCTTGACAGGCCGAATCCACTGGGTTATTACATCGACGGACCTGTTCTTGATACGGCATTCCGTTCGTTTGTGGGTATGCACCCGGTGCCGGTGATTTATGGAATGACCCCCGGTGAATATGCACAAATGATCAACGGCGAGGGCTGGCTAGGGAAAGACAGGCGTTGCAACCTCAAGGTAATTCCCTGCAGCCATTACAGTCACAACTCCCGGTATCATTTGCCTGTAAATCCTTCACCCAACCTGAGTTCTATGGAGGCCGTGTATTTGTATCCTTCCTTGTGCTTTTTCGAAGGCACCATCATGAGCCTGGGAAGAGGCACTGATTTTCCTTTCCGCGTTTTCGGCCATCCCGGTTATCCCGATACAACTTTCTCTTTTGTCCCGAAGCCCAACACGGCGAACAAAGCCCCTCTTTTTGTCAATCGAACCTGCTATGGAACCGATTTGCGGAACCTGACTGCCGGACAACTTGCGCAGGTGAAGGAGATCAACCTGGATTGGCTTATTGATACATACAATACCATGGGCAGCAACAAGAGCTTTTTTACAGCATATTTTAATCAGCTTGCTGGTACTGCCCAATTGAAGAAGCAGATTCTGGCAGGGGAAACAGCGGCTGAAATCCGCGAAACCTGGCAGGCCGACCTGGAAAACTTCAAAGTACTTCGCAGGAAGTATTTATTGTATGACGATTTCAAATAAGCAGATGGCACAGGTAGCTGAAGAACATATAGTGGTTAACGGCAATTGCAGGCTGGCGGTAAAGATTTACCCGCGACCGGAATCGGAAACAGTAATTCTGCTGCATGGCGGCCCGGGTGTGCCCGATGAAATAACCGAGGTAAGGGAAATTTTGGCTGAAAAGCTGCAGGTGATCACGTTTGACCAGCGGGGAATCGGGATGCAAGATGTGGACGGGTTGAGTTTTGACATGGCCGGTTTCATCAGCGACATCAATAGTATAGCAGGCTATTTTAATCTCAGGTCATTCCACCTTTTTGGGCATTCCTGGGGTGGTTTGTATGCGCAATTGTATGCGCACGATTTTCCGCAACGTATCCAGAGTCTGTTTTTATGCAGTCCTGCCTCCGGAACAGGCAGGCAATGGGAGCAAACCGAACATGAGGTTTTTCAATACAACAAGGAACGGTCAACCCTGGCCGAATGGATTGGCATGGGCTTGAACACCGCCCTGGGATTGTTGGGCAGCAAAAAAGCCTACCGGAGTCTGTTCAGGCAAATTATTATCAATTATCACAAGGGATACGGAGTGGAGCCACCGGATGAAAAAAAGCTGGCACGAATCAACTCCAGGGCCGGCACAAAAACACGTTTGGCTATAAAAAAGCATCCAGTGCTTGGGGCATTCGGAAAAACCCCTTACCCGGTGATCATTACCTACGGACAGTTTGATGCCTATGGCGCAAGCCGGCAATGGGTAATCGAACGCTTTCCAGATGCACAGCTGGCCATCATTCCCGCTTCAGGCCATACGCCCTGGAAACATAACCTTCCGGAGTTTAAAATTGTATTATCCGCTTTTTATCAGGAGATCTGTTTAAAGCAAGGTGGCTTTTAACTTGATTTGAGCACCCTGGTAAAGTCGCGATACCGGGCACTTTTCCTTACTGGCTTTGGCCAGTTCTTCAAACTTTGCTTCAGATAAGCCGGGGCATTTCACCTGGCAGTCCAGTTCAATGGTGGTGATAACCGGGCCGATATCGTCGTTTCCCAGGTGCACTTTAGCTGTGGTTTCAATACTTTCAGGCACCAGTTTTTCAGCGCTGATGAGCGCCGACAGGAACATGGAGTAGCAACCGGCCTGTGCTGCACCCACCAGTTCCTCGGGGTTGGTTCCTTCTCCGTTCTCAAAACGGGAGGCAAATGTAAACGGACCGTTGTAGTTGCTGAAAGTCATAACACCCTTACCCTCCTTCAGGGTGCCGTTCCATTTTGCTTTTGCAGTGCGCATTGCCATAAGTTTGTATTTAATGATTTATATAAAAAGTAACACGAATGTGCTGCATTTGTTCAATTCAGGTACACCCCGACGGGGTACCCCCACCCCGACGGGGTGGTCAGGTTTACATATTAAACACATCTACCATTTAATCAACTATCTCTGTATCTGAGATATTCAAATTGATATGACCGAGGAGGGTTAAGTATCGGTTGTATACACCCCGTCGGGGTGTATGAGAAATTATCTATTAAACTCGTCAACCATACGGTCGAAAATTTCCCGGTCGTCCATTTCCGTAGAATCGGTTGTTGTTCTGTCATCACCGGCTTTTTCGTTTTCCGGGTTTTCTGAAGGCTGGTGCCGGTAAATGGTCCATTTCCCCTGGTGGTATTCCAGGGCACTCATATTTTCAACCCAGTCGCCTGAATTCAGGTACATGACGCTTCCGACTTTGGGAACGACTATTTCTCTCATATCAGGATGGTGAATGTGCCCGACTACAATGGCCTTGTACCCTTTATTAATGGCCAGGCTTGCCGCCGTATTTTCAAAATCGCCGATGAACTTAACCGCTGATTTGACATTTTCCTTTATTTTTTTGGAAAAAGAAACCTTTCCCAGGCCAAGAATTCGGCTGATAAAATTCAAAAATACATTGATGATAATCAGCATGCCGTAACCCATTGAGCCCAGTTTGGCCAGCCATTTGTTGTTGTGAAGCACCAGGTCAAATACATCGCCATGGAAAAACCACGTTTTTTGGCCGTTCAGGTCCATTTCGAATTTATTCAGGATATCGATATGACCCACATCCAATCCTGCAAATTTGCGCAGTGTTTCATCGTGATTGCCTGTGATATAATGAACCTGGGTTCCTTTGGCAGCGAATTTGAGGATGTTTTTGATCACCTTCATGTGTGCATCGGGCCAGTAACGCTTGCGGAACTGCCAGAAGTCGATGATGTCACCGTTGAGGATGAGCGTTTTGGGTTTGATGCTCATCAAATAGCGGTTCAGCTCCCCGGCCTGAGAGCCAAAGGTCCCCAGGTGCACATCAGAAATAACCACCAGGTCAACTTTTCGC
>JAWOJJ010000050.1:0-6084 GCA_046481675.1 Bacteroidales bacterium | reverse complement strand
TAATCCCGCTAAGGGGTGTTCATAAATTGCGCAGTGTATTGTTTTAGGACAGTTGATCGAAAACCATTCAAAATTGAACAGCACAGAAAAGTGCCGGCGTCATTGCGAGGGAGGCACGACCGAAGCAATCTCTCTTTAGTAGCTACATATCACAGTTCACCTTCATTGAGCTCCACTTCGCCCAGATGGCCGCACTGCGTTCCGCAGAGATTGCCACGCTCCATTTCATTCCGCTCGCAATGACGGGTGTATCGTCATTGCGAGCGCCAGCGAAGCAATCTCTCAGTATTCAATAATAATCAGTTTGAAAAACAGCCAAACAATCACTATCTTAACCTTATGGAAAAAAGAGGTTATGTTTATATAATGACCAACCTTGGAAATACAGTTCTTTATACTGGTGTTACAAGCAAGCTGAAAGAAAGGATTTGGGAGCACAAAACAAAGATGTATCAGACATCCTTTACAGCAAAATACAGGATCACTAAACTGGTATATTACCAGGAGTATAGTGATATCAAAGAAGCAATAAGCATTGAGAAACAAATCAAAGCAGGTTCCCGGAAGAAAAAACTGCAACTGATTGAGGAGATGAATCCGGAATGGAGTGATTTGTATGAATTGCTGTAGGTTCTTGTGTATGGCATTTCATATAGATTGCCACGCTCCACTCCGTCGCGCTCGCAATGACGCGTGTGTCATTGCGAGGGAGGTACGCCTATTAACGCGTCATTGCGAGGGAGGCACGACCGAAGCAATCTCTCTTTAGTAGCTACATATCACAGTTCACCTTCATTGAGCTCCACTTCGCCCAGATGGCCGCACTGCGTTCCGCAGAGATTGCCACGCTCCATTTCATTCCGCTCGCAATGACAGTAATAACTTTCAGAATTCAGGGTTGGATTCCGAATTTCTTCATTTTCAGGTACAGTGTATTGCGGCTAACGCCAAGTGCGGCAGCAGTTTTGCTGATATTGCGGTTGTGGTGTGCCAGGGCCCGGGTTATGGTTGTCTTTTCAATGGCATCCAGGTTCCAGGTCGGCTGATCCCTGTCCTGCAAAACAGTTTCAGTCCGGTAACTTTCCTGCCCATCCGGATGATTCCGGATCAAATCACCTTCGGATATCTGCCCGTTTAAAATTACGGCCTTTTCCATCAGGTTTTCGAGTTCCCTGATATTACCCGGCCAGTTGTAATGTTCCAGGTTGTTCATTAACTCAGGCTTGATTTCGGGTATGGGCAGGTCGTATTTTGCCGCCCTGGTTTTGAGGAAATACTGAACAAGGAGTGCAATATCTTCGCGGCGCTCACGCAAAGCCGGAACCTTTACTTCAATTACATTGATCCGGTAATACAGGTCGAGACGAAACCTCCCGGCCTTTACTTCTTCCGCCAGGTTTCGGTTGGTAGCTGTAATTATTCTTACATTCACCGGAATCGGCGTATCGCTTCCCACCCGGGTCACCGCTTTTTCCTGTATGGTGCGCAACAGTTTCACCTGCATGTCATATGGCATCTCGCCAATCTCATCGAGAAAAAGCGTTCCCTTATCTGCCAGTTCAAATTTGCCGGGACGGCCTCCCTTTTTTGCCCCGGTAAATGCCCCTTCAACATAGCCAAACAATTCGCTTTCTATGAGCGATTCACTGATGGCTCCGCAATTGATGGCCACAAATGCAGCATCGTGGCGCGGACTGGCATGATGAATCGACTGCGCGATGATTTCCTTGCCGGTGCCGGTTTCACCTGTAATCAACACCGTGCTTGGGTTACGGGCAATGGTTTTGCAATATCTGATCAGCTCTTTCATCGACCCACTCTCACCAATCAAATCATCAAACGTATAACGGGTGGTGTTTCCTGCATATTGGTTGATGATCTTCAAAATGCCGCTGTATTCCCTGAAGGCCAGCAGATATCCCAGTATCTCGCCCTCCTTGGGCTTGATCAGGTAAGCGCTGAAAAGATATTTCTCATTGTGCCGGGGTATATTGAACCGGCCTTCCACATCCAGGTAGGTATCGTGACTCAGGATGGCTTCCTTAACCGATTTCCAGCCGGGGAAAATACTGTCGATGGGAATGTTGATCAGTTGAAGCCGGCGGATGTTGATGGATCTGCAGGCTGTATCGTTAACCCATAGGATATCGTCGTTCAGATCCATCGCAAACAAGCCATACGACAGGTTATTCATCATGGCAAAGGCAAACTGGTTTGAATTGTCCAGTTGCTTTTGAATGTTCAGGTTATTAAAGCGGTATTCAATGGCACTTACCGCTGCAACCACCATGCCCAGCGTATGCAGATGTGCCAGGTTGTTGCTGCCGGTAAGATTTAGTGCCCCAACAATGGAACCCGACAAATCGTGAATGGGGGCTGCAGAACAGGTCCATTTCTGATAAGTCGGAATAAAGTGCTCAGTTGCAGTTACCTGAACAGGTTCATTTTCAGCAAGTGCTGTGCCCATGGCATTGGTTCCCATACTCTTTTCATCCATGAAAGCACCCCGCACGAGGTTCTGCTCGCGGGCATCTTCAAGCGTTTCGGCATCTCCTGTGATTTCCAGAATGCAGCCTTTCCGGTCGGTTAATATAATGATGAACCCTGTGCCTCGCAAAAACTCATGCAATTCTTCAATCACCGGAATGGTGATTTCCAGTAATTCTTCATTTTTTTTAAGAATCTTCTTCAGCTCTTCCGGAGCAAGCACTTTCCGCTTTAACACAGTATTGTCTTGTAATCCAAAATCCCTGCTTCTTTTATGCGATTGCTGTATGATTGCTTTGTGCGATTTTCCCATATCGGCCACTTCACCATTTGAACCGGCAAAGGTAATATTTTGGCAACACCCTGAAATAATAATTTGATGAATAGGGGTCGGCTTATACTTTCACACATATGAAAAACAATACAATTGTGCCTTTGCGCTTATCTGTAATGAATCGCTTAAATCGAATATAATTTGTCAACAATCCCGTACGCTATGGACTCCTCAGCATTCATCCAGTAGTCGCGGTCGAAATCCTTTAATATTTTGTCAACCGGCTGACCACAGTTTTTAGCCAGGATATCAGCGGCAATTTCCTTTGACTTGATGATCTGCCGGGCATGAATAGCGATGTCGCTGGCCTGCCCCTGCAAATAACCAATACTGGGCTGGTGGATGAGCACCTCACCAAGCGGATATATATACCGCTCCCCCTTTTTTCCTGCCGAAAGCAACAGCGATCCCATGGAGGCAGCCAGTCCCATGCACACAGTAGAAACAGGTGAAGTGATCAGGTTCATGGTATCCAGGATGGAATATCCCGAGGTGATCATGCCACCCGGACTGTTGATGAAGAAGGTAATTTTCTTTCCCGGTTCAGCCGATTCAAGATACAAGAGTTTACTTACAATGTCTTCGGCTGATTCGTCATCCACCTGTCCCCAAAGGAAAATTTTCCGTTGTTCCAGGAATTTTTGTTCGATGATTTTGCGGATTCCATCGTTTTTCGGGGAGTTGTTATTTTCGTTGCATTCAGAATGGCTCATGTAGGTATTCATAATAAAAGGTTATAGTGATTGAAGCGATAAAGATAATGAAATTTAGGGTGCGATCCACAACACAGAGTTGTTGGTTCCATATTCATTTTCCTCCCACAGCTTATTTACCGGATCCAAAATCCATTTCCTGTCAACAATAAATTTGTAAATATACTTCCCTTGTTCGAGCCGGATTGGAAGTATCCATTCTCCCTCTTTTTTATGCATCCGGTATCCTTCTTCATTCCAGTTATTAAAGTTTCCCGTAACAATTACCTCCCTGGCATCAGCAAAACCCGCAAGTCTGAATTGATAATTTGGTTTGAATGCAAAATATGAATTAACATAGTCCCCCGATCCAACAGTATAGGGATTCTCCGGATCTGGCAACCATTGGCCATCAACAATAAACTTATACTCGTAATTGCCGGGGGCCATAACATAGTCCAATACCCATCCGTCTGATTGTTTGTTCATGAGCAATTCATTGGTGCTCCAGTTATTGAAGCTGCCTGACAGAACAACCCGCCTTGCCGAAGCAAACCCGCTTAATTTGAATGATGCTGTATCACCCAGTTCTATGTAGGAATTCAGGTTGCCGTCACTGTCATGTCGTTTGTTCTTGTTAGCCGGATCGGTCATCCATTCACGATCTGCAATAAACTTATAAAAATGAGTCCCCTCTTTTAAATACATGGGCAGTTCCCATCCGGCTGCCGTTCTGTTCATTTCAAGTTCATTCTGGTCCCACCCGTTAAAACTGCCCGCCAGAATCACTTTTCGCTTTTCCTGATAACCTTTCAATTCAAATATGTAATTGTAGCAAAACAGGTATGAGTTCTTACCATCCCCGCGGCTCTCTTTGTTGCGGTTATTGGGATCCGGCATCCAACGGCCATCAACTATATATTTGTAATCATATTTGCCTGAAGGCAGGTTCAGGCATACAGTCCAGCCCGACTCATCCGGTTTCATGGGAGTTTCGGATGTACTCCAGTTATTAAATGACCCTGACAAATAAACACTTTTTGCTTTCATGTATCCGGGCAGGTAAAAACAAGCAACGCCTTCTTCATAGCTAAAAACATCATTGCGCGAAAACCTGTTAACACCATAATTCATCCATGGAGGTGTTAAAAATGAAGGAAGTCTAAACAGTTCGTCATCGAGTAACAGAACATCCGACTCACTCTCCGTAGGGATTGCTGACCTGTCTATTAAGCGGGAGAGTTCAACAATGAAAGGTTCAGCCGTTTTTACCTGCCACGCAATGCTGTCAACAATGAACTCAGGAACTTTTGAATAGGCCTTTTCAAGTACAATGCTGTCCAGGTCAAACAACCTGGAAATCTCCTCTTTTTCCTGATCAGTCCACCTGAGATCAAGCTGATACACAATTCTGCCATCTTTAACATGGCCTATGACCCCCGGATCAAACTGACCCGATGCATGCACCGATGCAGCCAATAGGCCCAAAATCAGTAATATTTTATTCAGTCCGCTCATTTTACTTCGGTTTGGTGGAATTGTATGTCCATTTCCTTCCTGGCAAAATTAATACGTATCATTCCCTTCACGAAAAAATCAAACCCGAGAATGCCATCGAGGTGCAGGTCATATGAATTACTCAGGTAGTCGAGATTGCTTAACACAGCAGTCATCGGGTGTAATTTCACGTTGCCGATTGATAGATCAGTGAAATTACCAAAAAGAACTTCCCTTGTTTGCGAACCGGCTCCCCTCAGCAAAGATGTCCTGGTCACTGAAAAGGTTTCCATCACGGCTTTAGGCACATCTTTACTTAAGGCATTTGTTTCAGCTGCAGAATCCAAACAGAACCTGAGCGTTTTACCGGCAATAATCACCTTTACAAAAACAACTCCTCCCATAATTTCTATCTCCTGAAAATAGTCTGAATGAAAGGGTGCATTTTCACCTGATAACCTTTGTCCCTTTTTGTCAACCGGATAAAGCTGCAATATTTCACTATTCAGGTTGATGATCATCTCAAAATTTCTCAGGTTATCCAGCCCCAAAAGACCCAGTACCTTCAATCCCCTTCTGTTTTCAATATGACTGAGGTCTACCATGTTTGCCGCAGTACGTTCAAATACCAGATCACTTATTTGTATCCGGTCAACGGTAATCCTGCTGACTTCGCCTACCGGCCCGGTAGCTCCACCCGATGAAGGTAAACTACTCTTTACATAATCCCTGAAATAAGTTCTGTTTAATACAAGACCCATTGCCCCAGAATCAAAAACCAGGTTTCCCATGACTCCGTCAATATTTGCTTCAATAAAAAAGAGCCTGCCCGAACGTTTCAGGGGGAGAATAACCGAATCAGGCAAGGAGGTTTCATTCCCGGGTAACGTGTTGATTAATAGCGAAATTATTTTAGTGAATGGAGCAGGAGCAGAAGGACAGGCACCCTGAACATACAATGCCGGGGCGAAATAACAGGCAAATAATAACGGAAGTAAAACTGCAGCCTTGATAATATATTTGTCGGTTAACCTTGCCAAAATAGCAATTTTGCATAAAGTTATGATTTTATTT
>JAWOJJ010000091.1:0-13757 GCA_046481675.1 Bacteroidales bacterium | reverse complement strand
AAAACAACGCCTTACTGGCGGGAAGCTAATTTATTCGTGAGACTCAAATTTCAGGAGTGAGCGAACTGAAATTTGTAAGTCGAACAATCCCGACGAAGTCGGAGGGTATAATACCCCGCAGCTCTGCTGCGGAATTAGTTCCCAAAGCAAGCTTTGGAAACTAATTCCGCAGCAGAGCTGCGGGGTATTATACCCTCCGACTTCGTCGGGATTGTTCGACTTACAAATTTCAGTTCGCTCACTCCTGAAATTTGAGTCTCACGAATAAATTTAACTCTAAGAGGGTTTTGCCGTCATGCTAAGAATGCATGCTGTTGATATTCTTTCATTTGCATATGACACCATCAATATCATATCACTTAACGCTGAGCATAGCAATATCCTCCCGATGAATCGGAACAGGACCGCTGGCCTTGCTCTGCCGCAGCGGGTTTAACATTAATTCATGGAAGCTTTTTACATAGTAATCAAAATTCTGTAACAACTTTTTCCAGTTTTCCGTAATAGAAGATGTTACACTAAAAAAGCACAGCAGACCGAAAAGTATTCCTGATAGCAATTCACGAATCTTTTCATTAATTTTGATCTAATACTAAACAACAGAAAATTATGTCAGTCAAAAAAATCTTCATTTCGCTGGTTCTTTTTGCACTTTTAGCGCTTACCTTTGTATCATGCAGCGGCACAAAAAATATTTGCCCGGCTTACAGCACCAGTATTGAAACAACGGTAACGGCTGAGCCCAATTCCTGATTCACTCTGGCATTTTTCTTGCTGTATCACCGGCAGTGTTCCGTTGCAGAAACAGCATTTTTAACACCATAGTGAATTGAAAAAATTTTTTGCATTATTTCTTCTTTTGTCACTATGCCTGACTGTATTTGGGCAGGGCGAAATTGATATGCAGGAAAAGATTCTTTTCCAAAATGAAAGAAGCATATCCCTCTCTCTCAATTCAAACGGCTTCGGGGCGGGTTACCGTTTCGGAAAGCGGAAAACCTACCTGAGTAAGACGCTGTACGATATAGAGCTTGCCTACATCAAACATCCCAAGGAGATGAAGGTAACACCCTACACGTATCCCACAAGCAGAAGATATGTGAATGGCAAGCTGAATTTATTTGTTGCCCTCAGGCCCTCCATCGGGTTTCAACGCGAGCTGTACTCAAAAGAAGACAAAGGCAGCATTGCCGTGCGGTATTATTATGGCGGAGGACCAAGCATCGGCATTTGCAAACCTATTTACTATACTTTTGACCTTTATCTCGACCCGTATTACCCTCCGGAAGAAACAAGAGATGAAAGATACGAATTCAGCCAAAGCCAGTCCTCAAACTGGCTTATCTCGGGCCGGGCATCGTTTTGGAAAGGCTTTGACGGAATCAGTTTATACCCGGGGTTGCATTTATACAGCGGCCTGAGTTTCGAGTACAGTTCGTTAAACCGGCTTATCAACGCCATTGACCTGGAACTGACATTCGACGCATTCAGCAAGAAGATCCCCATCATGTTCACCGAATACAACAGCCAGTTTTTCCTGACCCTTACCATAGCCTACCGGTTTGGATGGATCATCGACACCAAATACAAAACACCCAAGATCACAAAAGAAGGTCAGCTTCTGACCGACTAAGCAATTCAGCTGTTTTTTTTTTTGAAACCGATAATTTTTGTAACTTCGCCGGCGTGAAGTTTACATCAGATTTTCTATTTATAACCAATTAATTAACATATAAAAATGGCAAAAATAAAAGTAGGTATTAATGGTTTTGGCAGAATCGGCCGTCTCGCTTTCAGAGCATCAATGTTAAGGGACGATATGGAAGTAGTATCAATCAATGACCTGATTGATGTTGAATACATGGCCTATATGCTGCGTTATGACACCATTCACGGACAATTCAAAGGCAAAGTTGAAGTTAAGGACGGTAAGCTGGTTGTTAATGGCAATGCCATTCGCGTTACAGCTGAGAAAGATCCCGCCAACCTGAAATGGAATGAAGTAGGCGCAGAATATGTTATTGAATCAACCGGTTTATTCCTTACCCGCGAAAAAGCTGAAGCACATATCAAAGCCGGTGCTAAACGCGTGATCTTGTCAGCTCCTTCAAAGGACGACACCCCGATGTTTGTATATGGTGTAAACCACAGCAACTATAGCAAGGAAATGGACATTATTTCCAATGCATCCTGCACAACCAACTGTCTGGCTCCGGTTACCAAGGTGCTGAATGACAGTTTCGGCATTGTTGAAGGTCTGATGACCACTGTTCATTCAACCACAGCTACCCAGAAGACCGTTGACGGTCCCTCAGCCAAAGACTGGAGAGGTGGTCGCGCTGCTGCCGGCAACATCATCCCTTCATCAACCGGTGCAGCCAAAGCTGTTACCAAGGTTATTCCCGAGCTGAAAGGAAAACTTACAGGCATGGCATTCCGGGTTCCCACCCTCAATGTTTCTGTTGTTGACCTTACCTGCAGACTCGAGAAAGCTACCGATTACGATGCCATTAAGGCTGCTATGAAGAAAGCTTCTGAAACCACCCTTAAGGGAGTTCTCGGTTATACCGAAGACGAAGTGGTTTCCAGTGATTTCATCGGCGATGCCCGCACTTCCATTTTCGATGCCAAAGCAGGCATTATGCTGAACGGTAATTTTGTGAAGATCGTTGCCTGGTACGACAACGAGTGGGGTTATTCAAGCAAACTGCTTGATATGATTGCCTATATGAATACAGTAAAGTAAGAAATAAGACTGTATATAACTTTAAAAGTTCCGCTTCAGAAGAGGCGGAACTTTTTTTTCATGATATTGTTACATTGACAGCTAAATAAACTCAATCAGTTTGAATGGAATCCGGATGGTATTCTTGTAGTGTTCTCCCAGGCTGAAGATAGCTTCATCATCTTCCTCGTAATACCAGTTGATCTGGCAGGTTTTTCCTTCTTCATGCTTCTTCTTGAGAATTCTGAAAATACCCAGCAGGTACTTAGATGAACCGCTGTTCACATATTCCAAATTCAATTCAAAATTAGTCTGCTTGAGCGGGCTTTCAAAATACTCTTCCAGCCAGTCAATAAGCGGATCGAAAAAATCACCCGGGTTTTCAGGTATGGATCTACCCTCAATTTTCATTATTCCTGTCTCAGGATCGAAGATGACACCTGGTGTATTGGGTGTTTTTTTAATGACAAGCTCTTTCATATAGGGTTACATTAAGAAAATTATTCATACCGCAATGCTACAATAGGGTCAAGCCGGGACGCCTTCTCAGCCGGATAATAACCAGATACCAACCCAACAATAAAGCACAAAACGATGCCTGCCATCATCCACAACCACGGTATCAGAAAATCAGATTGCATGATTAAAGATACTATATTTCCGATGAGAATTCCTAATACAACACCCAGAATACCGCCTAACTGACATATCAGAATGGCCTCAAACAGAAACTGTTGCTTGATCACGGAACTTCTTGCACCCAGGGCCTTACGGATTCCTATTTCGGTGGTGCGTTCGGTTACCGACACCAGCATGATGTTCATCAGACCAATGGCCGCACCCACCAGCGTAACAATACCGATTATGGTGGCAGCAATAAGAACAATACCAATGAGATCCTTGAAAATGTTCGACAGAAAATCGCTCCTGACAATATTGAAATCAGTTTCATCAATGACGTTGAGCCTGCGAACCGACCGGAATAGTCCTTCTGAGTAGCCTTCAGCCAGCTCGGTAAGCTCCTTGGTATCGGGAGAAACATTTATGGAGTAGTCCTGGCGCGGCGACGGGAAATACTGCCTCACGTTGGTATATGGGACAATGCAGATATTGTCGCTGCTGTTTACCGAAGAACCCTTTTTCATAAGTACCCCGATCACCTGGTAACGTCCTTTGCCAATGGAGATTTTTTTGTTGACCGGGTCTTCATTATTTTTAAAAATCTTTTTGGCAATGTCCTCGCCAATCAGCACCACATTCCGGTTCATCAGCACATCCTGGTAGGAGATGTTGCGTCCCTTATCAACCTCAAAACCGGCAGTGTACAAATAATCCTCGTCAGAACCGATAACAGTTACATTCGGATGCGTTTTTTCCGATTTGTGCTTGACCGTTGACATAAATGAAGCCGTGGTATAAACAGACACCCGGGCCGGAAATGAAAATCTTTTTTTGAAATCCCTGGCCTGCCGGTAAGATATGTAAGGATGGTTCTTTTTCCGGTAGCGGTTTTTGCCAATTTGAACCGACAACCCCCTGCTTTCAATAGAAATGGTGTTGGCGCCCATGGTGGCAAATTGCTTGGTAATTGTGTTCTTGATGGAATCAATGGAAGTGAGAATACCCACAAGAGCCATGATGCCAAAAGCAATGATCAGCACCGTGAGGATGGTACGAAGCAGGTTGGTCTTCACGGACATCAACGAAACCTTAAAATTCTCTATGAATGATGTTCCAAACATAAATCAGAATACTCAAAATCTAGCCAGCTTAAATATAGGTACAAAATAAACGCATGTTTCACATAATTACGATTTATTATTCACAAAATTGAACCTGCTGAAAAATTTGTGTGCACCATATGAATTCAACCCAAATAAGGTACTTTTGCCACATAAAACCATCCTTCATGTTGAAAAATATACTTGATCACAGGAGCATTCGCAATTACAAAGAAGTGCCGGTACCAGAACCTGTTTTGCAGGAAATTCTCACAGCTGCAACCAGGGCCTCCACAACCGGGAATATGCAGGTTTACAGCATTGTGGTTACCACTGAAACCCCGGTTAAAGAAATGCTTTGGGAAGCCCATTTCGGGCAGAACATGGTTAAACAGGCACCGCTTGTACTTACTTTCTGTGCCGATTTCAACCGATTTAACAAGTGGTGCCGCCTCAGAAAAGCCGATCCGGGATACGACAATTTCCTGTCGTTTATGACAGCCGCCATTGATGCATTGCTGGCATCCCAGAATTGCGCACTGGCAGCTGAATCTCACGGACTGGGTATCTGTTACCTGGGCACTACCACTTATAATGCCGATAAAATTATTGACATCCTTAACCTGCCCGAAGCCGTTGTTCCGGTTACCACGCTGGTTATCGGTTACCCGGCAGAACATCCGGAGTTAACCGACAGGCTGCCGGTGGAGGCTGTTGTGCACTATGAAAAATACCGCGATTATACACCCCGCGATATCGACAGGCTGTATGCCGAAAAAGAATCCCTGGAACTTACGGCACAACTGCTGGAAGTAAACCAGCTGGAATCCCTGGCCCAGATTTTTACCCAAAAACGCTACACCCGGAAAGACAACGTGCTGTTTTCCAGGAAATATTTGGAGGCGATTGAGAGGCAGGGATTTATGAATAACAGGGACGAGCCTGCCTGCCGGTAGGCAGGGGACAAGGGACAAGAGACGAGTAGAGCCAGGAGACAAGAATGGAAGATATCACTAGCCCGGGCCTTCAGGGGCTGTGTTAAAAATCAAAAATTGAGGATTTGGGAATCAATATACCCTCCGCGGGGTTACATATGGGGTTAAAACCCATAGCCGTCAAGCTAATGGCTCATTTATCGTTAATAATGAAGATGTTATAAGCTGTAAGATGTATATTTACCATGATTAAACATAGCCCCATTAAGGGGCGAAATCTTTGTAGAAAATGGATATATTTGTTTGATATCCAGCAGCGTAGCTGCGGAATAAACCAAAACCATGGCTAATACCTACACCCAACTTTATATACAGATAATTTTTGCCGTGCATGGTATGATTGATTGTCAGTATTAATAAATATTCTAAGATGTCACTCCCGATGAATCGGGACAGGCTCCGCCGGGGCTTTTGGATATACTGGAGAATCACAAACTACTACAAAGATTTCACCCCTAATGGGGCAATGTAAGTTTGCTATAGAATCTCTCTATTACAAAGATATTCCTTCACTAGAATATTTCAGTAAGTGAATATCAATGCATTACAGATATTAGCTTGACGGCTATGCCGCAGGTGATTTTACTCTTTCAAATGCTTACTTATAATTGATAATAATTGTTCCCGTTTTGTGGGTTTGCTGATGTAATCAACACACCCTGCATCAATGGCTTTTAATCGTTCATCTCTGGCAGCATATGCTGTTTGGGCTATTATTTTCATTTGAGGCATTTGCTGCAAAATCACTTTTGTAGCTTCGTACCCTGATATATCAGGCAATTGAACATCCATTAATACCAAATCAACAGCTTGTTGATGTACCAGTTTTATAGCTTCAAGTCCGGTTCCGACAACATAAATTTCCGAAAAATAATTCGTCAATAACTCCTGCAGGTACATGGCACTATTTGGGTCATCTTCAACAATGAGTAAGTTTTTATTGAATGTGAAATGTTGGATGGGATCTGTGGGTGAAACAGGTATTGGATTGGCCACATCAATTTTCTGATAGTCGATTGTGAAGTAAAATGTGGTACCCTGGTTACATTCCGACTCGAGCCATACTTTTCCACCCAGTAAACCAACTAACCCCTTAACGATTGGCAGGCCCAAACCCGTTCCCCCAACATAGCTTTTAGATATAACTGTGTCAATACGGGTAAAACGCTCAAATATAAATTCATGCTTATCGCCCGGGATGCCTACGCCTGTGTCGGATACATGAAACAATAATTGATTGCTGCTGAGTTTGCAGCCACATTCAATCCTGCCTGATTCGGTAAATTTAAAAGCATTGGTAATCAGGTTAATCAGAATTTGCTTCAGCTTGTACTGATCGGTTTTAATATTTGCTATATCCTCATCCAAAACGTTGTGTATCAACAGCTGAATCTGCTGCTTGTCTGTTCGATTTTGGTAATCGGCAAAAAGTAAGGCCAGTTCCGAAAACAGCTCATTAATATTGCATTCTTCCAGCTGTAATGTGCTCTGCCCCGATTCGATTTTTGAAATATCGAGTATATCATTAATAACAGCCAACAAATCGTAGCATCGCTGTTCAATTATTTCTGAGAATTGCTCCAGTTTTTCCCTGTTGTCGTAATTTTCAGCCATTAAACCTGCAAAGCCCATTATGGCATTCATAGGAGTACGTATTTCGTGACTCATGTTTTGCAAAAAGGCTGTTTTCAGGCGATCGTTTTCCTCTGCCTTTTCTTTGGCCAATATGGCTTCCAATTCAATCTGTTTGCGCTCGGTAATATCCAATGCAACTCCAACGATCCCACTCCTTTCGTTTAAGATTGAATACGGGGTTACAATGTTAAAATGTATCGCTCCTTTTACATTTGATTCAAAAGTAGCTAATTCACCGGATAGCGCCTTTTGTAATGATTCAATAATATGCGGATGGTCTTTATACAGTTCAAAAGCAGAAATACTAACAACCTGGTTGGGCTGTAAACCAAGACTTTGCAAACCTGCGCCAATCGACAATTTGAAAACGCCCTCATTATCCATCATATAAAAGATGATGGGTAGATTTTCGATGGCGGTTCTCATTAACAATTCATTTTTTATGAGTTCTTCTTCCACACGCTTGCGCTCGGTGATGTCTCTGGCAGCTGCATAAATTTTGTTGCCAAATGGATAAGATCTCCATTCAATCCATCTGTATGAACCGTTTTTGCATCGGTACCTGTTGATGAAGTTCAGAATATTACTTTTACCAGCAAGTTGCGATATAACCTGCAGTGTGGCAGCCACATCATCAGGGTGCACAAAATCCAGGAATCGTTTGCCTTCTAATTCTTCGAGTGTATAGCCAAGTACATTTTGCCATTCCTGGTTGAGTCGCTCAAAATACCCATCGGTATTGGCTATGCATAACAAATCTATGGCGCAGTTAAAGAAGTTTTCTATTTCTTCGGCCTGTTGCTTTATTTTAAGCCCGCTTGCTTCAGCCAGCTCTTTTGCTTTGATGAGTTTGGTCTCCGTTTCTTTAATAGCCGTAATATCTCTGATATTGACAACCACTGCATTTATGGCCGGATGATCAAGGTGGTTCTGGGCTGCAGCCTCGTACCAGATATATTCCTTATGCTTATGCTTGTGCCTGTATTGAACCCTGACAACTCCATTCTTTGTATTCAATATTTTTTCCCACGCTTGCAGCACTATATCCAAATCGGGCGGAAAAATCACATTTTGAATAGGGCCTTTAAGTTCATCAATGGTAAAACCTGTATCTCTTTCGGCTACATCGCTGATGTAAAATTGCTCGCCATTTTTATTTACCAATACAAAAGTATCATTGGAGTTTCTAAGTATCAGCTGGAAACGCTCTTCACTTTTTTCAATACATTGTTTGGCATATACCAGCTCACTGTTTGTTTTAATCAGTTCATTGTTCAGCTGCTGATACTCTTCATTTTTTTTCTTCAGTTGTTCTTCATGTTGCTTACGCCCGGTGATGTCGTTAAAAGCAGCAACCATATTACCCCTGCTGGTCTGAAAGGCAACTACCTCAAAAGCCCCTGAAATTTTATTGTCATCATAAGCTATTTGTTCTGTTTTCCACAAATACCCTTTTTCAGCTGCTTCGCGGTACCTCAATGGTATTTCCGTCTGTACCAGTGGAGGAAATGCTTCTTCGATTGTTTTACCAATGAATTGCGAATTATCTACATGCAACAACTTATCGGCAGTACGATTAGCGCCTGTAAAGATCAAAGAATCGTTTTCCAGCTTATAAAAGTGCATTCCCCAGGGTGCATTTTCGATCAGCCTTCGGAAAAGCCGCTCACTTTTCTCTGCCTTTTCTTTAGCCAGGGATAACTCCTGCTCATTTTTCAACTTCTGTTGCTCTTCCAGTCGCTGTTTCAGCTGCTCTATTTCCTTCAACAGATCATCATATGTCGGCTTGCTGTTCATAGTTCATTCCCGGATTCATATCTAATTTACTGAAGAATTTTAACTTAATAAACATCTGAACATGAAAAAGTAAAACCGCAGGATGTGTATTTGCATCTTGTTGCTATCTTCACTCATCTTCTGGAATTAATATCATTTCGCACCTTCAGTGCTTTATAAAAAAAATTGTTTCCTTACCCAAATGATACTCCGCCGGAATCATTAAATTTGAACGCTTAACAGGCGGTTTTTCGCGTATCATTTTAACTACACAATTGCAATGGAAGAAATCAAAAAGATTGGTGTGCTCACCTCAGGCGGAGATGCTCCCGGTATGAATGCAGCCATCAGGGCCGTTGTCAGAACCGGAATTTATCACGGGCTGGAAGTATTCGGCATACGGCGTGGCTACCAGGGAATGATCGAGGGTGATATCATACCTCTGTCGGCCCAGGATGTCAGTGGCATCATCCAGCGCGGAGGAACCATCATTCAAACTGCCCGTTGCCAGGAGTTTTTTCAGTATGAAGGCCGGAAAAAGGCTTATGATCAGCTGGTTCAATTTGGCATTGATGCCGTAATCGTCATTGGCGGTGATGGCTCCTTTACCGGCGCCAACATCATGTCGAAGGAATTCGATATTCCCTTTATCGGCATTCCCGGTACCATCGACAACGACCTGTATGGTACCGAATACACCATTGGGTACGACACTGCCACCAATACGGTTGTTGAGGCAGTGGATAAAATAAGGGATACGGCCTCATCGCACGGACGCATTTTCTTTGTTGAGGTAATGGGCCGCGAAGCAGGTTTCCTGGCATTGCGGAGCGGCGTCGCCTGCGGCGCAGAAGGTATTCTTGTACCTGAAGAAAAAGGACAACTCGACAAACTCCGCAAATACATGGCTGAAAGAGCCGCCAGGAAAAAATCGAGCATCATCATCGTTGCCGAAGGCGATGAAGAAGGCGGAGCCATTGAAATTGCAAAAAAAATAAAAGAAGAATTCCCCGAACTGAGCATACGCACCACCATTTTAGGTCACATACAGCGCGGTGGTTCGCCATCAGCGATCGACCGCATCAACGCCAGCCGCATGGGTTCAGCTGCAGTGGATGCCTTGCTCGATGATCAGAAAGACATCATGATTGGTTTGGTAAACAACGAAATTGCTTATGTGCCGCTCAATAAATCGGTAAAAATGGACAAGGACGTCGACAGGAATCTGCTCAGGCTTGTAGATGTGCTGGTTTGATTACCCGGCATCCTTTACACGATGCCTGATATCAATGCCATTCCTCCTGCAGGTCGTCATTGCACCTCACCGCTTACATACCCCAGCATGCCATGGCCGAAAGCTATTATACCGATCTCCTGCTGCCCCTGCCCCTGCACGGTACTTTTACCTATGCCCTTAGCGCCGAACAGGCAGCTGTATTGAAGCCGGGCATGCGGGTCACTGTTCAATTCGGCAAAAAAAAGGTGTATACAGCGCTGGTTACCCGCATTCATCATGAGAAACCCGCAAATTACGAAGTCAAAGACATCCTTGCGGTGATCGACTCCGCACCTGTTGTACTCGACTCACAGCTTGCCCTTTGGAAATGGATCAGTGAGTATTATATGTGTGCCCGGGGTGAAGTGTTCAAAGCGGCCATCCCCGCACAGCTGAAGCTGGAAACCAAATCGCGTGCAAAAAAAACAGTTTCTGCTGAGATCCGCGACCTGTCGGAACTGAACCCTTCACAGCAACGGGCTATCGACGAAATAAGGGAAAGCTTTCAAACGTCGGATGTCACCCTGCTGCACGGAGTCACCTCAAGCGGCAAAACCGAGGTATACATCCACCTGATCCGGGAGGTCATATCAGTGGGACAGCAGGTGTTGTACCTGCTTCCTGAAATTGCGCTCACCACGCAAATGATCTCACGCTTAAAGGCCGTGTTCGGTGATCGTATTGCTGTGTATCATTCAAAATACAGCACTTCGGAGAAGATCAAAACCTGGAAAAACCTCCTGGATGGAGACAACCCTGGTGATCATCACATCCGGGTAATACTTGGGGTTCGTTCTTCTGTTTTTCTTCCTTTCAGCAAGCTGGGACTCATTATTGTTGATGAGGAACACGAAAACACCTACAAGCAATTCGATCCTGCCCCGCGTTATCATGCCCGGGACACAGCCATCATGCTGGCCAAAATACATGGCGCAAAAACCTTACTGGGAACGGCCACACCTTCTGTGGAAACCTATTATAACTGCAAAACCGGTAAATACAGGCTGGTTGAGCTGAATGAGCGATATCTCGATTTGCAGTTACCCGAAATAGCTGTTGTAAACACCCATGAACTCAGGCGACGCAAACAAATGCAGTCGAATTTCTCACCTGCCTTGCTTGACAGTATTGAAGAAGCCTTGAAAAATGGTGAACAGGTCATTCTTTTTCAGAACCGGCGGGGATTTTCCCTGTTCCTGGAATGTGGTGCATGTGGTGATATTCCCAGGTGCCGCTATTGCGATGTAAGTCTTACCTACCACAAAAAGAGCAACCGGCTCTATTGTCATTACTGTGGTTACAGCACCGCGGTGCCTTCCGTGTGCCCGGCTTGCAACCAGGGCAGTCATAAAATGAGGGGCTTTGGCACCGAGAAAATAGAAGAAGAAATTGCCCTGTTTTTCCCGCAGGCCCGTATTGAACGAATGGACCTCGATGCAACCCGCAGCCGGAAAGCTTACGAGAGGCTGATAGCCCGGTTTGAAATGAAGGAATCGGATATACTGGTGGGAACACAGATGGTATCAAAGGGGCTCGACTTCGACAATGTGAAACTGGTGGGGATCATGAATGCCGACACCATGCTCAACTATCCCGATTTCAGGGCTTACGAGAGAAGCTACCAGCTCATGTCGCAGGTAAGCGGCAGGGCAGGCAGAAAAAACGGCCGGGGTATGGTGATCATCCAAACCGCCAGCCGGGATCATCCGGTTATCAACCAGGTGGTTCATAATGATTACCAGGCTATGTATGCCGACCAGCTAGAGGAACGCCACAGATTCCGCTACCCGCCTTACAGCCGGCTGGTGAAAATCATCCTGAAACACCGGATTCAGGAGGTCCTCGACCAGGCAGCGGACTTTCTGGCACAACAGCTCCGCACCAGGGTAAAGGAAACGGTGATGGGCCCCGAATACCCTTTGGTGAGCAGAATTCAGAACCTGTACCTGAAAGCATTGCTGGTAAAGATTGAAAGAGGAAACCTTGCTGCTGTTAAAAACCAGATATTGATCTGCACACAGGA
The DNA here is from genome assembly GCA_046481675.1 of Bacteroidales bacterium. Classification (GTDB taxonomy): domain Bacteria; phylum Bacteroidota; class Bacteroidia; order Bacteroidales; family UBA10428; genus UBA5072. The sequence goes on along the minus strand of JAWOJJ010000091.1, from coordinate 1,606 downwards.
AATGACTTTAAAACCCGAATTCCGGGCAGTTCAGTGTACCCTTGATGTGGACCCGCAATAATTGCCGGCGCCGGCAACTTTGCCTCAGCCCGGCTGGAAAAAAATGAGGTAAAAAATATCCGGCTGCGCAACCTTTTCCATCCCGATGCAATCTAACAGGTAGTAATAAATAAACCCGCTACTATGAAAAAATATGCGTTAACTGGCATGGCATGCCTGCTTGCCCTGATTATGATCCGCTGCACCGAAGACGGAGGAGGTTCTGCATCACCCGACAAAATCGATGGGAGTGCATCGGGCATTTATTCTGAATATGGTTTATCCGGCATAGGAGGCTCAGGAGGAGTTCCTTCCGGAAATGGCGATGCTGTTCCGTCACAACCGCTGGAGCCGGGACAAATCACGGCCGCTGAATGGAACGATCTGACAGAATGGGATTTCTGGAAAAACCTGGGCCAGAATGAAGATTTTACCAAAGCGCAGGAAAACTGGAAGTTTTACATGGCTACGAGGTATTCCTTCCGGGTTACCGATATATTGTCAAAACCACTGATCGACTGTGAGGTGACACTCGAAACCCTGAACGGCGAAGAGGTGTGGAAAGCACGAACCGACAATGAAGGCAGGGCCGAGTTGTGGCTGAACATCAACGGGCAAAACCAGGGCAGTGTTAAAGCCGTGGTCAGCTACCAAAACCAGAAAATCACCGTTGTGGATCCCGAAACTTATGACGAAGACGTCAACGAAGTAGTTGTTGCAACAGCGGGGAACCAGCTGAAGACTGCCGACATTCTTTTTGTTGTGGATGCAACCGGATCCATGGGCGATGAAATTGAATACCTGAAATCAGAACTGCTCGATGTTGTTGGTCGCGCCGAAGACCTCAACAGCCAGCTTTCATTGCGTGTTGGCTCTGTATTTTATCGCGATGAAGGAGATGAATACCTGACCCGGGTTTCACCTTTTTCAACCAATTTACAGCTGACCCATGCATTCATTAACAACCAGCGTGCTGACGGCGGCGGAGATTATGAGGAAGCGGTACACACCGCCCTCAGTACTGCCATTACGCAGCTGAGATGGAGCGAAGATGCACGGGCCCGCCTGATATTTCTGTTGCTCGATGCACCGCCCCATCATACCAATGCCATTGTGAATGACCTCAACGAATCCATCCGGAATACGGCGGCAAAAGGTATTAAAATCATTCCGGTTTCTGCGAGCGGCGTCAACAAAGACACCGAATTCCTGTTCAGGTTCTTTGCCACAGCCACCAACGGAACTTATGTATTTATTACCAACGACAGCGGCATTGGCGGGGAGCACATCGAAGCCACTGTGGGCGATTACGAGGTGGAATTGCTGAATGATCTGATTGTACGGTTGATTACGAAATATACGTTGTAAATTTGCATTTCGGATATTGAACATAATATTCCTAAATGCAGAGAGCAGCACAGTGGAGTAACCGTCATTGCGAGCGCAACGCAGTGGAGTAACCGTCATTGCGAGCGCAACGCAGTGGAGTAACCGTCATTGCGAGCGCAACGCAGTGGAGTAACCGTCATTGCGAGCGCAACGCAGTGGAGTAACCGTCATTGCGAGC
>JAWOJJ010000083.1:0-5960 GCA_046481675.1 Bacteroidales bacterium | reverse complement strand
CTTGTGAAATCAATTTTAATGTCCAGTTGAATTTCTGTTTTACCTCATAATCGAGAGTGTTAAAGAAATCAAAGTAGTAATTCCTGTAATAGAATATGTTCCTGATTTTCTTATCATTCATTCTACGAAGTTAGCTATTTAGGTAACCTTTTCCAAATTATTTCGCGAAATTTTATCGATGTTGTAGTGTCTCTTGGCATTACGCCCAACAATTTAGTATGCTTACCTAAGGTAAGTATATTTCACTTATGTCGGGAGTTGGGTTGTGCGGATTTGAAAGATTTGACCTTTTAGTACTCCTTTTATGTTGCTGAATATTAGACATAAAAACGTTGAACTTTTTTTAAACGGTTAATTACTTCTAAAATTTTCATGTTTTCTGTGAGTACATTTTATCATACCTCCTTTATCTGAATTGTGACTTGATAAATCAGTATGTCCCTTTTTTGTTCACCTCTTAACGCACTTCGTGCACCTCCGTCCCATGCTAGATATCCACTGAATGTTTAACACCTATATATCTTTCTCTTCCACCTGCATCTATCGCTCACTTTTCCATAAACCTATTCAGCTCTTTCCAACCTTGTAAACGGCTTACCCTTTTGCTTTGGTTTTTTCCGTAAGAAATTTAAATATAATGGTTTTATTTATACATTATTCATGATACCTTAAATAATTTAGGCAGTAGCAGTGGGTGTGCGTATGCATGTGGCGACACCAGGAATCAGCATGGAGACAAGGGACATGTTGTAGCAGCTGCAATAGCTACTATTCTGCATAACTTTGAAGAATGAAGGAATTAGTTTTCTGAAAGATTTGAACCGGATTAACATTTTTTTCACACCATCAGGAGCAATCCCGGTGGTTTCCTTTCCGGATTTTTGATACTTTTATATGCTATTTGCGGATGACCGCGCATCCTTTATCAAGTCACTTAACACTCAATCTGTTATCATATGAAAAAAATACCTTTCGCCCTGGCTGCATTCCTGCTCCTGGTACTCAACATGCAAATCGCTGACGCCAAACTCACCCTGAAAGAGGTACGAACCGCCTCGAAAAACGTGCTGGTTGCCTTTTTTACCAGCGATACGCTCAATATCAATGAAGTGGATATCTCCAATGCCGCCCAATGGAAAATCAACGGTGTGCCATGCAAAGGCATCTCGCAATACAGCACCGAAGGCGATGCCTGTGACCACCACGTGTACCTGCAAACCTCAGACCTTGCCGAGGGCAAGAAATACAAGCTGGAAACGCCCTATGGCAACACCGATTTCAAATTTTCGGCACGCAATACCTTCTGTGAATCGATTAAAGTGAACCAGGCCGGCTACAGTGCCCTTTCCAAAGTGCGCTATGCCAATTTCGCCATCTGGCTTGGCACAGCCGGTAGCAAAAAAATCGAGGGTCCCCTGCCCGATTACGAGGTTTTGGCACAAAAATCGGGTAAGGTAATCACCTCCGGAAAACTTGCCGACCTGGGTAAGGACACTTCGTCGGGTGATTTCGTTTACCGCATCGACCTGGCCCAAGTACCCGAAGGCGGCCCCTATAAAATTGCCGTGAAAGGTTACGGCTGCTCCTTCCCCTTTGGTGTGGGCGGGCAATTCATTAAAAAAACCGCATACACGCTGTTCCGTGGCCAGTTTTACCAGCGCTGCGGATGCCCGATCGACAGTCCGGATATTCGCAAAAATCCCTGCCATACCCTCATATATGATGTGGACGGCCCCATTGGCGAAGCCAACATTGTGGTGCAGGGTAACGAACCCACCTTCAAATGCTACGGCGGATACCACGATGCCGGCGATGCCGATCGTCGTGCCTACCACATTGCCAACCCCATCATCAACCTGATGATCTACGAGGCCTTCCCCACCTATTTCTACGACGGCCAGTTTGACATCCCCGGTAAGTTCGACGCCGATTATAACATCGTCAGCCGCATCAACGGCATCCCCGACATCATTGACGAAGCTGCCTGGGGCACACTGATATGGGAATACCTGCAGAACGAAGACGGCAGCATCCACTTCGGCACCGAAACCAAAGGCTATCCCGATCCGTTTGCAGCCCCAATGGACCTGGATGATAAAAAATACGGCACCGTAAAAACCGACAACAGGGCCACCTGCACCAGTGCCGGCATGTTCATGCATCTCGCCCGAATGCTGAAACCCTATGATGCCCACCGGGTCAAAGAACTCCAGCAGCGTGCTGAAAAAGCCATGGCCTATGGCAATGAAGCCATGACCGATCCGGAAAGATTGTACTACCACATACAACGCTACCTGCTCACTGGTGATGCTGCCGACCACCAGAAAATAAAAGAGCTGTACACCACGGCAGGTGCCTTGAAATCGAATATCTACAGCACCATTGGCTATTCGCTGAACGACAAAAACTTCGATAATCCCGCTTACATCTATTCTTACATTGTTGCACGGGATGTGCCCACCGACCCGGTTATTGTTGAATTCTTCAAGGCAGCTATCCGTGAAGCAGCCGACAGCAACATAGCCGAACTGAGGAGCCATGCCTACCCCATTGGGAACAACTCGGGCAAAGGAGGATGGGGTCATAACGTACGCCAGCCCCGCTATGCCTCGGCACCCATGCTCGTTTGGAGCCTGACTAAGGAACAGCAATATATTGATGCCGCTTCGGAACTCATGGACTATAAACTGGGACTGAACCCGATTGGAATCAGCTATGTAACCGGGTTGGGTTTTCACCAGGTTCACAATCCGCACGACCGCGAAAGCGCCTATACCATTTTAAAGGGATGGGGACCGAAACCGGGTATTACGGTATTCGGTCCCGGTGTGCTGGGATGGCGAAGGGGCCCGCTGCCGGTAATTCCCAAGCTCACCGATGTGGCTAAGGAAAGGCAGTATGTCGACAACCTGGCCACCATCAATTTCAACGAATTCACCATTTTCGAAACCATGGACCACGATGCCTTTTATACCGTGCTGGCCAATGGGGGAAAGTGGGATAAGAAGGAGCCGTTTTGAGAAAGAGCCAAGAAACAAGAACCAAGAGCCAAGACCAGTAGCAGTGGCATGCTTCGACTCCGCTCAGCATACCAAAGGCAGTGGCTGTAAGTCACGCTTCGACAGGCCTGCCTGCCGGAGCTACGGCGTAGGCACGGCTCAGTGTGCCTCGCGTTGTCATACAGAGCCTGCCTGCCTGCCGGCAGGCTTGTCGAAGTATGACGAGGAGCAGGCCGGGCTAACGGCCAACAGCTAACGGCCAAAGGCTATTAGCTCTTCTCCATCAAACTGCAGGCGAACCAAAGGAGGGGGGCCTGGCCGTGCAGGTCGCCGGTAACACGGGGACGGGTGAGGTAGAAATTCACATCCTGGCTTTGTCCGGTACCTACGCATACCTCGCGGATTTTACCATCGTCGTTGAGGTATTCGTGAAGCGCACTCCAGGCTTTCATACAGGCATTTTTATAGGGCTCTTCAGGTAACAGTCCGCGCCTTACGCCAACACTCATGGCATAGCCAAACATGGCCGTGGAGGAGGTTTCCTTAAACGACTCGTCATGATCGATGAGCTGGCGCCACATACCATCTTCGGCCTGGCTTTCGGCCAGGGTTTTCATCATTTTCAGGTAACCCTGGAGTATGGCGTTGTAATGCGGGTTGCTTTCGGGCAACTCCGATAAAACTTCAGCAATTCCGGCAGCCACCCAACCGTTTCCCCTGCCCCAGAAGAAATGGGCCTCGGGACCATGGAAGAAAAGTCCGTTTGGCTGCTGCAGCTTTTGAATGTAAGCATCTATTTCAAGCGCAGCCCGCTCGAGGTAAATCATGTTGCCGGTAGCCCTGTAGGCCTGCACCTGCAAACTGCCAATCATATAAATGTCGTCGATCCAAAAGCGGGTTTGGCTGGTCAGTCCGTTTGGCAGCGGATCTTCCCACTGCCCGTCGGCAAATGCCAGTCCCTGCTCAAGATACTTCTTGTCTTTTGTCTGCATGTAAATTTCCAGCGGCAAAATGCCGTATACATTGGCATCGACATGGTTGGCCGTGTTCGGGATGCTTTCGGCCACCACCCGGTCGTAGCGTTGAATCAGTTGTTGCAGTGTTTCCTTGTCTTTTAAAAGTCCCGCCAGCTTCACCGCCCCAAAAGCCGCGCATACTTCGGCGTAGTGAATGGCTTTCACCTCAGGGGTGTTGTACATCATGAATTCAGACCGCGAGAGCAGATCGGTAGTAACCCTTTTTCCGGTTGCTTCGGGAGCATCGGTATACATGGTAATATTGGGAGCAACATAACGAGAGGTGCAACCCGACCATGAAATGAGGGCAGCGATAAACAAAAGGGAACGGGTTTTCATAGGGTAAATTTTTATCTAATGTACATAAAAATAATCAATGGCCGCTTTGGCAGCCTGGGAGTGCTGGTAGTGCCGCTTCACCTGGTAGAGTCTGCCGTCTTTCACAAAACGGGCACCCGTTTGCTTGAAATGAAAAGGCACCTTGTTTTGAATGCACTGCTTGCGGATATCGAGCACCCAGTTATAATGACATTCCCGGGCATAGTTACCCGACTCGCCGCCCACAACAACCAGTTCGATGGAAGGATGCAGCCAGCGTGAAAGATCGATCTGCTCCAGCAACGGTTCGCAGGCAATTCCCTTGTGCCTGATCGGAAGGCTCAGCAAGATGGGCAGGCGGAAATCGGCCCTATCCTGGTTTTCACAGGTTGAATAAACAGTGACGTTGGGATAGCCCTCACCCCAGTCGTCAGGCAGGTTTACCGTAAACCGGTGGATTCTTTTGGTGATGATGAAAAAATCGAGATCGCTCCGGTGCCTGATCATCTGCCAGGCTTCTTTGCGCCATTCGTCGGCCTCGTCCAGAAAGAAATCGGATGAAAAACAGGTGTACACGGTTTGGCCCGACTGCAGTTTATAGGTGCCGTCGCGTTTACGCTTCATGGGCAGGTTGAAGTTTGCTGTTTTTGCAATGACGGAGGCATCCTTTTCAAAGCCCGAATCAATGCGGTACACGTAGCAGTTCTGACAGCCGGGGCTGATTTTGTGGCAACCGTGCCAGGGATTCCACTGGGCCATGGTGTAAACCTATTTATGGAAACAAATTAATGTGCTTTTGATCATGGGATCATGATTGTATTACAAAAATAGGATTAAACTTGTAAATGGGTTTATGGAATTTTATCCAAGGACAGAGATTGCTTTTATACTTGAAAAAATAAGATCTACAAATGAAATCAACAGTACTATTATTCACCGGCAACGGCATGGGCACTGCGCCTGAAGACCTGAGCCGGACATTGACAAAGAATTACCTCAGCCTGCTGTGTGAAGAAAACAAAGTGCCTGCAGCGCTGCTTTTTTATGGCGAAGGTGTGAAGCTGGTATGTGAAGGCTCACCGGTACTGGAGTCCATGTCGGTGCTGGAAGCACGAGGAGTGAAGCTGCTGGTATGCAAAACCTGCCTGAATTATTTCGGGCTTCCTGACAAAATTAAAGCCGGACAGGTAGGCACTATGGCGGACATCCTTACCATGCAGCTTGAAGCGGGTAAGGTGATTAGTGTTTGAGGGTAATGCAGTGGCGGAATAGGTTTTCTCCAGGTTCGGCTTAGGCTGTGCCTATAGCCGTCAAGCTAAGAATGTATATTGTTGATATTCTTTCATTTGCATATGGCGACATCAATGCCATAGCACTTAACGCTGAACATAGCGATATCCTCCCGATGAATCGGGACAGGCTCCGCTGGCGGCATTGCCGTCAAGCTAATAATAATAAAGTATAGATATTCAATGGTTAATATGATCCTTACCATACTCTGCCTGCGCTGCGCTTGGCAGTTTTTTTTAACACAGCTTGTCCCGCCTTAGCGGGAAAGTACACGAAGAGAAAGCTTCACTAAGACCACAAAGTTTAAGAACACCAAGAGGTCCCGCCATCGGCGGGA
>JAWOJJ010000009.1:0-13555 GCA_046481675.1 Bacteroidales bacterium | reverse complement strand
AAAAAACCCCGCTGCCATAATTAAGTGCAGCGGGGTTTTTCTTTACTGCCTTTCAAATCATGTAACCGGGATTTTTTTCTTTCAGTATAGGTTTTCCGCTTTCCACTTCATCGACATGAGTACCCGTGTTTTCCCGCTCGGGTGATCAAACAGGAGTATTTCTTCCAGCTTACCCGGGCTTATTTTCCGGTATTCCGACAGTTTCATGGCCACTGAGGCAAAGCCATCTGGTTCCCTGGCTGCATTCAGACCGAAAATATCTGCCTCAGATTCAGTTGTGCGAACAATGGTGTTCAAAGCCGGTGTGGCCAGAAACATGTATACTGAAAAGAATAACATAAGCAAAGGCAGGCTTTTGATATCCGCAACCCCGGTTATTCCCAGCCTGTTACCAAAACGGCCAATCGTTTTTTTCATCAGCCAGCTGACGACCGCAAAGCCAATGATGATTACCAGACCAATATAAATTAGTAATTTATACACATGGTTCAGAACATAGTGACCCAGTTCGTGTGCCATCACAGCTTTTATTTCTTCCAGGCTGCATTTATTCAATAAATTATCGTTTAGTGAGATTCTGATGGTACTACCCATTCCGCTTACATTGGCGCTGATACGGGTCGACTGCTTTGAGGCATCAAATTGGTACACATTGTCTGCAGGCACTCCGTTTGCCCGTGCCAGTGATAATATGGCTTCCTTAACCGGGCCCTCCTCAAGAGGCTTGTATTCATTGAATAATGGACTGATGTACACCGGACTGATCAGCATGCCGATAATCAGGAACATAATGACTACTCCGCTTCCTGATATCCACCAGCGCTCCGGCATCTTTTTTATTATCCAATACAGAACCAGAATAAGAGAACCAATTGCAACAACAGATATCACAAAACCCAGGAGCTCTTCACTTAGCCATTCACTGAAATTCATGTTTGACAGCCCGTACTGATGCTCCCTGAAAAAGCTGGTGTAAACGGTAAACGGAAAGGCGATCAGAAAAGCGAGGGCAATATATAGCAGGACGTAAATCAGTTTCTGAATGCCTGGTTTCTTTGCTTTTGAGGCAGTTTTCATAATCCATTGAGACAAACCGAAGAGGAAAACCAGCGCAATAGCTATCTCGAGAACCAGGTTCCAGATCGAAATCCAGTATCCCCCCTCAAAATAGGAATCAGATTTTTCTTTTTGTTCGGGTGAAATGGAGTTCAGATACTCCGTGGTGGCAGCCTGGCTGTCGAATTGCTGTTGCATGTTTGTGGCTCCTGAAACAGCATTGACCTGGGTTTGTGCAGTGCCTGCAGTATTCAGGCAAAATATGACAATTATTGAAACCAGGATGATTTTTAAGTCAGATAATCTCATAATCTTTTTAATTTTGAGTCGATAAATTTTGAATAAGGCAAGACTGAAATCGCATGAAAAATACTAAAAATTTCAGCAATAGCCATTATTATAAACATTGATGAACCAAAAGAAGAAGGATATGAAGCGAGTGATTACTCTTTTTTTAATGGCAGCACTGGTTGCCCAAGTTTCCCTGACCAGCGGTCAGGATACACCGATTGCTGAGGGGCAGTCTAAATTCCTCGGCTGTGCCTGGAGCACACCCCAGAATACCAATTTTGTGAAGTACTGGAACCAGGTCACCCCTGAAAATGGGGGTAAGTGGGGAAGTGTGGAATATACCAGGGATGTAATGAACTGGAATGATATGGATGCTGCCTACAACCTGGCAAAGAACAATGGCTACCCGTTCAAAGCCCATACGCTCATCTGGGGTGCCCAGCAACCCTCATGGATGGCAACTCTTGATTCGGCTGCTCAACGCGAGGAAATTGAGGAATGGTATGCAGCGCTTGCTGAACGTTACGACAGCTTTGCCTATATTGATGTGGTGAACGAACCGCTGCATAATGCACCCAATGGCATGTTACCCTGGGGTTCCACCACGCCAAATATTAATTATGCACAGGCCCTGGGCGGTGCCGGTGCAACCGGGTGGGACTGGGTAATCACCTCATTCCGGCTGGCTCGGCAGTATTTCCCGAAATCAAAGCTGATACTGAATGAGTACAGCGTAATCAACAGCACCACCACCACACAACAGTACATTACACTAATCAACCTGCTGAAGGCTGAAAACCTGATCGACGGAATCGGCGAACAGGCTCATGCATTTACCACTTATGGCGTAGCGGCCTCCACGCTGAAAGCCAACCTCGACCTGCTGGCTGAAACGGGGTTGCCAATTTACCTCACTGAACTCGATATTGACGGTACTACCGACCTGGCTCAGCTAAGGGAATACCAGCGGATCTTTCCGATGTTTTGGGAACATCCTGCAATTGAAGGCATTACGCTTTGGGGGTTCCGTTATGGCTTGTGGAGAACAGACCAGGGTGCCTACCTGGTGAACCAGAATAACACGGAAAGAATAGCTTTAAAATGGCTTAAGGCGTATGTTAATGATACGCTTACACTTACCCAGTCCATCGATGTCATCAATCCCCTGGATTCCGACAGCATTTTCATTGACGAAACACTCCAGCTTGAAGCTGTTGTTTTGCCTGCCAACACAACCATTCCAAATGTTACATGGACTCTTGTTCCCAGCTCCCTGGCCACTATCAGCCAAAACGGATTGCTGGATCCTTCAGCAACAGGCAGTGTAACCGTTAAAGCCACCGCATGGGATGGCTCCGGCAAGTTGGGATCAAAGGTTATTCATATCATCAACCGGCCTGTTGATTCCATTGCTTTAATAGCTCCGGGTGATATTGATACCATTGGCGTCAATGAAACATTGCAGCTTCAGGCTGAAGTTTTCCCGTCAAACGCCACCAACCAGAATATTGTCTGGAGCGTCAGTCCTGATGAAATTGCCAGCATCACCACAAACGGACTCTTAACCGGTGTGGCCGCAGGAACGGTGAAGGTTACAGCCACCGCAGCAGACGGATCCGACGTTTTCGATACGCTGTCTGTTAACATCATTTTCCGTTATGTCGATTCAATCCTTGTTTCATCAGCAAATGAACTCGATACAATCACAGTGGATGATGATTTGCAGATGTCAGCCGCTGTTTATCCTTCAAATGCTTCAATTTCTGATGTTACCTGGAGTGTAACGCCCGGTGCACTTGCAGAGATAAGTGCAGAGGGGCTGTTAACGGCTCTCAATGCCGGAAAGGTTACAGTGACTGCCACTGCTGCCGACGGGTCAGGCGAATCCGGTACAAAAGATATCGTCATCAAAATTCTTGTGGGAATTAATGACCAGTCATTCGCTAATGGTGTGAATATCTATCCCAATCCGGTAACAGATGGCAAATGCCGACTTACCGGAATCAAAGATTTTTCACGCGCAGAGATCCTGGATCTTCAGGGTAGGCTGATGAAAACCATCGAATTGGAAGGCCGGGATGCCCTGGACGTTAATCTGGATATCCGGCCCGGAATGTATCTGGTCAGATTTTTAGCAGGTCAACACACATTCATCAGCAAGCTGGTGGTGGAATAAGTATTGACATACGCAGAAAACAGATTTACAACACAAGTGCCGGTATAAGAGGCTAACCAGCGGATTTTTCAACAAGCCGCTTCACCTCTTCTGCCGGCACATGTGTTTTTTCAGACACCTGTTCTACAGTCATCCCTTGCCTGTAAAAACGGCTCACAAACTGTTGCAGGGTTTCAGGGCTAGAAAACAAAAGGAACAAGCTTGTCATGGTTTTATTTTTGAGTTGATTCGTCGAAAAGCACCTGTAAGCCATCCGATTCCATGCGCTTCTTAAGCCATGAAGTGATTTTCTGCCGGTCAGCTGATTTCAATGAGCGTGCTTTTACTCCCAGCAATACGTGAGGTTTTTCTGTCCCTGAACTGTCGGTTTCGCTAAAAACCCTGGCCTTGGTATAGGTACAACTTACAACCTGGGGATATAATTCCTGAAGTTCCAGGAGCAATTGTTTCCCAAAAAGCAACCGGCTTTCTTCATAAGCCTGTTTTTCTTTCTTGTCGTCCAGTAAACCGGTGAGCCGGTTGATCTCTGTTTTTAACCGGGTAATTTCATTTACATCGCCATTTTCATTGCTGAACGAAAACCCCTGTTGAATATCAATGGTGGCTTTCTTCAAAGAAAAAATAGCGGCATTGTTTAAAATGAAATCTTTATTGCTTTCATGCAGTTTATTTCCGCCATAGATCAATGCGATGTGTCTTTTATCAGGATTGATTTCACTTTTCAGCAACAGGTTGCCTTCCACAATACTTACCGTTTTAATGAATTTATTCGCTTCTACGGTAAATTTTTCCTTCTGAACAAGGCGGTAGCCGAAATAAATACTGGGAATAATGGTAATTAAAATAACCGCAGTTATCCACCGGTTCACATGGGTTTTCTGCGTGTCATCAACCAGGGTTCGTATGGGAAACTTGAGTAATTGCGAAACAAGAATTGATGCAAAGGTGATGAAAACCGAATTGATGGTGAAAAGATAAATCGCACCAAAGAAATAAGAAAACTGGGCAGTGGCAAGTCCGTATCCTGCCGTGCATAACGGAGGCATCAGGGCGGTGGCAATGGCCACGCCGGGTATCACATTTCCTTTGAGCCGGCTGCTTGTGGCAAGAATGCCTGAAAGACCCCCGAAAAGGGCTATTAACACATCATAGATAGTGGGACTGGTTCGGGCAAGCAATTCGGAATGTGCCGTGGAAACCGGACTGATAGCAAAGTAAGCTGTAGAGGCAACCAAACTGGCACCAACGGCAAAGGAGAAATTGTTGAGTGCTTTGCGGAATAAAGGGAAATTGTAAGTGGCAATGCTATAACCCATGCCATTAATGGGCCCCATCAGCGGAGAAATGAGCATGGCGCCTATAATTACTGCCGTAGAGTTCATGTTTAAACCTACCGATGCAATGATTATGGCAAAAACCAGGATCCAAAGGTTGGTGCCCTGAAAGATGATCCCTTTCTCAATGGTACGATGAATCTTGTTGTAATCTTCTATTTCGCTTTCAATGTTCAGGTACCTGATCACCTTAATAATTAGTTTCTTCATTTAACAGCCTTTATAAATTCGGGAATACCTTGGAGTTATACAAATTTAATCAAGTTCTGCAATTCATAAACAGGTTTTCCTAAAGGCTTTTCATGTGGTGATAAACGGTCATCTGTATGAATTCACGGAATCTCAATCCCGGCTCCGGACTTTGAGCTTACAACCTGATCTTTTTAAGAAAGGCTTCCCTGAATGTATCACCGATGGGTATGAGCTGCCCGCCAATACGGATTCGGTTGCGCTCAATGGATTCAATTTTCTTAATGTTGACAGCCCATGATTTGTGTACCTGCACGAAATCTTCATCAGGCAGCTGGGAAAGAAGTGATCTGAAACTCAGTTTGGTCATGATTTTCCTGCATGGCAACACAACCCGGAGGTAGGCCTGCATCCCTTCGATATACAGAATTTCATCAATTCGCAAGTTTTCAATCCGGTATTCTGTTTTAACAAAAATGTGGGTTAACGGCACTGCCGATGGATTCTTGCTGCCCGCATCCTCACAAACTTTATTTACGGCAGCCAGAAACCTTTCAAATGAATAGGGCTTCAGCAGGTAATCAAATACCTGCAGTTCATAGCCTTTCAACGCATAATCCGCATAGGCAGAGGTGATAATTATGTATGGCTTTTCAGACATCGACTCCAGCATCTGGATCCCGGTCAGATGTTCCATTTGGATATCCAGAAATATCAGGTCAACGCGATGTTCTTTCAGGAAATGCAATGCATCCAAGGCGTTTTCAAAGCCGTTTACCAGCTCCAGAAAAGGAACTCTGCCGATGAAGTCCTTCAGCTTGTCGAAGGCAGGAGGTTCATCCTCAACGATGATGCAAGTCAGCCTCATGAAAGCTTAATTTTTAATTCCACCCTGAATGAGGATTCTTCATCAAAGATAAATAATTCATGTTTTCCCGGGTAAATGAGCGTCAGCCGTCTTTTAACATTTTCAAGACCAATCCCGCACAGTTCCTCATCACTTTGTCGTCCTTTTTTGCACTGATTTTCACAGGTAAAAAGCAACCGGTTGCCGTTACATTCCAGTGAAATGTCCACAACAGGCAGCTTTCCCGAATTGTATGCAAATTTAAAGGCGTTTTCAATAAAGGGAATCAGCAGCATGGGGGCTATCTGAATACCCGGGCAATGATCGGGAAAAACGGCCCTGATGTAATTCTTTTCGCGAAACCTGAGTTGCTGAAGTTCGATGTAATTTTTCATATAGATCAGCTCTTTATCGAGCAAAACCTGATCGGCACGGGTTTCATAAATCATGTACCTGAGCATGTCAGATAAGGTAATCAGCGTATCTGAAGCTTTTTCGGGTGCTGTGCGGATCAATGAATCGATGTTGTTCAGTGCATTGAACAGGAAGTGCGGATTGATCTGCGATTTCAGCAATTCCAGTTCATTTTTCAGATTGCGTGTTTCCAGTTCAGCCTTTAACCGGATGTCGGCAAACCAGTTTTCAAATCCCCGCACCAGGCTTCCGCACTGGGCAATGATGAACGTGCCAGCTATCGGAGGAAGCATGTATCGTAGATTGTACATCTCAAACCGGGGAAAGAAGAAACGATGAACCGGTAACAGCAATAATGTTAAAGAAATACTCAAAATAACAGAAAAAAGCAGGTACCTGATGAACTGCCTGTTCTCGAAATACCGGATGAAATAAAAGTAAAAGAGGTAAAAAACAATTACGGCCCATAACAGGTTGATGATGAAATGGGGAGTCAGGTTGCTGATGTACTTCCATTCACTTACCGATTGCCCGTAACTCACCACCAGCGAAAACATAGAGAATACCAGCCAGTATATGCTGTGGATGAGTATTTTTAACGACAGGCGCATGGATATTCAGATAAGGCATGAAGTTAACAAAAAATAAGAACCGGAGGAATTTTATGGGTTCAGTTAGTCAATCTGCCTTGCCAATGGAATAGCCTGGCTGAAACGACAAGTGCCAGCAGGCATATCAGGCCGCAAATCACATCGATGTATATAAGCGGGTTGCTGAATTTTGCATACAGTAACCCAGGTAATGCAGCCAGAGTTATCATGAAAGCGGATAATGTGGCGATGATCCATGACCAGGGTTCTTTTTTCTTGAATTGTGCTGAACAGAAAACCAGGAGCGATCCTGCAAAAACAAAATACAATCCGCAAACCATAAAAAAATACACCATTCCCCTGAGTTTTTGCACTGACATTTGTTCTCCAAACATGGGATCGCTTTGCAACTGCCTATACATTGCCGGTGTTGCTGCCATATGCATTATTCCGGTTAAGACTATCATTATTCCTGCTATCAGAACAATGATACTGATCGGTTTGATTTCTTTCATCTGAGATGTTTTTAATTGGAAAATCGACTGTATGAAAAAACTTCAACAATAGCTAGCAATAAACTGATGTAAGCAAATGGATTGTCGGGCATGGCAATTACGGCCCCGGATCCCAGGATGCTCAGGTAAACTACCGTGACCAGAAGTATTTTTTTAAAACTGTTTTGCTTCTGATCCGTTTCCTGAGTCAGTTGCTTTACCAGAAAATACTGGAGCCAGCCAATGAAAATGGTACTCATGCCCACCATGATGAACATGTACAGTGCGGCCGGATCTATTTTCACATTTCCTTTAAACAAGCCAAAAATTACCGGAGTTGCACACGTGTGAATGCATCCCAGTGTAATTACTGCTATTGCTGTTGTTTTAAACACAGTCTTTATTTTCATCTTGCATTAATTTGTTTAAATTATTAATTGCGTGATTTTTCTGATTTTGTTTCAGGCTAATTGCTGATTGTACAGTCAGGTAGCATAATGCGACAAATGGAATTATACCCTGGACTTCAATTTTATTTTCATTAAAGGCACTGAAGCAAAGCCAGGCCAGTCCCAGCAGATTAGCAGCAAGGCATACAGTATTCGTCAATTTTAAAGAAGTTTTGTTTCTTACCAGGTTGATCAGCCCCAAAAAAATGAATACAAGACCGATTGCGGCAAAATCAGCCGGAGGGGAATTGAACTCCTTTGCCAGTATTGGTGTTAGTGCAGTATGAGCTGATCCCAGGAATACAATTATCATCGTGGCGATGAAATCAATGCGTTTCGACATGGGTTTCTCAATTTTGGTTCTTATTTGATACCAAAGCAATGATGAGCAAGACAACCGGTGCCAGACACATCAGTAAAATCACCGGAGAACGAGAAACGTTCCAGCCGAAATGGGTGAATTCTGTAATGATCCGGATTGTGAAGAACAGAATGATCATGCCCAGCAAACTGTACCTGAGTTTGCTTGTAAGAATTTCTTCAGCCTGAAACAAAAAAATAAACGTCATGAAACCCACCATTAAAATACTAACATAGTGGTAAGTAAGCATGATGCCTCTGTCTGACAACGACAGGCAGGCCAGGTTCTGATCCCATCCGAACAACCTGTAAAATGCCAGGTGGAATAACATGAACAGGAAACAGATCATACCGGTTATCCGGAGCAGGGTGATGGGAGTTTTCATATTTTTATTTTTAATTGATAGAAATGATCCGGTTTTCATGAACCAGGGAGCTTTGTCTTCTGCGTCAAAGATTGAATTATTAAAAATTACCGGCAAACAAAGTCAACCAACCGGCTTTTTTTGTTCATGAAATGCATTTATGGGTCAATTCTTGGCTGTGGATGTTATTTTCTTTATCTTATCAGGCTCTTTTCTGACGAATCGCTAATCAAAAACGCTCCGGTGAACCGTATTGATCGTGTATCAGCCATTCTGATCCAGTTGCAGTCGAAGAAATATGTCACTGCAACGGAAATAGCCGACCGGTTCGGCATCAGCATTCGTACCGTATATCGTGATATCAGGGCGCTTGAGGAGGCCGGGGTTCCCCTTGGCGCCGAACCCGGCAAAGGTTATTCGCTGGTCGACGGTTATCGCCTTCCCCCGGTAATGTTTACACCCGAGGAGGCTTCCTCCATGCTCACTGCCGAAAAAATAGTGGAGAAAATGGCCGACCTTTCGGTTGAAAGGCACTATAAAGCGGCCATGTACAAAATAAAGGCAGTATTGCCCGACCGGGAGAAACAATTCCTCGACCGGTTGAACAACAACATAGAGATCTTTCATTCGCCTCCGGCTCATGCCGCTGAAGCGCCGAACGACTGCATACTTACCATTCAGAAGGCACTGGCCGATAAAAAAGTGCTGGTGATCAGCTATCGTGCCGCCTACAACAACCAGTTGGTTACCGGAAGGATGGTGGAACCGGTGGGACTGGTTTTTTACAGCATGGCATGGCACCTGGTTGGTTACTGCAGGTTCCGCAAAGATTACCGCGATTTCCGGCTCGATCGCATCACACACATGGACATCACGGCAGAAAGCTTTCAAAGGCGCGAGGTGAAGTCGGTTCATGATTTCTTCCGGAGGAACCTTTCGGAATACCAGCTTGAACAGGTTACCCTTCGGTTTCCTGAAAAGGAGGCCCGATTAATACAATCCACCCGGTATTATTACGGATACATAGGTGAAGAATTGGCAAACGGTCACGTGAATATGAACTTCATTGTCAACGATGCCGGTTATTTCTGCCGTTGGCTGCTCATGTATGCCGATGTGGTTGAGGTTTTGCGCAATGAGAAACTCCGGCAACAGTTCATGGAACTTGTGTCAAAAATAAAAAATCGTTTTGCCTGATTTCATGTTGACATAGGGTTGTCACCCCGGGCTTGTATTTTTGACGAAACCTTTTAATACAAGCACTATGACAGTAAAAGAAATCAACCCGATCACCGTACTTTGTTTTACACAACAGGTTACCCTCAATGGTCTTCAGCAATATGTCGGCGTAAAGGCACGTGAGTTATACCACGAAGCCGTTCAGCACGATTTGGATGTTATGGGACCTGTTTACTGGGTGTATTTTGGAATGGACGGAAATCCCGAAACCGTTTTTACACTCGAGATCTGCCTGCCTGTAGCTGGCGGAGAAGACTATCATGGGCAGTTCGCCTTGAAGCAACTCGGGGCATTTAAGTGCCTGTCGGGTTGGCACAATGGCGCGTGGCCCAATTTCCCTGCCACTTATGGCCGGGTGTTTCAGGAAATCAGCGAAAAAAAATTCATTCCTTCCGGACAGTGCAGGGAAATATATCTTCATATTGATTTTGAAAATGAAGAAAACAATGTAACCGAAGTTCAGGTTGGTATTCAATAGTATTTATTCACCCAAAATTCTTAATCCTATGAAAAAACTTATTGCTCCCGCTTTTTTGTCTGGTCTATCCATGCTGGCTGCAGGTATTGCCATCGGGTATTTATTTGATTTTCTGATTCCTTCGTTGAAAACAGAATATGAGAACACGGCACTTTATCGTTCCATGGATGATCCCCTGATGTACCTGTTTTTTATTCAGCCTTTCGTTGTATGCGGAACACTGGTGTGGGGATGGGCCCGGATCAAAGATCACTTCACAGGTAGTACCGGAAGTAAAGCATTTCAGGTTGCCCTGATCATGTTCTTTTTAACGGTTATACCCGGCATGCTGATGACTTTCAGTTCATTTAAAGTATCTGCTATGGCAACCGCAACATGGACGGTCATGGGCTTTTTCCAGGTGCTGGTGGCCTCCCTGGTCTTTATCAGAATGAGCAAATAATGAATCTGCTGGCTGTAATTTATATTTTAGCTTGTTAAGCCATTGAAGTACCACAGAGGGCCAAAACAGGCAGATTGAATTTCAGCCGGCTACCAAATTTTAGTAGTTTAACCAGATAAATTATGAAAACGACAAAAGAAATAGCTGCAGACAGGGAACTGATCGCATACTGCGGATTATACTGCGGAGCCTGCAGATCACACTTAACCGGCAGGTGCCCTGGTTGCAGGGATAACGTTAAAGCTTCATGGTGCAAAATAAGACAATGTTGCCAGGAAAATAGTTACAGCAGTTGTGCTGATTGCAAATTAGTTGATCTTAAGGAATGCAGCAAGTACAACAATTTCATTTCGAAAATTTTCGGATATGTCTTTAATTCCGACCGTGCAGCCTGCATTGCTGCTATTAAGGAAAAGGGTTATGACGCTTTTGCTTCAGATATGAGCCAAAGCGGAAGGCCATCCATTGGCAGAAAGCGGTGATTTAATGTTTCACCTTATTGGTAAAACCAAATAAAACAACGGCAGTTTTTTTCAGGTAGTCCGGTTTAAAGAAGAACAGGTAAGTGAAATCATGCTTAAGATTCCACTAACAGTAGTTTTATTTTGTTCTTTTCACAAAGCATTCTCCCATGCCGTATTCATCGGTTTCTTCTGAGTGGAGTACAACAGAGATTTTATCAAAATCCAAACCTGGTTTTACAGTTTCTTCAGGCTTTTGTCTCCGCCTCGTTGGGCAAAGTTATTCATGTTATTGTTGTTTTAAAATCCAGTCAAGTATTGGGTCTCGTCCATTTGAATAATCCTTATAAGAAATTTCTATTTCTTCGTCAACTTCCAGATCTTTTGCCGGGACTCCAAATAGTAGATTTAACCAAAAAGTTCTAAAGGGTATAAATTTATTATCAGCCCAATCATGTGCATATTTCGAATCCTGAATGGTTAAACCGGAATTCGGTAATTTATAAAAAATCCCTTCAGCCCTGAATTTTAAGTTGTCGCCTGCTTTTTCCCCTACAATTACAATTTTATCCTTTGCAAAATATTTTATGCGTGCAGCAGTGACCAATCCGGCAGAGAATGTCATATTGCTTGTTATCAGATAAATCTTCGAATCATGATCCACTATTTTTGGAACTTTTTTTGCCAATTTCAGCGGTAGCATATAATTCCCTCCGGTATTGAATCTTAAATCAATGACCACAGAATGGTCAGGTTTTGTTTTTAATGAATCAAGAAATTCATTGATCAGATCAGTAAGTTGAACTCCTCTGTCCCAGGTCGAGTTTAGGTTGAAATAGGCAAGCTTACTGGAGCCGATGAACTGTGATAAAAAGCGCCCTTATCTGAATGTTGTAAGTAAAGGGGTATATTATCAACGGAATCTAACACATGAAACCAGTCTTTTTTTTCTGATGTTGATGGATAAAGATTTTCCCATGCATTGTATTCATATTTGTAGTCAGAAAATGCTGAAATATTCAAACGTGTAGATATTGTATCAAGATTTATTGCAAGTGTCAGATTTAAGGAATTGCTGTCAGAAAGGTTTATCCCATTCAGAATCTGAGGGCTGCACAGGTAATTTACAGCAGTGAACTCTTTCCAGTTGTTATTCCCGGACAAGTAGGGATTAATTTTACTCTGTATTTCATTGGGTTCAATAGAATTAATAGCAATAACCCTGGCTCCCAAATACTGCGATAAAGAATCTGTAGTTTTTATGATATACAGACCATCAGAAAACCAGAAGAACCGGACAGGTATTTTTTTCATCCAGCCAAGATGCATTGTTGTATGGCCATTGTCTGCCATGGCTACACACCTTGATAATTCTAAAATTATCTGATTGTCATTAAGCGTATCTATTCTTAATTTCAGGTTTGTGATTCTTTTTTTGCAGGCAATAACAGAATCATCCGGATATGTTTTTGAATTTCCGAGATAATTGCTCTCAAAGAAATCTAAATCCTCAATCCAGTGCTCATACCTTGTTTTTTCAGGATGGGCTTTCTCAACAGGGTGTCCATCACAACCATTCAGGCCCATGGTAATTATGATTATAAAAAAATATGAAATCCTCATTTTTAATTTAATTGGTTAATGTAAAGTGTCTCCTTGCAGCTGAATTCATTATAAGCATTGACGTTGGATTGTGGAAATAGCTGCATCAAAAAAAAATCATGCTGATGCAACCCTTTGTTTTATTTGTTGTCATTAATGGAACAAAAACCTTCCGAACCCTTATCGTGTTAACGGCCATGGGGTGAGGAAACTTGATAACTAAAACATTACTGTATTTATGAAGACAAAATTGCCGGCAATATGTATTGCCGTTTGGATAGCTTTTATGACTGTAAGCGGACAGCAAATCACCCAAACTGTTCGCGGAACCGTTAAAGATGAGGATGGTAAGTTTGCATTAATAGGAGCAACCGTGATTATTTCAGGTACCAATCCGGTGAAAGGTGCCGTTTGCGACAACA
This sequence comes from Bacteroidales bacterium, assembly GCA_046481675.1. Classification (GTDB taxonomy): domain Bacteria; phylum Bacteroidota; class Bacteroidia; order Bacteroidales; family UBA10428; genus UBA5072. The sequence goes on along the minus strand of JAWOJJ010000009.1, from coordinate 346 downwards.
ATGGAGAATTCCGGCTGGATAAAGTCCCGGTAGGCCGTATTGATCTTGAGATCAAGTTTATTGGTTATGAAGATCTTGTTATTCCCAACGTGTTGGTGAGCTCCGGAAAAGAAACGCTACTCGACCTGGAAATGAGGGAATCGTTTGTGAAAGTGGACGAAATAGTTGTGACTGCCCAGAAAGAAAAGGGCGAAGTGCTCAATGAAATGGCCGTGATCAGCTCCAGGGCATTTTCTGTGGAAGAAACAAAGCGCTATGCCGGGGCTTTGCAGGATCCGTCGCGCATGGTATCGGCATTTGCAGGTGTTACCGGAAATCCCGACGGGAGCAATGACATCATCGTTCG
>JAWOJJ010000136.1:0-96884 GCA_046481675.1 Bacteroidales bacterium | reverse complement strand
TAAGGTTATACTCAATAAACAGGCTCTTGATGATGATCTGGAAGGCAACTGGATGGTCATTTCCGAGGCCCTGCAGACCATATTGCGCAGAGAAGGCTACCCGAAGCCCTATGAAGCTTTGAAAGACCTGACCCGAACCCATAAATCGCTCAATAAAGAAGAAATCCATGCTTTTATTGACGGGTTGAATGTGGCTGATTCGGTTAAGAACGAGCTGAAAGCCATTACACCTTTTAATTATACCGGGATTGGTTTTCGAAGTGAGGAATAGTTGTTAGAATCAGGATAGGGAGTGGCAGCGGAAGCTGCAGTAGCAGCGAGGATTCATTATGTCGCACTTCGACAAGCTCAGTGTGACTGGCGTTGTCATGCTGCGCTTGTCGAAGCATGATGAGTAGCAGCAGTGAAGTAGTAGCTGTCATTGCGAGCGTAACGAAGTGGAGCGTGGCAATCTGAGCTTATGAGTCTGGATATTGCTGAGATTAACTTCGTTGAGCTCCGCTTCGCTCCGGTTGCTTCGGTCGTGCCTCCCTCGCAACGACGCGTTGCAGTGGCAGCAGCGGTAGCAGTCAACACTCAACTCACAACACACAACACACAACTCACAAATCACAAATCACAATACCCACACATCCAGTATCCAGCATCCAGTATCCAGTATCCAGCATCCAGCTACATCCCAACCTTCTCAAACACCTCCACGCCGCCGGGGAATTCCCTGATCAGCCTGTAGTATTTGCGTATGTATACATTCATGGGTTCGTAGCAGTATGGGCCTTTCATGAGGATAAACCTGAAGTCCTTTGTCATCAGCATTTCCATTTCTTTGGCAAGATCAATCTGCAGCGCACTGCGGTGCTCATTGCTGCACATCAGGGTGCGGTGAACATATTTCACCGGGCAGTCTTTGTTCAGCAAATAATAAAGCACCTGCTGGTAATTGCCCGTGTAAATCCTGTCTTCGGGTTGCAGCATGGGCCCGAGATATGCGGCTACCTCTTTGGGAACATCGGGTTTGTTATAGTAATCATGCTTCTGCATGAAAACCTGAAAGGTTATCAGAACAACCAAAATGATGGTGCCAACCGGATGGGAAATTGCTTTTGCAGCCCATAGCGGCTTCTTCAGTTCAGGTATGAAAAACCTGCCGGCAACAATGCTTACCGGCACCATCATCTGGATGAAGTAATGGCCAAATGGTTTTCCTGGTGCAAGCACAGCCACCAGCACCACCAGACACCAGGTAATGATCAGTCCTTTTGGTATATTATAAGCTGTGTTTCCGGCTGGTTTCCGCAGCAGCCCGTAATAAAAGAAAAACAACACCGGCAGAAACCTGAGGTGGAAATCACCTATATAAATAATGGTTTGCCAAAGTGTTTGCTCTACAGGCACCCTGCTGGTCACGCCAAAGGTGTAAAACCACAAATCCTTTAAATGCCCGATTTGGTAATAATAAAGCACTACCAGGGCAAAAGGGATCAGGAAGCCCAGGCATGAAACCACGCAATTGCCAAATGCTGTTTGAATTTCATTCCGTTCTTTTTTTAACAATGCGGTGATGAAGTAAAACAACAGCCAGGCGGCCAGGTCGAACAGTACTACATATTTCAGTATAAACCCGATTCCCAGCAAAAATCCCAACAACAGAAAGCCGGTGGTTTTTTTCCACCTGAGGAATACATAAAAAGCAAGTGCCGTGAAAAAGGTGTAAAACAATTCGGGATTCAGGAATACGCCAAACTGCGTGAAAACCGAAAGCAGAAATATGAAAATGGCTCCGGAAGCAATGGCAGGCTTCTGTTTCCCCTGGTCGTGCAGGCTTATTCTGTATATTAAAAATGATGTACAACCAATTACAACAGCAGCCAGCATCCGGGCAAGGAAAATGGAGGAGGCAATATATTTAAAGAGCAGGCCAATCAGCAAATACATTCCAACGGGTTTGGTGTCAACCAAATCAACAAAGTAAATCTTACCCAGGAACATTTCACGTGCAATTACAAAATAAGTGCCTTCATCATGACTGATCAGTGTAGGAAAAAATGAAAAAAACCGCATCAGCAGAGAAAAGGCAATAAAGCCGCCTAAAACAGTCAGATTTTGAATGCGGGTTGAATGGGTTTGCATGTGCAATGGTTTTTTGTGCCAGGCAGAATTCAATTTGAAAAGCGGGTTCGGACCATACTCATGGGTCAAATATCAAAATATTTTTGCGAATATGGAAGGTTATTTCGTGTTGATTTAAACCGGATTGTGTATTCACGCAATAGTTCTTACATTTGACGTTTAATTTTTACCGCGATTTCATGAAAGAGTTTTTCAGAATCATGTTGAAGTATGTGCCACCTTATAAGAAATACCTGTGGCTTAACCTGCTGTTCAATTTCCTCAGCGCTTTTTTCAATGTATTTTCCATTGTGACCATCATACCCTTGCTGAACATACTGTTCAAAATGTCTGAACCGGTTTACGGGGTAATACCCATGAAAGAATCGTTGGGAAGCTTCAGTGAATTTAAAGATGCCCTGATACATAATGTGTACAGTTTGATCACCCGGATATCGGAAACCCAGGGTGGCACCACAGCACTTGTATTCATTGGTGTTTTTCTGGTACTCATGGTTTTTTTCAAGGTGGGATTTACTTACCTGGCCAATTACAATATTGTTTTTCTAAGAAATTATGTCATCCGGGATATCCGGAACGTGATCTTCAACAAAACAGTTTCGCTTCCCATAGGTTTTTTTACCGAGGAGCATAAGGGCGACATTATGTCGCGTGTTACAGGCGACGTGCAGGAAGTTGAGGCATCTATTATGAATTCGCTGGATATGATCCTTAAAAATCCGGTGATCATCCTGGTGGCTGTAGTTATTATGATTATCATGAGCTGGCAGCTGACCCTCTTTGTATTTGTGCTTTTCCCCATTGTTACCGTAATCATCGGCCGAATAGGCAAAACGTTAAAGAAACGTTCGCTGGCCGGACAGAACAAAATGGGCGAACTGCTCAGTACGCTTGAGGAATCACTATCGGGACTGCGGATCATTAAAGCATTCAATGCTGAAGATAAGATTGCTGCCAGGTTTCGCAAGGAAACGGAAGAGTACCGGCGGATTATGAACAAGTTACTGAAGCGCAGGTACCTGGCTCATCCGCTCAGTGAATTGATGGGTACGGCAGTTATTGTTGTGGTAATGATCTTCGGAGGTCATCTGATTCTGGGCGGCAAAGGTTTTTTAACTGCCGCTGAATTCCTGGCTTATATTGCTATTTTTTACACCATCATCAATCCGGCCAAGTCGTTTTCGCAGGAGTATTACAGCATTCAAAAGGGACTGGCATCTATGGAACGGATTAACCGGATACTGAATACCACTTCAACGGTAACGGAGAAGGAAAATGCCCGGTCCGTCAAGAAATTTCATCAGGCAGTGGAATATCGTCATGTGTCGTTCCGGTATAAAACCGATTTGGTATTGAACGACATCAACATCCGGCTTGAAAAAGGTAAAACCATTGCCCTTGTTGGTCATTCCGGTTCCGGGAAATCAACACTGGTTGACCTGTTGCCGCGTTTTTATGATGTAGAAAGCGGAGAAATTCTGATTGACGGACACGATATCAGGGATCTTAAGATTGCTGATCTGAGAAGCCTGATGGGTATTGTTAACCAGGAACCCATTTTATTTAACGACACCTTTTATAACAATATAGCCTTTGGCGTTGAAATCACCACCATGGAGGAAGTGGTAAATGCCGCCCGTGTTGCCCATGCTCACGAATTCATTGAAGCTGTCGAGGGCGGCTACCAGGCTACAATAGGCGACAGGGGAAGCAAGCTTTCGGGAGGCCAGCGGCAACGACTGAGCATTGCCCGTGCGGTTTTAAAGAATCCGCCCATTCTGATACTTGATGAAGCCACATCTTCACTGGATACAGAATCGGAGAAACTTGTTCAGGATGCGCTGAACAAGCTGATGGAAAACCGGACTTCGATTGTTATTGCACACCGGCTTTCGACTATTGTACATGCAGATGAAATATTTGTACTTCACAACGGCACCATTGTTGAGCACGGAACGCACGAGCAGTTACTGGCTGCCAATGGTGAGTACCAGAAGTTCTATTCCATGCAGTACTTTAGCTGATCATGTCTGCGTAGAGTTTTTTTGTGTTGGCGATCATGTTCTCAACCGAGAAGATGTGTTGCATGCGGCTAAAGCCTTCTTCAGCATAAGTCTGGCGCAATTGCCGGTTTTCAGCAAGCCTTGTGATGGCATCTGCCAGTACAGCCGGATTTGCTTTCTTCACCGTCAGACCTGATTTTTCATGTGCCACCAGTTCAGCAAGTCCTCCCACATTTGAAACCACACAGGGCACTTTCAGACACATGGCCTCCATTACGCTCCGGCTAAGGCTTTCGCTGAGCGAAGGTTGGACATACAGGTCACAGGCGGCGATTACCTCATAAACATCCTTGCGGTAACCCAGCATATGAATTCTGTCCCTGAACGGACTTGCATCAATAAGGCGCCTGATGCCGGCCGATTCCATCCCCTGTCCGATTAATACAATGTGTAATGGCAGTTTGGGATCCATCAGGTACGTGGCTTTCAAAAGGTAAGGAACACCCTTTACTTTGCGTACATTGGCCGCACAGCCAATAATTATAGCATTGTCAGGTATACCCAGGGATTCGCGTGAAACAGGGTGGGTATTGGCGAACCATTCAGGATCCATTCCTTTGTGGATCATCACAGCTTTTGTTGAACCCGGAAGCAATTGCTTTTGTACATGTTGCAGCACATAGTTCGAATTGCAAACCAGGTAATCGATCCGTGGATTCAGATGCGACAACCAGGCTGTTGGGTCGTACCAGTATAATCCTGCCGCACCACGGTATGCGATCACCTTCACCGGCTTTCCTATGGCTGCCAGGGAACCATTCACAATAGCCTTGGTATTGAAAAGGTGGATGATGTCGTAATGCTGTTTTGTGATCTCATTTCTGATGAGCCTTACAGATTCAGGGCTGAACTTGCGCACCGGGTGGGCAGGAATCACTCTGATCCCAAGTTCCGCGAAGATTTTCACATAAGGAGAAGCAGAAGGTATCATCACATCAACCCGGACACCGCTGTTGTGCAGCCCTTTTACCAGTTCGATATCGGGTTTGTAGGGGGCACTTTCTGTTATACCGCTAATAATAAGAACCCTTGTGGTCATGTGCGTTCGTGGTTAATTTTTCAGGAAGATCTCATAAGCTTCCTGCTGTATTGCTTTACCTTTTTGTATTAATGAGTCGGTAACTTCTCCATGGTTCAGGATGACTTTTCCGAGGTCGTTGTCGTAAACAAACTTTACGGAATCAGACATGAATCCGAATCCATTGTTGAACTCGTAGAACGCAAATTGGTGCGCTGACCTGAAAATATTTCTGCTCAGTGGATACTGGTTAGTAGGAATTTGAAGCTGATCAAGCAGCGAACTGGCCAGGTCGGCCTGAGCCATATAGCTGGTAATAACCGTGTCGCGTTTTATTGCTCCACCAGTCCACACCATAGGAATTCTGTATTTATCGGGGTAATATACAATGGTATTGCCCGGGAATTTGGTGCCATGATCTGACTGAAAGATGATGAGCGTGTTTTTCCACCACGGACTTTGCTTTGCCTTTTGAATAAAATCACCAATGCAACTGTCGACATAATAAGCCGAGCTGCTTACTTTGGCGTCAATGGTGTTTCTGCCGAACTTTGGTGGTATGGGCACGTCAAATGGTTCGTGATGGCTTAAAGTGAGCAGTACCTTGAAAAACGGCCCGGTTTCCTGGTCGCATTCTTCAATGAGCCTGTTGAATGTGTGCTGGTCATGAACACCCCAGCGACCTGTTCTTAAAGATTTGTCGAAGCCTGTTATTTCAATGATCTCCTGAAACCTACCGTTAACCAGGTACGAGCGTATGTTGGCAAAGTCCACATCACCGCCGTAGAGAAACGAAGTCTGGTAGCCTGCCTGGGCCAGGTCGCGCGAAATAATGCCCAACTTTTGTGTTTTGTTGGGGAATTTGATGATGGAAATTTTGCCCAATGCCGGGTATCCGCTCAATATGGAAACCAGGCTTTTATCGGTACGTGAATCGCTGGCAAAGTAATTAGAGAACAGCACACCTTCGTTACAAAGCTTGTTGAAATGGGGAGTTACACCGGGTAGTCCGCCCAGGGACTCCACCAGTTTGGATGTAAAGCTTTCAAGAACAACCAGAATGATGTTGGGTTTGTTGTGATTCAGCAGCCGGGTGCCCTGGTTGGTTTCAGCATACAGGGCGCTGAGACCTTCAAGGTTTGCCTTGTCGTCCTGAAAACGAAACGGGTTAGGTTGGTCTTTTTTTTCGAGCAGGGAATGTATTGTATTCCACAACACGTTAATTGCGGCATGATTCGGATAGGGGTCGGGATGAAAATAAACGCGCGATACACTGATGGCGGCAATGCCGGTTCCTCCTCTTAGGGCCACAAACAGCAAAGGAAAAGCCAGCAAAAAAACAGGAATCCCTTTCCATCGTGGTTTTGCAGATTGCACAAGGTGAATGGCGACAAGCTTCTGATAGGCATAGAACAACAGGGATACCAGCACCACCAGGGCAACAACAAGGACGGCAATCATGCCCCATGATGTGGATGCCAGCATTTCGCGCGGCTTTCCGAGAAATCTTAGAGCCGTGTTGTCAAGCCGGATGCCCCAGTATTTATAAATTTCGAGGTCAACCAGGATGGCAATCACGAGTGGAATCAATGCAACCAGGGTATAGGTTCCGATTATCCGGGAGGTCAGTTTTCCACTGGTGTAAACGGTAAGCAACAAAACAAGGAGCGGGAAGAGCACCAGGTAGCTACTTGCCGAAAGGTCAAGCATGAAACCATGTAAGAATATGCCGGCAATATCTGATGCACCAAGGGTGGCAGTGAGGCTGATATGGTAAAGCAGGAAGACCAGCTTGGCCAGAAAGAATATGCACAGCCAGTAAATGTAGTACAGCAAAAAGAATTTTATCCTTGAACCCATATGCCGGTATTGGGAAAACGTCAAAGGTATGAAATTATTATCAAGGCACTATCTGGTATTGGTCAGGACACGATCAGCGTTATGGTGTATCCGATGAACAAAAGAACAAGTGCTGTTCCCTGCCACCGTTGGATCACGGCTTTCTTCCCGGTATACGTAAAAAGAAGCAGCAGCATTGTTCCTCCTATCAGAAAAGTGATGTCGGTATTGAATGTCAATTGGTAAGGAAGAGGTTGCAGGAGGGCAGAGGTGGCCAGAACCAGTAAAATGTTGAAGATGTTAGAACCCACTATATTCCCCACAGCAATATCTGCATTCTTCCTGTAAGCGGCCACGGCCGATGTGGCTAGTTCCGGAAGTGAAGTTCCTGCAGCAACAATGGTGAGGCCGATAATTCGTTCACTGATACCCAGGGTATGGGCAATATCAACGGCATTGTTAACCGAAAGGCTGCCGCCGAGCACCAATCCTGCCAGTCCGGTCAGAATTAACAATAATGACTTCCAAAGACCGAAGGTTTTCTTGTCCGAAGACATCTCCTGGTTGTCATTTTTCATATTGCGGAAAACATAATACAGGAAAATGGCAAAGAGGGCCAGCAGGATGAGTCCGTCGATAAAGCCGATCCGGTTAGCGCGACTGTCTGTATATAGGTGGTCATTGGCCAGTAGCATCAACATGAATGCGGCAATTATGGTATAGGGTATTTCCTTGACAATGGTGGAGTGCTGAACCACGATGGGTGTGATCATTGCAGCAACTCCCAGTATAAGAAAAAGGTTAAAGATATTGCTGCCGATAACATTGCCAATGGCAACGTCGTTCTGACCTTTCATAGCAGCGATAACACTCACCACCATCTCTGGGGCTGAGGTTCCCAAGGCAACAATGGTGAGTCCGATTACCAGTTCACTGATGTTAAAACGCCTTGCCAGTGAGGAGGATCCGAGTACCAGGAAATCGGCCCCTTTAATCAGCAAGGCAAAGCCGGTAAGCAGGAGTATGATGTTCAGGAGCATGATCAGTATATATTGTGGTTACAAGGTGCAAAAATAGAATTTCTAAATTGATGATTTATCCTCATAATAATGCATCTGGGTGATGTATTCGTAAACCCTGCCGGGGAGGAAATGCCTGATATCATGCTTTGATCTGAGGGCTTCCCTGATAAAGGTAGAAGAAATCTCCATCTGAGGCGCATCTGCAATCATTATGTTGGTATGTTTGCCCGGGTCAACCGGGTAGCCCGGCCGGGGATAAACGTAGCGCTTGTATTGCTCTTCGATGATTTTATAATTTTTCCATTTTTGAAATGTAGGCAGTCCGTCCGATCCCATGATCAAAACAAACTCGGTGGCCGGATGCAGTTCTTTGAGCCAGGTGAGTGTATCAATGGTATAAGATGGTTTGGGCATTCGGAATTCAATATCACAAACTCTGAACCGGTCGTCGTTTTCCACGGCAATTTCCAGCATAGCTCTCCTTTTGTGGTCTTCAAGGAGTGAAGCTTGCTTTTTCAAGGGGTTAAGCGGACTGATCACAAACCACAGCTGGTCAAGATCGGTGAATTCGATCATGTAATTGGCAATGGCCAGGTGACCTATATGTACAGGGTTGAACGACCCGAAATAAAGACCGGTTTTCATGACTGAACAGGCAGATTCAAAAAGTCAGACGCCAGCTTTTCAGTTTCTTTCAGCGCATCTTCCAGTTTGTCGTTAATCACAGTCGCGTCAAATTTTCGTGCATATTTCATTTCCAGGGAGGCTTTGTTAATCCGGTTACGGATTTTATCCTCCGGCTCGGTTCCACGGTTTTCCAAACGCTGTTTCAGTACTTCAACCGAGGGCGGCATGATGAAAACAGCAAGTGCCTGGTCGGCGAATTTACTTTTCAGGTTCAATCCGCCCATAACGTCCACGTCAAATAACACGTGGCGATCGAGGTCCCATATACGCTCTACTTCCGACTTCAGCGTGCCGTAGTAATTGTTTTTATAAACCTCTTCCCATTCCACAAAGGCGTTTTCGTCGATCAGATCTTTAAACCGGGCAACGGTTAAAAAATGATAATCATGCCCGTCAACTTCTCCGTTGCGCATGGGGCGTGTGCAGGCTGACACTGAAAATGAAAGCCGGAAATCAGGAATACCCAGTAAATGCCTGACAATGGTTGTTTTTCCGGCTCCCGAAGGTGCCGAAATGATAACAGCTTTTCCGCTCATACCGTTATAAAACGTTCATCAATTGTTCTTTGATCTTTTCGAGCTCATCTTTCATCAGCACCACCAGCTTCTGAATTCCGGAGTGATTTGCCTTGGAGCCAATGGTATTGATTTCCCGGCCTATTTCCTGGGCTACAAAACCCAGTTTGCGGCCTACCTGGTCAGTTTCTTTCATCACTTCCACAAAGTATTTGCAGTGATGTTTTAACCGGGTCTTTTCTTCAGTAATATCCAGCTTTTCCAAAAAGTAAATCAGTTCCTGCTCGTAACGGTTTTTGTCAATGCTTTCCCGGGGAATAAATTCAAGCAGGGAACTTTCCAGTTTGTTTCTGATGGCTTGCGTGCGCTCTTTTTCAAGAGGACCAACCTGTTCCAGGTATGATTCAATGATTCCGATGCGTGAAGCAACATCATTTGCAAGTGCAAGTCCTTCGATGCTGCGGAACTTTTCAAGTTCATCAATGGCCTGAATAAGGGTTTGCATTATTTTTTGTGCTTCTTCCGGATCAACCAGTTCCTTGTCGTTGTTCAGTGATTCAGGTAACCGCAGAATGGTTTGCAATACGGGCTCGTTATTGCTGATTCCGGTTTCCCGGATGATCTCCGTTAATTGCCGGTAATAGTCTTTCACCACAGCGCTGTTGATTTGTGTAGCCTGTTTGCCTTCCTTATATTCAATGTTAAAGGTTACCTCAATTTTTCCTCGTTTCAGCCTGTTGGCCAGTTCGGCTCGCATATCCATTTCCTTATCGCGGTATGCAGGGGGCATTCTGAAATAAAAATCCAACTGCTTGCTGTTTAACGATTTTATTTCGATGGTGGCTACTTTTTCTCCGAGTTCACAGGTGGCTTTCCCGTATCCGGTCATTGACTGTATCATACGCTCCGTGTTGTGATGCAAACCTACATTAATTTTCAATACGATGCAAAGTTACCTGATGTGAAAATCAAGCATTACCCGGCCCTCCATGGAGGCAACCAGGTGATCGCCCTGTTTAACCGGTCCCACTCCGGCCGGTGTGCCGGTGAATATGAGGTCCCCGGTTTTCAGTGTAATAAAGGTTGAAACATAGGCAATGATCTCGTCAAATGAAAAGATCATGTCTTTTGTATTGCCTTTCTGTACGGTTTTGTCGTTTAGCTCAAGCTGAAAATTGATGGCATTCCTGTCGGGGAGTGCATCCAAAGGCACGAAGGTGTTGATCACTGCTGATTGATCAAAGGCCTTGGCAATTTCCCAGGGGTGTCCGGCTTTTTTGCATTCATCCTGCAAATCGCGGGCGGTGATATCAATTCCCAGTCCTACTGTTTGGTAATATCTCGGGGCAAACTGCCTTTGAATACTTTTACCCAGGCGTGAGATCTTGAGCACAACCTCTGTTTCGTAATGGACTTCACTTGAAAAATGGGGATAGAAAAAGGGTTTGTTTCTTAACAAAAGAGCGGAATCGGGCTTCATAAAGAAAACCGGTTTTTTGGGCAGCGGATTATTCAGCTCCCTGGCGTGTTCGGAGTAATTCCGGCCAATGCAAATGATCTTCATGATTGAGAAGTTTATTTTCCAAAGGCGCTTCTGAGCTTAATGGCAGTCAGCACGTTTTTGGTATGAAGCGGAAACTGCCCGTTCATCATCCAACCGTAATAACCGCTGTCTTTTTTCAGCACTTCTTCCACGCGCTGGCCTTTATATTTTCCGAAATTAAAGATTTCATGGTCCTCATCGTCATAAATTATCCGGCCGAGAAAATCAGCATTCCGGTTGTGGCTTGAATATTTTGAAAGTTCATCAACATCATTGGGCAGGTCGCTATATCTTTCAATCTGGGCTTTAAGAACCTCGTAGGTAGCCATGGTGTCTGCTTCTGCGGTATGGGCATTTGTCAGGTCCTTGTCGCAGTAAAACTTGTACGCGGCACTCAGTGTGCGTTGCTCTTTTTTATGAAAGATGACCTGGATGTCCACAAACTTTCTCTTTTTCAGGTCGATATCTACATTGGCGCGCAGAAATTCCTCAGCCAGCAGGGGCAGATCAAACTTGTTGGAATTGTAACCTGCAAAATCACACCCTTCAAAGACCTGAATCAAATTCTTGGCTATTTCATTAAACCGGGGAGCATCCTTCACATCTTCATCCGATATGCCATGAATGGCAGTAACCTTGGCAGGTATGGGTATGGTAGGGTTTACCCGCATGGTTTTGGATTCCTCATCGCCATTGGGGTATATTTTCAGGTACGATATTTCCACAATCCGGTCGGCAGCTACATCAATACCTGTTGTTTCCAGGTCAAAGAATATGAGCGGATTTTTTAGATTCAGTTTCATGCCGGCTATGAATTGATCATCATCGGCATGAGCAGCATGAGCACATCTTCGTTTTCATTCTCCTTGTTGAAAGGGATAAACAATCCGGCTCTGGATGAATCTGAAAGCTCAATCGACACTTCGGTGGACTGGACGTTGTTGAGAATTTCGACCAGGAAGGTAGATTTGAAGCCTATCTCCAGGTCATCGCCATTATACTGGCATGCAAGCTCCTCAACAGCCGATGTGGCAAAGTCGATATCCTGTGCCGATACGGTAAGCCTGTTACCCTTAAGGGACAAACGGATCAGGTTGCTGGCCTGGTTTGAAAAAACGGAAACACGGCGCACCGTATTGAGCAGTTTAACCCGGTCGATGAGCAGTTTATTGGAATTATTGGTGGGTATCACAGAATTGTACGAAGGGTAATTTCCTTCCACCAGGCGGCATACAATCTGGTAGGCCGGTGTGGTGAAAAAGGCATTTTTATCATCGAATTCAATGCTTACCTGTTCATTTCCCTTGGCAAACAGGTTTTTGAGCAAAGCAGCCGGTTTTTTGGGTAAAATGAAGGATGCGCCAGATTCGGCCTGCACGTCTTTCCTTTTGTAGCGAACCAGCTTGTGCGCGTCGGAAGCTACGAATGTTGCGTCGGAAGCACTTAATTCAATGAAGATGCCGTTCATCACGGGACGCAATTCGTCATCAGCCGTGGCAAACAAGGTGCTGGTAATACCACTTAAAAGTGATGATGCAGCAATTTTGAGCGAAATGCTTCGTTCCGGTTTTATTTTGGGGAGCTGCGGAAAATCTTCACCATGTTGCCCCATAACTGAGAACTGGCCGTTCTCCGAACTGATGGTAATGGCATAGGTATCTGTATTGATCACGAATGTAAGGGGCTGGTCGGGGAATTCGCGCAGCGAATCGGTTATCAGTTTGGCAGGAATGGCAATGCTACCCGAACCTTCCGCGTTTTCAAGTTCCAGTGTGGTAACCATAGTGGTCTCGAGATCAGACGCGGTGATTTCCAAAGCTTTACCATCCAGTTTGAACAGATAATTGTCCAGTATGGGAAGTGTGTTCTTGGCACTGATAACCCGGCTTAATGCCTGAAGGTGGTTGAGCAGGTCAATGCTTGATGCGACAAATTTCATGGAGAAAAGGTTTAACTATTAATAAAACACATTGTTAAATGTCTAAATATCTGACATAATCAGCGAACCAATATTACGAAAAAAAAAGGACTGTGGCCGACTGGAAAAATCATTTTTTTTGCAAATCTGCTGGTCAGCTCATCATGCCCGTCCGTACTTTCTTTTTCTGATCCAGGCATAGATTACACCGGCAAGGATTACAAGCAGCGGAGGAATCAGGGTGTTGATCAAAGTCCATTTCCTCCGATCGCTTTTAATGGTGGCTTTATCCAGCAGCCGAAGCCGGAAATCGCGTGAACGCAGCCTGATCAGTCCTTCATGGCCTGTCATGTACTGAATGGCATTCACTATAAATTCCTTATTTCCATAAGTTTGTTGTGTATAACGGTCAAATCCCAACGGTGTAATCATCATTCCATTGGGTGTTGGTCTGAATTCATTCCTGATCAGGTCGGCATCAGCAGCCACAAATACCGAAGCAGGGGCTCCTGTTTCCTTAAAGTTCACCAGCGTATCGGGAAAAAGGTCGGATGTGCTGCGATTTCTGAAAACTGATTCAAAGCGGCCTTCAAGTAAAACGGCCACAGGAAGAAAGGGTTCCATAAACATTTCCGGCTTTAAGGGTATCCGCACCTCTTCGAGGCCGATGATTACCGGTGCGGCAACCTTCCGTGAAACCTGTGAAGTGCTGAGCAATGCCGTTTTCCTGATTCCCTTACGGGCTTCAATGGTATCGATACAACCGGAGAATTCACTGCGGATCATGTTCAGATTCCGGGTAACCGGATGATTGGATGGCGCGTTCAGCAAAGGAGAATACAGCCAGGGTACAGGTCTGAAATCAGGCGGATTTCCGGCAAGGGCCAGGTTAACAGGGATCATGCTGCATTGCCCATCCTGCACCAGTACAGGATTGATTCTGGCCCCGTAACGAAAAAGCAGGTCTTCAATGTTCAGCATCCTGATCAGGGCTATGGTTGCGCCTCCTTCTTTAATGCTGTCAAGGCTTGCATTCACCATGTCCACAAACCAGAGCACCCTGCCGCCTTCCATCAGATACTGGTCAAGTACAAACTTGTCCTGTTCGCTGAACGGCAAAGTTGGCCCGGCAATTACCACAGCCTTATACTGATTGAGGATACCCGGGGTACCGTTGATTTTTCCCCGGTCGACCTGGAAATACCAACCCAGTTCCCGGGTTATGTCACCTACCTGGAATTCATTGTATTCTCCGTGCCCTTCAATAAAGGCAATTTTCTCAACACTGCCTGCCGAGAGTGAACTGATAATCCGGATAAACTCAAATTCAAATGCCTGTATGGAATTGTTGATGTTTTCTTCCGCTCCGGCAGCAGGGTTGTTCTTTAGCAGGTTGACAGGGGTTTCAAGCCCCTTGTAGTATATCAGTGCGCCCGGCAGAACAAGCTTTTCCGATGTGCCGCCTTCCTTGTCTTTTGCCAGGATGTTGGTTGGTTTCAAGCCCTTACTTATCAGCTCATCCAGATTTTTGTCAACAGCTTTGGCGTCTTTGCCTTTAAAGGGATTGATTATTTCATATTCCAGTTTGCTGCCCGAATAAACCTGGAACTCTTCAAGCGTTTCCCGCAGGCGCTGCTGCATCTTCCGGAACGGAATGTTCAGGTCACCGTCGAGGTAAACTTTTACCACAACAACCGTATCCAGTTCCCGGAGCGTTTTTTTGCTGAATTGCGATAAGGTATAGCGTTTCTCGGATGTGAGGTCGATTCTGAAAAAATAAACCGAAAGCAGCCAGGCAGCAACAACCACCAGTACGATTGACAGTGATAATTTGAGATAGGGATTGCTTATTGTTAACGGTTTCTTCATAATCAGTATCCGGGAATTACTTTTTGCTGCATTCAATGCGTGTTTTGGTCATCAACAGGAACAGGGCAATCAGTGCCAGAAAATAAACCACATCCCTGGAATCTATCACACCGCGGCTCATGGAACGGTAATGGTTAATGATCCCGAGCGACTGAAGCACGCTTCCGGCTTTGCCCATGGTAAATATCTGTGCGGTTTGTTCAAACCCGTAACAGATAAAAAGACTGATCACCGCGGCCAGCAGAAATGATACTGCCAGATTGTCGGTTAGCGAAGAGCAGAATATGCCGATTGCGGCATAGGCACAAGCCAGCATCAGCAGGCCGGCATATGAGCCCCATGTACCTCCCTGATCAATGTTTCCAACCGGATTTCCAAGGGAAATAACCGAAAAATAGTAAACCAGTGTGGGGACCAGGGCAAGGATGATGAGCACTACCGATGCCAGGTATTTTGCCCCTGTAATTTGCATGGGTGTTAAGGGACGGGTTAGCAGCAACTCAAATGTTCCTGTGCGTTTTTCCTCTGAAAAGCTGCGCATGGTAATTGCCGGAATCAGGACCAGGAAAACCCAGGGTGCCAGTGTGAAAAGAGGATCCAGCGTGGCATATCCCCCGTCGGGAATGTTCATGGGGCCTTCAAAAACCCACATAAACAGGCTGTTGATCAGAAGAAAGAACACAATCACCAGGTAACCGGTCAGTGAATTAAAAAAGCTTTTGATTTCTTTGACAAACAATGAAAACATGGTTCGGAGTGCCTGACTGGGTTCTTATTTGTTGTTGGTTACATTCAGATTATAGGTGCGCGAAAGGACCTGGGGAATGCCATACTTTGTTTTGTAACTGGCAGTAATGGTTACCTTTTGATTCAGCGTACTTCCGGGAGGCACGTTAAAATCGATTTGGGTGGTTCCGTATTGTGTTGCCAATTCAAACAGGTCGTCATTCAGATATTTACCCTCGGTCAGCGATCCCCTGTAGAACTTTACTTCGGTGTTCGGATCAGACAATTCGATACTGAGAATTACTTTATTGGCCTGGGCCAGATGATCTTTCTGGTTGATTATCAGTTTGGGATAATCTGTGATCAGCGTGCCGTCTTTTTTGTATTCTTTGAGCCCCTTGCCCGGGAAGCCGTTTTTATAGGGGATTTCGGCCATCAGCTTTCCGTCCTCGAAATAATACTTCTGGATGCCTTCAATCCTGCCTTTTATAAAAGGTGACACCCTGAACGGTTGTTCTATATTTTCGTAATACCAGATCTCATCACCTTCCTTAATACCGTTTATATAAATCAGGGTGGAATTCACCTTGCCGGTAAGCGGGTAGAAATTGGTGGCCATACCCTCACGCACATTATTTACATAATTCACCTGTGATAGCAACTGGCCTTCTCTGTTGTAGCTTTTCATCAAACCATGCCGGAGACTTCCCTTTGCTTCGGTTTCGGTTTTTACCTTCCCGTTGCTGTAATATTCTTTTAACACACGGATTTTCAGCGAGTCAGCAACAGTGTCGGTTTTTTTTCCCTGGATTTTCTCTACCAGGCTCTTTTTGTCCTGCGTTCCGCATGATATGACAAGTGCAAACAGAAGGCAAAGGATACTCAATGTTGATTTCATTTTTGAAGGGTTGTGTTCAGCACTACAAATTTATAAAAAAACCGACACCAAAACAGATCGCTGTGTGTGAATATTCTTGCAAAAGTCAACGCAAAGGTATTTCCATTATCTTTGCGCTTCATCTGCTTAAAATGGGCCGTTCAAAAAGTAAACCAGTAATAGAAAAACTGCTGATTGACAATATTGCAGCAGAAGGCAAGGCAATAGGACATATAGAAGGCGTTGTGGTATTCGTTTCCAACTGTGTGCCGGGAGATATTGTGGATGTTCAGGTTGTCCGCAAAAGAAAACGTTTTATGGAAGGTTATCCGGTTCATTTTCATCAATATTCAGCCACCCGGAGCGAGCCTTTTTGCAGCCATTTCGGGTTATGTGGCGGCTGTAAGTGGCAACATTTGCCTTATGCAGAACAGCTGAAATTCAAACAGAGGCAGGTTACTGATTCATTTGAGCGCATCGGTAAGGTGTTGGCTGATGAGGTATTGCCCATACTGCCATCTGAAAAGCTGCGTTATTACCGGAATAAACTTGAGTTCACCTTTTCATCAAACAGGTGGTTTACTTCCGATGAAATCAATTCGGGCGACCTGAATATGGAAAGAAGGGGACTGGGTTTTCACATTCCCGGTAAATTTGATAAGGTGCTGGATATTGCCAAATGTTACCTGCAACCTGAACCATCAAACCAAATCAGGAACTATGTCAGGGATTACGCTTTTGAGCACAACCTGAAATTCTTCGACCTGATCCGTCAGGAAGGTCTGCTGCGGAACCTGATACTGCGCAATAACCTGGCCGGTGAGTGGATGGCTATCTTCTCATTTTTCAGGAACGACCAGGATCTGATTGTCCCGCTGCTGGATGCCGTGGCTTCGCAATTTCCGCAAATCACTTCGCTGATGTATGTGATCAATTCAAAAGCCAATGACACCATAACGGATCTTCCCGTTAACCTGTTCAACGGTAACGACCACTTACTGGAGAAAATGGAGGACCTGGTTTTCAGCATCTCGCCCAAATCCTTTTTTCAGACCAATACCGAACAGGCACACCAACTGTATTGTGTAGCCCGCGATTTTGCCAATCTGAAAGGCAACGAAATTGTTTACGACCTTTACACGGGCACAGGTACCATTGCTTTATTCCTGGCAAACCGGTGCCGCAAGGTTGTTGGTTTGGAATTTGTTCCTGAGGCCATTGAAGACGCGAAGAAAAATGCGGGTCTGAACCGTATTGAAAATTCATTTTTTTACGCGGGCGACATACGCGGATTGCTTAATGAATCATTCACGGCAGAAAACGAAAGGCCTGATGTGATCATTACCGATCCTCCCAGAACAGGCATGCATACGGATGTTGTTGAGGCCATACTGGCAGCCCGTCCTGCTCGCATAGTTTATGTGAGCTGCAATCCTGCCACCCAGGCCAGGGATGTTTCATTGCTTTCGGGCAGTTACCGGCTGGTAAAAATCCAACCTGTGGATATGTTTCCTTTCACACATCATGTTGAGAATGTTGCCCTGCTTGAATTGATTGAATCCTGTTCATAAATACAGCCGGTTTTACAGGTTTTTTTGCTATATTGGTGTGACAAAACAGATCTGCCATGGGTAATTTTTTTCACGGGGTATTTCAGACGTTCTTCCTGATCGGTTATGCAATTCTCTTTGTTGTTACCGTTATCATCCTGAAGCCTTTGCGCTTTCACAAAAGAAGACGGAAATCAACCATTTTTCTGAAATTGAGTTACCTGTTATATTTGATTTCTTTCCTGGCTTTCACCTACCTGCTGCTTTTCGGAAAAAAGGAGTACAATGCTTCTGAGCAGCCTTTTGATACGCTGTTCAACATTCATTTCCTGTTTTTTCTTACCTCAACCATCGTCCCCAATGTAGGCATCATGATCAGGCGCAAAATAAAAAAGAACAGGATGGAATACAACATCCTGGTAGGAGTCATTAACCTGATCTACTTCTCATACCTTACATTCCTGTGCGTATCGCACAAGTGGGCATTGATGTAAACCACCCTGTGGTATTCACCGGTTGATCAGAACCAGGGCCGATTCGATTTTTTCATCCAGTGACAATTCACCGCTGATCCAATGAATCGGGGTGCCCCTGCGTTCCATTCTCCTGAACCAGGTTCGTTGCCGCTTGGCAAACTGATGGATGGCTGTGTTCAGAAGGGATACCATTGTTTCATATCCCATCTTTCCGGCCAGGTACAGTGTAATATACCGGTATTCCAACCCATAATAGGTGAGGCTGTCGGCCGATATTTCCGAAGCAAGCAGGTTCCTGACCTCTTCAACCATTCCCTGCTGAAGCCTTTTGTGCAATCGCTCAGTTATTCTTTTGCGTTCTGTTTCCCGGTCGTACAAAACACCCAGGTAAAGTATGCTCAGGTCGGGGAGACGTCTTTCGCCGGGGTGGTCACGGTAGAAATACTCAATCTCAATGGCCCTTAGGGCATGCTCCACAGTGTCCGTGTCGGTTTGGTTGTGCAGGGTTTTTAGCTGTAACAGGATTTCCTTCAAATCGTTCAGGCTTTTTCCCTGCAATTCAAGCCTCAGCTTTTCGTTCAGCGGAACTTCATCGAGCCTGTATTGGTGAGCCACCGCTTCAATATACATGCCTGATCCGCCGCACATCACGGGTGTTTTTTTTTGTGATACGATATCCCTGTATGCCCGGAAAAAATCGCGCTGGTATTCAAATATGCTGTATTTGTAGCCCGGTTCTGCAATGTCGATGAGGTGCACGGGTACCGCAGTGCCATTTACCACGTAATCCGAATAATCTTTACCGGTGCCGATATTCATGTTGCGGTATACCTGTCTTGAATCGGCACTGATGACCTCTCCGTCCAGGTTGTGTGCCAGCTTCGCTGCAAATTCTGTTTTTCCGCTGGCGGTTGGTCCGATTACTGCAATCAGGTCATACCGGTGCATCTTCATCCTGTTGAATTTCATTCCGGCTAATTTATGGAAAATCGGATAAAATCAACTTAATTTGCAATTCTGCATCAACCCGCATATGGCTGAAATTGATATCAAAAATAAGAAAGCCTGGCACGACTTTGAAATAATCGATAAGTTTGTGGCAGGGATCGTGCTCACCGGCACCGAAATCAAATCGCTGCGGGCAGGGAAAGCCAGCCTTGTTGATTCATACTGCTTTTTCAATGAAGGTGAGTTGTTTGTTAAGGGTATGCACATCTCGGAATACGATTTCGGCAATATTTATAACCACTTTCCCAAACGCGACCGCAAACTGTTGTTAACCCGCAGGGAATTGAAGAAGCTACAGAAGAATGTTAAGGAAAAAGGGCTGACCATTGTAGCCCTTAAAATTTTTATTGCGGCAAGCCGTTATGCCAAGCTTGAAATTGCACTGGCACGCGGTAAGAAGGAATTCGACAAACGCGAAGACATCAAAAAGAAGGATTCCAAAAGACAACTCGACAGGCTGATGAAAAAATAGTTATCTGCATCCCAATTCCTTACTGAGCAAAGAAGAAGCTGTTGAGCTCGTAGATATCACTGGCAGTCAGACTGGATTCGAAATCGAAAAAGCGGTCAATCTCTTTCAACATCTCATCGAAAGAGATGTAATTGTCTTTGTCAGCGTCCACCTGTTTGAACTTGTCGGGGATGGGAACACCGCTTCCCCTGCGGCCCGAATAGGCATCGGATTTGCGCAGGTACAGGTCGATTTCATTGCGTCCTACTGCCATTGAATGATTCAGCATGGCAATCAAATCTTCCTCGGTAATTTCAACACCTTCATTGTTTACAAAAGCGCCAGGTCTGCTGTTTGGTTCTTTATCAAGATAGTCGTAAATGCCGTCATTATCTGAGTCGAGCGGACACCCGGTTGAATCTGTTGCCACGCCCAGGGGGGTATCCGGACATTCATCCCATCCGTCAACATACCCGTCATTATCATCATCGCCGTATAGCATGGGGTCAAATTCCATATCCCGGAAGAGTCTTTCCATTTTAAGCATTTTTGCCGATGAAAACAGGTCGAGATGAAAAGAGATATAGGTAAAGTTGTACATGTCATTGCCTTTTTTTCCTTTCCGCCCGCTTTTATTTTTTGAGCTCACATGGTCTATTACATCGGAAAGGGCATAGGAGAAAGAGTTACCCACCCGGATCATCAGCCGGTCGGAAAGATGCATGTCAATACCAAATTCAACCGGTATTACAAAGGCATACTGAGAATATTTTCCCAATCCCCAGTCGTAGTCTCTCAGCGAAGTTTCATATTTGAAGTCGCGACTCATCAGTTGACTCAGATCAGGATCGCCTGTTGCCTGGGGAACATCGCGGATGGTGCCGTCAGTCCAGTAATTATATTTTGCAGTTACCTGGGTTCCTGCATCATGATCATAATACGATGCAATGCTGTCGGTTCTGGAATTGAATATTACCGTGCCGATACCCAGGGCAATGTATGGGTGAAAACGACTGTCTCTTTTTTTGTAGAAGTGGTCAAAATCATAATTGACGTCTACACCGAAGTTGTAAATGTCGGTTTGGAAGTTGAAATTCTTTAACGGATCAGTGAATGATCTTTCGTTTCCGGTGAGCTTGCCACCCAGGAAAAAGAATTCGCCTTTGAAATAACGTTTGTCGTCGAGGTAGGTGGCCAGATTAATCTTATAACCCAGTGTTCCGATGGTGGGTGAGTAGTAGTTGTTTTTGATATCTCCGAAATAATTGAGTACACCGGCACCAAAGCTGATAACCGGTTTATAAACCGGATTGATATTTTCCACTTCTTCATTGAGCAGCCGGTCCAGTTCGTCTTCCTGGCCAAAAACAGATGACACCGGGAGCAGGAGGAGCAGTAACAGAAAAGCTGCCTGGGTGCAGGTATGAACTGGTTTAAAGTGTTTCATCGATACCATTTTTGCTCGGTTATCATCAGGGCTTCCTGAACGGTAATGCGCTGCCCGTTGTTATATGCGGCAATGAATGCGTCTTTTGCCGGTGTGGTGTTCCAGATGTGAACCCGGTAATCCCTGGCTTCCTTGTATAAGGGGAATGAACCGACTGAGTATTTCATCCAGCCGTCATGGGTTTCCTTGCGAACCTCCTTCTCGAGATTCATTTTTCTGAAATATCTTGTGATGTTTACCGGTTTGTGTCCGGCTGCAACCTGAACCCGGTAATAAACGCCCTGTTCAGGATCGAGCAGATAAGCTGCATCTGCGGTGAGGTTGGTAGCTGCCGGTTTTGTCGGCCGGGTTTCTGTTTTGCTCCCGTTTTTTGTTTCTGTTGCAGCCTGGGGTTTTGTTTCTGCCGGTTTTTCAACCCGGGTTTCGGTTGGTGTCATCGGTTCAGCTATCACAGGTTCTTCAGCAGGAACCTGTGCGAGTCCCGGCTCAGGTTCGGGCTCCGACAGGGCCTGTGCCACAAGTGCATTCACATCCTGACCGTTCAGGTCGGCCAGGTTCAAATCTCTTTCAATGATATCCACGCTCACGGTGTTGTCTTCCACCAGGTAGGAGAATGCTCCGTCGATTACCGGTGCGGCAAGTTTAGTCTGGTTTTTGGGTATCAGCCTGTATGAAACGGTAAAATAGGGGTCTGTAGGTAAATTCATCCATAGGAACTTGACCTTTTGTTCCTTGAATGTGAATATGGCATCTTTGGCATCGAGTGCTACCGCGGTATAACCTTCGGGAACATCTTCCTCAATTTTGGCAAACTGCCGGGTGAGGTTTTTGCTCACCAGCACGTTTACAATGTAATCGCCCTGTGATCCGGCATAGGGCCTTTGCCTGATACATGCCACGGAAACTTCTCCGGGTGAAAGTGTTCCCGGGGCCGGTATGGTGACTTTTTCAAAATCGTTCACATCAACTATCAGCGACGGATCAATGGTGGCAGATGGCAGGATGTTAATAGCAACCGGTTCAACATCAACCGATTTCCGTTCGTTATTTTCAATATAGGAGAATTTCCCACTGAGGTCAAAGGTGCCTTTCAGCCTTTCGTCAATCTTAACCTTATAGGTGACAGTAATTTCGTCATTCCCGGGTATCCGGAGCCAGATCAGCCTCACTCGTTTTTCACTGAAGGTGAAATCGGCATCAGACGAGGTAACTGAAGAAGCTGTCAGACCAGCGGGAATATTCTGCTGAAAACGTGAGAATCCTTCGAGGTCTCCCTTGTTCAGGGTAACTTTAACCTCAAATTCCGAACCGGCCTGTACCTCTGCAGGAACATCCATTTTTACCGACACACCGCCGGGAAATATCTGGAAAGACAGGATTAACAACAGGTTTAGCAGGGTCATTACTAGTTTAACCATGGATCCGGTATTTTAAAGAGTAATAAAAATAATTAATCCCATGTATATTAGCAATTAAGTTATGAACAACTTCCGGCAAACGACCTGGTTAATTGGTGAAATCCAGCTAAATGAGCCTGTGTTGATTGTCAGAAATTGGGACTCAGCAGGTACTTGCTGTAAAACTCATTGATGTGTTTTACGGCGTCTTCTGCAGTATCCACCACGGTGAATAGCTCCATGTCGTCTGTGCTGATGTTCTTCTGTTCATCGAGCATCACTTCTTTTACCCATTTTACAAGCCCTTCCCAGTAATCTCTTCCAACGAGTACAATAGGAAATCTGCCGATCTTTTCGGTTTGAATCAATGTCAGGGCTTCAAAGAGTTCATCAAAGGTACCGAATCCTCCGGGAAGCACAATAAATCCCTGGGCATATTTGATGAACATGACCTTGCGTACAAAAAAATGGTCGAAGGTAATCAGCTTGTCTGAATCGATAAACAAATTGGGTTCCTGCTCAAAGGGCAGATCGATGTTGATTCCTACCGATCTTCCTTTTCCTCTTTTGGCTCCCAGGTTGGCGGCTTCCATAACTCCCGGGCCGCCACCTGTGATCACACCGTAACCATATTGTGTCAGCTGGTAGGCAATTTCTTCAGCCAGCTTGTAAAACTTGGTTCCGGGCTCAGTGCGTGCAGATCCGAAAATGGATACACAGGGGCCGATACGTGCCAGTTTTTCGTATCCTTCTACAAATTCCGACATGATCTTGAAAATACCCCAGCTGTCTGAGCTTTGTATTTCCTGCCAGTCTCTTTTCTTAAAAGCGTCAATAATCTTTTCTTCTCCGTGGGTCATAAACTTGAATTCGTTGAAAATCTATTATCTATACGTGAACATTTTATGGATGTTCTGTTCAGGTGTGCAAAATTACTAAATTTGAGATTATTTTTATGAAAATACAGGCATGCTTACTTTCCGGAGGGTTGTTTTAATTCTTCCTTCAGGTAAACCGCCGTGTAGCTTTTTTTGTTTTTAACTACTTCTTCCGGTGTTCCGGTACAAATAATTTCTCCGCCTTTTTCACCGCCTTCGGGCCCCATATCAATAATGTGGTCTGCCACCTTGATCACATCCAGGTTGTGTTCAATAACGATTACCGTATTTCCTTTATCTACCAGCCGGTCCAGCACTTCAAGCAATACCCTGACGTCTTCAAAATGGAGTCCGGTTGTGGGCTCATCCAGTATATACAGCGTTTTTCCGGTATCTTTTTTGGAAAGTTCCGCAGCCAGTTTGATTCGTTGCGATTCGCCGCCCGATAAGGTGGTAGAGGGCTGGCCAAGCGTAATGTAACCCAGGCCTACCTGGTCAATGGTGGCCAGTTTGTGCCGGATGGTTGGCATATTTTCAAAGAATTCAACAGCCTGCGTGATGGTCATATCCAGCACGTCACTGATATTCTTTCCCCTGTAACGAACTTCGAGTGTTTCACGGTTATATCGCCTGCCGTTGCATTCGTTGCAATGCACATACACGTCGGGCAGAAAATTCATTTCAATCGTCTGCAACCCCGCGCCCTGGCAGGTTTCACACCGGCCGCCTTTGACGTTGAACGAGAATCGCCCGGCCTTGTAGCCGCGTATTTTCGATTCCCGGGTTTGTTCAAACAGCTTCCGGATATCGGAAAACACACCTGTATAGGTGGCAGGATTGGAACGGGGGGTGCGCCCGATGGGCGACTGGTCAACCTCAATCACCTTGTCAATGTTTTCCAGTCCCACAATTTTGTCATAGGGAAGCGCGGATGCTTTCGACCTGTAAAAATGACGGCTTAACACCGGGTAGAGGGTATCATAAATCAGCGATGATTTGCCGCTTCCCGAGACACCGGTTATGCAAATGAATTTGCCCAGAGGAAAAGTGATGTCCACTTTTTTCAGGTTGTTGCCGGTAGCTCCCAGCAGTAAAAGTGCCTTTCCATTGCCCTGGCGTCTTTTTTCAGGGATTGTAATTGCTTTGCGGTTATTCAGATACCGGGCCGTGAGTGAGTCACCCTTCATGATCTCTTCCGGGGTTCCGGTGGCACAAACCTCACCTCCGTGTCTGCCGGCAAAGGGGCCCAGGTCCACAACATAATCGGCACTCAGAATCATCTGGCGGTCATGTTCCACTACGATTACTGAATTGCCCGTGTCGCGCAGATCTTTGAGCGAACCGATGAGCCTTTCATTGTCGCGCTGATGCAGTCCGATGCTGGGCTCGTCAAGAATGTAAAGCACGTTCACCAGTTGCGACCCAATTTGGGTTGCCAGGCGGATCCGCTGGCTTTCGCCCCCCGACAGACTTGCGGCACTGCGGTTAAGAGAAAGATAATCAAGGCCTACATCCAGCAGAAACCGGATCCTGGTCTTAAGCTCCTTGAGGATTTCTGTGGCAATGGCCAGTTGTCGGCCTGTTAAATGCTTGTCAACACCCGATAACCAATCATACAATGCTGTAATATCCATTGATGCCAGTTGGGCAATGTTGCGGTTGTGCATCAGGAAAAACAACGATTCTTTCTTAAGGCGTGTACCCTGGCAATCGGGGCACGTAACTTTTTCAATGTATTGTTCGGTCCATTTTTCTTCTTCCTTCTGACCTGCATTGTTCAGGTGATTGGCGATGTAGTTGATCACTCCTTCGAAACTCAGGAAGTAATTGGTGGAAAAACCCATTGGTGTATTTTCCAGCTTGAAGGTCTCTTCGGCACCATAGAGAATCACATTCATGCCATCTTCCGGAATTTCTTTTATGGGGGTGTTCAGGGTGAATTTATATTTTGCGGCGATGGCTTCGAGTTGCCAGAAGATCAGTACATTTTTATAGGGTCCGAGCGGTTCGATCCCGCCTTTTTTAATGCTCAGGTCGGGGTTGGGAATGATTTTCGAAATGTCAATCTGGTTAATTGTTCCCAGTCCGTTGCATTTGGGGCAGGCTCCCTGCGGTGAGTTGAATGAAAAGGTATGCGGAGCAGGTTCATTATAGGAAATACCGGTTGTGGGGCACATGAGCAGCCGGCTGAAATACCTGGGCTCCTTTTTTTCGGTATCCAGCAGCATGATGATGCCTTTGCCATGCTGCATGGCTAATGAAACGGAACTTTTCAGCCGGTTTTTGTCTTCACCTGTAACAATCATTTTATCGATAACAATTTCTATAAAATGGCTCTTGTACCTGTCCAGCTTCAGCCCGTGTCTTACCTCAATCAGTTCGCCGTCAACGCGGGCGTTCAGGAATCCTTTTCTGCGTATTTGTTCAAAGACCTCCTTGTAGTGACCTTTGCGGCCCTTAACCAATGGGGCAAGAATATAAATCTTCCTGTTTTCGTACTTTTCAACAATCAAACTGATGATCTGCTCATCGGTGTACTTCACCATGGGCTCTCCGGTATTGTATGAATAGGCGATTCCGGCCCGTGCATACAACAATCTCAGAAAGTCATAGATTTCGGTAAGCGTACCAACCGTAGATCTTGGATTTTTACCCGTTGTTTTTTGTTCAATGGCAATTACCGGGCTTAATCCGGTTATCTTGTCCACCTCGGGGCGTTCCATGTTTCCCAGGAATTGCCGTGCATAAGCCGACAGCGTTTCCATGTAACGACGCTGTCCTTCGGCATAAATGGTATCAAAAGCCAGGGATGATTTTCCGCTGCCGCTTAATCCGGTAATTACGCTCAGGCGGTTACGCGGAATGGCAACATCAATGTTCTTGAGATTATGAACCCGCGCACCGAAAACATGAACCTCTCCTGTCTCATGGACCTTACTGACTGCTTTTTTTGCCAACTTTTCCGGATTGCTATGGGTTTTGATTCATGTTACTGAATTATTCTTTCGCCTTCGTTGGGAATGACAATTCTGTAAACCTTATTGGGATGGTCAGGCAGGTAGTTCTGGCGGAGCCAGGGATTAAACTGCTTAATGATCTTGTAATTGGTTGCATTATCAAGTGCAAAGTCGGCAATATTCTCAATGCTTTTGTCAACCGTTACTTCATGTGTAGTGATCACGGGGTAATAATCGCCGTCTTCAATCTGGAAGCCATACTCCGATGGGTTTTCGGCGATGAGCTTATGGGCTATCAGCCTGAACACATAGCGGGCAGTTTCATCATTCAGCAGCAAATCGTAATAATTATTTGTTTTTTGTTTGTTGATCTGGTTTTCCAGTCCGCCCCTTCCGGCGTTATAGGTAGCGGCAGCAATGGTCCAGCTTCCGAATTTGTGATATGATTCGAGGAGGTATTTACAGGCTGCTTCTGTGGACTTGGCCAGGTCGTACCTTTCATCCACCACAGTATTCACTTCAAGTCCGTATTCCCTTGCAGTTGATTCCAGGATTTGCCATACTCCCACTGCCTTTGCCGGTGATATCACGTTATCCAGTCCGCTCTCAGCCATAGCCAGGTATTTGAAATCATCGGGCACACCGTATTTTTTCAGGATGGGTTCGATGGTTTCAAAATAGCGCTTTGATTTTTTGAGTACCATGAGTGTTCGTGAATGCCAATAGCCATTCACAAGCATTTCTTTATCGAGGCTTTCACGTGTGTCGAAATTACCCAGAGGCACGGCTTCTCCTGCAAAATCAAGTTTTTCAGGTAAACTGAACGGCTGGTTCATCGAAGGCATACGTGTAGGCATGCTTGTACTGCCCTGGTTTCCGGTGAAGCTTAAAGTTGAAAACAACAAGCCTACTATCAGCAATGCTCCTGTGAAACACAAGAACGGGCGCAATTTGAAAATCAAACGATCCATTGACATACTCTCTCCGTATAAAAATTATCTTAATGGGTTGTACGGAATTTTACAAAGTTAGTTAAAAGGATTTTGATTTTTCTGCATGCCCAATTCAAATTTCAACATGGCATGAGCCGGAGGCGCTGAAATGACAACTTAAAGTATTAAAACAAATAGTTAAACCCGGCATAAAAACCAAACGAGTATGGATGCACATTGATTTCTGCTGTTTTGTCGATTGGGTTGATGTAATACCTGAACCGGGGTTCCACGGTAAATGAAAAACCTTTTGTTACCGGGTATTCAATTCCCATCCCCACAGACCCCTGGTAATTGATGTGGTTGATATCGGATGTTTCTCCGAAAAACTCAGTATCTCCGTTACGGGTAATGTTCACCCGGTTGCTGAACAGGAAATTGGTTATGACACCGCCGGAGAGGTTGAAGTCCATCTTCCTGTCGATTATTTTATACCTGACCACCAACGGAACTTCCAGGTAGTCAAAATACTGGGTCAATGTAAAGTCGGATTCACCGGTGTTTGAGCCGTCAGGATTTACACCGGATACTTCGGGAAAGGCATCGTAGCGGTTGCTATAACTTGCTCCGTCATAATTTCCGGGGGCTACCATACTGATTTTGTCAGCCCCGCTGTTTGTTTTGGAAATTACACCCGTGGAATTGGAAATCGATACGTAAGTCTTGCTTTCCAGTTTACCCTGCAGGGAGCTGATATAATTAACAGCAACCGTTTCAATGTTATTTGTTTGTTGTCCGTAACGCGAGTAATATACGCCTGACTGAACCGACAGTCGTTTGCCGGTTGAAAAAGCAACCCTGACACCACCTGAATAGGCCAACAGGCCGTTTTCTTTATCGTTAAGTTCATCCATTGTTACGGATTGCAGTTCGTCAGATGAGATGGTGCGGTAGGAATACAAAGGGGCCACTTCGCTTCCGATCGTCCACCGCCCCGGTTTTTTTGCCACAACATCCTCCGGGATGTAGACTTCAGCATATGCGTCGGGTAATGCAATTGCAACAGCCTGGGTCGACAAGCGGGCCCGGTTGAAACGGATTTCGGTGCCAATATCTATTTGTGGCAGTTGACCAGGGTGTATTCCGGAGAGGGCAGTCATGGGATTCACGTCTGAAGGCTCAATTTCAACATGCTTTGCCTGGTCAGCCCTGTAATATTCTTCGGGAGATGCTTCAGCCATGATCTTTTCAGGTTCCCCGGAGTTACCGGTTGCGAAATTCTTCCCTGAAGGATTTTGTTTTCCAGGTGCTAAACGATTGGAATTATGGATGCTATTATTGTGCCCGGGTGTTTCCGGTTGAACAGAAGCGGGATTGGTTTCCCGGGGAATCGAATTCATTTCGTTATGCTGATTTGCAGAAATGGCGGAATTGCCTGGCTTGCTGTCGGGTTTGGTAAGCACAATTACGCCGATTCCTGTGGAAAGCAGCAGCGCCATGCCTGCTGCAATCCTGAGAATCAGTATGGCAGCACGTTTTCTTGGCTTATGACCAAGCCTCTGAGAAATTTTTTCCCAGTTGGCATCGGGGGGAACCTGTTCAAAGTTCACCAGATGCTCATTGAAAAACCTGTCGATATTTTCCATTCTATTGTCCATGGCTCAGTATGTTTGAACCGATTTTACATAATACCTGCCGATCTTTTCCTGAAGTATGGCTCTTGCCCTGGATAGATTTGATTTGGAGGTTCCCTCAGAAATCTGCAGTATATCGCTGATTTCTTTGTGGGAGTATCCTTCCACCGCATACATGTTAAATACTACCCGGTAACGGGGCGATAATTCCTGAATGATCTTCACCAGGTCGGCCACATCCAGATCTGAAAAAACGTCTTTTGCTTCATCCTGTTCTATTTCAGCCATATGCTCATCTACCGGTACCTGCCGGTAATGAATCCTGTATCGCTCCAAAGCGGTATTCACCATCACTTTCCTTATCCATCCTTCAAACGCCCCTTTAAACCCGAATTGATTAATTTTTTCATAAACTTTAATAAATCCATCCTGCAGCACATCCTGTGCGTCGTCATAGTTTCCGGCATACCTCAGGCATATTCCAAACATTTTTGTTTTGAACATGTCATACAATTCCCTTTGAGCTTCAGGTTTTTTTTCCTGGCAGCCCCGAATAACTCTATTTAGATGGTCAACCAAATACACTCTTTATTTGCAAGTCAAAATTAGGGTTTTAATTAAAACTTTGGCCTTTTTTGGCTATGTTGCTTATCAGATGCCAAAAGTATGCCCGTGGTTGCGTCAGCTGATGTTTTTTTTAAAAGTGTTCAGAAACGTACATTGCCTGTATCAGAACAGTACAATTTTGCGGACGGCTTTGGGAGGCTATTTCGAACCCTTCTCTGTATAAAACACAGATAGTAAAATATATATGTTGAATGGTATGAAATTTGTCATTTAACCGTTAACCTAAAATAATTTTTCATGATTTCGATCAAGAATTTGCACAAATCTTATGTTACCGGCAGTAATTCATTGCATGTACTTAAAGGAATCAGTCTTGATATTGAAGAGGGGGAAATGGTTTCGATAATGGGTGCATCCGGATCAGGCAAATCAACCTTGCTGAATGTGTTGGGAATTCTGGATAATTATGATTCGGGAGAGTACCACCTGAATGGCATGCTGATAAAAGACATTAACGAAACCAAAGCAGCCCAGTTGAGAAACCGGACAATCGGTTTTGTATTTCAGAGCTTCAACCTGATTTCCTTTAAGAATGCCATGGAAAATGTGGCACTTCCGCTCTACTACCAGGGCGTTAACCGCAGGAAAAGAAACCAGATTGCCATGGAATACCTCGACCGGGTTGGACTGAAAGACTGGTGGACCCACCTGCCCAGCGAACTGTCAGGTGGTCAGAAGCAGCGTATTGCCATTGCCCGGTCACTGATCAGCAAACCCAAGGTAATACTGGCCGATGAGCCAACCGGTGCGCTGGATTCGGTTACCAGTATGGAAGTGATGGATCTGATGCAGGAAATCAACGATGAAGGAATTACCATAATTATAGTTACCCATGAGCAGGATATTTCACTGCGGACTCAGCGTTCCATCAAGCTCAAAGACGGGGTCATAGAGAACATTACCTATCACAAGTCGCCTTATAAAGCTGTTGCATCCTTTTAAACCAGGGGTTATGTTCGATTTAGACAAATGGCAGGAAATACTGAGTACGATCAACAAAAACCGGATGAGGACTTTCCTTACCGGTTTCAGTGTGGCCTGGGGAATATTTATGCTAATCATATTGCTGGGTTCGGGAAAGGGACTTCAGAACGGTATTGAGGCGCAGTTCAGGCAGGATGCAGTGAATACCATCTGGTTCGGTCCCGGTACCACCAGTAAAACCTATGAGGGATTGAAATCAGGCCGCCAGATACGATTTACCGATGAGGATTATGAATACGTGCGTGACCGGATGAAGGGGGTTGATAAAATTTCGGCCCGTTATTATATGTGGCAGAACCGGGTGATATCCTACAACAAGGAATTTGGTGTGTATGACCTGACGTGCGTGCATCCGGATTACCAGGAAATTGAAAATGCAAAAATGGAATCGGGTCGGTTTGTTAACAATATTGACATTCAGAAACGGAGGAAAGTTGCTGTAATCGGCAGGCCGGTTCAGAAAACCCTGTTTAAGAACGGGAAGAATCCGATAGGAGAATACATCAAGATCAACAATGTGCCCTTCCAGGTGGTTGGCGTTTTCAGCGACAAGAGTGAGCGGGATGAAATGAGAGTTTATCTTCCGATTACTACGGCGCAGATGATTTCAGGTGGTGCCAACCGGATCCAGAACCTGACCATAACCAGCACCCTTTCGGCAAAGGAAAGTGAAGAATTTGAAAAAGAACTTCGTGCTGACTTTGCCAAGAGGCACCGTTTTGACAAGGAAGATCTGAATGCCATGTGGACTTATAATACACTAAAGGAATTCAAGATGTTTACCAATCTTTTCCTGAGCATCCAGATCTTTATTTCAATTATAGGGGCTTTTACCATAATCGCGGGTATTGTAGGGGTCAGCAACATCATGATCATTGTGGTTAACGAACGTACCAAGGAAATTGGTATCCGCAAAGCCATTGGAGCGACCCCGTTTTCAATTGTTACCATGATTCTTCTGGAATCGGTTTTTATTACCGGGTTGGCCGGGTACCTGGGCCTGTTGTTGGGTATTGGCACCCTGGAATTGGTGTCGTCGGTAATACCTGCTAACGATTTTTTTGTAAATCCGGAAGTGGACTTTTCGATTGCCCTTATTTCTACAATAGTATTGGTGATTGCAGGAACACTGGCCGGACTGATGCCCTCGTTAAGGGCTTCACGGATCAGGCCTGTAGTAGCATTAAGAGACGAATAATACCAGCATAAGATGTTTGACAGAGACCGGTGGCAGGAAATATACAGTACGCTCAAGAGCAATAAGTTGCGGACATTCATGACGGCTTTTGGCGTATTCTGGGGTATCCTCATGCTGATTATCATGGCAGGGTCGGGAAACGGGCTCAAGAATGCTGTTTTTGATGGTTTTCAGGATTTTGCCACCAACAGTGCTTTTATCTGGACCCGGCAAACCACCATGCCTTATAAGGGATTGCCAAGGGGACGACGCTGGTTGTTTAACAACTCTGATATGAAAGCCCTTAAAGAGAGTATTCCTGAAATAGGATACCTTGCACCCAGGCTTCAGCCCTGGTCGGGTAACGGCGATAACAACGTGGTGCGGGGAACAAAAACCGCATCGTATGACATATTCGGTGATTACCCCGATTATTTCAGGATCGATCCGGTTATCCTGCTCTCGGGGCGGGTGATCAACGACCTGGATATTCTTGAAAAACGTAAGGTTGCCGTGATCGGGAACAGGGTGAAAGAAGAACTTTTTAATAAAGGAGAAGATCCCATCGGAAAATACATCCGCATCCGGGGTGTATATTTCCAGGTGGTGGGTGTTTATGAACCCAAGAACAAAAACATCAGCTTTGGTGAAGACAAGGAAAAAACCATTTTTTTGCCTTTCACCTCGTTGCAGATTGCTTATAACATGGGTGACGACGTACACTTTATTGCGGTTACCGCCAAAGATGGCATTGAGGTATCGGTAGTTGAAAAGAAGGTGCTGGCGATGCTGGCGGCAAGAAATAAAGTGGCTCCCGAAGATGAACAGGCATTCGGACATTTTAACCTTGAGGAAGAGTTCAAGCAGATGAACGGCCTTTTTGCCGGTATCAATATCCTGATATGGATTGTGGGCATCGGCACACTATTTGCCGGTGTCATTGGTGTGAGCAACATCATGCTGATTGTGGTTAAAGAGCGCACCAAGGAAATAGGTATTCAAAGGTCAATAGGTGCCACACCCTGGAAGATAATAGGGCAGATTCTGATGGAATCAGTCACGCTTACTGCTGTTTCCGGCATGATCGGACTGGTGCTGGGCGTTGGTATCCTGGAGCTGATCAATTATCAGATGGTCAGCTCGGGCGCCGAAGCTGAAATGTTCAAGAACCCCGGTGTGAATTTCGATATCGCGGTAACTGCATTAACCGTTCTGATCGGAGCCGGTTTGTTTGCCGGGTTCATACCGGCCAGAAAAGCAGTACGCATTAAACCTGTTGAAGCCTTAAGAGCTGAATAAACTGTATAAATTTAAAATGCATCATATCCATGAAAAAAATTCTTAAAATTTCTTTGTTGGTAATCGTAATCGGGGCAATTCTGGGAACCATGTTTTTCTTATACCAGAAATCGAAGAAAAAGCCGGTTGTTTATGAAGTGAAGTCGCCGTTTATTTCCAATGTGATTAAAAAGACAGTGGCAACAGGTTCGGTTGTACCCCGCAAGGAAATTGACATAAAACCCCAGGTGTCCGGAATTGTTGAAGAAGTATACATTGAAGCAGGAAACCATGTGAAAAAAGGCGACCTGATTGCCCGGGTTAAAATTATTCCGAACATGGTGGAATTGAACAATGCAGAATCAAGGTATAATAAAGCAAAGATCAATTTCGAAGATTCGAAGCTGGTTTACGACCGGCAGAAGAAAGTTTACGAACAGGGCGTAATTGCCGAGGCTGAATTCCAGCAATACCGGCTGAGCTACATGAATGCCATGGAAGAAATGGAAACTGCCGAATCAAACCTGCAGCTGATTAAGGAAGGTGTTTCGAAAAAATCGGGGCAGGCTACCAACACACTCATCCGATCCACCATTGAAGGTATGGTACTCGACGTTCCGGTTGAAGTCGGCAATTCGGTTATTGAATCCAATACCTTTAATGAAGGAACCACCATTGCCAGCGTGGCAGACATGGGTGAAATGATTTTCGAGGGTAAGGTGGATGAAACAGAAGTAGGCAAACTGAAATTGGGAATGCCCCTGATTTTGTCCATTGGTGCTATTGAAGATGAGAAGTTCGATGCCGAACTTGAATACATTTCTCCTAAAGGCAAAGAGGAAAACGGTGCCATACAATTTGAGATCAAGGCAGATGTAAAGATCAGGGAAAATTCATTCATCAGGGCCGGTTACAGTGCCAATGCAGATATTGTACTCGACCGGAAAGACAGTGTGATGGTGATACCGGAAAGTCTGATCAAATTTGAAAAAGAAGGAGATTCTGCCTATGTTGAAATTGAAAAACAACCCCAGATTTTTGAGAAGAGGATCATTAAAACAGGATTATCCGACGGAGTGAACATTGAAATCAAAGAAGGTTTGGGAATCAACGACAAAATAAAAGGTGAAAAAAAGGAAGAGGAAAGGAAAGATAAAGAAGCTGATAATCAAGGATAAAATACCCAAATATCACATAATCAGGTAGTTCTTTAGTGTTTAATTTTAGGTTTATTTTAGGTTAGTGCCCCCTGCAGTTGGTTACTGCAGGGGTTCTTTTTTTGGCCTGGGCAACTGGAAAGAACCAGCTGATAGACGGTCTGTAATAATCATATAATCAGCGCATTAAACTTTGGTCAAAAATCTGGCTGAAAAGCGAAAATTGGCAGCTTAAATTGAAACAAAATTGTTGATAAAGTAGTTAATAAGTATTATATTAGCTTGGTTTAAATAATCAAAATGCTTCTCTTGATTTTTTGAACCGGGTAATTAAGTGCAATACTACTAACTAAATAAATGTGCCATGCTTGACGTAAAGTACAACATTAAAAGTCTGATCTCAAGCATTTACGAATGCCAGAAGAAAATCATCATCAACCGTCGATTCATTCGGGAGCTCGAATCAGAGGGGCATGATACCTCTAAACTCAGGAATGAGATCACAGATCTGGAAAGAAGAATCGGTGATTTTCAGAAAGAGTTGAGGAAAAGGTATCAGTTCACCTATTAATTCGTATCAGTTTTCTCTGCATAAACAAAAAACCACCCGGCATCGGGTGGTTTTTTGTTTTGTTACGGACAGCATCAGTCGTATTTTCTTTTGATAAACCACCAGTCGTGCATGGCCACACTAAACATGAATGAGTGGTAAGTTTCTTTGATCATGCTGTTATTCATGGTTCCGTTTACCCCGAAGTTGTATGCAATATTTACTGTAGTTCTGTTTTGCAGGAAGGGCAGGCCCAGGCCAAGTGAGATTCCGTTATCCGAAGCCGAAACTCCGCTTACCTGGAGGTAAGATTGCTCATGGTAATAACCCGCACGGTAAGCGATGCTGCCCAAATACCCCAGCCTGTTAATTCTTCCGGGTATATATTCTGCACCTGCTCTGAATGAGTTGTTGTTCATGTAGTTGAAGTTGGGGTTGTCGGATTTGGTGGCTGACCAGTCGTGGTAAATATAATCTGCGCTGAATGTCAGCTGGTTTTTGTAGCTGAGAGAAAAACCACCTCCGTAATATAAGGGTAATATAAAGGTACCTGTTCGGGTAATCTCTTCCTGTTCTAAAGTCCCGTTTGCTTCAGATACCTGAATACCCTGTTTAAAATTTAATTTGTGGCTGTTTCCGAATATTCCCCCCAGCGTAACCTCAAGATCTTTATTAACAGGGAAGTAATACTGAATGCCAAAGTCGGCATAAACTTTATTCAGATACGAGGTTTGTTTTGAAACGATATCGTTGGCAAAATTACCGAATGACGCAGTTTCTGTTGCTTCAATGTTCCCGAACAGGTATGTGAAGCTCACTCCGAGGCTCAGCCTTTTAAAAAGCAGGTATGAATTGTCCCAGTAAAACCGGTTAAGTCCCCCTGAGCCGGTCATTTCCAGTTCAAATGTTTCACCAATCAATCCATCAATGTATTTATCTGTGACAATTTTGTAACCAACCGCACTGTATGGCGCAATTCCGATACTGGCCGACCAGTTGGGCGTGATTCGGAAACCCATGGCAATATTCCGGATGTTCACGTCATTACCGTGCTGTGTAAGACCTGATGCCTCGTACTTCACGAAATCACCTGATATCCCAACATCAAAAAGAAAAGAAATGCTGTCAATATGAGCATTGGAAGCAGGGTTGATGTTGTTCAAATACCTGTTGGATGACAGCGCGATTCCTGTTCGGCCCAGGGCCATGCTTTGGTTTAGACCGTCGGGGGTTAATTCACCGATTCCGAAAACCGAGTAGGGCAGGTGTGTTCTTTGTTGTGCAGAAAGAGCGATCGGTATGATGAACAAGGCTGATATCAGCAGGAATTTTTTCATAGCGGAAATTTTACTCATAGAACATGTAATAAACCTTTAATGTTACCTTGTTGGTGCTGTTTATCTGGCTTCCCAATACGAGCCTGTCAACCGTTTTATACAAATTTTCCGGAGGTATGGTAAGCAGTAAGGAGGGCGTTTCGTCTGAATTGTCGTTCAACTCCATTTGCAGGAAGCCGGTCACATTAAAGGTATACCAGGTTTCAACCTGATCCACATAATCAATTGTCAGTTTGGCATATTGCATATTCCCCCTGTCATTAGGTATGTAATTGATAAAACGGTTCCTGTTGTCGGAGGTGTACAGGCACATTTCTTTTGGAAGTCCGAATTTTTTATAGGTATTTCTTGCGGGTTCAATCTGGAGAACCGCATCAATAATTTTAACATTTTCATGTATGCTGTTCAGGTTCTTCAGATAGGGAATTTCAAAACGGGTTAACACACCCAGTCCGGCCATTACATATGATTTACCATCGTATTGGCTGGCAGGAATTGTTACAGCTTGCTGTTCGGGGAAGCTGACAACCTCGTCATCAATCAGGAACTGGTTGAACTGGCTTTCATCGAAGATTCCGATGTTAAAATCCAGATAAGCATCCTTGTATTCAAATTGAGTATAATGATAGTACAACCTGAGGGATGGGCTTGTAGCCGGTTCAGAACCGGAACTTTCAGGTGGATATTTAAAGCCGATAATGGCTTCATCTGTATTGTTGCCGGAAAGCCGGAATCCTTTCAGATAGTTCAAAAAATTGGGGTTGTCCTCAACCTGTATTTCTTTACCTTCCAGAAGATTGAAGAGTTCCTGGCCGAAATCGTCACTCAGGCCGATCCAGGCAGTATCATTGCTGAGGGGCCTTGGTTGAAATGTAAGCGATCCCATTATTTCGGGATAAACGCCAAGCGTTGATTTATTGTACAAATACAGGTAGCTGTATTTATCGGCTCTGATCTTGTCTTTTAACCGGTGGACGTTGATGGTCATGTTTTGCAGGGTATCGCCTGCATAATAATCATTATATGTCAGGAAAAGCTTCACGGAATCATAAACAGCTCCTTGAGGTAAATTTTTGTTGGCTGGCAGAGATACCCGGAAATAGCCGTTGGCGGAAATGCGTCCGAATTCGGGATCATAGTAACTTCCCACAACAATTGCCGGTGCAGTAAGGCCGGAAGTCTGAATGGAATCCATCCTTACCGTAGAGCTGCGAATGGTGAGGGTATCAAAAAACCTGATGTTGGTTTTTGCATCCAGGTACCTGCTACCTATATCAAAGCTCATTTCCTCTTTGCTGCATGAAATCAGAAGCAGCACAAAAACTGAAAATAAAAAATATCTAATCATGAAATCTTTAAGTTAATATCAAAACTGGCAGCATTTTAGTAACAAGTAGTATTCATTTTTATGCATTGTTATTCATACGGAAATGTCTTTGTTTAAATACAATCAGTATGTTACAAAGCAAGTAATATTTAAAAGTCCACAAAAATAAGAGAAACAAATGTAATTTTTATTGGTAGATAAAAAAGTTTATTTCATCTTTGTCATCCAAATAAACGGAGAATTAAGATTATTTAACCTTTTGCACCTCATTATTTTTGGTGTATTGGTTTAAAAGTTAAAAAATATTAATTCTAAAATTCAAAAGCATATTTTGTAAAAAAAAGCGTTTATATTCATCGCGGATTTAAAGTACACAAGCAAAAATTATTAAGATGAAAATATCAAAAAATTACTTACTTCTTGGAATGTTAACACTGGCGTTGGTTTCAGTAGTGATCTCTTGCAAGGACGATGACGATGACGAAACCCTTGTGGGTAACTGGTTAAAGAAATCTGATTACGAAGGTGCTGCCAGGTCTCAGGCAGTTGCTTTTTCCATTGGCAATTTCGGTTATGTGGGATCGGGTTACAATTTCGACAACGATGAGCGTTTGAAGGATTTCTGGCAGTATGATCCCGATCTGGATAACTGGAGACAGGTTGCCTCCCTGGATGAAGGTGTACATGCAATTGGAAACGCAACGGCAAGATCAGGTGCGGTTGCTTTTGCAGTTGACGGCAAAGGTTATGTGGGTTTGGGCAAGGATGAAACCAGGATGCTGGGTGATTTCTGGGTGTACGATCCGGTTAGCAATACCTGGGACACACTCAACACGGTTAACCAGGGCCCTGATGCACGGTATGGAGCAGTGGCATTTGCCATCAACAATATCGGATATGTAGGTACCGGTAATAACGGCAGCAACCTGAAAGACCTGTGGGCTTATGATCCTGCAAACAACTCATGGACACTGAAAACCAGCTACCAGTCGAAAGTTTCCGAAGCAGTTGCGTTTGTGCTGAACGGCAGGGGATATATTTGTACAGGCTTTCACAATGACTACAACAAGGATTTCTATGCCTACAATCCCGAAACCAACACATGGGAAGCTAAAAGACCTACCGATAATGTTTCTGACGAATCATACGATGATGATTATACCACCATGGTGCGCAGAAAGGCTGTTGCTTTTGTAATCGGATCAAAAGCATACGTAACAACCGGTGACAGGTCGACTGCGCTGAAATCGGATGTGTGGGAATATGACCCGGCGACCGATTTGTGGATTAAGAAATCGAATTATGAAGGTCAGAGCCGCAATGAAGCCGTTGCATTTACAATTGGCGACAGGGCTTTTGTAACCACGGGTTTGGCCAGTACCACTGATTTCGACGACATGTGGGAATTCAAGCCGAATGACGTAGCAAATGAAAATGACTGATAAATTGAAAAAGCGGATTTTTTATCCGCTTTTTTTTATTGTTCTGGCCGCCTTTATTGCTTTCAATTTTTACAGGGTTCTTACCCCGGCTCAACAGTTAAAGGTAAGACCCTACCAGGTTGACGATGGGTGGGGTTACCAGGTTTTAACAAAAGACAGGGTGATCATTGATCAGCCGTTCATCCCGGTTATTCCCGGCAGGAAGGCTTTTCCAGACAAAAGAACTGCCTCAAGAGCCGGCCACATGGTAAAAGAAAGAATGATTAAAAAAGAACTCCCTGCACTGAAAAGAGAAGACCTGGTTGAAATTGGCCTCGACAGTACAGGGAGTCTTAACAGATAATACCTGTTCTTACCTTTTAAATATGTATCACTTCGCCGTAAGCTGCAGCTGCTGCTTCCATAATGGCTTCTGACATGGTTGGGTGCGGATGCACGGCCTTGATGATTTCGTGACCTGTGGTTTCCAACTTGCGGGCTATTACCAGTTCAGCTATCAGTTCTGTTACGTTGTCGCCGATCAGATGGGCACCCAGGAGTTCGCCGTAACGGGCATCAAAAATCAGCTTTACAAACCCGTCCTTGTTACCGCCAGCACTCGCCTTACCCGATGCAGTATAGGGGAATTTCCCGACCTTGATCTCGTATCCGGCTTCTTTGGCTGCTTTTTCGGAATATCCTACCGAAGCAATTTCGGGAGAAGTATAAGTGCATCCCGGTATATTCCTGTAGTCCACCGGCGCCGGATTCTTTCCTGCAATTTTTTCTACGCAGGTGATGCCTTCTGCTGAAGCAACATGGGCCAGGGCTGGTCCGGCAACTATATCACCAATGGCAAAAACACCCTTGACGTTGGTGGCATAAAATTCATCTACCTGAATCCTTCCTTTTTCCGTGGCAATACCGAGCTTTTCAAGACCAATATCTTCCAGGTTGGGCGTAATCCCCACGGCTGAAAGCACCACATCGGCCTGCTTTGTTTCCAATCCTTTGGGCGTTTTTATGGTGACTTCACAAATTTTGCCTTTGGTATTCACTGATTCCACCGAGGAGGAAGTCATTACTTCCATGCCTGCTTTTTTGAAAGACCTTTCGAGTTGTTTGGATACTTCCTCGTCTTCAAGAGGCACCAGGTTGGGCATGAATTCAACCAGGGTTACTTTGGTGCCAATGGAGTGGTAGAAATGGGCAAATTCACTTCCAATGGCTCCGGAACCTACAACAATCATGCTTTTGGGCTGATTCTGCAACGTCAGTGCTTCACGGTAACCAATAATTTTTTTACCATCCTGTTTCAGTGAGGGGAGTTCCCTGGAACGCGCTCCTGTGGCCAGGATAATGTTTTTAGCGGTAAACCTGCTCTCTTTACCCTGCTGATCTGTTACCGATACGGTTTGGTTGTCAATCATCCTGCCATACCCTGAAATAAGATCTATTTTGTTTTTTTTGAACAGAAACTGAACACCCTTGCTCATGCCATCGGCTACAGCACGGCTACGTTCAACCATCTTTTTCAGATCGGGCCGGGCTGCGGATTCCAAAATGACCCCGTAATCTCCGGCATGTTTTGAATAATTGAAAACCTGGGCGCTCTTAAGCAGTGCTTTGGTAGGGATGCATCCCCAGTTGAGGCAAATGCCTCCGATTTCTGCTTTTTCAACAACAGCTGTTTTCATGCCCAGCTGGGAGGCACGGATTGCTGCAACGTATCCGCCTGGTCCGCTGCCGATTACGATTAAGTCATAACTGTTCATTG
This sequence comes from Bacteroidales bacterium, assembly GCA_046481675.1. Classification (GTDB taxonomy): domain Bacteria; phylum Bacteroidota; class Bacteroidia; order Bacteroidales; family UBA10428; genus UBA5072. The sequence goes on along the minus strand of JAWOJJ010000136.1, from coordinate 56,312 downwards.
GTGCTGATATTTATTTTTTAATTGTTAGTTTATGCTTTAATAAGCAAGATACAGCTGCTTTTGTTCAATTTTGTTTGCATTTATCTCGATTATCAGCGGTTTCCATAAGTGAGTTTGATCCAGCGCCGTCTGAAGAACTTTTCCAGCAGAATTTTTGCCGGAGTGAACGGAGTGGTTTCACCCTTGAGAACCCTGGATTCATAATTTTGCAGCAGCTTTTGGATCCTGCGATCGTGGTAAAAGCTGTCTTTCAGGTTTTGGTTAATGGTTTCATACATCCAGTATCTCGATTGCTCAAGCCTTTTCTTCTGAAAATAACCGTTGTGATGTGTCAGGGCCATGTACTCCAACACGGTGTCCCATACTCCGGAAATGCCGGTGTTTGTTTTTGATGAACAGGTCATCACCCGGGGTGTCCAGCCTGATTCTGTGGGAGGAAACAGATGAAGCGCGTTGGTGAATTCGGACCTGGCTCTTTCAGCACGCGCCACGTTCTCACGGTCGGCCTTGGTTATGGCAATGGCATCAGCCATTTCCATAATCCCCCTTTTGATTCCCTGCAACTCATCACCGGCACCGGCCAGCATCAGCAGGAGAAAAAAGTCTACCATGGAATGAACGGCAGTTTCACTTTGCCCTACACCCACCGTTTCAATAAATATGGTATCAAAACCTGCCGCTTCGCACAGAATGATATTCTCCCGGGTTTTCCTGGCCACTCCGCCAAGTGAGCCTGCCGAAGGAGAAGGCCTGATAAAGGCCCCTGTTTCGGCCGACAACTGTTCCATCCTGGTCTTATCACCCAGAATGCTTCCCTTGGAGCGTTCGCTGCTCGGGTCAATGGCGAGTACGGCCAGCCGCCGGTGGTTCCGGATCAGCTCCATACCCAGAGATTCAATAAAAGTACTTTTGCCCACACCGGGCACGCCGGTGATACCTACTCTGATGGACTGACCCGACCAGGGAAGGCAGTTTTCAATGATTTCCTGCGCCAGCTCCATGTGTGAGGGTAGGGAGCTTTCGGTAAGCGTAATGGCCTGACTGAGCAGCGTACGGTTGCCCGCACGGATGCCCCTGAGAAACTCATCTGATGAGGGTAGTTTGCGGCGTTTTCCCTTGTGAATACGAATCGACTCCTCGCTGATTTCAGGCGGACGCTCAACTCCATTGCTGACACTGAGTGCACTGCTATTTAAAGGGCCTTTCATCAGGCTTACAGGTTGGGATTATTGGTTGGTTTTAACTGAAGCCCTCTGTATTTCTGCCTGGATCCAAAGTATTGATTTGGAGCGTTTGGGATCATTCGTGATTACCGTAACTGCTTTTTTCTGGTTTCCTTCACGACCGGCAGGGTTGAACTGTACTTTGATCAGTGCCGTATCACCGGGAGGTATCACTGTTTTTGCAGGTTGTACAGCTGTGCAACCACAACTTGCGGTTACTTTTCTGATCAACAGATCGGATTTACCCTCATTGATGAGCTTGAAAGAGTGTTCCACCAGGGCTTTACCGGGAATGCTTCCGAAGTTAAACTCCTGGTTGTCAAACTTAACAACCGGGGCCCTGGCCATATCTTCAGCTGTATATGACGAAAAATCCTCCTTGAGGTTGGCGGTGATGTTAACCCTGTTTTTTGGATAGGCCTGCCCGTTGATCATCAGATCCAACCTGTCCACTATATAATCCCATTGATTGATGTTTTCTGTAAAGTATTCAATCTTTATGCTTCCTTCCTGCTTTGGCCCGATGACCTCAGGAACACAGGTGTATTTAAGATGGGCCGGCAGGGTTTTGAAAGTAAGAGTCGCAGGTTTATCACCCGAAGTATTTTTCACCCTTAGGGTTTGTGTTTTCGTTTTTCCTTTTGGTATTTCTCCGAATGCTACGTATATGTTTTCAATACGAACATCCCCAATGGCATATTTATAGATGTCTGCGTCAGTTGCAACCGGAATTACAACTCCCCTGACCAAAATGACAACCTGCGGTGCGGAAGCATTGCTAAGTACCTGCACCGTTTTACTGAAGGCGCCTGATTGCTTTTTGGGATCAAAGTTCACCCTGATGGAACCTGTTTTTCCGGGCAAAATGGGTTCGCGAGGCCATTCGGGTACGGTACAGCCACAAGAGGCCTTGACTTCATTGATGATCAGCGGGGTTTTACCTTCATTTTTAAACTGAAAATCGTGCGATAATACCCCGTCATCTTCCTTAATGGTTCCAAAATTATGTTCTTTTTCAGCCAAGGTGATCAGTGGTGCGTTATTTTGACCCCATAGTATGGGTGCCGTTAATGCAAGCACTATGATGGAGCTGATTGTTCTGATTTTCATGCAGGTTATATTTATTGCCAAATCCAAAGGTATAAAAAATCTGGCACTTTAAGTTATTAGTTAATTATAGCTGTGAGCTGTGAGCTGTGAGCTGAGAGCCAAGAACCAAGAACCAAGAGTCAAGAACCAAGAGTCAAGAACCAAGAGCCAATAGCTAAAAGCTAATAGCTAATGGCCAACAGCTAATAGCTAATAGCCAATCTCCGTGGTTCGTAATAATCATTAAATTTGCCGGGAATATCTGATTTTATGCCTGAATCACCCAAGCAATTGATCACCACTTCCGACGGTTCTCACACGCTTTTTGTACCGCAGCTGAACGAGCATTATCACTCCACATTCGGGGCATTAACCGAATCCAGGCACGTATATTTGCAAGCCGGTTTTGAGTCACTGACCGGAAAGCAGGAGGTATCTGTTTTTGAAGTGGGCTTTGGAACCGGATTGAATGCCCTGCTGACATGCCTTTCGTCTGTTGAGAAAGGGGTACACACTACCTATTACACCATTGAGTCGGATCCGCTGGAAGAGGAATTTACCGGAAAGTTGAATTACGGAGATCTGCTGCCCGGAAAACTGAAGCCCGCCGAACTGTTTGCCTCAATTCACCAGGCACCGTGGGACAAAACCGTTAATATTCACCCGGATTTCAGCTTGCACAAAATACACGCCAGCCTGATCGGATACCGCCCTGATTTTTCTTATGACCTGCTTTACTACGATGCCTTTGCTCCGGATAAACAGCCCGGCATGTGGAGCCCGGAACTATTCGGAACGCTTTTTGAAAAAATGAATCCCGGAGGCATTTTGGTAACATACTGTGTTAAGGGCGAAGTCAAAAGCATGTTGCGCCAGGCAGGATTCGAAATCGAAAAGCTGCCCGGTCCCCCTGGTAAAAGAGAAATACTCAGAGGTCGGAAACTTATGGCCTGACCGGGCCACAGGATGTTCTGCAAGGCCCGCCGGAATGAAAACAAGTCCGGAATCAACAGGATTAATTTAAAAATATTTGCCTGAAAAGATAAAAGTATTACCTTTGCATTCCGATTTTAAAGGAATATTTAAAAAAGCATCAGCATGAAAAGAACATACCAGCCTTCCAACAGGAAAAGACGCAATAAACACGGTTTCAGGGAAAGAATGTCGACAGCCAATGGCCGCAAGATTTTGTCGAACCGCAGGGCAAAGGGAAGAAAGAGACTTACCGTATCTGATGAAATAGCCAGCAAGTAAGCTGTTTGGTATTTAGTTCAGGTGAAGACTCCCGGATGCTTGATGGTTTCCGGGAGTTTTATTTTATATTCCTTGTATGATAATAGGTAAACGCGTTATCAGGACAACCCTGGTAACCCCTCCACAGATTGTAGAAATTAAACCAGCCTGTTTGGGGCAGCGTGATCTCACGCCAGGAACAATCGGCCACCAGTCGCATTGATTCTTTATTGCTGGTGGATATGCCAAAAGGCATGGCAAAACCTTCATTCACCCCGGTCCATCGGTACCTGAATTTCAGATCTTCCTGGTCAGTGGAAAATTCATATTCAAGAACCGGCAGTTTGGTGTCATACAAATACTTTCCGAAAAATGCAGTGAAATCGGAACCGGTATATTGGTTGACAAAACTCACGAAATCATCCGAGGTCACTGTCTGATACCGGTAGCTGGTGCAGAAATCGTGTATCAGCCCTAAGAACAGTGAGTCGTTGTTTATGCAGCAACGCAGGCAATGAAGCAGCATGGCGCCTTTGTTGTATACATCATTGCCTGCAAAGGCATTTTCGTTCACGTCACGATTATGGACCATGGGCCACACGTTGAAAATGTACTGGCTTTTTTCGGTTAGTTCGTACATGTATTCCTCTTTTCCGAACCGGTTTTCCAGGAACAGATACTCGGCATAGGTAGCAAATCCTTCATGTATCCAGATATCTGCCATATCCGCTGCAGTTACCGAGTTTCCCCACCATTCATGGGCAGCCTCATGCACAATGATATAATCGTAGATCTGATTCCGGTATTCCTGCCGGTTGTTGTTGTCGTAGCCGTTTCCATAGGCAATGGCCGACTGGTGTTCCATTCCTTCATAGGGTGATTCAACCAGTCCGAATCCGTCTTTGGCAAACGGATAGAAGCCAAAAGCCTTATTGTAAAATGAAACTACCTCCAGCGCCTGTTTAAAGTGTTTTCTGGCAACATCCAGGTTTCCCGAAAGCACATTGTAGTCGAATCGCAGCGTGTCTGTTCCGTCCACCAGCGTATCGGAGAAAGCAGTGTATTTGCCCACGTAAAAGGTCACGTTGTAATTGTTAATGGGGTGTTCGGTAAGCCAGGTGAAACGGGTATACCTTCCCCGGGCATGTTCCACCTTTTCCAGGTCGCCGTTGGAAACAGCCTGGTAAGCTCCCGGAATTTCCAATGAAAGCCTCACAGAGTCGGGCTTATCACTGAGGTGATCCTTGTTGGGCCACCAACTGCTGGCTCCCAGCTGTTCACAAGCTACACCCAGCCACAGGTTTTTATTTTCATCGCGTTTCCACACAAAACCGCCATCCCATGGGGGATTGGGGGCATTCAGCGGTTTGCCCCGGTATTCAATTGTGATCATGTGATTTTGGCCAAATGTCAGCTCTTCCGGGAAATCAATAAAAAGGGCATTGTATTCACGATACCATGCTAGTGGTTTTTTTTGCCAGTAAATCCCGGTGATGTTAAAATTGTCAAAAAGATCAATCTGGATCCGGCGGGTTGCATGTACCACTTTGAAATAAATATCAGTACCTGCATCAATTCTTTTGCGCCAGGGGATAATCTTAACACGAATGTCATAATAGTTAACGTCAAAACAGGTTCGTTCAGGTCTCAGGGCTCCCCTTAGTGTATCTGCACGTGTATAGCGGGGCCTGTATCCAAGTTCGGGGTATACCTTTTCTTCCCCGTAGAACTGCTTAACCAGGAGATCAGTAGTGAAATCGGGGTTGCACATGAATTCCGTGAAGCGCCTGTTTTCATTGGTTTCCAGGTTTTGGGCACTGACCAGGTCATGGCAGGCACTTTCTATATCACCCAGTGCGAATTTAGAAATACCCCTGAGGTCAAGAGCGCTGGGGAAATTGGGTGCCAGTTGCAGCAATGAATCGGTATATGAAACGGCGCCGTGATAATCCTGCAGATCATAGCATTTCAGGCTTTTTTGCCACAACGTGTCGGCACGCTGAGCTTGAGTTATCGCTCCGCATAACAGGAGTATAATTGTTGTTGGGATTTTCATGGTGTAAAATGTGCGTTAGGTTGCATTCCACAGATACCGGCATTGAGCCACGGTCATGGATTATAAGCGCTCTGGTTCAGGATCTTCATGTAATCGTCTTCTTCCATCAGCCGGGCCAGTGTGAGATCCCGGTTCTTCTGCATGTATGACTCCACAATCCTGTAACCAATCCATACCGCTGCACGGGCCGGGGACCCCCTGCCAAAATCCTTGGTAAAAGGCCCTTCCATAACGTATTTATTAATGGTAAGCTTGTCTGTATTAAAAAGCAGTTTGTGCTCAACCAGGAATGCCCACATGGCTTTTTCAGCAGTGTTAAAATATTCCAGGTCCGATCCGGTGAAGCCCCATTTCACCGAGTCGGGCTGCTCAGGCAACAGGGCGCTGGTAAAATACAACAGCTTACCTCGGTAAATCATATTGGTAATCAGGTTGTTGACCGAGTCGTTAAAAGGGAACTCGGTTTCTCCCCAAAAGGACATGCAGTCAGACGCAATCTTTTCAGGGTACATATTGGTCAGCAGGTAATTGTAAATGCCCAACTGCCTGTACAATTCCTCATCCCTTCCCAGGTATTTGTCCAGGCCAACGGCCAGGAGAGAGTCATCGGTTATGGCCGGCTGGTTGAACCCTGAAACATAAGTAACCACACGGGGTATGGTTTTATCCGGAAAATAATGGTGATAGTAGGTGAAGGCACTATTTAGTTCATCATTCAGGTTGTTGAGATCCGGGAATATTTCTTTCACGCGCCTGTAAACCAAATAATTGTGAAAATTGCTGGCAAAAGCCTTGAATCGGGTTGCAAATTCCGGATTGTCAACACTTCCGATTCCTGTAATCTGGCAAAAATGCCTGAAGAAAATACCCAGCTCTTTGTCCCATAGCGGAATTAGTTGCTCCATAGTTGAAGGATCCGATGAAAAAAGCATGTCCTCAAAGCGGGTAATGGATAGGCTCATTTTGTTTCCTGACACATCTGCACTGAAGGGATCTTTCTTGCATGACCATACCATTGCCGTGAGCAACAGAAGCAGCACAAAACTGTATATTATTTTAGGCTTTCTTTTCATATCTCCAAAAATAGTTGCAATTGACACAATGACAAAATCTTTTTTCTGTTCCTGTTCAATAAGTGATATTATTCTTTTTGAAAAACCAAGAACTGGTTAAATTTGCCTTTTTTACTAACCTAAATTCAGCGTCGTGAAAAAAACTCTTGTAATACTGGCTTTATTAAACGTCTCCATTGTTTTTGCCCAATCCAATCTTCGTTTAGGAGTCAACATTGACCCCATGGCCTCCTGGCTCACACCAAAATCAGATGGCATAGAAAAAGACGGAGCGCGTCCCGGAATTGGAGGCGGTTTGGTTGTTGAGTATTATTTTCACCCGAATTACGGTCTGGTTACCGGACTTATGCTTACCACCCAGGGTGGTAACGTACTCTACAATGATCCTGTTTCCATTTCCAGTGGTAAAACCACGTCAGTAATGGTTGGGGCAGGGGAATCGGTTGCTTTCAATTTGAGTTATATGACCATACCCTTGTCGCTGAAGTTAAAAACCAATGAAATGGGCTATTTTACCTACTTTGCTCAATTGGGTCTGAACCAGCTTATTAACGTTGGATCCAAAGGTACCTCCACAGATAAGGAGCTGAACAAGGACAATGTAGCCAAGGAAATCAACACATTCAACATGAGTTATTTTTTTGGTGGCGGGGTAGAATATAATGTAGGCGGACAGACCTCCCTCTTTGCCGGTATTTTCTACAACAATGGTTTTGTAGATGTACTTTCCAACAAAGACCACAAGGCAGTTTTAAATTACCTGACTTTCAGGATAGGCGTATTGTTCTGATAAGTATCTCATGAAAGTTGCCATAGCTCAGCTTAATTATACCATTGGTGCATTTGAAGAAAATGTTGACAAGATTATCAGGGCAATTCGGAGAGCACGCCAGGAAAAAGTTACCCTGGTAATCTTTTCTGAGCTTTCGGTTTGTGGTTACCCTCCACATGATCTTCTGGAGTCAAGAGATTTTATCCGGAAATGCGAAGACTGCATTGGGTTAATTGCCGCTGAATGTCATGGATTGGCAGCTATTGTCGGGGGGCCTTCGATAAACCCGAATGTAAAAGGTAAAAATCTTTACAATTCGGCATTCTTCATGTATAACGGTGCTGTGCAGCGGGTTATTCATAAGACACTGCTTCCTACCTATGACATTTTTGATGAATACAGGTATTTTGAGCAGAATACTGGTTTTGAACTTGTCAGCTACAAGGGATTCAATATTGCCATTACCATTTGTGAGGACCTGTGGTTTAAGCAACCTGTATTAACCGGGTATGGCAGGGACAGGCTTTACTCGGTAAGCCCGATGGAGGAAATTTCGCGGTTGTGTCCCGATTTCGTTGTAAACATTGCCGCATCGCCATTTTCACACCTTCAGGGTGAAGTCAAGGCGGAAATTCTAACCGACAACGCATCGCTTTACAAAGTTCCCATATATTATGCCAATCAGGTTGGTGCTCAAACCGATTTGATTTTCGACGGGGGATCAATGGTAGTGACCCCGGCAGGAATTGTGAGCCGGATGAAACTATTCGAAGAGGATTTCGCAGTTTACGATACAGATGGCATTATGGCAGCTCCTGCCTCTTCTTCACTGATTCCTTCTCATGACGATATATCGCAGATTCATGATGCCCTTATTTTAGGTATCCGGGATTATTTTTTTAAAACAGGATTGAAATCCGCAATCCTGGGTCTTTCGGGAGGTATTGATTCTGCCGTTACACTGGTTTTGGCTGTCAGGGCGCTTGGGGCAACAAACCTCAGGGTACTTTTGATGCCGTCGCAATATTCATCGGATCACTCAATTGCTGATGCTGTGGTGCTTGCCCGCAACCTGGGAGTGCGCTATGATACCATTGATATCCGCAATATTTTTGATGAATACAACCTGTCGCTCGGCGATTTGTTTAAAGGATGCCCGGCTGATGTAACTGAAGAAAACATTCAGGCCCGGGTGCGGGGGAACCTGCTGATGGCTGTTTCCAATAAATTTGGCAACATGCTGCTGAACACCTCCAACAAAAGCGAGAGTGCAGTTGGTTACGGAACCCTGTATGGCGATATGAGCGGTGGCCTGTCGGTATTGGGAGATATTTATAAGACCGATGTATACCGGCTTGCCCGTTATATAAACCGGGAACAGGAGATCATACCGGAGAACAGCATTACCAAACCACCGTCAGCTGAATTGCGGCCCGGACAGCAGGATTCAGACTCGCTTCCTGAATACGATCTGCTCGACAGAATTCTCTTCAATTATATCGAGATGAAAAAATCAGACGAGGAGATCATCGGGGAAGGGTTTCCGGCTGAAATGGTGCGAAAAACGATCCGCATGGTGAACAGGAATGAGTTTAAGAGATATCAGAGTCCGCCTGTGCTGAGAATTTCCACCAAGGCATTTGGGCCTGGCCGGAAGATGCCACTGGTGGCAAAATACTAGCTTATTTTAATCAACAACTGGTCATCGTTAAACTTCACCAGGTTGTTGTCCATCATCCATTGCAGCACCTCGATGAGCTTTTCACGTTTTACAGGCACTTTTTCAATCAGGTTTTCCAGCGAGATAGGTTCAAGTGCAATAACGCTGATCAGATCATCACGAATGACCCTGAATTCATCCTGGTTGAGCTGGTTTTCGCCTTTTTCCCGGCACACGTCGCACTCCCCACAAGGGGGAGAATTCAGTTCTCCAAAATATTCAAGGAGTACCTGACTCCGGCACCTGTCATTTTTCCTGGCGTAATTCAGTATGGCATTGGCTCGTTCCTCGTACCTTTCCCGGCGTGTCTGGTAGTTTTCGCGAGAAATGTAAATCGACTTTTCATCAAGCCGTTCTTCGAAAAAAACCACCATGGGTGTTCGCTTTTGCGGCAGGTAGTTAATCACATGCAGGGCCACCAGTTTGTTCAGGTATTGTCTGACAACCTCCTGTTCAACACTGGCACGCTTTGCCAGCATGTTTTCATCTATGGTGGTGTATTCGGTGAAAACACCTGTGTATGAACGCAGGAGCAATTTAATGAAGGAATCAAAACGTGAATTCGACACCTGGAATCGGTACAGGTCATCCCTGTCCAGTATGAATCTGATGCGGGAAGGATTGTTGATTTCCTCGGTAAGTTCAATATATCCTTCCAGCTCCATGATTTTGAGTGAGCTGTATGAGGTGAATACGGAGAGCCGGTATGAGCGTGCGAAGTCGTTGATGTCGAAATCGAATGACATACCTTTTCCACCTCCTACAGGTATTTGCAGGTAATTGCACAATGCCGAGTAGGTGTTTTTGATGGTGGTGGTATCAGGAAAATTAACCAGGATGCGTTGGTTAACGGCGGTAACGTCAGAGGCTGATGAAAGCAGGATGGCGAATGACTTGTTACCGTCTCTGCCGGCGCGTCCTGCCTCCTGAAAGTAGGCTTCAGGTGAATCGGGCATATCAAGGTGAATTACAAAGCGCACATCGGGTTTGTCGATACCCATTCCAAAAGCGTTGGTGGCAACGATGATCCTGGTTTTCCCGATGGTCCAGTTGCGCTGCACTTCATTTCTTGCAGCATGTTCCAGTCCGGCGTTGTAATACGCTGCTGAAATGCCTTCCTGCTGGAGGAAGCGTGAGATATCGATACTTTTACGGCGACTTCTGACATAGATGATGCCGCTGCCTTTGAGCTTTTTAACCATATCCACCACATCGCGGTCTTTGTTCTCGGAGTATTTTACCGCGTAAATTAGGTTTTCACGGCGGAAACTTGTTTTTAACAGGTTTTTGGTGCGAAACTGCAGCTTCTGCTGGATGTCATCAATAACCTTTTGGGTAGCAGTTGCTGTGAGGGCAAGAATGGGTACCAGGGGGTGAAACTGTCGGAGTTCTGCAATTTTCATATAGGATGGCCTGAAATCATAACCCCATTGTGAAATACAGTGTGCCTCATCCACGACGATCAGGTTTACCTGCATTTCCTGGAAGCGAATCCTGAATAGCTCGGTAAGCAGTCGTTCCGGTGATACATAAAGGAATTTATAGCCACCGTAAAGGCAGTTATTCAATGCCACGTCTATTTCCTCGCGGGTACAGCCGGAATGTACGGCCACGGCTTTGATTTCGAGCTTTTTCAAATTCTCTACCTGGTCCTTCATAAGGGCTATCAGCGGTGTGATCACCAGGCATATGCCGGGCATGGTCATGGCCGGAACCTGGAAAGTGAGTGATTTGCCTCCGCCGGTGGGCATCAGGCCAAGCGTATCTTTTCCTGCAAGCACCGAACGAATGATTTCTTCCTGTAACGGCCTGAAGGAATCATATCCCCAAAACTTTTTTAATGTTGCCTGATAGTCAGTTATCATAGGCCAGTCGCATCAGGTATACCAAAAAACGATGCAGACCGGAAGGCCTGCTGCAATTATTTAAATTCAATATTACTTCTTTTTTTGTAATTTCGCACAATTTATAATTTCCGTCATGAAAAACCTTACCGATAAGATTGTTACCGAAGCGCTGACTTTCGACGATGTGCTTCTGGTACCTGCCTACTCCCGGGTACTTCCCCGCGAAGTCAGTATTGCCACCATGTTTACACGAAACATCAAGCTGAATGCACCAATTGTTTCAGCAGCCATGGACACGGTTACGGAAGCCACACTGGCCATAGCCATCGCCAGGGAGGGAGGTATCGGCGTGGTACATAAGAATATGAGTATTGAGGATCAGGCCAAGCAGGTGAAAACAGTAAAACGGGCTGAGAACGGCATGATCTTTGACCCGATCACCATTAAGGCAAACGCCACTGTAGCAGATGCGCTCAACCTGATGAAGGAATACAAGATAGGTGGCATACCGGTGGTTGACGGGCAGCATAAACTCATTGGCATTGTTACCAACCGCGATCTCCGATTTGAGCAGGTGCTGAAAAGGCCGATCAGGGAAATCATGACCAAGGAAAATCTCATTACAACAAGCCAGGAGACTACCCTGGAAATGGCCGCCGACATCCTTCAGAATTACAAGATAGAAAAACTTCCTGTTGTGGATGAAAATTACAAGCTCATAGGCCTGATTACCTATAAAGACATTACCAAAGCCAAGGACCGTCCCAATGCCTGCAAAGATTTAATGGGAAGGCTCAGGGTTGCTGCTGCTGTTGGAGTTACTGCTGATACGTTCGAAAGAATTGATGCACTGGTCAGGTCGGACGTGGATGCCATTGTTATTGACACGGCACACGGACATTCTAAAGGAGTGCTTGATACCCTGAAAAAAGCCAGGAAGCATTACTCCAACCTCAACATTATTGTGGGCAACATTGCCACAGCTGAAGCTGCCAAAGACCTGCTTAAGGCCGGCGCCGACGGGGTAAAAGTTGGAATCGGGCCCGGGTCAATCTGTACCACGCGTGTGATTGCAGGTGTGGGTGTTCCCCAGCTTTCTGCCATTTTTGATGTAGCCAGTGTACTTAAGGGCACCGGATTGCCCATTATTGCCGATGGCGGCATCCGTTATTCGGGAGACATGGTGAAAGCAATTGCCGCGGGAGCCAGCTCCATAATGGCCGGTTCCTTGTTTGCCGGAGTTGAGGAATCGCCGGGAGAAACAATAATTTACAATGGCCGGAAATACAAATCATATCGCGGCATGGGTTCCATAGAGGCCATGCAGCAGGGATCGGGCGACCGTTATTTCCAGGACCCCGAAGACGATATTAAAAAGCTGGTTCCGGAAGGCATTGTGGCTCAGGTACCGTTCAAAGGTTCCTTATCCGAAGTGGTTTACCAGATGATCGGCGGATTAAGGGCAGGAATGGGCTACTGCGGTGCCGCCAGCATTCCTGATCTCATGAACGCCAAATTTGTGCGGATTACCAGTTCGGGAGTTGCCGAAAGTCATCCGCATGATGTTACCATTACCCGTGAAGCACCCAATTACAGTCGCTAACCCATAATCCTGAAACTGATGAAACACCTGATTTTAGCTTTGGTTTTTATCAATTTACTATCCTACGCCGCTCTTTCACAAGATGCCGTATTGTTAACAATCGACAATCAGCCTGTGATGAAGTCTGAATTCGAGCGGATTTACCGCAAGAACAACAATGTGGAGGGCTATGACAGCAAACCACCTGCCGAGTACCTCGAAATGTTCATCAACTTTAAACTGAAGGTGCTCGAAGCCAGAACACTCGGTTATGATACCCTTGAATCATTCGTAAATGAACTTGCAGGTTACAGGGAACAGTTATCAAAGCCTTATTTGCAGGACCGGAACCTGATTGACCGTCTTGTGCTGGAAGCATACAACCGGACACTCAATGAGGTAGATGCAAGCCACATCATGGTGAAACTGCCTGCTGAGGCAAATCCCGCCGACACGCTTACGGCATACAACAAGGCAATGAAAATACGGAAAAGATTGCTGGCCGGTGAAGCATTTGATAAAATTGCCAGCGAGGAATCCGATGATCCTTCTGCACAGGTCAATGGCGGTAACCTGGGTTGGTTTTCTGCATTTTCAATGGTTTATCCGTTTGAAAATGCCGCCTATAATACTCCGGTTGGTCAGTTTTCAATACCTGTAAAATCAAAATACGGTTACCACATCATCCGTGTAAACGGCCGAAGACCAGCGCTTGGAGAGATCAGACTGGCCCATATCCTGATTCGTTCTGGCAGGAATGACAATCAGGATGCAGTTAATAAAGCCAAAGAAAAGGTCAATGCATGCTATAAGCAGCTTCAGGAGGGCGCTACATTTGCCGATATGGTAAAACAGTATTCCGAAGATGCAGGTTCGGCACGCAATGCGGGCCAGATGAGATGGCTGCGTTCGGGCGAACTACCGGCCGATATTGAGGAAAAAGTTTTTGCACTTACCGACAGTGGTTCCTATACCGTGCCGGTTCAGTCGGATTACGGCTGGCATGTATTTCAGCTTCTCGACAAACGACCGCTGGCTTCTTTTGATCAAATCAAACCGCAGATTGAGGAAAGAATTATGATGGATGAAAGGGGCAAAAAAACGGAAGAAGCATTTTTTACCGCATTGATGCAGGAACATAAGGTCACAAAATTCCCTGAAAATATTATCGATATTGCAGGTATGCTCGACAGTGCAATTTACTCAGGCAGATGGAAGCCCGGTTTGGCAACGGATCTGATTGAGCCGGTTTTTGCCGTTGATAACCAGGAATACTCCCAGAAGGAGCTGATTGACTTTATTCTGAAAACCAACCGCTACAACAAAAAGTTGAGTTTTGCAGATATTGTGAATTCCAAATGCGATGAACTGGTTCGGTTATCACTCATGAAGCATGAAAAGAAGCTGCTCGAAGAAAAATACCCCAATTTCAAATACCTGATGGAGGAATACCATGACGGCATTCTTCTTTTTAACATCATGGACAGGAATGTATGGAGCAAGGCGGTTAATGACAGCGCCGGTTTGAGATCTTTCTATTTGCAGCATGCAAAGGAATACATGTGGAATGAACGGGCAGATGTCTCTCTTTATACGGTCAGGGATCCACTGTATCTCAAATCAGCCACAAAATATGCCCGGAAAAGAGCGAAAAAATTCGGGCCGGTTTCTGAGTATCTTAAAAACGTATGTTCAAATGATTCCATAAATTGTGTTGAGGTGGTCGACCGCAGGATTGAAAAGGGCGAATCAACACCATACGGGGAATTCGTTTGGGAAAAGGGAGTTTTAAAAACCTTGTCACAGGCAAACATTACCAGGCTGCTTGTTGTGAACTCCCTTCTTCCGCCATCGCCTAAAGCATTTGAGGATGTCCAGGGACAGGTTACTGCTGATTATCAGAATTTTCTTGATAAGCAGTGGATTGATACGCTCCGTGCCAAATATGCCGTTGTTGTCAACCAGGATGTTTTAAAACAGGTAAAATGAATCTGCAATCAATTAAATACCTGCTACTTATTATTGCAGTAGGTTCATTTGCATCGTGCCGCAAAGCCCCCGAAAAAAAGGAAGGAAAGTTGCTGGCAAAGGTTTATGACAAGTTTCTGTATAGTGATGACCTGAAAGGAGTTATACCTGCTGAGATTTCTGATTCCGACAGCGCATCCCTGGCGAGAGACTTTATTGAAAAGTGGATTCGCAACGAATTGCTGTTGAACAAAGCTGAAATGAATCTTTCGGATGAGGAGAAAGACGTTGAACAGCAAATTAATAATTACAAGAGCTCACTGCTTATTTATGCCTATCAGCAGCGTTATCTCGGGCAGAATCTGGATACCGTGGTTACCGACCAGGAAATAGAGGCCTATTTTAAAGCCAATCAATCCAATTTCATGCTGGGAGAACCCCTGATGAAAGGCTTTTTTATCAAAGTTCCTGCCAGTGCGCCTGATATTAACAAGCTCAGGCGGTGGTACCGTTCAGATGATAAGGAAACCATGAATAAACTGGAGGGTTATTGTTTTGCCCATGCAACTGTTTATGATCATTTTAATGATGACTGGGTTAACCAGAATGAGGTGCTGAGAATGATTCCCGGCAACGGGGAATCTTTCAGGAGCACTTTAGGATATCGCAATTACCTGGAGGTTAAGGACAACAATTTTTACTACTTTCTTTACGTTAAGGAAACAGCTGCCGAAGGAAGTGTTAGTCCGTTTGAACTTGTCAGGGACGACATCCATTATATCATATTGAATAAACGAAAGGTTAAATTAATTGATGAGCTGGAAAGAAATATTTTTTCGGATGCACAGAATCGTAAACATTTTATCATATACCAATAAATCAATCATGCGTATTTCCTGTATTTTAATGCTTTTGCTAACCGCCAGCCTCATTGATGTTTCAGGCCAGGCCAGAATTGTAGATGAAGTGGTTGCTGTTGTGGGTGACAAAAAGATACTTTACTCGGACATTGAAAAGAATGCACTTCAAATGCTGCAACAGGGCGATGAAGTGAACGAGCAAACCAGATGCGCCATTCTGGAGAGTATGCTGATACAAAAGCTGTTGCTGAACCAGGCAGAGGTAGACAGTATTGAAGTAACTGAATCGGAGGTCAATGGGGAAATTGAAGGCCGCATGAGGTATTTTGTTAATATCTTCGGTTCGGAACAAAAATTAGAAGACTATTTCCAGAAATCGATCATTGAAATCAGGCAGGACCTTCAGGATGAAATCAGGGAATTGGTTTTATCACGGAAGATGAGGGGCAACATCACCGAAGGTTTGTCAGTGACTCCTTCGGAAGTGAGGTCCTATTTCAGGAGTCTTCCTCCCGACAGCCTGCCATACATCAACGCTGAGGTTGAATTCAACCAGATCCTGATTTATCCCAAGTCGAGCGAGCAGGCAATTGCCGATGTAAGAGAAAAATTACTGGCAATCAGGGAAAGGATTTTGAATGGAGAAAGTTTTGTCACACTTGCTGTGGTTCATTCCGAAGACGGAACATCAATGAAGGGAGGCGACCTCGGCTGGATGGCAAAAACTGACCTGGACCCTGAATATGCCAAGGCAGCATTTGCCATGAAGAAGGGATCTATTTCCAGAATCGTGGAATCGTCTTTTGGTTTTCATATCATTCAATGCCTCGACAAAACCGAGGACCGGATTCATACAAGGCATATTTTTATGAAACCCAGGATATCTCCTGAAGAAAAAAGCTTTACAATTGGCCGGCTCGACAGCATGGTCAGGCTTATCAGGCTTGATTCCATAAAATTCGAAATGGCCGCGTTTAGATTCAGCCAGGATAAGGACACCCGATTGAACGGAGGTCAGGCAGTGAATCCATACAGGGGAGGCAAACGCTGGCAAATGGATGAGTTTGAGCCCAGGGAATATGAGATCATTAACAAACTCAAAGTTGGAGAAATTTCTGACCCTTATGAATCTGTTGATAACCAGGGAAGGCCGGTTTTCAAGGTGATCTGGCTGAAAAACAGGACCAATCCACATGTTGGCAATCTGAAGGAAGATTACAATCTTTTTAAAGAAAAGACTATGTATATCAAGGAAAACGAGAAGGTGAACGAATGGGTAGCCGATAAAATAAAGATCACCTACATCCGGATTTCTGACAAGTACAGCAAATGCGGTTTTAAGATTTCCGGTTGGTATAAATAGCAATTACTTCATGCCTTGTTGGGCAAATATCTGATCATGGGTACACTAAAAAAAGCCTGGTTTTGCCTGCTGGTTGTTTTGCCTTTCCTGTTTCAGGGAAGCAGTTTTGCGCAGAAAAAGCAGCTTGATATCTCGGCCATGGTTATGGAACAGGCTGCAGATATTGCTGATGGGGCGCTCAGGTTTATCGGCAATGTGGTGCTGAACCGTGAAGGTGCAATCATGTATTGCGACAGCGCTTATTATTATACGCCTACTGATATATTTGAAGCTTTCAGCCGTGTTCATTTGATACAGGGCGATACCATTGACCTGTATGGCGATTATCTTCATTATGACGGAACCACACGGCTGGCTCAGATCAGGAGGAATGTGAGGCTGGTAGGCAGGAATATGGAACTGACTACATCCGAACTCGATTACAACCTGGGCACCAGTGTGGGATTCTATACAAAGCATGCCGATATCCGAAGCGGAGAGAATAAGTTGAAAAGCAGGGTCGGGTATTATTATTCACGATATGAAATGTATTATTTCCAGGATTCGGTTGTGCTTTGGAATCCTGAATACACAATCTATTCAGATACGCTCAGGTATCATACCCCCACCCGGGTAGCGTATTTTTACGGCCCTACCGAAATAATCGGCGACAGCAGTTATATTTATTGCGAACATGGCTGGTACAACACCGCAACCAACATCAGCAAACTAAAAGACAATGCGCTTGTAAGAAATAAAAACCAGACCATTAAAGGCGACAGCTTATACTATGAAAGAGAAACCGGTTACGGTGAAGGCTTCTCAAATATTGAAATTTCAGATGAAGAACAAAACGTGATTCTCAGGGGCGATCACGCTTACATTCAGCAGAAATACGACAGTGCCCTGATTACCCGGAATGCGGTATTTATATATATAACCAGTGAAGCTGATTCTGTTTACATCCATGCCGATACCCTGCGGGCCATGCCCGATTCAGGAAATGGAAGACAATTGAAAGCCTATTTCGGGGTGAGATTATTCAAATCGGATTTACAGGGGGTGTGTGATTCACTTTACTATTCAACACGCGATTCCATCATCAGGCTTTATGATGAACCCGTTCTGTGGTCGGGTGAGAATCAACTTTCAGCTGATTATATTGAAATATGGACCAAAAACAAGGAGATCGACCAGTTGCACATGAAACAACTGGCCTTCCTGATTAACCTTGAGGATTCCGGGAAATTCAACCAGATCAAGGGCAAAACCATGACAGGGTATTTCAAAAACAATGAGCCTTATAAGATTGATGTGAAGGGAAATGGTCAGACCATTTATTATGTGCGTGATAATAGTGAACTGATCGGGGTAAATATGCTGCAAAGCTCCGATCTTACCATTTATCTGAAAAACAAAAAGCCCGATGACATCCGCTTTTATGTGAAACCTACCGGAATTACCTATCCCGCCAACATGATTCCTGAAGATGAGGTAATACTCAAAGACTTCAAATGGCTTGATGCAATGCGCCCGAAAAATAAAGAGGATATATTCAAGTGATCTGGGAGGTTAAACAAAAAAGGCTGTCAGATAACAGCCTTTTTTGTTTAGTATTCGTCTTCGTTGAAAAAGAAGTCGTCCTTGCTTGGATAATCGGGCCACAAATCTTCTATACTTTCGTAGATTTCACCTTCATCTTCAATTTCCTGCAAATTCTCAATAACCTCAAGTGGTGCACCTGAACGGATGCCAAAATCAATCAGCTCTTCTTTAGTGGCCGGCCAGGGGGCATCTTCCAATTTAGACGCTAATTCAAGGGTCCAGTACATAGGGTATAACTTTAGTGTGACCTTATCTTAAAAATTGTGCAAATATAAAAAAATATATATAAACTACAATTTAGGATTCCAGGGCGTATCTTCTTTGTTAAAATCTCGTAACACCTTGCGCGACAGTACGAAATAATAATCCGACAGCCGGTTCATGTACCTTATTACGGTATCGGGTACAAAAAGTTCGGATGACAGCCTGATAATTTGTCTTTCGGCTCTGCGGCAAACGGTACGGGCAATATGGCATTGCGACGACAAGACATGACCTCCCGGCAAAACAAACGACCTGAGCGGTGGCAATACAGCTTCCATGCGATCTATTTCATTTTCCAGTGAGCTGATATCCTCTTCTTTGATTTCGGGAATTCTTACCCGGCAGTCTTCGCAATCAGAGGCCAGTATAGCTGCACATGTCATCAACCTGTCCTGGATTTCATTGAGAGTGGCATTCATTTCCGGGTTATTCCACATATCCCTGATCATCCCCGAGTGGGCGATCAATTCATCAACCGTTCCGTACGCCTCAATCCGGATATGTGTTTTGGGCACCTGTTTTCCACCCACAAGGGTGGTGTTACCCTGATCGCCTGTACGTGTGTATATTTTCATGAGATTGCTTTGTCCGTATAAACCGCTACAACTTATATGAGAATCCGATCATGAAATTAAACCGCTGTGAGGGATATTGGTTCCATATTTCATAACTCCGTTCAGAGAGGTTGTAAAGGTTGGCGAAAACCGTCAGCAGTTTGGAATAGTGGTAGTTCAGACTGAGATTGGCATCAATAACAGGATCCAGCTCTTTCATGTTGTCGGTGTGTGGATAATCCCTTACCCAACGTTTTCCCACCAGGCTGATACCTGCACCAATTTCCATCTTTTGGCCCGGTTTGAAACGGGCATCCAGTCCGATTACCAGGTTTGGCTTATGCCAGGGTTTCGCCTCTTCAAAGGTTTTATAATCCATGTAGCTGGCGTCGAGGATCAGTTCAATTTTTTCCGACGGCTGTAAGGCTAGCTGGCCATGGTAGGTGATCAGATTGATGTCGTCATATACGCCTGTAAACTGGTTTTGCAGTGGCAGAAGCATCAATTCCGTAATGGTGTCGTTCACGAAAAAGTGGTAGTTTTTGTAAACGGTATAACTGACATCGGCCCTGAAACGAAGTACTGAATTGATGTTGCCTTTGAGACCACCATAAACAATGATGTTGCTGGAGGTATTTTTAAGAGACAGGCCGGGCTTAACGAACTGGTTCTCATCATACAGGTTCCGGTAGTTGTTTTTTTGAAGCTCTCCGTTCAAGCCAATAAAAGGAACAAGCACATCTTCAATGATGATGATATCGAGGTTTGCCCTGGGATAAAAGTAAAAGTTGGTAATATTTGCTGCGTCAACAACTGCTTCAAAACCCAGTTTGAAATTCCAATCGGTGCTGCGCTTACTGATCCATGGATTGATTCTGACAATGGTGTTGGACAGCGTGTCGATTCCTTTCAGGTTAGAATAGTCAACTGACAAATCAACACCACCGAGCATTTCGTTGAAATTCTTGCTGAGAGCAGACTTGATAAGCAGACTGCTTTCCTTGTTTTTCTGTTTGTCAAAAAAGTAATCATAACTCGCAGCAATATTGTAATTGAGCTGCTCATTGTCTGTAAAGTTCGACCGGATGCCGGCATCAATTCCCGGGTTGAAGATCCTCTGCTTCAGGCTGTCCCGGTCCAGATCCAGGGGGCCTGTTATGCGCTCAGTGTTGTATCCGTAATAATTGAACCCATCCTGATTGAAACGCAGATTACCTGAAATGGTGGAACTCTTCATGAATCTTTTCAGGTACAGGTTCATTCTGTTCACCACATAGCCTGCCTTCACTTTGTCATTGTTGACCAGCCTTACGTTTCCGTGTGATGACTTGTGGTATAGGTAGGCTCCATAGGCATATTCCTTTGACCGGAGGTTGCTGATGTTGAATTCAGCCATGGGTGTGGAATAATTACCCATGCCCAGTTTAATCCAGGTATTGTAAATCCTGGGCAGCGATGTGGTTACTGTTTTAGCTGCCTTAATGGGGTCGGGATCAAAAGGATTTGCAATTCGTATGGGTGTAATGGAATAGCGGAATTTAGGGGTTGTGGTTTCAAAAGCATCCGTTTCCGGCAGAAAATTGTATTTGTTTGCATCCGATAAGGTTGGTTCGTAAGGACGAACCACATAAACTTCCTTGTTCAATTCCTGTGCCGGTAATTGAGATCCGCTAAGTATCAATATGGCTGAAACAAGGAATCCCGGTTTGTATTTGAATATTGCCCTGATCATAGTCTTATGCTCTTTTGTTGTTCGTGATTATTCTTAAGTTCTACTCCCTGATTTCAATTTCTTCTTCGGTTTCCTCAGCTCCTGCCTTTTTGGTCACGCTTTGCTTTTCAGTAAGGGCCTTCTTTTTTGCTTTGGCTTCTTCCAGTATCCCGTCATCGGTTTTCTCATAAAAGTCGATCAGGCTTTGAAGGGTTTGCGTTGCCTGGAAATTATCTCCCTTGTCCCTGAAAATATCGGCCCACAGCAGAAAGCTTTTGGCCATCCAAAACTGGTGTTGTGTTGTTTTATCAGCAAAATCAGCAATCACCTTTTCGGCCTGGTCATTTTCTTTGCGCTTGTAATGTATTTCGGCAATCCTGAATGTTGATTCGGCACCTTCAGCACTTTTCACTTCAACGGCTACTTTCTTGTACTCTTCCAGGGCAAGCATCGGCCTGTCGTTTGCCAGCAAAGCTTTGGCTTTAGCGAAACGTGTTTCCCTTTCCTGCTCCTGTGAAAGTCTTTCAGTAAGTAGTATTTTGTCGGCAAGTTCAATTACTTTACCATGATCTTCAAGCATGGAATAGCATTTTAACAATCCCATCCGTGCTTCAAGCAGGTTGCTTTTCACTTCGGCTACTTCTTCGAGTTTTTTGTAATACCCGGCAGCTGCAGTATAGTCTTTCAACCTGAATTTGATTCTGGATGCGCCCAGGAGGGCAGGCTCTGTAAATCGGCTCCTGGGTTTGGAAATCACATAATCAAATGATGTCAGCGCTTCGGCATATTCGTTGGCCCTGTAATTACAGTCGCCTTTATAAAAATGTGCATTCAGCAGGAACCTGCCATCGGGATGTTTTTCAATGTAATTTCTGAGGCTTTGTGAAGCACGCGCATAATCACCGCTCATATAGGTTCTTTCAGCAGTAAGATAGCTGAGCGAATCCTGTTCGATCAGGTCTGAAGAGGTGAGAACACCCTTGTTGTTCATGTAAGTGTAATAACCGTCCACATCTTTGATATCGACATAAACATTCTTCAACCCGATTTGAGCATTCTGCGATTCTTCGGTACCCGGGTAATCTTCTATCACTTTTTTATAACAGGTAATGGCATCGTTGTTGCGGTTCTGATTGAAATAGAGCATGCCCAGGTTCAACAGTGACTTCTTTACATAACTGCTGGTAGGGTAGTCGCTGATCACCTTGCGGTAGTTGATAATGGCAATGTCAGGCTGGTTCAGTTTAACATAACTTTCGGCCATTTGGTAGTAAACATCAGCCTTATAGGTCGATTTTGGAAAGGATGTAAGCAGTTGATTCAGCGCACTGATTTTTTCCTGGTCTTTCCCGTTCACCCCCAATGCTAATGCTTTTTGAAAAAGGGCATAGTCATTTGTTCCCGTACCTGTTTTCAGGGCATTGTCATAATACTGGATCGCTTTAGCGTATTGTGCCTGAACAAAATAGCAGTCGCCCAACCGGTTATATGCATCATTCAACACATCTTTGCGCCCGATATCCTTCATGGCAGTGAACTTGCCAAACCAAACGGATGCATTATCGTACTGTTTCATCGAAAAATAAGCATACCCCAGGTTGTAATGCGCCATTTGGTATTCCTCAAAAGCCGACATACCGGGTTGTGCCAGAAACGCATTGAAGTGATCGATGGCTTCACCGTAAATCCTTTTCCGGTAATAGGCTTCTCCCATCCAGTAATGGCTGTAAGCGTATATCTTGTTGTCGAAATTGCCATACTTGCCCGATGATTTGAACATGCTGATTGCCTCGTCAAAGTTCAGATTGCTGAAAAGCTCAAGTCCACGGTAATAAGCAATTTTCTGGTAGGCTTTTTTGATATCCGGACTCATATTCCGGAGTTTTTCAATAGAGGCCAGTGCCAGCCGGTAGTTTTTGGCATTCAGATAGGCAAGGACAAGGTAGTTGGTGGCTTCTTCACTTCTTTTGGAGTTGGGATAGAGGTCGAGATATTCATTCAATGCCTGAACGGCTTCATTAAAAGGTGAAAAATCGAGCTCATAAGTAAGCAAGGCATAATTAAATAGGGCATCCTCACGGATTTCCGGCACGAATACCATTTTTGACGCGGATGCAAAAGCCATCCTGGCCTTGTTTTTATCATTCAGTTTCAGATGGCAGTCGGCCAGGTGGTAAAGTGCATTCTGACTTAGCGGTGATTCACCGCCTGAAATCTGGCCAAACAATTTAGCGGCTTTGTCATAGGCCTGTGTCTGGTAATAGGCATAGGCAAGGCTGTATTTATTTTCAGAACTTATAGAGCCTCCGGTTTCAAGGAATTTTTCAAAATAAGGTATGGCTTCTTCGTACAGGTTAAGTTGCACATAGGATTCGCCAATTATACGGGCAATTTCGGGTTCCCTTTTTTCCGATACGTTTTCCATGAGTGAGGGAGCGTATTTCACCACCTCATCATACTTTTTCTGTTTGTAATAAACCTGGGTCAGATAATAAGGCACTATGGGGCCAAAATTACCATCATCTCTGAGACGCAGAAATCCTTCGAGGGCAGTTTCGTAGTTGCCCTGTGTATAATTGATGTGAGCGTAATAATAAAGGGCAGGCGAGGCATACTTGGTCTCCTGGTCCTTGATCAAACTGAAATCCAGCCGGGCTTTGTCGAGCTCTTCCTTCAGAAAAAAGCAATATCCCCTTTTAAAATGAAATTCCGCCTGTTCCTCCCCGTTTAACCTTGCATGATCAACCTGTTCATAATAGATAAGGGCGTTGTTGTAACTTTTACGCTGGAAGAAATAGTTGGCCAGGTTATACATGGCTTCATTCCGGTGCGGATTTTCAGGATTGTGGTGAAGAAAACGGATGATCCGGGTTTCTGCATCGTTGTTGAAAAGTTTTACCGCGCACATGGCGGAATAAAACTCGCTGTTTGAAAGCTGGTCTGAATTTTCACCGGCATGATCTCTGGCAAAATTGTCGAAAAGCTGCTGTGCAGCACTGTACTTACCATTTTCATAGAGTTCCAGGGCGTGCCGGTATCCCTGGTCATCCCGGGTGTGGTAAAACGACTGCTGTGCGCCGGCAATGGTGCACAAAAACAGCATAACCAGCATGCTTACGGTATGTTTCCTGTTCATATTTGATATTTTACGATCTAAAATTACTGATTAATAACGTATGAATAGTCTGGCTTATTCTGTTATAATTAACATCGGGTTGTTAATTAACCGGAAAAATTAATTGATGATTAATACCTACTTTTGGGTATTATTAATTGTCAATATTTCCATACCCATGCCAGAAGAGATTGTAATTCAGTTTGAAAATGCCTCCATCTTTCAGGATGATCACCTTGTTTTGAGCGGTGTGAATTTTACGCTTTCCAAAGGCGAATTTGTATATCTTATCGGCACAGTTGGGAGCGGGAAGTCAAGCCTGATTAAAACAATTAATGCTGAAGTGCCGCTGAAAACAGGTTCGGCAACTGTTGTGGGTTTTTCTCTTGAAAATCTGAAACTGGGTCAGGTTCCTTACCTGAGAAGAAAACTGGGAATTGTTTTTCAGGATTTTCAGTTGCTTACCGATCGTACGGTGCATGATAACCTGTATTTCGTTTTACATGCCACCGGGTGGAAAGACAAAGATGCTATGGAGGAAAGGATCAACCATGTGCTTGGGAAGGTAAGGCTTGAGAACAAAGGCTTCAAAATGCCCCACCAGCTGTCGGGCGGGGAGCAGCAGCGTGTTGTAATTGCCAGGGCTCTGCTGAACGACCCGGAAGTAATACTGGCTGATGAACCAACCGGAAACCTTGATCCCGATACATCAGAAACAATCATGGCGCTCCTCAAGGAAATAAGCGGAAGTGGCAGGGCTGTGCTGATGGCTACCCATAACTATACCCTGCTTAAAAAATACCCGGCGCGCACACTGAAATGCGATGACAGCAAACTGATACAGATTGATGATAACGCTGAGATCGATTTTACCATGCTGGAATAACTTTGTTGTTTGATCCATGAAACTATTCCGCGACCTCTTGCTGAAAATAAGAAACAGCGAAATATTAAAAAACCTGCTGTATTTGCTAAGCAGCAACGGGCTTGCCCATTTGTTTCCATTTATCGTTTATCCCTTTATATCCCGTCTATACTCAACTGATGCTTTTGGTCAGCTGGCCATAATACTCAGCATCCACAGTTTGCTGGTGGTCCTGTCGACCGGAAAATACGACCAGGCAATTGCCATTCCCGAAAACAATGATCAGGCCATTCACCTTTTCAATATAGGCATGAGAATAGCCCTTGGGGTTTCATTACTGATTCTTCCTGTTGTATTTCTCGTTAAGCAAATAGGCGCTTCTTTTAGTTTTGGTTCGCAGGTTAACAACTGGTTTTTTGTATTGACCATTACAGTTTTCAGCACAGCCTGTATTCAGCTGATCAACGGATGGAGCCTGCGTCATAAGATGTTTGCCATTATTGCCGGTTCTACTCTTGTATTAAGCATGCTGACGTCAGTTTTGAAACTGGCATTCGGATTCCTTAATGTGCATGACGGACTCCTTATAGCTTTTGTGACAGCCCAGGTGCTCACCTTAATATTTACCTCCTTCCGCGTGAGGAGGAGCCAAAATCCCCCGGTTTTTGAAACAACGACCGGTGTGGCTCGTGAAACAGCCCGCGTTTATTCGGGCTTTCCCAAATTCTATATGATCAACGCCCTGTTGAACACGTTCTCGAGCAATCTGCCCATTTACATGTTTGCTTTTTATTTCTCCAACGATATCATCGGGCAGTTTTCGATTGCTTTAACACTTCTGTTCACGCCTGTCAACGCTTTCTGCAATTCGCTCAACCAGGTGCTTATGAAGAAAACGATTGAGCTGAAGCATGCCGGGTCCCCGGTTTGGCCGTTTATCAGGGAATTTGTTAAAAAGATTCTCGTATTTTCAGTGTTGCCGGGAGCTGTTCTGGTTGCGATAATTCCCTGGATTATCGGCATTTACCTGGGCGATCAGTGGACAGCAACCGGCCGGTTCTGTCAGTTTTTGATTCCTTATGCTATAGGTGCCCTGATGAGCGGATCACTGGCATTTGTACCCAATGTTTTTGGCAGGCAGCTTGCTTCACTGCTTATTTACCTGGTATACCTGGCTCTCAGGATTGCTGCGCTGAGTGCAGGAATAATAATGGACAATGTGTATTTCTCGGTGGGCCTCTATGCCCTGATCAGCCTTCTGGCGGTTTCTTACCAGGTTTTCTGGTACCGCAACCTGATTATCAAAGGAGATAAACAACCGGATCCGAAACATTAATCTACCCAATAGCTGATTGCAAGTCGGCCCGGAATAAGCGTTTCCGGGCTTATGTAATTTTTTTTTCATTCCCGGACATAGGGTATGATTTACCTACCGTGTCTTAATATCAGAAAAGCTTTTCAAACCAGAACTAAATTGAATTACTGTTGATAAAAATTAAATTGTTACTAACCATACAATATATAAGATCATGAAAACAACATTTAATAACGCAGTGAAAGGTCTTGCATTGATGCTTATGATGATTGCATTTTCCTCAATGCAGGCCAGCGGCTCCTTTTGGGGTCCGGGAAAAGCAGCCGGAGATACGGCCTTTAAAACATTCACCGGCAAGGTAATTGACAAGGCTACCAGGAAACCAATACCTTTTGCCAATGTATACCTGATTGGGAGCAGCCTGGGTACCGTAACAAACGCTGAAGGGGAATTTGTGCTGAAGGTTCCCGCCCAAGAAATGAACCGCAAAATTGGTATATCCAACCTGGGGTATAAAAACCTGATCATCAGTTTTGCCGAACTAGGCAGTAAGGAGAATCTCATCAAACTGGAGCTTGCTGCCACACCTCTTGAGCAGGTCGTAATCCGCAGTGATGATCCGGTTGAATTGCTGAAGATGGCATACAGGCGCATCCACGATAACTACAACGGCAATCCCGAAATGCAGGTGGGATTTTACCGCGAGACGGTTAAGCAGAATAAAAGCTATGTTGCCGTTGCAGAAGCTGTGCTTGATGTATACAAATCGCCTTACAACAGCCTTTTTGATTATGACCGTGTGAAGATTTTCAGAGGCCGTAAAAGTGAGGATGTCAAAAAAATGGATACGCTGTTGTTCAAACTTCAGGGTGGGCCGAAAACAAGTTTCATGCTCGACATGGTTAAAAATCCGGGCGAAATTCTTTCAGAAGAATACTTTGAGAAATACATCTTCAAATTTGCAGGTTTTGCAAGTATTGACGGACGCGACAACTATGTCATTGAATTTGATCAGAGGCCGGATGTGGAACTACCCCTCTATAAGGGAACCATATACCTGGACACCAAGAATCTGGCATTCTCCCGTATGGACTTCTCATTCAGCGACGAGGCCCTTAAAATTGCCGACAACGAACTGGTACGCAAAAAACCTATGGATCTGAAGATCGATGTTCTTGCTGCCGATTATATGATCAACTACAGGGTAATTGATGAAAAATGGTACCTGAATCATGTAAGGTCTGAGCTGGTTTTCAAATGCAACTGGAAGAAAAAACGCTATAATGCCACCTATACCGCTGCATTGGAAATGGCCGTAACCGACAGGAATACCGATAACATCAGCAAAGCCAGGTACAGGGATCAGTCTAAACAAACCGATATACTTGCCGATAAGGTTTCAGCTTACAAGGATGAAGATTTCTGGGGCGACTACAATTACATCAAACCTGAAGAATCAATCGAAAACATCATTCATAAGCTCAACAAAAAACTCAGGTGGGAAACCATTGAACAGAGTGAGTAAACTATATGATCATCATCACCGCATGGCCTGCTTGGGGCCATGCGGGATGATTTATTTCAGATGTTTGTGAATATTCGGGTGTGAATAGTAACTTTACGATCCTTGATAAGATGAAGATTGAGGAAGCCATAATGGGCAAAATACTTAAGACCGATACCGGAATGCAATTTCCTTTTCAGGATCTGCAATCGTTTGAAGTATTGTTCAGACAATATTACCAGATGCTTTGTGCTTATGCATACAGGTTTGTTAATGATCCGGAAACGGCTGAGGAAATTGTCCAGGACCTCTTTTACAAGTTGTGGGAACGAAGAGAAGAACTTCAGATTACTTCTTCGGTGAAATCGTACTTGTATTCAGCTGTTCACAACCGCTGCCTGAAGTTCATTGAGCACCGCAATGTGGAAACCAGGTACAAAAATTACTACCTGATGCACGGATCGGAAATTGACAGCCAACCCCAGCATAATGCAGATGTGCATGAGATGCAGGTAATCATTGAAAATACGCTCAATTCACTTCCCGAGAGATGCAGCAGGATTTTCAGAATGAATCGCTTTGAAGGATTGAAATATCAGGAAATTGCCCGGAAATTATCCATATCGGTAAAAACAGTGGAGGCCAATATGGGAAAAGCACTGAAAATGCTCCGGAAAAACCTGAAAAACTATGTTGAAATAGCATAAAAATATACAGCACCATGTTTACAAGAAATAAAACCGACTGGAACCTTTTAGCTAAATATATGGCCGGTGAGGCAGAAGAAAAGGAAGTCCGCGAAGTAATGGATTGGGTCGGGAAAAATCCCGGTAACCAGGCACTATATAACGAAATAAAAACCGACTGGAACAAGATGGATATGATGAACAAGAGATTTGATGTGGATAATGCCTGGAACAAACTTCAAAACAGAATCCTGGATACGAAGGAAATTGTTTTACCTGATGAGATTCAGAAATCGCAGAAGCCTGTATACAGGTTTCCTGCCCTTCTTCGTATTGCTGCTTCATTGCTGTTACTGGCAATGGTTGGTGCTGTTCTGGTATACATTACCGGCCAAACCCGCACTGTAAGCATGGTAACCTCATATAATGAAAAAGGAAAAGAAGTGTCTCTGCCCGACGGTTCCGTAATATTTTTGAATGCCGCTTCATCTGTCAGTTACTCGAAACAATTTGGTAAGAAACACAGGGAAATTACCCTGAAAGGCGAAGCTTATTTTGAGGTAACTCCCGATAAAAGCAAACCCTTCGTGATATATGCCAATAATGCACAGATCAAGGTGCTGGGAACAAGTTTCAATGTTGATGCCAACGACGCGAAAGACAAGGTGGAGGTTTATGTTACTTCGGGTGTTGTTGAACTTTCTGAAATGACCAACATGAACAACAAGGTATTGCTGCACCCGGGGAATGCAGGGATGATCAATAACAGAAATGTAAGCATGACCAGTAACGGCGATGTTAACTGCCTGGCCTGGAAAACCGGTGACCTCACCTTCAAGGGTACCCGGCTGAATGATGTTGCAGCTGTGCTGAATGAAATTTACAATGTTCGTATTGTAATCCGCGAACCGGGCATTGATACAACGCGCATTGAGGGATCGTACCAGAATGATCCGCTGGACCACATTCTGCGGGTAATTTGCACGCAAAATCACCTGAACATTGCAAAATCCGATGATACGATTTACCTTTCACGGTAAAATAGTTAGTCATGTTGACAACGGGCAGGCGTATTACAATATTCCTCTGGCTGTTTATCTTCTTACCCCCGCTGGCTGCGCAGGATTCGATACTGTATCAGAGAGTAACCATTAAAGACACCCTGTGTACTGTTGAACAGGCACTAAGGATCATTGAAAAACAGACCCACCTTTCATTTTCCTATAATACAGGGCTGATCAACAAGAAAAAAACAATCCTGCTCAGCGCCAGGCAGGAGCCTCTTATTGACATCCTCAGGCAGATAACCGATGACCACAGTCTTGAATACAGCATTATCGGACGACACCTGGTAATCTACCGGCCGGTTAGAACACTGGCCATAAACCCCGAAAGTAAAATTGATTCGGTATATTTTTTCGAAATCAGGGGCAGGGTTCTTGACCGGAAAGACGGACTTCCCCTGCCATATTCCAGTATTTACCTTCGGGGAAAAAGCATTGGCACCATAAGCAACGAGGATGGTGAATTCCTGCTCAAGCTGAACTCCTCAGAGATAGGAGAAACCCTTATTATCTCTTCGATTGGTTACAAGGATTTTTCCTCACCAGTAACCTCATTGGTGAACAGCACCGCGGATTATTTCCTGAAACCTGATGTGGTATCTATACAGGAAGTGATTATTCGAAAAATTGACCCTGTTTCATTGTTACAGAATGCCTCTGTTAGCATCAAAAAGAATTATTCACAGCGCCCTGCTTTGCTTACTTCATTTTACCGCGAAACCGTCAAACGTGGCAACCGCTATCTGACAGTTTCTGAAGCTGTTATTGAAAATTTCAAATCAAGCTATACCGGACTGGGTAGTGAACAGGTAAAAATTCTGAAAGGCCGCAAAAGTGACGACCTGAGCCGACAGGATACTGTTATGCTCAAGCTGAAAGGCGGACTGGGTACCATGCTTCTGCTGGATGTAGTGCAGAACCGGCCCGAATTCCTTACTCCGGAGTTCCTGGATGATTACAATTTCAAACTGGCCGACATTGTAATTGACGAAGGAAGAGATAACTATGCTGTGGCATTCTCACCCAGACCGGGATCAGACGCAATTTATTCCGGAAGAATCATCATCGATATCCGGGATATGGCATTCAGATGGGTGGAGTTTTACGTGAGTCCCGAAAGACTTGCCCAGGCCACCAAACTCTTTATTGTAAAAAAGCCTTCCAACCTGGTTGTCAGAGTCCTCAATGCACACTATAAAGTTGCCTTTCGTAAAGCAGGAAGTAAGTACTACCTTAACCTGATCCGGGCAGAAACCGAATTCCGCATCAGAAACAAGCGCCAGATCACAGGATCAACCTACAGTACCAGATTGGAAATGGCGGTTACTGATATTGATACATTGAATGCCGACAGGTTTCCACAACGGCAGACAGCCAGGCTTAATGAATTCTTCTCGGATCAACTGGGCACTTATGACGAAGCCTTTTGGGGTGAGTATAATTTTATCACCCCTGAGGAATCATTGGAGAATGCAATCATCAAGCTGCAAAGGGCCCAAGCCGAAAAAAAAGAAGAGAGCGGGATGGAGCAGGATAACAGCAACAATTGATTAACAGGTGTACCGGTAACTTTTAAAGTTTTGCTGCCATTAATTTGATAAATATTACCTTTGCCTTGTCTTTTAATCAAATTTTAAAAGATTATGGAAGATATGAAGGGTCAGCAAGTGAAAGACTTTGTTTCGGTTGCCGGTGATTTTTGCCGGTTGCTGGAATATGCCTCCAAAAAGAGAACAGGGGAACTTTTCAGTGAGCTGCAACAGTTGTTGCCATTGTTGTATCTGAGGGCAACCGGTTTACCCAAACCGAAATACTGCTATGAAGAAGAGCCAACCACTTTTGTCAGGGAAGATGATTACGCGCGCATTCATGATGCCCTGCAGCAGAAATTTGATCTTTTTAACGGAATCACCGGTATGTCTCCCGGTTCCCTTCCCAACCAACCTGAAATGATCAGCTTCAGGATGGCGGAAATCTTTGCTGATCTTTATGAGGCGCTTAAGAATTTCGTAAAGTTATATGAGGTGGGTTTGCCCCAGGCAATGAACGATGCCGTTTGGGTTTGTCGTAAAGGTTTCGAGTCGGGTTTTGGATTGAAATTGATTGAAAGTCTGAAATTGTTGCACGAATTGATATATAACAAAGAGAGAACTGGTTCCAGGGCCATTCAAAGCGATGATTTTGAGAATGCAGATGATGAGGAAGAACCCTGGTACTCGGATGATCAAGAAGAGGTTTACGGAGATGATGAATGACAATGGTTATTTTGCCAATATCGAAGATGAATATGTAAGGTCACTGCCTGTAGCCGGTTTTCCCGGAGTTATTCACGTGATTGATCACTATGCTGATTTTGAAATAGTCAAACCCCGGCTACACCATGAAACATTGCTGGGATTTGATACCGAAACCAAACCCTGCTTCAAAAAGGGACATTACCACCCGGTTGCACTGCTTCAGCTTTCTACACGGGAACAGGCCTTTTTAATCAGACTGAATAAAGTTCACCTGCCGGAGTTTCTTATTGATATCCTGGAAGACACAAACATCATCAAGGTGGGTGTTGCTCTTAAGGACGATCTGAATGCACTGAACAAATTAGTTCCTTTTGAACCCGACGGATTTGTTGATCTGCAGCAGTTTGTTAAACAGTATGGCATTGAAGATAATGGTCTGAAAAAACTGGCGGCCAATATTCTGGGATTCAGGATTTCCAAGAAATCACAGACATCAAATTGGGAACAGGAAGAACTTACCCGGGAGCAGCTTGAATATGCTGCAACCGATGCCTGGGTTTGCAGACAGATGTATGAAGTATTGAACAACAACCACCAAAACAAGATCTGAGCAAACGCATGGAAAAATTCGTGAAAGTAATACTTAAGCCGGGTAAGGAACAGTCGGTTATGCGCCTGCATCCCTGGATATTCTCGGGCGCTATCAGGCGAATTGACGGATCACCTGCCGAAGGAGATGTGGTGGAGGTCTTTTCAGATGCCGGTGAATACCTGGCCAGCGGACATTACCAGATCGGATCCATCACGGTGAGGATATTTTCCTTTCGGCAGGTGAATCCTGATTATAATTTTTGGAAAGAGAAAATCCTGAACGCATACAACCTGCGTAAATCTCTGAACCTTACCGATAACCCTGATAATAATGTGTATCGCTTGCTACATGGTGAGGGCGATGGTGCACCCGGATTGATTGTTGATTATTACAACGGACTGGTTGTAATGCAGATGCATTCAGTGGGTATGTACAGGATTCGTGAGACTATTGCCGGTGTAATTCAGGAGTTGTATGGCTCCGGCCTGGTGGCCATTTACGACAAAAGTGAATCCACAGTTCCTTTCAAAGCAAACCTGGGAGCCAAAAATGGATTCCTTCACGGCAATCAACCGGCAATTGAAATCTGCGAAACCGGGTGCATGTTCCGTATTGATGCAGTAACAGGGCAAAAAACCGGGTTTTTCATTGACCAGCGTGAGAACCGCCAGTTACTAACCAGGTATGTAAAAGACAGGCAGGTACTGAATGTATTTTGCTACACAGGGGGATTTTCGGTGTATGCACTAAAGGCTGGTGCGGCTCTTGTACATTCAGTCGACAGCTCTGCACAAGCCATGGAGCTTACTTCGAAGAATATGCAGCTGAATGGTTTTGATGACGAACGCCACCTTTCGGTTACCACCGATGCTTTTGCCTTTATGAACAATATCAGAGATGCCTATGACGTAATTGTCCTGGATCCTCCGGCATTTGCCAAGCACCAGGATGCGCTTAATAATGCATTGCAGGGCTACAAGCGTTTGAATGCCAAGGCTATCGAGCAGATTCGCCCCGGTGGTATACTTTTTACCTTTTCCTGCTCACAGGTGGTCACCCGGGAAAATTTCAGGAAGTCGGTTTTTGCTGCTGCCGCCAACACCGGACGGCATGTACGCATTCTGCACCAGCTGACACAGCCACCCGATCATCCCGTCAGCATTTACCACCCCGAAGGGGAATATTTAAAAGGATTGGTGCTGCAGGTGGAGTAGTAGATGCAGTGATATAGGCGTAGCCATTGACATCAAAACCGTCAACAAGTTATTAAAAGATTCCGAGGTGGATATTTAGGTTTGATACTGCTAACACGCGTCATTGCGAGGGAGGCACGACCGAAGCAATCTATTCTTAATACTAATTAAAAATTCAGATTGCCACGCTGCACTCCGTTCCGCTCGCAATGACGGCTACTTCCCTGCTACTGCCGCTGCTACTGCCACTGCTGCTGCCACTGCTGCTGTTGCAGTCTTGGCTCTTGACTCTTGGTTCTTGGTTCTATCATTTAACCAACTCCCCCTTCGAATAAATGCCTTTCTGCGTTGAGCCATCAGCCCAGGTATAAGTGCCTTCGCCTTCAAAGAGGTTGTCTTTGAAATATCCGGTGTATTTGTCGCCATTGGTATAAAAAAATATACCATATCCGTTTTGCACACCATTGGTCCAGGCGCCTGTGTATTTTGCACCATTGGGCCATACATAGGTTCCCTGGCCTTCAAATTTGTCTTTAACCCACATGCCGTCATACCAGCTGCCATCGACTCCTTTAAGCATGCCCCGTCCTTCTCGCACACCATTCACATAGTTGCCTTCGTATGTAAACCCGTTTGAATAAACGTATTTTCCTTTGCCGTTTTCACAATTGCCGTATACGCAGCCATCTTTTTCCTGTCCGTATACCAAACAGGGCATTATTGTCAGTATCAGTAAAAAATACCTGATCATATATTTTCTAATTAAAATTGTTTAATATTATTACGAATTTCTTGTAAGTCAGTTACAACTTTTCGTTATGAAAAAAGAAAGAAATGCAATTTATGGTTTGATCCTGGTGTTGCTCATTGCCGCATTGTCACTTGTGATACACTTACTTACCTATGATATTCTTGGTTTTCATCGTGATGAATTTCTTTACCTGGCCCTGGGACGTCATATGGCCGCCGGATTTTGGTCAAATCCTCCGCTTATCGGATTAATAAGTCTCATATCCCAGCTTTTGCCGGGTGATCCGCTGCTTGCCACAAGAATCTTGCCTGCAATTGCCGGGGCGGTGGTAGTGGTGGTGGTCGGGCTTATTACACGGGAATTGGGGGGAGGCATCTATGCACAGGTATTTGGTTGTTTGTCAATTACCTTATCCCTGCTCATGCTGCGTGGTTTTTCAATGCTGCAACCGGTACCTTTTGACATTCTTTTCTGGACGCTGATTCTGTACTGGCTGCTCAGGTACATCAACACTGAGAAACCCGTCTTTCTTATCCTGATGGGTATAGGTCTGGGACTTGGGATCATGAACAAGTACATCGTGTTGATTCTGGCCTTGGGAATAATTGTGGCTGTGACATTAACCCCGCATCGCAGGCTGTGGATCAATAAATACACCTGGTATGCAGCATTAATAGCCCTGATTCTTGTAATTCCCAACCTGATTTGGCAGTTTAATCACGGATTTCCGGTTATCAATCACATGACTGAATTGCGGGATACCCAGCTGGTAAATGTGAAACGCGCTAATATTTTGGCTGATCAGTTGTTAATGTTTACCTTCAGCTCATTGGTTTGGTTGGCAGGCTTGCTTTTCCTGCTGTTTTCGCCCAGGGCTAAAAGTTTTCGCGTTTTTGGAATTGTTTACCTGATTGTCATGCTGATGTTTGTTGTATTGAGGGGTAAAAGTTATTACACAGCAGGTTTATACCCCTTTTTATTTGCTGCAGGAAGTGTTGGCTGGGAAGGTATACTAAAAACCGGAAAGTTAAAGACAATCGGATTATCTCTGGTTATCATTTTGTCAGCCCTGGTTGTACCTATGGGTATACCGGTTATGCCAGCTGACAGATTAGCTGTACTTTATGCCAGGATTCCCGCTTACATGGGAGGTGAAGCCCTGCTTCGCTGGGAAGACGGGAAAATGCATCCATTGCCCCAGGATTTTGCCGATATGCTGGGATGGGATGAGCTTGCCAATATAGTCATCAGGGCCAGCGATACAATTACGGATAAAAACCGCATTGTAATTTTTGCCGAGAATTACGGTCAGGCAGGCGCTATTGAGCATTTCGGAAAACAACACGGGCTTCCTGATGTTGTGAGCTTTTCCGACAGTTACCTTTTATGGATTCCTGATTCCATTGCACCGGAAAAGGATCTGCTTTTTTACATAAATGATGAACTGGGAGAAGATGTGGATACATTGTTCGTGCGATGCGATTCCATTGGCAGTGTTACCAATATTAATGCGCGTGAGTATGGTACCAAGGTTTTCCTTTGCCAGTCGCCCAAAGATAATTTCAACAGGTTCTGGGCCGACAGGATTTGGTGGGTGAGGCAATGGTACAGGCTGAATGATCCGGAAAAAGAGTAAAAAAAACGGCTATTTTCCTTTTTAACGCTTCAGCAAATTCAATGGCCAGGGCAACATGTTCCTCTTAGTTGCAAGATAGTGGCTTTTCACGGCTCCGAAACCTGAATTAAAATAAGCTACCCCTGGAACATTCGAGCCGGTAAAATCAAAAATCTCACCTTTCCCGGAACGGGTTTCAATTACATGATCTACCAATAGATACATCGACTGGTTCTCTCTTCCTTCTTTGGTGGATGCGCAAATGCAAAAGTAGCACCGGCCCATGTCGTATACAAACCATCCGGCAGCAACCAATTTACCGTTGGGTTTATAAACCCCTTTGATTTCTCCTACACCTTGCTGGATACTGACCTGCGTTAATTCACGAATAACCGGGCTTATCTTTTTACCCATATCTTGAACCTTTTTGTCAAGATTTCTTTCCACAAAAGAAGTGAAAACTTTAGGGGCAGGCCCCGATTTAACCTCAAGTCCCGCCTGAACAGCCTTCTGCAAGTTACGACGGCAATTTCTGTGATATTTGGCCAGCAGGTGAACATAAGGCTGGGTCATGTCAAGTGTAAAATTGTTCCTTGCAGTATAGGTGAAGTTGCTGTTTAACGGACTGTTCATGCTGTTGAGATGGATGTCGACATACATGATTTTTTCGGGAATGGCTTTTAAAAACTGATCTACATCTTCAGGTTCGGGTTTGCTGGGAGAGAATACACCCAGTTGTTGCGTCAGGTAGGGTTGGTAGAGATAGTCAATGCCAAATTTGCGTTTGCGGGTCAGCGGCATCACCGCAACATAGTCGTCCTGAACAAGCGCTTCCCAACCGGGACTTACCAAATCGAGCCACCATGACATCGCGTATGTAAGCCGGTTTACCGAATGATAAATGCACTTGTCCCACAAGTTTTTGTCAATTTCGCTATGTGTGAGAT
Source organism: Bacteroidales bacterium (assembly GCA_046481675.1). GTDB lineage: Bacteria > Bacteroidota > Bacteroidia > Bacteroidales > UBA10428 > UBA5072. The sequence continues at coordinate 19,529 of JAWOJJ010000136.1, read as the reverse complement.
ACTTGATCAATGGTACCTGCCTTTGTTTTGTGAAGGTGAAAATACATTGAATTTTACATTTTAACCCGAAAAAACGCTATTTTCGAAATCAGGTTCACTTCAAATCGTTGCCTCCTTTACCATATTTTTGAACACTATCAGCCATCCTTTCCATTCACCATATTCAGAGAGCGATTCATTATGCCAGAGGCTTGTGAATATTCCACCGGTGGTTTTCACTTTTTCAAGTAACAATTCAATCCTTTCCCTTGCCTGGTCAGGACTTAATCCCATGTACTGCCGGAGTGTAGCATCCATAACAACAAACGGGTGCAACAGAAGGCCTGTTTCCTCTTCGCGGATGAGATCATAAAACCTGAAAGGCAGGCTGGTGCCTGCACGAAAACCAACATGGGTGGCATATCCCATGGAATAATCGGTTTGCACGTTGTGTGAAAGGAGTTTGCGAAAGGTGTCGGGTATCCTCAGCAAAAGAAAGTGTTGCCTGCTGATTTCCGGCTTTTTCCCCAGCAAATCTGCAAAACGTTCAAATTCCACTTTGAGCCTGTTGGGACTGTGATTTGATTTGTATGAAGGGTGAATACCAATGGGTCTGGATGATTTCAGTGAATCCAACAGTTTTCTGAAGTGGTCACTGTCAATGGCATAATTGGTATCATTTTTTCCATAATTGCCCATAAGGAAAAAGAACAGCGAACGGAAACCATACTGCTTTTCCAGCTTCAGGATGCAGTTGTATGTGTCGAACGGATCGGGTTGCTTTCTTTTCAACACCCGGATACGGTATTGCCATTCCCTGAAATGAAGTTTTAGTAAGGCTTTTAACAAACCACCTGCTGTGCGCACCATACCCCTGTTCAGGATGGCCCATGGATTGTCAATGTCAATGGTTGAAACAAAGTTGAATTTTCGGGAAGGAAAATCCAATGCCGGATAATTCTTCTTCAGAACAGTCTTAAGCAGTATCAGCCACTGGTCAATTACCGGTTCCATGAGGTATCCGTTTTGAAAGGCATGGCTTTGGTTTGCTTCAAAGCGTCCGTGCCGGTCTTTTTGATGCGGCAGGTATTCCTCGTAGCGGCTCAACAGGTAAAAAACTGCCGAGAAAAGATCAAAGGGCAGGTCAAAACCATCAGGTGCCGGACACAGGATGGTTTGTTTGTTGGCTCTGGCGGCAGTGGGAACGTGTGGTGTGATACCCTGTTCTTCTGTCAACCCGGTGGAGAAAACACTGAAAGTGCCTTCCATCGGCTCATGTCCGTAATATATTACAACGTTACCCGCTTCAATCAGGTCATGCACTGCCTTGCCTGCCTGATCCGGCACGATATCTACCCCGATCCCAAAGGCGTTTTCCGATAAAAACCGGGCCACATAATTCAGGCGGGGTGTTGCTTTGGAACAAACAATTTTTATGGATGGGTCCGGTTTCATTGTATCAAAAATCGAGTAAAACAACTGTAATCCCTGATCCCCCCAGTTCCACGTGTTCATCTTTGCAGGAACGCACCACGTCCAGGTTTTTCAGGTAATCCCTTACCATCGTTTTCAGTATACCGTTGCCCTTTCCATGCAGAATTCGCAATTCCTGAACACCAACCACGGTGGCATCGTCAACAAAATTCCGGACAATTTCAACAGCCTCTTCTCCACGCTTGCCGCGAATATCAATTTCAGGTTTGAAGTTAATTTTACGCTGACTGATGCTCCAGTCGAATTGTGAAGCCCTTCCCTGGCGTTGCCCTGTTCTCTTTTCTTTAGAATGTATCTTTTCCAGGTTGACTTTTTTTACCGATGTGATCATGCTTTCGCCATAGGTAACCAATACGTTTTCGCCGCTGATTTCAAGCACTTCGGCTTCTGTCTGCAAACTGACAATTTTAACCCGGTCGCCGGGAGATAAGATATTGTCTTTTTGAACGGCTGCTTCCGGTTGTACATTTTTTTCCTCTTTGCGGAATTTTCCGGCTCTCCGGCTCACTTCCCCAATTTTGTGCTCCAATTCACCGGATAATGTTTCAGGTACCTCCTGTGCCTTTTGCCTGAAACTTTCGAGGCTTTTCCGTGCTTCTTTGGTAATTTCTTTTTCGGCCTGGCTTTCCCGGATCACCCGTATCGTCTTTTCAATTTCCTTATTGCTGTTCGACAGCAGGTTCTCAGCCTCCAACCTGGCTTTCTCAAGAATTTCCTTCCGCATTTTTTTGGTTTGCCCCAACTCTTCTTCATATTGCTCTAGCATACCGGCGAGTTTCTTTTCGGCGATCCTGATTCTATCGCGCTTTTCTTCCCAGTATCTTTTATCGCGGATGATTTCCCTGAGGTGCTTGTCGAAGTTAACGTGGTCTTCACCGGCTTTTTCCGATGCGCTTTTAAGGATATCATCGGGTAACCCTATCTGCCGGGCAATATCAATGGCAAAAGAGCTGCCCGGTTTGCCTGTCTCAAGCCTGAAAAGAGGTTTCATTTTCCCGGTATCGAACATCATGGCTCCGTTGGAAATGCCCGGAGTGTCAGCGGCAAAGTGCTTCAGGTTGGAGTAATGCGTGGTGATTACGCCGTATGTCCCTTTTACATTCAATGCTTCCAGAATGGATTCGGAGATGGCACCGCCAATTCTGGGTTCGGTACCCGTACCGAATTCATCAATCAGCACAAGGCTTTGCGGAGATGCATTTTTAAGAAAAACCTTCATGTTCAGCAAATGGGAGCTGTATGTGCTCAGGTCGTTTTCAATCGACTGCTCATCACCGATGTCAATGAGAATATCCCTGAAAATGCCTGCCTCGGAGCTTTCCACAACAGGAATGAGCATGCCGCATTGAAGCATATACTGTACAAGCCCAACCGTTTTGAGGCAAACTGATTTTCCACCTGCATTAGGACCGGAAATCAGCAAAATCCTGTTTTTGTCATCGAGGAAGATGTCGAGCGGTACTACTTCCTTATTCTCTTTTTTATGATGAAGGTAGAGCAGGGGATGTACGGCCTTTTTCCAGCGAAAACCCTGGGAATTCACCAATGCCGGCATTCCTGCATTTATTTTCAGCGCAAACAACGCTTTAGCTCTAATAAAATCAATGGTTCCCAGGAAATCATAGGTGGTCAGCAGATCGTCAACATAAGGCCTGATGTCATCGGTGAAGCCAATCAGAATTTTCATAATCTCACGCGTTTCAGCAACCTCCAGTTCCCTGACTTCATTGTTCAATTCAACTACTTCGGCGGGTTCAACAAATGCGGTGCGCCCGGTAGCCGATTCATCATGTACAATACCATGAATTTTTCTCTTGTTCGATGCCGGCACAGGAATCACCTGGCGGCCGTTACGGATTGAAACTGCTGTGTCTTTTTCAATATATCCTTCATCAATGGCCCTTTTGAGAATGCTTTGAAGCTTTTTTCCTGCGCTTGCCTGCTTCTGGGTAATGTCTTCACGAATTCTTCGCAGAACGGCGGATGCATTGTCTTTTATTTTACCATGCTTGGAGAGTATGGCATCAATCCGGTCATCCACGTAACTGAAATACTTTACCTCTCCAACCATTTTTTTCAGACAGCTGTATTTTTCGGCAGCCGTGTTTTTGAAAAACCGAAGGATGGCCTTTACTGTTTCCAGCGACCGTTTCAGGTCGAAAACCTCTTCCGTTTCAAGGTATGCGCCCGCGATCTTTGCCTTTTTCAGCTCGGTAGTCAGGTCGTGGTAATTGTCGGCCGGAAAATTTTCTTCAAAAAGGCAGATCTCTTTGAATTCTGCAGTCTGTTCAAGAATTTCTTTTAGTGATCGAAAATCCGACAGCAGGTGCATTTCATCAACCTTTTGCCTGCCGGGTGCAAACAAACAGTGTTCTTTGACAAGGTTCCGCACCAGGTCAAATCCGGTTTTACTTTCAAACGATTGCGGATAGATCAAGGGATATCAGTTTTTCATTGCAAAAATAACTTAAAAATAAGGGCATTTCAAACAGGTTGCGATTAAATCAGTGAGACTATAATTTTGTTCCACAAAATTATTTAGTCGAACTGATCCCGGGCGAAGTCGAGGGATCTCTGGATTATATTCTCCGTAGCTCTGCTACGAGGTAGTTCATTTCCTTGTCTTTCCGGCTGTTGGCCTAATATCCATTGAATTCATGGTTTTACAGGGTAATAATGTATCTTTGCGCGAGTTTTGAACCATCGGTTTTTGTTCAACAAATGAAATACCATATTATAACGCTGGGCTGCCAGATGAACAGGTCAGACAGCGAGCGTGTGCGGACTGTGATTGAGGGGATGGGCTACCAGTGGACCGATAAAGAGGAAGATGCTGGCCTGCTGGGTGTAATTGCCTGTTCGGTAAGGCAGAAATCAATCGATAAAGTATATTCCAGGATTGGCAGGTGGAACCGGCAGAAGAACAAGCGTAACCTGCTGACTTTCGTCTCGGGTTGCATCCTTCCGTCCGACAAGGGAAAATTCCTCAAATTGTTCGATTTTGTCTTCACCATGGCCGAATTACCTGGTTTTCCGGATATGGTTCGCCAATACGGCGTCCCGACCCCTGTTGGGGCAGGCCTATCGGAAGTGGCAGCGGCAGCGGCAGTAGCAGGTGAAGCTACAGTGACAAACACGCGTTTCAGCCAATTGGCGATCGCCCTGCCCAAGGAAAAGATCCGGGAATTTTGGATGGTGCCTCCAACCTATGTGTCGGACTACGAAGCTTTTATTCCCATACAAAACGGCTGCGACAAATTTTGTACTTATTGTGCCGTGCCTTATACCCGGGGTCGTGAAATATCAAGGCCTTCCGGGGAAATCCTGGATGAGATCAAACAACTGGTAGGTAAAGGTTATAAAATAATCACACTATTGGGGCAGAATGTAAATTCATACGGACTTGACAAGCAGGGAGCCGAACTTTCCTTTCCGGGCCTGCTAAAAGCCATTGGTGAATTTGGTTGTGCCTCGGGAAAAGAGTTTTGGGTATACTTCACCTCTCCGCATCCACGCGACATGAATGACAAGGTGTTGCATACCATTGCACAATATAATTGCCTGGCGAAACAAATTCACCTGCCCCTGCAATCAGGTGATGACAGTGTGCTGAAAAGAATGAACCGCAAGCATACCCTGGCCGATTACGGACTTATTGTTGATTCAATACGCCATATTCTGCCCGGAGCTACAATTTTTACCGATATTATCGTGGGCTTTACAGGAGAAACGGAAGAAGAGTTTGAAAATTCACGGAAAGCCATGGAACGGTTCCAATACAATATGGCCTACATTGCCATCTACTCTCCCCGTCCCGGAGCTGCCAGTGCCAAATGGGATGACAATGTTCCGCATCAGTTGAAAAAGCAACGCCTCCACATACTTACAGACGAGCTTACCCGGCATACCCTTGGTTATAACAAAGCGCTGATCGGGAAAAGAATGCGGGTGCTGGTAACGGGATACGACCGCAAACCAGGCTATTTTTCAGGCATTACAGAGGGCCGGATAGTGGTGCGCTTTGCTTCTGAGAACCATGTTATTCCTGGTATTTTTGTTTGGCTTGATATTACTTCTGCCGCATCTTATTCCATTGAAGGTGAACTGGTGAAGGAAAAGGCATTAGCTCAACCGGCATCATGAAACGAAAAGTGGCTTTTAAAACACTCGGCTGCCGGCTTAACCAATTTGAAACCGATGCCGTGGTGACCGATTTCTTCAGGTCGGGTTACGAAACCGTTCCATTTACCAATAAGGCTGATGTTTATGTGATCAACACCTGCACCATTACCAACCAGGGCGATCACAAATCAAAAACAGCCATCAACCAGGCTGTAAGGAATGCAGCAGGAGGACTTGTGGTGGTAACCGGTTGCATGGCTGAAAACCAGGGAAACTACCTGAAGGAACGGGGTGATATTTCCTATGTAGTAGATAATAAGCATAAAAGTCGGATATTATCACTTGTAGAAGCGCATTTCAATGGAGAGATTATTGCCCCTGATCAGCTTGAATCAGATGTATTTAGTTTTTCAGTTACCGAGAAAAGTTTGCATACCCGGAGCATGATTAAGATACAGGATGGTTGCGACAATTTCTGCTCCTTCTGCATTGTTCCCATGGTCAGGGGCAGGGCAGTCAGCCGGCCTGTGTCCAAAATCATTGAAAATATCCACGAGGTGATCCGGCTTGGTTATAAGGAAATTGTGCTTACCGGGGTGAACATCAGCCGATATGATGATGAAGGTGTTGATTTCACCGGGCTGCTGGAGAAAATTCTAAATGTCAGCGGAGACTTCAGGGTAAGGATCTCATCATTAGAGCCTGAAGGCTTTGGTACAGCGTTTTTCGACCTGTTTTCCAACCCGAAGTTGTGTCCGAACCTGCATTTATGCCTGCAAAGTGGTTCCGACAGGATGCTGGCGGAAATGCGGCGCACTTATCAATTAGCATCCTACCTGAAAATAGTGGAGGAACTCAGAAGAAGAATCCCGCTGTTCAACTTCACCACCGATATCATGGTGGGCTTTCCCGGTGAAACGGAAGCGGACTTCCGGGAAACCTGCCATGTGATCAAACAGGCCGGGTTCAGTCATGTGCATACCTTCAAGTATTCGGCGCGTAAAGGCACGCGTGCCGAACTTATGCCCAATCATATTCCGGAATCGGTAAAACAGGAGCGCAGCCTGGTTGTCCGCGAACTTGCTGCTGAAAATAAGCGGGCTTACCGGAAGTCATTTATTGGCAGGCAGCAAACCGTACTGGTGGAAAAAGTAAATAAAAACGGCATGGCACATGGCTATGGCGAGCATTATGTTCCGGTTGAATTTAAGGCAACACAACAGGGGAATAACTATTTCAAAACAGTGACGATTAAAAGCATTGCAACGGAAGCTTATGATTTTATCCTCCAATCATAGGGTAATTACCCCCTTAACCGGTCTTATTTAGCATTCCTGTTTTTTTGCCGGTAATGCAGCATTTTTTTCTGATTATGGAAATTTTATGCAGCATTTTAGCCAAAAGAACGTATGTAGTATACCTTTTCCCGTACCCTGATCAAACGAGCCACATATTAATTTTGTAATACTGATTTGATGAGATTGTTTTTCCTGATTGTGCTGCTGATCCCGGCAGTAATTATGAATGCACAGCAAAAGAAGACTGTGCAGGCGTTTTATATCACCGAACCCATTACTGTTGACGGCATTCTTGACGAACCGGCTTATTCACAGGCCGCACCGGCAAAAGACTTTGTACAGTTACAGCCCTATAACGGCAGGCCATCATACCGACCAGCTGAAGTATACATCCTGTATGACCAAACTGCCATTTACGTTGGGGGCATGATGTATGACGATCCCGACAGTATTTATAATTTTCTGTCGGAAAGGGACAATATCGGCCGATCAGATTATTTTGGCATTTACCTTGATCCATACAACCAGGGACAACTGGCCTATGGCTTTTTTATCACACCGGCAGGCGTACAAACCGACATCAAGGCTATCAAAACCAATTATGACAATGAAGATGGCAGTTGGGACGCAGTTTGGCAAAGTAAAACCCGGGTTACCGATAACGGATGGATTTTAGAAATGAAAATTCCCTATTCTGCCCTGCGGTTTCCCGAAAATGGTAACGGAACCTGGGGCATGAATATGTTCAGAAATATCAGGCGGCACAATTCCAACAATTCCTGGAACTTTATCGACCGTGAGGTATCTGGTTTCATTCACCAGGAAGGTGAGCTTACCGGTATTAAGGACATCCAGCCACCGGTGCGGCTTTCGATAAGTCCTTATGCTGCGGCATATACCGAATTCAAGACCGGCAAATCGAAGCCCGATTTTACCTGGAAGGGTGGGATGGATGTGAAATATGGTCTCAGCGAAAGTTTTACGCTCGACATGATGCTGGTTCCCGATTTCGGACAAATCCAATCAGATGACAAGCAGTTGAATCTCACCCCCTATGAATTATTCTATTCCGAAAAAAGACAGTTCTTTACGGAGGGTACCGAACTGTTTGACCGCGGCGGAATTTTTTATTCAAGAAGGATTGGCGCCAGTCCGAAGTTTTCAGGAAGAATCGATGATGAAAAAGAGGGCCACGAAAAGGTGGATTACAATCCTACGGAAACACAACTTTTAAATGCCACCAAGGTTTCGGGAAGAACTACGAAAGGGTGGGGACTTGGACTGCTGAATGCCATGTCGATGCCTTCAAATGCCGTGTTACAGGATTCTGTTACCGGTGAAAAGCGTGATTTGCTGATTCAACCATTTACCAATTACAACGTAGCGGTGATCGACAAATCCCTTAAAAACAATTCATACATCAGCCTCATCAATACCAATATGTTCATGGCTAATGATCCTTTTCGCGCCAATGTAACTGCTACCGATTTCCAGATCCGGAATAAGAAGAAGACCTATGCGATAAACGGCAAAGGTGGTTACAGCACCCGCACCAACGGAGAGCATGAAACCGGTTACTTCGCCGACCTGGGTTTTGAGAAAAACAGCGGGAAGCTGCAGTATGGAATTTCACAAAGTGTCATTTCCGATAAATACAACCCGAACGACATGGGCTACCTGCGCCGGAACAATGAACTGGAAACCGAGGCATACATTTATTATGGGATTGTTGAGCCATTTGGTATTTTCAGACAACTGAGCGGCAACATCTGGTATAGCCACGACCGCATGTATGAACCCTGGAAAGTATCAGGAAATTCAGTCGGAATCCATTACTACAATCAATTTAAAAACAATTACGGTTTCGAGTTTGGCTTCAATGTCAATGGTACCGATCATGATTACTATGTGACCCGGGTTGCGGGCAGATATTTCAAAGAACCCTGGCATTACGAGTATTATTTCTGGGGCTATACCAGCAATACCAAGCCTGTGATTTTACAACTGGGTTTTGATGTGGCCAGGCAGCCCGATACTGATCAGCGATACAGAAATGCGAATGTTTATATAAGTGCCAGAGTTGGAAGGCACCTGCAATTAAGCTATAGCAGTTTTATCGAAAACCAGATCAACGACAGGGGGTATGTGGATAAAACCGAGGGTGAGGATTCCATATATTTCGCGAAGCGGAATGTGAATACATTTGAGAATGTGATTAACGCTACCTATGCGCTCAACAACAAGTCGGGAATCAGTTTCCGTATGCGCCATTACTGGTCGGGTGCCGAAAACAAGGAATTCTTCCAGTTGCAGGAAAACGGCACGCTCCTGAGTGATGTCAACTATTCCGAAAACAAAGACAACAACTACAATGCATTTAATATTGACCTGGTGTTCCGGTGGATATTTGCTCCCGGATCGGAACTTTCACTAGCCTGGAAAAATGCCATAAGCACCAGTGGTGAAAGGGTGATCAGTGATTACTGGAACAATTTCAGCAAAACCTGGAAATCAGATCAGATTAACAGCCTTTCACTGAAGATTCTTTACTACATCGATTATAACAGTCTCAGGGGAAAGAAGAAGTAGCAGTGGCAGTTGGCAGTAGCAGTGGCAGTAGCAGTGGCATGCTTCGACTCCGCTCATCATACGGCGACAGTCAAATCACAAATCCCTATTCCCAAATCTCAACGCCCATCATACGCACATCCAGCATCCAGCATCCAGTATCAGTCTCAAATTTCCACCCCGGAATCTTTTAACAACTTGTTCACGGTTTTGATGTCAATGGCTACGCCTATACCGCTTCCCGATGCTTTGTATATTTCGGAAGCCAGCTGGAGTATTTGTTTTTGCCAGGCGATCAGCACCTGGATGGGATCAACACCTGAAACTTCAAACTCTCCCTGAGCTTTCTCGAGCATTTTGATGTTGGAACTGCTGATCTCCATCATCTTCTCGTACGATTTGTTTTTGCGATCGAGTTTGTAGCCGATTATGCCCATAACTTCATTGGTCTTCAGGTCGATAAGCGGCCCCCCTGAATTTCCCCAGATGGTGGATCCGTCGAATTGCAGGTAGCGATTCCCGTTTCGGTGGATGTGTGCAGAAATGATACCTGATTTGATGGTCAGGCTCGGATTGTCATATTGGAATCCGATCAGTGCCACAGCCTGGCCGATGTATATGTGCCGGTTGACTGCAAATGTCAGTGCCGGAATCTCGTTGAATGATAGATCGGCAATGGAGATGAGTGAAAACCCGGTTATTTCCTGATCATACGAGGTGATGATACGTTCCTGGAAATCATGCATCGAAAGCCGCTCCATGGCAGTCACGGTGTGCCCGTCTTCCTTTACAAAATTGATTTCAACAAACTCTGCTTTGTGAAGCCTGTTTACCATATCATGAGTCAACAGGTAATCGCCCGCTCTAAAACCGGTGGTGCATACGATTTCTATATCATTCCCGTTCAGGAACCTGATGGAGCACACTGAGGAGTGACAAGCTTTCCAGACTTCTTTGTACAAACTTATCATCGCGGACTAGTTGGGTTCATTTCCAACTACAAAAGAAGTAAAAATTTAAATTATTTGCAGTATTCCGATGACGAAATTGTGCTAATCTTGAACGCAAACGTTTGAGTAACCATAAGAAAAAAAGCAGGAGCCTTTGTGGACTCCCGCTTTTTAACCCTAACCATTAAACCTAAAATTACGAAAAAAAACCTAGAAAAACTATTATTTAACCCTAATCAAAACTAATTATTAACCTAGTATTTATATAACGAAAATCATGCCATATTAGTTACGCGGATTCTGAAAATTTAAGATGTTTTTAACGTATTTTCATAAAACACATAATATCAGATAAATATAAACTTAAAATTTAACATTTAAACCGGCCATGAAATGAATCCCGGCCTGCGGGTAATAATATGGGGTATTTCCGTATACAGCACCGTTTGATTCATACTTTTCATTCAGTAAATTATTGATTGTCAAAGTGAGTTCCATATCAGGGGCATTTTTTCCTGTAATGAGATAGGCCAGTCTGAGGTTGTTTACCAGGTATGAATCAAGTACCAGTTCTTCATTTTGGGTGTTGTCAAGGTATTGCTTGCTCACATATTTCAACATCCAGTCGATTTCAAACTGCTTGAAGGGGAAGAAACGTACCTGTGAACTGCCTGTTATCCCCGGAGAAAATGACAGGGTTGAATTGGTATAGGTTGCCAGTTGGCCTTCTTCATCTTCCTGTGTATAGTCGGTTTTATTTACACTCAGGCTCAGGTTGCCTTCAACTTCAAGCATTTTCGCGGGTTTGTATCCTCCGGAAAGTTCCACTCCGGTCCGGTAACTTTTCCCGGCATTTTTTCTCACATACTGTCCATCGTCATTGATGGCCCCCGTGAGCACCAGCTGGTCGCGGTAATTCATCAGGTAATAATTCACTGCATACTGATAATTGTGCCCGGCTTTGCGAATTCCTGCCTCCAGGTTTCCCAGCATCTCGGGCTTAGGTTTTTCGCCGGCAAGGGCATCAATATAGTCATCTCTGATGGGTTCGCGATGTGCAATACTGTATGAGATATAAACGGTTCCCGGCCTGATGCTGTAACTTAAACCAAGCTTGGGATTGAAGAAATGAAAGGTCTCTTGGATGGCAACCGTATCCAGATGGCTTTCAATTCCGTTGCATTTGTATGTGATGGTGCGATATTGCAAATCAGCATACAGGGTGAGGGCCTCAATGGGTGACCAGGCCGTTTTTGCGAAAGCGTTAAAGTCGGTTTTAAACGACATGTTTTCGTAATACTGGTGATCATTGGGAACACTGGCAAATTCGGCCCAGATGATTTCACCATAGTGTTTGGCTTTGTCGAATTTGTTATAAGCGCCTCCGATGATGATATCCGCCTTACCGGGCTTGTAATGCAACGACCAGGTGAGCCCGTAATACTTGTTGTCGAGCCAGCGACGGCGCACCAGATCGGTGTTGGTAACCGAATCATGGTAGAAGTAGCTGTAAGAGCCTCCGTTGGGAACACTGTCCAGCCCAAAATACAGGTTGTTTAACCCGTAATCGGCAAACGGCTCGTTCTGTTGGTATTCTTCATAGTAACCATTCCCGGTGGTGAGGTGACCCGAAAGATTCAGGTTGAGGTTCTGCGCCAGGCGTTGTGAAATATGCAACTGGTAATGGTTTTGGGTGTAATTGTCGGTTTGATCATCGTAATATCCTGTTACATTCCAGTTTTCATCATAAATAGCACCGGCATAATTAAAAGTACGGTCGGTTTTCATTGTTTCTCCGTCAATGCCATACCAGGCCTGGTAGGTTTTTTCTTTGCCTCCGAAGGCAATTGCCTTGATCAGGGTTTTCTCATTGTAATAGCCACCCTGGATGAAGTAGGAACTGAGGTCCGATGAGGCCCGGTCAATATATCCATCCGATCCCAGTGCCGATGCCCTCCCTTCAAAATACCAGTGGTCGCGTATCAGTCCTGTTCCTCCCTGGAAGGTAGTTTTCCAGGTGTTGAATGACCCTGCTCCCAGGCTTACCAGTCCGTAGGGCTTTGACTGAATTGAATTGGTTTCCAGGTTCATTGATGCACCAAATGCCCCGGCCCCGTTTGTAGAGGAGCCGACGCCGCGTTGCAATTGCAGGCTGTTAACCGAGCTGGCAAAATCAGGAATATCTACCCAATAAACCGCGTGGGATTCCGGATCGTTAAGCGGTATCCCATTGATGGTTACATTGATGCGGGTGATGTCGCTTCCCCTGATACGAAGACCTGTATAACCAATGCCGGCTCCTGCATCGGATGTAGCCACCACCGAGGGTTCCATGTTTAGCAGGTAGGGAAGATCCTGGACCGTGTTTTTCCTGCTGATCTCTTCTTTGTTCATCGTGCTGAAAGTGGTGGGTGTGTTTTGCGAGGCCCTTACGGCCGATACAACAACGGCATCACCCACAACAGGTGATTCCTTCAATTCAATTTCCAATGCAACGTCTGTGGCGACTTCAACCTTTGATAACCAGGTTTCATAACCGACGTAGCTGACCTTTACTTCGTAGGAACCCGACTTCATACCATTAAAATTGAAACTGCCCTTGTTGTCGGTAATTGTCTGGTAATACGTGTTGGTAATCATTACATGAGCTCCGATCAGAGGTTCCTGATCATGTCCCGTTACCGTCCCCTTCACGGAGAATTGCGCATGGGCCTGCCATGAAAAGCAAACCAATGCAAGTAAAATGCATACCTGCTTCATAGTGAAAGTTTTTAAGTTAATGAAACAGCGGCAACGTTCGTCATTGCCACCAATTCCCTTCGCCGGCATTACCCGGATCAGGTTCTAAGGGTATGATCTCAGCCCGATTTTTTAGGGCACCCCCTTAGTGAAATACGGGGCAAATGTAGAAAAAGTTTTTTTATTTAGAAATAAATTGGTGATACTGGATGCTGGATACTGGATACTGGATGCTGGATACTGGATGCTGGATACTGGATGCTGGATGCTGGATGCTGGATACTGGATGTGTGTGTTATGGGCATTGAGATTGGGGATTTGACTGTCGCCGTATGATGAGCGGAGTCGAAGCATGCCACTGCCACTGCCGCTGCTACTGAATCCTTGTAAGTCGCACTTCGGCAAGCTCAGTGTGACATATAGAGCATGTCTTCAAATTTTCAAATCTTCAAATCTTCAAATCACCCAATGAAATACTCTTCACTGAAAATACTATTTTTGTGCCGATTTACATTTCATTCATGAACATTCCACTCAACCACAGAATATTCCCCATACTATCGGAGGTGCTTGCCGAGAATAACCTACAGGGTTTTGTCATCGGGGGCTACGTAAGAGACCTGCTGCTCAAACGCCAGTCAAAGGATATTGATATTGTGGTTGTGGGAAGCGGCATTGAACTGGCAAAAAGCCTGGCCAGTAAGCTGGGTAAAAAAGGCCGGATCACTGTGTATAAAAATTTCGGCACAGCCATGCTCCGCTATGATGATCTTGAACTTGAATTCGTGGGTGCCCGAAAAGAATCTTACAATGCCGATTCCCGCAAACCGGTGGTTGAAAACGGTACCCTCGAAGACGATCTGAACCGGCGCGATTTTACCATCAATGCCATGGCTGTTTCGCTGAACAAGGAAACCTATGGCGAACTCCTTGATCCCTTTAACGGCCAGGGTGACCTCGAAAAGAAGCTGATCCGCACACCGCTTGATCCCGATATCACTTATTCCGATGATCCGTTGCGCATGATGCGGGCCATCAGGTTTTCCACGCAACTGGACTTCACCATTGAAGACCGTTCGCTTGAAGCCATAAAGCATAATCGCGAACGCATCGGCATCATTTCCGGTGAACGGATTATCGATGAACTGAATAAAATGGTTCTTTCGGAAATGCCGTCACGGGGCTTTATCCTGCTGGAGAAAACCGGACTGCTTAAGCTCATCTTTCCGGAATTCGACAACCTGAAGGGCGTAGCTGTTTTGGATAAAGTAAGGCACAAGGATAACTTCATACACACGCTCCAGGTACTCGATACCTTATCCGAAAAATCAGATAATATTTGGCTGCGTTGGGCCGCCATCATGCACGATATTGCCAAACCCGAAACCCGGAAATACATCAAAGGTCACGGATGGACCTTCCACGGCCATGAATTCCTGGGTTCCAAAATGGTACCGGGTATCTTCCGCAGACTTCATCTCCCGCTTGGAACTTCCATGAAATATGTTCAAAAAATGGTGCTGTTACACCTCCGTCCCATTGCGCTGGTGGAGGAGGAAGTGACTGATTCCGCGGTCCGCCGCTTGCTCTTTGAGGCAGGCGACGACATCGACGACCTGATGATGCTCTGTGAAGCCGACATTACTTCGAAAAACGACGAAAAAGTTCGGCTATACCTGAACAACTTTCAACTGGTAAGGCAGAAGCTGAAAGAAATTGAGGAAAAGGATGCAGTGCGCAATTTCCAGCCTCCCGTTGATGGTGAACTCATCATGAAAACCTTTAATATAGGCCCCTGCCGCGAAGTGGGCGTTATTAAAAATACAATCAAAGAAGCCATCCTCGAGGGCGACATCCACAATAATTTTGACGAGGCGTATCAGCTGATGATGGAAAAAGCAGCGGAGCTGGGGTTGAGAAAAAGTGACGAGTGACGAGTAGAGCCAAGAGCCAAGAGCCAAGAGCCAAGAGCCAAGAGCCAAGAGCCAAGAGCCAAGAGCCAAGAGCCAAGAACCAAGAGGCAAGACTTGCCTGCCGAAGCGGTAGTGCAGGCACGATCGAAACGCGTCATTGCGAGGGAGGCACGACCGAAGCAATCTCTGCTTAAGAATTACCTTGTTGAGTTCCTTTCCTCTCAGGATTAACTTCGTTAAGCTCCGCTTCGCTCCGGTTGCCATGCTTCACTTCGTTCCGGAAAGATTGCCACGCTCGAACCTCGCTCGCAATGACGGCTACTACTGCAACTGCCGCAACTACTCCAGCAACTTCATCAGCTCCTCTTTGTCGCCTGCAACAAAAGGATTGTTGTTGTTGATGAAATTCTCGGCCAGTTGTGATTTCTTTTCCTGTAACGTATGAATTTTTTCTTCCAGCGTATCCTTGGTGATAAACCGGTACACGAAAACCTTCTTTTTCTGCCCGATGCGGTGAGCCCTGCTCAAAGCCTGCTCCTCCACTGCCGGGTTCCACCAGGGGTCGAGTATGAACACGTAATCTGCCGAGGTCAGGTTCAGACCGAACCCACCCGCCTTGATGGATATGAAGAAAAGGTGTATGTCCGGATTATCCTGGAATTTTTTGATGATAGCTTCCCGCTGTTGCTGCGGAACATCGCCGGTGAGCATCGTATAGGGAATTCCCGTCTGATCACAAAACGAGGCATACAATTCGAGGTTTTTCACAAACGATGAAAAAATGAGTGCTTTATGTCCTTCTGCAATTACATTTTTCATATGATCGATCACCAGGTCATGTTTCCCTGAATCTTCGACATAACTGTTGTCTATTAGCACCGGATGGTTGGCGGCCTGCCGCAGCCGGGTGAGCGATTGCAGAATGATGAACGATGATTTTTCAAGGCCCTGTTTGCTGATGTTGTCGAGGATCAGGTTCCGGGCTTTCGACTTTTCGGTTTCGTAAAACGACTGTTGCGATTCCGACATGTCGCAGTATATAACCTGTTGCGTAAGTGCGGGCAATTCGCGTGCCACCTCACTCTTGGTTCTTCTGAGTACAAATGGCTTAATCAGCGTCCGTAGGGCGCGTGCCCTCTTTTCGTCGCTTTCTTTCTCTATGGGATTGGCAAACTGGTTCCGAAAGAATTCATAACTGCCCAGCAATCCCGGGTTCACAAAATTCATCTGGGCCCACAAATCGCCCAGCGAGTTTTCAATAGGCGTGCCGGTAAGCACAATACGGTGCTCCGAACTCAACCCGATTACCGCCTTGTAAGTTTTTGAATGCGGGTTTTTGATCACCTGGCTTTCGTCGAGGATCAGGTACAGGAAGTCATAAGGCCTGATGGCATCCAGGTCATTGCGAACCAAACCGTAGGAGGTGACAATCAGATCGTAATTGTTATAATAGTAGTGAAAAGGTTTGCGGTTTTGGCCGCCGTAAAATCCCGTTTTAAGCTGGGGTGCAAACCGTTCAGCCTCGTTGATCCAATTGTGTATCAGGGTGGAAGGAACTATGATCATAGAAGGTCTCGCCTTGATGTCGGCTGCTTCCGGAGAATCGAAGATGGTGAGCTGGCGTTCGAAAACCGAGTTCACCGGACCGCGGTGCCGTTTCTTTTCTTCATTGATGACCTGTTGCATCAATGTAAGCGTTTGGAGTGTTTTTCCAAGTCCCATGTCGTCGGCCAGGCAACCGCCGAAATCATTGGTATACAGCTTCCACATCCAGCTGACACCCTTTTTCTGGTAATCACGTAATTCAGCCTTTATTTCTTCGGGAACAGGCTGTTCCTCGTAAAGCGCCGTATCGATCCATTTCTTAAGCTTGCCGGCGTAAGATGTATCAAGTCCCTGCAGGCTTTCTTTCAGCAGCGGGAAATGCTGCTTTTCCAACTGCAGTTCGTTGTTGGTTTCCCGGGCAAAAGTGAATATGTCTTTAAACCGGGCAAACCATTCATCGGGAAGCACAATGATCCTGCCGTCGGGCAGCTCAAACTCCCGCCGGCCTTCGAGGATATAACCCCTGAATTTGATAAAGGGAATCTCAAAACCGTCGAATTCTACCACAGCATGTATGTCGAACCAGTCGTTTTTGTTTTCCTTGACCTTAATCTTAAGCTCCAGGCTTTGCAGGTAGTAGCGGTGCGACTGGTTGGCCTGGGTTATTTCAACCCCCAGTTTTTTCAATGCTTTGCTATTCTGATTCAGCCAGTTGACCAGCTCATACGATTGCAGGATGTTTTCCGGCTTTCGGGTATTCAGGGGTGAAAAAGAAGAGGCGTCCAGGTTAGCCAGGCCGAGTTCGAGCAGTGAGCTAATCAGGTGATTTTCATAAACCAGATCCCGGTTCAGCCTGCGAAATTCTACCTGGTTGTTTTCGTGGCGCAGGGTGACTTGCAATTCCGACTTTTTCCCGGCCAGGTAAACAGCCTTGTCGTCGTAACTAAACCGGAGCATCAGCACGGGCAGGCCATTTATGTTGGCTTCGAGTGAGAGCACCGGTTTGGGTTTCAGGTGTTGATCGGTTATGGTGAAACCGGTGGCCTGCACCTTGTATTTCTGGATCACGGGCTTTGCAAAGGTTTCGAGAAATTTCTTCTCGGTCTCCTGGCGGATGCTGATGAAAGGCTTTTTCAGGAAGGGCAGTATTTTTTTGCCATCTATATCGTCGAACTGGAAAATCCGGTTACCCAACACCAGCCGGCAGGGCTCATTAACCAGCACGAAACCGTTTTTCCCGGTAAGGCTGATGGATTCGTCGTTGTGTAAAACCGAAAGGTGGTATTTCACGCCCTCGTTGTTGCGGATGAAGTTGAACACAGCTTCGGCGGTATCGTCCTGCAGGTAGAGCCGGTCGGAGTCGTAAATGTTGTTGTGCTGCTTTTTCAGGTAAACGGGGATGTCGGTTCCCGAAAAAAGTTCGGTGCAGCGCAGCAGGCGGCGTTCGATGTAAGGGCGAAGCTGGCGCTCGTAAAGGGTTTCGTCAATAGCAGCCAGGAAGTCCTGGGCGCTGATCTTCTTTTTCGAGAAAACCTTGAGGAGCTGGTTATCGCTGTATTCTTCGATTACCTGAACCAGGGAAATTTCTTCAGGCGAGAGCATTTGTTCGTACTGCCGGAGGTTGGCAAGCGAGAGCCGGTCGGTTACAGTATAATATTCCCTGTTGGTACTTGGGGATATCATTACCATGTTAAAAACCGGTCCCAAAATCCGGTGAACGGTTAGCGTTAAGGCAAATTTCCCTTTCATAGTACAAAAATGAATAAAAGAAAAGGTTTGGAGAAACAAACACCGGGTAGTTTATAAACTTTTTCTCCACAATGCATTTTGTGAGTATAAAACAGCGTGTTGCAGTACCATGAGGCAAACAATTTATTATATTTGAGAGGGTAAGGAGAAGTGGTTAGCGGTATCGGGGTAGGCAGGTGCAACATTATGGTTGTTGTTTTCGCAGCCAACACAGCGCAGCTAAATTTTGCTTAACAGGTGACGCAACCCAAGTCTGAATTATTCCATCAAGCACAAGCAATTTTTCCGGTAAATATTGTAAATTGTCGCAAAAAATCAGTTATGCAATTAAATCTGACCTGGAAGAAAGGTTTCTTCTCGAATACCTACACCCTATTCAAGAATGGTGAAATGAATGGATATTTAAGGGAGAAAACATTTTCGCAAACAGCTGTTGCTGAACTCAATGGTAAAAGCTATTTGTTCAGGACAAAAGGATTCTTTAAGCAGCGTACTGAAATCATTGATTTTTCAACCAACCAGTTAATAGGGGAGATTTCATACAATAACTGGAAGAATAAGGCAACCATATCGAACATGAATAAAACAGTTTACTGGAGTTACAATAATATCTGGAATACCAAATGGAGCCTTTCTGATCCGGATGGTACTGAAATAAAGTTTGCAGGCTCGTCCACAAAAGGATATATTGAGTCGAATACTGATGATGCACTGCTCATTTTGAGCGGGTTGTATGTTACCAATTATTATTGGCAAATGTCAGTTGCCGTTATGGTTGCTGTTTTTGTTCCCATATGGATATCTGTACTGAATTAGCAATAAAAATTTGTTATTTGCTCCCAGACCCTTGCGGCTTGCGATAGTTTTAATGTAACCGTTTGTTTAATCTATAAGATAACAATAGTAAATATATATTGGATGACCAATTCTTCAGCCAGCATCACCGGAAATCGCAATGCTCCGGTAAATAAAGGAATACATGGTTTTATGAAGTCGTTGCGGAGCCATTTTAACAAATACTATTTTGAAGATTATTATGTGGGCAGCATTTACAACGACGACAACACCATCACTTATTTTCCTTTTACGCCAAAGGAGTTGAAAGAACATAAATTGAAAATTGCCATAGTATACAATTATCAAAAGTCGGTTTTTGAGATATGGCTGGCGGC
>JAWOJJ010000104.1:0-2777 GCA_046481675.1 Bacteroidales bacterium | reverse complement strand
ATAGCGATTCTCTTTCCACCAAAGGAAAGTATAGTGTCAAATTCTGAGATTACTTGAAGCGAGTTTATATCAAAAATCTGAACTCTTTTTTCAAACTCAGCAAGTCCAATTATATTTCCGTTGAATGAAGTTGTTATGTGTCTAATGTCTTTCATAAAATTGGGCAACCGGGTAGCTTACGCCCCCTAAGAACCGTACGTGCGACTTTCACCGCATACGGCTCAGGCACTTTTAAGGCTGTTCCGGCGAAGGACAACCCGGCTGCTGTTACTCCTTTTATTGGACATAAAAGTAGTAATTTGCCTGCATTCTTTAGCTAAATATTGCTTCTGTTTTGTTCTGTTGCAGAAGTACTGATCAAATTCGGGCAGAAAAGGGTTGGCTCCTGCCTTCACTTTAACATGATACCGGATAGGAACATACCCAATCCGGTACAGACGATGATTTTCTGTTCCGTTTATGGTTGTTCTCTGATCGGTAAAATGGTTTTCATGGAAGTAGCGATGGTATATCCACCAGCGGTTTTTGTTTCCGTGCTGGTATTTCGTCCACCGCCTGAGTTGCCACCAGATGAATGTTGCCAACCTGTTGAAGGTACGCTTTGAGCAAATGCCCTTGTGATAGTTTGACCATCCCCTGATAACAGGGTTTAGTATCCGTACCAAGGCATGTGCAGGTATTCCCCGATTCTCTCCGATAATCTTTTTGATCTTATCTTTGAACGATTGGACGGCGTCCTTTGACGGTCGGATAACCAGTTTGTCCTTGTATTTTCGGACATTCTGCGAAAGGAAGTTGAACCCATCGTTGATATGCGTGATTTTGGATTTTTCGGTCGAGAGTTCTAATCCTCTTTCGATCAGAAATTCGGTCACCAATGGGATAATCTCATTGGTAATGACTTCCTTGCTGATAGCCGTGATCACAAAATCGTCGGCATAACGGATGAAGTTCACTTTCTTTCCCTTCCACCGTGGGAACTTTTTGTTGATGGCCGTTTCCAATCCGTCCAAGACCATGTTCATGATTACCGGCGATATGGTTCCACCTTGTGGGGTACCCTTGTCGGTTGGGAACAAACGCTTTTTCTCGATGACCCCGGCTTTTAACCATTGTTTTAGGATGGTTTTGTTGACAGGGATATTTTCCAATATCCAGTCGTGCCTGATGTTGTCGAAACAAGCTTTGATGTCTGCCTCAAAAATCCATTGAGCCGAAGTTTTACGGCAAAGTATCTGGAAACAGGCTGCCACCGCATCGTTGCACGAGCGGCGTGGCCTGAACCCGTAAGAGTTACTGTCGGCCAGTGATTCGGCCATTGGGTCAAGGGCTATTTTGTGCAAGGTTTGCATCGCCCTGTCGTCCATGACAGGAATACTTAACGGGCGTTTCTTTCCATTTTTCTTTGGGATGTTAATCCGGCGCAAAGGTTTTGATCGGTAACCCCTTGAACGGAGTTTCCTGACTGCTTCGAGTTTTTCTTCTCCGTTTGTCCAAACGGTGTTGTCAATTCCAGGGGTGTTGCCACCCTTGTTGGTTGATACCCTTAGCACAGCCAGTAATTTAGCATAGAATGATTTTGTAGCAAGGAACATCAGGGCTTTTGCTTTCGCCCATCGGCCTTGTTTCACAGCCTTGGCAATGCGGCGTTGCAGCCTGGTCACATGTTGGATAACCTTCCGCCATAAAATGGTTTGCCAGTTAGTCAATTTGTGTGGGAGCGCACACGATGAATTTTCATTCTCGTTCATTTGCTTTCTTCCATTATCAGGTTCTGTAACACTTTATGCCATAAAGCACCAGATGAAGGTAGGCAGGCTTTCGCCTGTGGTGATGTTGCCGTGGCTCAACCACTATCCAACCCATTACAGGAAGGCATTCGCTTTGTTCATCGTCTCTGTCCGGCGTTTCCCGATGCCTTGCGGTTACGGTTTTATCCGCCAGCTGGCGGAGAGAGCGCCGGGCTTACAACGTTCCATATAAATAACCAATAATGTGAGTTTAGGCCCATCCTGTCTACCGGCTGATCTACATCCTTGTAAGCACTGCGTTAAACGTGCCTATCCTGTCAGCTCACCATTTTGGTACAGAGCGTATCATTCTCATTTTTCGCTCCTGACGCCATCCCGGTAGTTGTGGAATGTTCAAATATTTTAGCCATGCTCACTCATCCAAGCCCTTAATTGGCGTTGAGACTCCAAAGACTGTCCACCTCGCGGTTTCTTGCCCCGCCCTTGGCTGCACGAGCCGGCGATCGGTACTATTTCCCGGGGGCTTCACCCGATAATGGCTGCACCATACATCCGATGCCCCGGTAGGATACTGCTGAAGGAACAGCAGGTTTTATCAATCAGTCGTAACTGACAGTAAAACAATTATATAATACGACTTCGTGTCGCAATAACGTGCAGCGGTAACCGTAGTTGCCGGAATCCGGAGACGAAAACTGTCAACCGAAAACTTGGCCGATTAAAAGCCCAGCCTCCAAATACGCACGAAACCAGGCAATTACGGTTACAGCATGTTGGCAACCGTAATTATTTAATAATCATACATATCCATGACAAAAATTCGTTTCGCAAAATATTCGTTATTTTCTGTCAAATAATACAATAATCCACTGGCTAAAGTTGATGGTGATAGATTCCCCCCAATTTCTTTAATTTCTATATATGATATTATCAACGAATCTGATTTCTGTATTGAACTTAAAGATAAAATTAACGCTGTCAACCATCAGCTGGGATTGGGTAAGATTGATATCCCCATAATGCGTA
>JAWOJJ010000036.1:0-8879 GCA_046481675.1 Bacteroidales bacterium | reverse complement strand
TGAAGTTATTGGAGGAAATCAAGAAACAATCTTCAAAATGGATCAAGACAAAAGGCACGAATTATTCAAACTTTTACTGGCAGGATGGATATGGTATTTTTTCTGTAAACCCTGCAGAAATTGACGTTGTTGTTGCATATATAGCCAACCAACGCGAACATCATAAAAAAATAACCTTCAAGGATGAATTCAGGGCATTCCTTAAAAAATATAAAGTTGATTTTGATGAGCGATATGTTTGGGACTAAAAAACCTTGCTACCGCCCTTACAGGGCTTTTGGTGATTATCGATATCTTATAAATAGGGCGTTGCCCTATCCTGTTGCTTTTGCCCTTTCAGGGCGCCTTTACATTTCTATATAGAACAAATGTAAGGTTATTTAAAGAAGTAATAAGGAGTTCTTTCATGCATGACATTCGCTTCTCATGCATTAAATATCTATACTTTACGAATATTAGCTTGACGGCTGTGCCAGCCGGGGTCGTATTTTTTTTCCAATCATACATGCTATCAACATGGGAATCCTCCGGAGTCGACTTGTTTTAATTCGAATTCAAACCATTCCCGTTCTTCATTTCCAATAACCTGACCCAGTCTTGTCTCTTGTCCCTTGTCCCTTGTCCCTATCTTGGCTCTTGGCTCTTGGCTCTTGGTTCTTCTCTCACCCCGCCCAGCTCTCCCTGTCCAGGCTCCGGTAATTGATAGCTTCTGCCAGGTGATTTGGTTCAATATTTTTGCTTTCTTCCAGATCGGCAATGGTACGCGATACTTTCAGGATGCGGTCATACGCACGGGCCGAAAGGCCCAGTTTTTCCATGGCATTCTTGAGCAGCTGGCTTCCTTCGGAAGTGATCTGGCAATGTTCGCGCATCAGCGCCGGTGTGAGCTGGGCGTTACAGTGGATGCTCTCGTGATCGTTATACCGTTCTATTTGCAACTTGCGGGCCTTGATCACCCGGTAGCGCACATCTTCACTTGATTCGGACGGCCTGAGTTCCGATAGTTTATCAAACGGAACCGGTATCACTTCGATGTGGATGTCGATCCGGTCGAGCAGCGGACCTGATATGCGGTTCAGGTATTTCTGCACCACACCTGCGGAGCACACGCAATCCTTTTCAGGGTGGTTATAGAACCCGCATGGACAGGGGTTCATGCTGGCCACCAGCATAAATGAGGCCGGGTATTCAATGGAAAACTTGGATCGTGAAATGGTGATGCAGCGGTCTTCCAGGGGTTGACGCATCACTTCAAGCACCGACCTTTTGAATTCAGGCAATTCATCGAGGAACAGCACGCCATTGTGAGCCAGGGAAATTTCCCCGGGCTGGGGAAATGAACCCCCGCCGACAAGGGCCACGTCAGAAATGGTATGGTGCGGACTCCGGAAAGGTCTGCAGGTCATCAGTGATGCATCGCGGCCTATTTTGCCGGCAACAGAATGGATTTTTGTTGTTTCAAGAGCTTCGTTAAGCGACAAGGGCGGCAGTATAGTAGGTATTCTTTTGGCCAGCATGGTTTTTCCCGAGCCCGGAGGCCCTATCATCAGCAGGTTATGACCACCGGCAGCGGAAATTTCCAGGGCACGCTTCACATTTTCCTGACCTTTCACATCAAAGAAATCCTCCTCATAATCGTTGATGTTCGTGAAGAACTCGTTGCGTGTGTCTACAATAGTGGGTTCAATAACCTGTTTTCCGGTTAGGAAGTCAACCGCCTGGTTGATGTGCTCCACACCGATAACATCGAGGTTGTTCACCACAGCAGCCTCGCGGGCATTGTGCAAAGGCAGGATAAATCCTTTAAACCCCTGCTTCCGTGCTTCAATGGCAATGGGAAGTACCCCTTTGATGGGCTTCACACTGCCGTCGAGCGACAGCTCGCCCATGATCAGGTATTGGTCCAGGTCGGGACAGGCAATCTGTTCGCTGGCAGCCAGGATTCCTATTGCCAACGGAAGATCGTAAGCCGATCCTTCTTTTTTCAGGTCAGCAGGTGCCATATTCACGATTACCCGCCTTCCCGGCATCCTGAAATTATTCGACTTGAAAGTAGATTCAATGCGGAACTGGCTTTCCTTAACCGCGTTATCGGGTAACCCCACCATGTAAAAGCTGGCCCCCTGGATGATGTTGACCTCGATGGTAATAATGGCGGCATTAACGCCATAAACAGCGCCACCAAACGTTTTTATAAGCATAAGAATATGTATTAATTGCCTGTATCTTCTTACTTACCACGCCTGAACTTTTCATTCCTGGAACGTCGACTTTCCTCTTTCCTGATCCACTCACATCCGCACTGGTTGATATCATAGGATTCCCTGCAACTAAGTTTCAGGTTGATTCCGGCTCTTAAATTTACATTTTTCACATAAAAAGGCAAAATAAAACCCAGCATATTATCACTGACCAGGTAAAGTTGCACCGGTCTTTTTCCATAGGCCACACCCAAACCCAGGTTGGTTATGCTGTTGTTCATATACGACCAGCTGACGCTGGTTCTGAGCTTTTTATCCGCCCTTGTGAGCAATGAGATGGTGGCTCCGGTTTGCAGTTTTCCGGGAAGCAACCTGTTATACAAAAGAAAGTTCAGATCGTAACGTGTGTTGAGTTTGTAAGCTGCCCCAAGGTATATCCTCGGGTCCAGGAATTGGACATAAGGATTGGCCGTGACCTCGTCGGTCATATTCCGGTTTAATTCATCAAACACATCCAGCAGATAGTCTTCATCCACTGATCCGTTGCCGAATGGCCCGTTGTAAGTATAACTTCCCTCTATCCGGTAATTTGTGAGATTGCTGCGATAATAAATCAAACCTAAATCCAGCAGACTTCCTGATAATACCAATCTGTCATTGTATTTATATATGAATCCTGCATCAAAAGCAAGACCCGGATTTCTGAAATTCATCAGGTGTTTCAGCAGAGGCGCATCATACACCTCCTGAAACCTGTAGGCATCCGGAGCTTCCTCCCTGAGCGCAACAGGCAGTGAGCTGTTGAATCCGCCATCAAAGTCAAAAATAAGTTCCCGGGTACCGTTTTCCACATAAACGTTTAACGCACTGTTACCGGTATTCAGGTTGAATTCTCCGAACAGGATTTTCACCTTGGCCCCAACAGTAAGATTAGACGAGCGTTTCCGTGCAATTCCAAAGGCAAATTCCCGATAGTGGTTCATCATCATCCGGGTTCCCTGAATTCCTATTGCATTGCCCTCGAATTCTTCGCTTCCGCGAAGCGTAAATGCAATCAGGTCGGCTGAATAAAGAAATGCTGTATTGTTCTTCTCGGTTATGGTGAAGGAATAGTAATCCCTGTTACGCCTGATGCCCAACGCAAAAAGGGTAGAATGAAACTCCCCCAGCATATAGTTGCGGTTGGCAAGTTTTGAAGTGTTGAAATTGTGTTTTCTTTCGAACGAGCCATCTGTGTATAAGGTGATCATGCTTGCGGGGGTAAATCCGCTGTTGGCAATATTCATATGAAATGATGAAAATACCGGAAGGCCGATGAAAATACCACAATCGAGTTGTACCGCAGGATTTAAAAAATTCGCCTCCGGAATTGAATGCATAAAAAAAAGTGTATTGTTCTGCTGCGCTTCCATATGAAGTGGTGGCATTGTGAACCATACAGTAATCAGAAATAGCCTGAAAGCCTTTCTGACAAAAACTCCATTGATCATATTTTCTTGTTTCAGGCAATGAGTCGGCATGCTGTTTCAGCCCTGCCGGTTTAAAACCTAAAGTGCCGATTCAATATAATGTATCAGCGAATGAATTACCTTAATATGTATCTCTTGTGTCCTGTCGGAAAACTTGCTGAAAGGCGCCCTGATTTCCACATCGCAAATGCCGGCAAGTTTGCCGCCATCTTTGCCTGTTAATCCCACCACTTTCATACCCTTCAATCTTGCGGCCTGAGCCGCCATCAATACGTTCGAAGAATTTCCGCTGGTGCTGATGGCCAGCAGCACGTCACCCGGCTGACCAACCGCTTCAACATACCTGGAAAAAACATGATCAAATCCAAAATCATTGCCCGAACAGGTAATATGCGACGGATCGGAAATGGAGAGGGCAGCAAGGGCTTTTCGCTGGTTGCGGTATAACCCTGACAGTTCTTCGGCAAAATGCATGGCATCGCACATGGATCCTCCGTTTCCGCACGACAACAGCTTATGCCCCTCTTTCAATGCCTGTACCATGATTGCTCCTGCCTTTTCAATATTGCTGAAATTATGGTCATCAGAAATGAAACTTTCCAGCACATCCCTGGCTTCCAGAAATTCCTGTTTGATCATGTTGCTCTTATTCATATTGACAAATCTGAATGTTTTGTTAAACCGCAGAGGGCAGGCCTGAATAGGACAGGCCACGCCCTGTAGCTACTGTAAATTTTCATTTTCAGCATCCTCATCTGCATCATTCTCGGGATCAGAAAATTCCGGCAAA
Source organism: Bacteroidales bacterium (assembly GCA_046481675.1). Taxonomy (GTDB): domain Bacteria; phylum Bacteroidota; class Bacteroidia; order Bacteroidales; family UBA10428; genus UBA5072. Next base: position 4,419 of record JAWOJJ010000036.1, on the reverse strand, counting down.
ACAGGACCTGTTTCAGATACCGGAAGCGACTCTACATCGCGCAAGCGTCTCTGTATGGCCTTGGTGCGTTTACCTACCAATTCATCCAACTGGTTTGATGCCGTATGCAGGTTTTTCTGCGCTTTTTCCAGCATACCGCCAAACTTGCCAAACTCGGTTTTAATAGCTCCGAGCACTTTCCATACTTCGCTGCTTCGCTTTTGAATGGCGAGCGTTTTAAAGCCCATCTGCAGGCTGTTTAGTATTGCTGCCAGGGTAGTGGGACCGGTGATCATGATCCGGAACTCCCGCTGAAGCTGTTCCATCAGGTCGGTACGCCGGATCACTTCGGCATACAGTCCTTCAAACGGCAGAAACATGATCCCGAATTCCGTAGTACCCGGAGGGTCAATGTATTTTTCCTGGATATCGCGGGCCATTTTCCGGATCACATTATCGAGGTTTTTGGTCGCAGCATCAATGGCATCCTGGTCGCCTTTTTCATAAGCATCGGTAAGATGATGGTAGGCATCCTGCGGAAACTTGGCATCAATAGGCAGATAAACCGCGCCCATATCCTCATCCTTGCCGGGTAATTTGATGGCAAACTCAACAACTTCCGTGGAACCTTTCTTGGTTCTCACATTGGCTTCGTACTGATCAGGAGCCAGTACCTGCTCAAGTAGCATCTCAAGCCGCACCTCACCCAGTCCGCCGCGCATTTTCACGTTGCTCAGCACCTTCTTCAGCCCTCCCACATCCTGAGCCAGCGTATGCATTTCGCCCAGGCCCTTTTGAACACTCTCGAGCTGGCGGCTAACCAGTTCAAACGACTGTCCGATCCGTTCGTTCAGGGTTTTCTGTAGTTTCTCTTCAACAGTCTCACGCAACTGTTCCAGTTTCTTTGCCGTATCCTGGATCAGCTCATTTTGTTTGATTTCCAATGCACCGAATTTCTCCTTCTGCAACACATTGAACGATTCCACATTCCGGTCAAAAGCAGTCTGAAAATCTTTCATGCTTCGTGTGAGCTCTTCCCGGTTTGAATCGGTGATGCTTTTGAGCTGATCGAGCTGTGTTTTTGAAATGGCATTCAACACTTCAAGCAGGGAGTTCTGAAAAGATCCCAGCGTGGAAGTCAGCTCCTGCCTGTTGCTTCGTACCTCATCCCTCACTGTTGCTTCAACCCGGTTGTTATTCTTTTCAGCCTGATCAAGCTTGTCGGTCATTGCAGCAAACATGCGTCGCGGGCCAAAGAACAACTGAACAATCAGAATAACCAGCGCCAAAACAACTGCAGCTATGCTTAAGTAAAGCTCCATATAAATCAGATATTCCTACAACAAAACAGTTGTATTTAAGGTTTTAAAGATAGCAATAAATTGCAAGCCCAAAAAAACCGCAATGATTACTCTATATCAGGGCAGACATTCATTCCAGGTCGCAAAAAACAACACACAGGCATGAACTTCAAGCCGCTGTAAATGCATGGCAGGATCCGGCTCTTATGAAGTAATTTCTCCCAAAAACCTGCGCGGATTATCAAAAGATATGGTTCTGAACTTTTTTTCCCCAAGGTAACCCCGAAGATCAATGCCAAAGCAACGCTCGGTGGTTTTCGTTTCCACCATATAGTAATCTGAACCAAAAAGGATTTGTTCGTTGATTTTGGGATCACTCAGCAATACTTTCAGCAACGGGAAAAAATCACGGTTATTCAGGGTAAAGGAGATATCTGCATAAAGGTTCTTATGTTCTTCCATCATGTCTTTGATCACCAGAAGCCAGCTGTCCTTATCCTCGGGGTGATCCAGGAACTGGTGCCAATAATGCTCCGAGCCAAAATGCGCCAGGCACAACCGCAATTTTTTGTGCTTTTCCAGCACGAATTTATAATTGAGCGGGTTGGCAAAATTGGAACACAATCTTTTTCGGTTGCGTGTATCCAGATCAAGCGGGATTTTGGAACCGGCAAGCAATGCTTTGATCTCCCAGGGCCAGCCTTTGTTATGGGTGGGGTTAAACGGACTGCAATGCGAAATCACCGGCAGGTTGTTGTGCTCAGCATATTCATAAGCTGGCGTTAATCGCGGATCATAGGGGAAATAACCTATCGAAGGATAAATCTTGATTCCGCTGTAGCCCCATTCCTCAATGCATTTCCGGAGCATATCCATCATGTCAGTCCTGCGCGGATCCAAATGCACAAACGGAAGAATTACATCAGGATAAGCCCGCTTCAGTTCTGCCAGCTCACTGAGCTGCTCCATGTAGGGCCTGGGTACTTTGCCGGCATTCATATATGCCATGTCCATGGCCAGAATCATGAATTTTGAATTCACCGGGTAAAATTTCTGGCAATCTTCAAAAATTTCTTTCTGTTCCTTGTAACGGCCTATTTTAACAAACCTGACATATTTCCGGAACTGATCGTTACTGGTGAGCGGATTCAGCATGTTCAGCAGAAATCCAATGGTTTGAAAACCTGTGTTGGTTGCCAGAAAACGGACCAGACCAAGAGGAAGGTACTTACGGGCAATATCCGCCTCCCTGAAAGTGTGAATGTGACAGTTATAAATCATTTGATACAGTTTGGGTGTCTATTTCTTCTTAAACATCGTTCCAACCATAATTATCGGAATAGTCGTTAGCTGCGAGCTAGGAGCTACGGGCTGTGAGCTGTGAGTCAGGGAAAACTGAAGATTCATAACTTAACAAGTCAGTCACATAATCTTCTTTGAAATACATGGTTATTAACCAATCGAATATATGGAAAATTTGTTACAATGCACACATTCGGGAAGGTTGCACAGGAAAGGACTGCATTTGTTGTTTTGTTTGGTAAAGAATCTTTATTTTTATAAGCTTAAAATCAGTAAGAATTGCAGTAACGCCAATCCGATCAATCATTCCGAACATGCACTACCTGAAATGTGAACATTGCAAACATTTGAATGAAATCAAATCAGAGTACCTGGTTTTTTGTGCTTGTTGCAACAAAAAAATTAAAAACAATTACGCTGCCTGGAGCCGGAAAAATGCCGGGAAAACTCTGGAAGATTTTAAAAAACTGGTATGCATTACCGATGAACAGGCTGTGCTTTTACAAAAAGAAACGACAAAAAGAAAAATACCCCTGGGAATCAAAATCCTGGCCGGTTACCTGGCGGCATTGGCTATCCTTCTGGCACTGATAATGCTTGCAGATGATATATTATCCGGCTTAGGTAAAATATTTCACTTCTAACATGGTTTATATATGTCTGCAATCAACTACCGCAAGCTCCGCAAAGAAGAAATCAACCTGATAACCGATAACAGAATAGCCTTTTTGTATGAACTGCAAGGGAAACCCACACCTGAAAAGGAATCAGCTTTAAGGAAAACCCTGGCTGAGTATTTCACTAAAGCTTTACAGGACAATTCTTTCATCGGAATAGTTGCAGAAGCGGATAATCAGCTAATCGGTTCGGGAGGCATGGTGATACAGGAAATACCGGGCCATTTTAAAGTTCCAACCGGGAGACTTGGCTATATTCTCAATATTTATACCCTTCCGGAATACCGGAACCAGGGAATCGCATCGGACATTGTAGACCTGTTGGTTGATGAAGCCCGCCGGATTAAACTGGATAAGGTTTACCTGCATGCGTCGGCTGCCGGTATTGAAATTTACCGGAAAAAGGGGTTTGTTGAGCCGGATATGCCGGAGTTGGAGTTAAAACTTTGATTTCTTACCGGATAAACATCGCCTTAACGAAGAACGGACTGATTGGCAATATTGTATATGCTGAAAACGTTATTTAATGCAAGATAGATCATATTGAGGTTGTCTAAAAAAGAAAAAATGAACGTAGTCCGGAGACTATAGCCGTAAGCCTTTAAAAGCTTGCGCCCCTTCAGGGCTTATATTCAACGTGTTGTCTTTTACACAGGGCGTTGCCCTGTGCTGTTGCTGATGCCCCTTCAGGGCAAAGATTTTTACAGCTATGGAGCCCTGAAAGGGCGTTAGCACTAGCGCAGGGCATAGCCCTGCGTATTAAGTGAGAGACAAAACATAAGCCCTGAAGGGGCGCAAGCAATTGGTCAAATCTATAAATTGACGGATATGACCTGAAGACAACGCTCATCAATCTGAGTATGACGTACAGAAAACAATTAGTTCACCATGTTGATATTACTAATTACCAATAACCATTAACGTTATTCCCAATATGAAACCTTTTTTAATCAAAACCCATCTTACACTGCTGGCCGTAATAGCCATTGCTATCGGGGCCTTTGCACAACCGATGACCGATTACACCGACCCTGTGTTCCCGCCCAATCACGCCCTGAACACCCCCATTGACAACCTTCCCGTGCATCCCAATTCGAAAAATTTCATTTCAAGCATTGGTGAAAATACGGCCCTGCATCCTGATTTTGGCAATTACTGGG
>JAWOJJ010000065.1:0-19333 GCA_046481675.1 Bacteroidales bacterium | reverse complement strand
GGCTGCACGAGAATCCAATGCCATACGGCAAGCCTCTACACACAACACCCCGCCGACAAAAATATACTCCACCAGCACGATTCACACTAACTTGAAATACCACCTTAGGCGACACCCCACCCAACTAAACCTTGCTTGGGCAGTCCGCTGCATTGGCCTTGTTAGCTTGCCCTGACTTGGGCAAGACACTTTACAATTTGTAAAATTACTTCCAATTAACGGGGCATGGTGCCGTGATTGCTAGCAGGATCAACCCTGCCTTTTCTCAACTTTGCTAGCGCAATCACCCTGAGTTAAAGGTAGGCACCATGCCCTTTTTTTCAAAAATCAAACCATCGCTCCGGTACACGATTGCGGGAACGTTTGCGGCGCAGTATGACGCAATGGTGTGCCGGGACTCTGTATATGGATGTAGCGATTTTACAAATACTATTTCACTAAACCCTTTGCATATGCCTCAACCAAAGCATTTGCACCATTTTGTAATATTCCCCCGATAATTTCACCCCCCCTTGACAACACTCTAATTTCTTTGTTTGTCAACAGGCCTATTAATTCATAGTCTTCCAACCATTCTCTAAACGAAGTGTCATCCCGAATTGTCCTCACTAATTCATCTGCCAACCACCACAACATCGCTCCTTGTACTATACGATAACCACCAAGAATTTTTTCATCTTCAGTGATTAAACCATCTGTAATCAGGTCATTAATTTCTGGTACAAAATCAGATAATTCTTTGACTAAATCTGATGCCAAAAAATCATGATCCTTTAACAAAGATGGCATCTGGAGCAATGCTATTGCAACTATTGCCATGGTGAGGACCAGCCGGTAACCTTTGGATGCAGCGACAAATGCCAGTGCGATTCCGGTATTCCCGCTGGTAGGTTCAATGATTAGTGTTCCCGGCGTAAGCAATCCCTTTTTTTCTGCGTCCTCAATCATGGCAAGTCCAATGCGGTCCTTGACACTGCCGGCAGGATTGAAAGATTCGAGTTTGGCAATTACGGTGCCCGATGCATTGTGAGCCCTGTTGAAATTGGAAAGTTCAAGCAACGGAGTGTTGCCAATAAGATCTGTAAGGTGTTTTGCAATTTGTGCCATTATTTTAAAGTTTTAAATGAATGACACAAAGGTGTATGTTGTTGAAGCAATGTGAAATACCCCTTATCGGGTATTTCACATACCACAAACAGGGTATACTGCAGCATCAGATTTGATAATCAATGGTATCAATAATGCCGGTTTTTATAGCATACATAAGCAGTTCCGACACATTGGTCACACCAAGTTTGCGAAAAATATTCTTGCGGTGCGTCATGACGGTGTGGTGACTGACCGACCGCTTTTGTGCAATTTCCTTGGTTGTAAGTCCGCCTGCCACCAGGGCAACAATTTCCTTCTCCGAGGTGGTCAGTTGCACGTATTCAACCCTGGTTTTATTTTCTTTCCCGGAATCAAGCATCATGTCCAGAACAAGCTCTGAATAGTACTTTTTATTCCGTATAACAGCCGTGAGGCACTCCTCCAGCTCATCCTTACCGGCATTCTTCAGCAAAATATGCTTTATGCCGCATCCGGCGTATTCGTTGAACTCTGGCGGAGATATGCTATTGGCGATAATAACTATCTTCAGTCCCGGAAAGTCTGCTCTCAGACTTCTCAAATCGCCATATCCTTCAAAATCAAGGGCGCCGTAATTCAAAAAAAGAATATCAGGAACCTGCCTGCGGATGGCACGGTACAATTCAGCTTTCGATTGTACGCTGCCCAGGAGTATATGACCATTGCCCAAAGCTGATTTCAATCCTTCTATCACAAGATATTGGTTATCAGCAATAAGAATCAGAAGTTTGATGTTTTCCGGTTGGTTAATACCCATAAGTATATGCCTGATTGCAGTTACCTTAAACTTTACTCAAAGCCATTTCCAGGTCGTTTTTAATATCTTCAACATGTTCCAGTCCCACCGAGAACCTCAGCGAGCCGGGCACCACGCCTGAACTCTTTTGCTCAGCCTCACTGAGCTGCTCATGTGTGGTGGAAGCCGGATGAATGATCAGCGACCGGGCATCGCCCACATTGGCCAGGTGGCTGATCAGTTTCACATTGTTTACCAAGCGGTCACCGGCAGTCTTTCCTCCCTTTACGGTAAAAGCCATCACACCTCCAAAGCCATGTTTCAGGTATTTCTTTGCAAGAGCGTGATAGGGATTGTCAGGAAGTCCGGGATAATCAACCCGCTCTACCTTAGGGTGACTGTTCAGCCAAAGGGCCAGTTCCAAAGCGTTGTCCACAATCCGTTGAACCCTCAACGAGAGTGTTTCCAACCCCTGGAGTAACAAAAAGGAATTGAACGGACTCAGTGTGGAACCAAAATCACGCAACCCCTCAACCCTTGCCCTGGTAATAAAAGCCAGGTTGGGCCTTTCATCCGAGGGGCCAAACGCTTCCCAGAACTTCAAACCATGGTATCCTTCGGAAGGTTCGGTGAACATGGGAAACTTTCCGTTGGCCCAGTTGAAGTTACCAGCGTCAACGATGATACCACCCAAACTGGTGCCGTGTCCGCCGATCCACTTGGTAGCCGATTCCACCACGATACTGGCACCATGTTCAATGGGCCGGAACAGGTAACCACCGGCGCCAAAGGTATTATCTACAATCAAAGGTATACCATGCCTTTGGGCTATGGAGGCCAACGCATCAAAATCAGGTATGTTAAAGCGGGGATTGCCTATAGTTTCAACATAGATAGCCCGGGTACGATCATCAATTTTCTGCTCATAACCAGCAGGATCATCTCCTTCCACAAACCGAACCTGGAATCCGAGCCGGGCCAGTTGTACCTTGAACTGATTGTAGGTGCCGCCATAAAGGTAGGAGGTGGAAACAATATTATCTCCTGCCTGCAAAATATTGGTAAGTGCGATGAACTGGGCAGCATGACCCGAAGCTGTGGCCAGGGCAGCCACGCCGCCTTCGAGGGCAGCCATGCGCTTTTCAAACACATCGGTTGTGGGGTTCATGATCCGGGTATAGATATTGCCCGACTCCTTGAGACCGAACAACCGTGCAGCATGATCGGAATCATCAAACACGTATGAGGTGGTCTGGTATATGGGTACGGCTATGGAATGGGTTACCGGATCAGGTTGCTGACCGGCATGTATCTGCAATGTATCAAAATGTAATTTTTCCATGTTATTGATATTTTTTAACTCTTTATGCTTTTCAGATTTAATGCTGCAATTGATGAATATATAAGAAGAACACTTGTACCTGTCAGAATGTTTTATGATGATTTCGTTCAGTTTTCTCCCATACCTGTATAGCGCGAGAGTCGTTTAACAAAAACATCAAGGTAGGTTTTTGAAATGGGAACAACGATATCTGAAGGAGAGTCGAAACCAATGATCAACCCCTCTTTTTCTTTCCGGATGAATTTAACGTTGTCAATGTTAACCATGTACGACCGGTGACATCGTACCAGTCCGGCGTCCGGCAAACTCAGCTCAATGCTTTTGAGTGTATTTCGGATCATGTATTTTGAAAGCTTCATGTGATCAAGGTAATAGATAACAATGTAATTATCTGCCGCCTCAATATAAAGCAGGTCGTTCTTTTTAATTGAAAACTTAAGCATACCTTTCTCATCATGAAACGGAATCATCATAAGCTGTGAAGCAACTTTCTTTCCGGTTGTGCCGTTCATTTCATCCAGGTGCCGGTTATTTTCAATTTTTTCCAACGTCAGGTACTTATCCTTAAATGACAGATACAGCCACGAAATCACATACGGAAGCAGAATGATGTATGCAGTGGTGCGCACCGAGTTTTTGAGGATCACGAGAAAATCATTACCCACATGCAAAAAATACCATTGAATAAAAGTATAAACCAGAGCCAGCACAACAATTTCAGCCACGATCCATAATGCATAGGCGGCATAGGTGATTGATTCCCGCCGGGTGAACATATACATCAGGATGCGGCTGATCACAATCACCAGCATGCCGATCAGGATGACTATGCTGGAATACAGAAAAAACTCGACATCGCTTACGTTGAGCCATTTATCAACTCCAAAGGGTGCGTAAATATTGATAAAGACCAGAGCAAAAGCTGCTGTGAACAGAATAAAGCCAACGACATTCTTTTTATCTGTCAGATAATCGGGTATTTTACTTTCCCATGGAAGCATATATACCTTATAATTAATTGGCTTTAAAGGTAGGTAATTTTGCACTGGGGTGAAATATATTCTGTGCAAATAGTAGTTTTTCACCCCACTATGAAAACTTTTACCCCTCCGGTGGCTTTTTAATCCCCTGCTTACGACCTGAAAACCATATTTTTCACAAAGATACCCGGGTGCTGTTACTTTGCTGAACAAACAGACACCCATGAATTTCATAGAAAACTATCAGCAGCTCAAGGGAATATTTAATCTGAATCAGGATGAAATAAAGATACCGGAAAGTGAACTCAGGATCATCAATCAGGAATTTCATTCCTCAGCCATTGTGCCCGCAGCAATTACTGGGCACGTGGAGGATTTGCAAATAAAAGAGAATGTACATTTCCGCTATCCGGTAATCATGCCCGATGGAAAGAAAAAGGCAGCCCGGGTAATTATCCTGTTGCACGGGTTGAATGAAAGGTCGTGGCACAAGCATCTGACCGGGGCCAGGATGCTTTCTGAAAGAACCGGCAGAGCGGTTCTGATGTTTCCGCTTTCGTATCACATCAACAGGGGGTTGCCCGAATGGACCGACAACCGGAAAATGGCTGGCTTGCTTGAAGCCCGTAAAAGAAACTTTTCACATATTCAGGAAGCCTCTGTAGTAAACCTGGCCCTGAGTGAAAGACTTACCGAATACCCACAGCGCTTTTATTTTTCAGGTCTGCAGAGTATCAAAGATTTGATCAGCCTGCTGCGTCAAATAAAAAAGGGGGATCATCCGCTGTTTGAAAACGGAACTTCAACTGACATCTTTGCCTATTCCATCAGTTGTATGCTGGTTCAGGCATTGATGATCAGCAATCCGGAAGGGATACTGGACAAATCCAAAATAGTATTTTTCGCCGGGGGGTCTTTGTTCAGTGGAATGAAAGGCGTATCCAAGTATATCATGGACAGTTTAGCTTTCAAAACCATCCTCAGGTTTTACACCGATGCAGTAACAAAAAAGTCGGGATTTCTGAATCAGCTTCAGTCGGGCGGAATAGAAAGAAGCTTTGGTGACGCATTCAGATCGCTGATTATCCCGGGCCTGTATGCAAGAGAAAGGGAAAAGGCTATGGCGGGATTCAGTAAAAACCTGATGGTTATTGCAATGCAGAACGACAGGATCATGCCGGTTGAAGGCATACGTGAGGCAACGGGGGAACACTTCTTCCGGTCAGGGCAGTTTAAGTTAGTTCACTTTCCGTATGATTACACGCATGAAAACCCTTTTCCGGTTCTTTACAACAAAATCAATCAGCAGGTAGAAAATGCCTTTATGTCAGTTTATAAACCGGCACTTGAATTTTACTCACGTTAATCAGCCGCTTTAATTATTGCTTTCAGCTGTACTCGCCGGTAAACTTACAATAAAGGTACTACCAGATCCCGGGCTGCTTTCAATATCCATGCTGCCCTGGTTTAACCGCACAAATTCTTCGCATAGCTGATAACCCAATCCGGATCCCTTTTCATTGTCGGTTCCGTAAGTTGTAAAATGAAAACTCTTATTCATCATGTTGTCCAGGGTTTCTTTCGACATGCCGATGCCGGTGTCAGCAACCTGTATGATCAGTCTTTTTGAGTCGTTCTCAATCGATTGATGCGCCCTGATAACAATTTTGCCTCCCCGCGGTGTAAATTTCAACGCATTAGACAGCAGGTTCCTGATAACTACGGAAATGAGCTCAGGATCGAAAAAGCCATTCAGCTTATCGGGACCTTCATAAGATAGCGTGATATTCTTATTCTCAGCCTGAAGTGAGAAAAGTGTCAGAACATTCCTGATCAACTGGGAGATGTCTTCTTCCTGCGGGCGACAGATGATAACCCCCGACTGACTCTTGGCCCAGTTCAGCAAGTTTTCGAGAAGATTAAATGCATTATCCGACAAAAGGTACAGATCCTTCAACAGGGTAACCACGCTTTCATCAAGTCCGGTATTCACCTGCAAAAAGGCATCAATATAGGTTCGGATATTGCCCATGGGACTTCTCAGGTCGTGCCCGATGATGGAAAATATCTTCTTTTCAAAAGCCGAGGTAAGTTCCAGTTGTTTGCGCTGTTGCTGGATCGTCAGGTGTGTTTTCACACGAACCAGCAATTCCTTGCGATTATAAGGTTTTGTAATATAGTCAACGGCACCTGTTTCAAACCCCTGGATGATGCTTTGAAAGTCGGCCTTGGCGGTGAGAAAAATTACAGATACTTCACGGGTAGCCGGATTTTCTTTTATCCTCCGGCATACCTCAAAACCATCCATTTCAGGCATCATGATGTCCAGGAGGACCAGATCAAATGGTTTTGAATCAAGCCATTCAAGAGCTTCTTTTCCACTGGTGGCAAATTCCAATTCGTACGACTCCTCTTTCAGAATGCTTCCGAGCAACTGTATATTCTTAGGCACATCATCCACTATAAGGATGCTCTGTTCATTTATTCTCATGTACTAGTTTTTTCATTTGTTTCAGAAGATCCGGAAAATAATCAAGTTTGATTCTCATCTGCTCAATATCGAAGTTCTCTATAGTGGATAAAAGCTGTTCGCCGTATTGTTGAATAAAGCCAATTCTAAAACTTTTGCCCTGGCTGATTATCTCCTGTGCAAACGACTGTATTTCTTTGAGCGGTTGTTTTTTTTCAAAAAGCTTCCACTGGTCGGTTAATTCATTTTCAAAACGCCGGACCATACGACTAAAATCTGAATTTCTGATGATACGCACATCCGGATTATCGTCAGTAGCATAGTTTAGGCTCCTTCCATCCGGTCCTTCGGCACCTGCATCATTTCCCCTGTCTGTTTTGAACTCAGGCACATAAGGCGATGTGATGGCGTTGGTACTAACTTCGGAATATTCCACATGCGGAAAGACCACTTTAAAAGTGCTCCCTTTCCCCACTTTGCTTTGCAGGCTGATATTTCCGTTCATGGCTTCAACGAGCCTTTTTGTAATTGCCAGACCCAATCCTGTTCCTTCATACTTCCTTGAATCAAGCTGAGAATGCTGACGGAAGGATTCAAAAATCAGCCGGAATGAGTTTTCCGGAATTCCAATACCCGTATCCTTCACCTGGATTTCCAGCTGCATTGTTGGATTTTCCTTTTTCTCAATCCTGGCAGAACACTTAACAACAATGTTAATCTCACCATGATGGGTGAATTTCACAGCATTGCCAACAAGATTGATCAGGATCTGCCTGAGTCGTACTTCATCGAATTTTATTTCAGCCGGGAATTTCTTATCGAGTTTCTCTAAATAGCCGATTCCCTTAATAGTGACTCTGAGTGAAAATACATTCCTGATCTCATCAAGCAATCTTCGTATGTCGAAAAACGTATAATGAAGCGTCATTTTTCCGGCTTCAATTTTCGACAGATCCAGCAAATCATTAATGAGCATCATCAGATTTTTACCACTGGCTCTGATGCTGTTGAGATACTTGATTTGTTGGCTATCGCTTGTTAACCCTTCCAGGAGCTCAGTAAAGCCAAGCACTGAATTCAGGGGCGTTCTGATTTCATGGCTGATGTTGGCCAGAAACTCAGATTTTGCATTATTTGCTTCTTCCGCGGCAATTTTTGCCTTTTTAAGCTCTTCCAGGGCCAGAATTCTTTCTGTAACATCCATCAGAAAGCCATCGAGCCATTTGATGGATCCATCTTCACTATAAACCGGACGACCACTGTTCGAAACCCATTTCACCGTTTTGTGTTTGGTTATGATCCGGCATTCCAGGTTGTACTGCTGAAAGTCGCTTACCCCTTTTTTAATGGATTCTTTTACCCGGGCCAGGTCATCAGGGTGAATCAACCTGGCGAGTGACCGGCCCGGATTATTTTGAAGCTCTGAAACCCTATATCCGGTAAGGTTTTCAGCAGCATCTGCCACAAATAAAAAGGTGAGATCAGTGTTGTAGGCACACCGGTAAACCACTCCCGGTATGTTTGACACCATGGATCTGAATTTTTCTTCACTTTCTCTCAGCGACTGTTCGGCTATCTTGCGCAGCGAAATATCTTCCTTTATGGCTATATACCTGACAATTTCACTGTCCTTATTTTTAATAGGAGTAATGGTAGCTGACTCCCAGTATAGCTCTCCGTTTTTTTTGCGATTGTGGAATTCACCCTCCCAGCGGTGCCCCTTTTTGAGTGTATTCCACAAATCGTTGTAAAATGCTGCAGTATGCGTTCCCGATTTCAGAATCCTGGGGTTTTTACCGATGACTTCCGATGGAAGATATCCTGTAATTGTGGTGAATGATTTATTCACATACTCGATATCCCCGTTTCTACGCGTTATAATAATTTCATTGGCACTCTGATCCAGGGCAATAGAAAGCTTCACGATTTCCTCCTCAATTCTCTTGCGGTTGGAGACGTCAAGGATACCTATTACATAATTCGGCTCATTTTTGTAATTAATGATCTGGGTCTCTATTTCAACGGTAATGATGGATTTGTCTTTTCTATAGAGCTTGGTTTCAAAGGCACCCACAGATTCATTCCAATTCTTTCTGAAGAGCTTTCTTGCATAATTCTTTTCAAAGCAGGAAGGCAGCGTATTATGAGTCAGCAATTCATCATTGCTGTAACCGGTTAATTTCACCATGGCTTCATTCACATCAACTACCATGCCCTGATGAAGAATGGCAATAGCTTGAAAAGAAAGGTGCGCCAGTTTTCTCAGCCTTTCTTCTGATTCTTCCGATATCTTATAGGCCAGTTTTCGCTGGGTAATATCACGCTGTGCAACAATTATTCCAATGGTCTTGCCAGCTTTATCCTTAATCAGCCGATAATTGGCCTCTGTCCACCATACAGAACCCTCGGTTTTCTCATGTGTGAATTCTGCGAAAACCTCCCCCTGGCTAATCAGCTTAGTCCATGACTCGTTGTTCAACATGAAGCTGCTTCCGAAGAATTCACCCAGCGACATGCCAATTATGGATTTTGTGGCCTTCCCATATTGCAGCAACAAGGCATCATTGTAATCGTTGATTATGAACCTGCCAGCCAGGGCTCGCAGCTTTCCTTCCGGTGATGAAAAAGTGTTCCAGTCGACCGGTTTTTCAACTGTAAAAAATATAAAGGCATCAACCAGCTGATCGTAGAAGAAATTACTGATCTGTCTGAAATCAACAGTTAGCTGACTGCTTTTAGAGAATAGTCGCGGAACCGGCACAAAAGATTTGTCCCTTTTTTTCATTCAATCCATGTTCAAAATACAAATCTAGTTGAATTGAACAATTCCTGTAAAAATAAATATTAACCACCCGGTAAAAAGCCATAAAAAAACCCGCTGGTGAAGCGGGTATGTAAAAGAGGTAATCTTTCTTTATTCAATAACCACGGTATATCCGTCAGTGCGTAAATTTTCCGCTACGCTTTGTGCATATTCGTAATCGAAATATACCTTCGGTTTGTGTTTGGCAAATACGGGGTAACGGCCAACAGCATCCTCTGAATTAAGGTAATTATAGCCTACCAGGTACAAGTCACTTCCTTCCAGTTTGACTTTGAAAACAGGCCGATGCTGACACAGTTCAAGAACTTCGAGCAGTTCAAACTTCGTAATCTCGGGTTCCTGCTTCAGTTTCACGGTTTTCAATATTTCATCACTGAAGGGCTCTTTGGTAAAGTGCAGATCAAAGTTCTTTACGTAACATGATAATACAATCGACTCATCTTTAATAACCGCCGGCTTATTATCATCTCCGACCAAACGCACATTAATCCCAAATCTTGAAAATAATCCTTTCAATCTTTTGTTTCTTCGAGTCACCATTTCTTCCAACGACTCGTTTTTTCTCATAGGAAATTCCGGCATAGTATAGTTTTAATTTTCAAAAATAATGAAATTTTATTATCAGGCACCAAAATCCATTTATTACTTATTCACCTCACAAGTTCAGCTTACAAAATAGAAAAAAGATTCTGGTTATCGGGTTGTGAATTTAGATCAGCAAACATATAAAAAAAACAGGACAAAATTAAGTTACATAACCTGATATCAAAAATATTAGATATTCTGCTTCAGGAAAGTGACTAATGTCATTATTTTCAAAAAAAGTCGTTTCACTTATTCTACGGCTTCACCTAACTGCATTCTCAGGTATTGTTTTTTTTGTTGAGCTTCCGGGTCAATTCGTCAACACTTTTTTCACACTCATAACAAATATTCAACTTTCCTATCCGGCAATAGTATGAAGATACTGATGACAACACCTACTATGGATAGCAAAAAGAGAACGAACAGAACATTGGAATTATTACGATTTCAGGGTCGCAGCAGCAAACCTGAAAAGCTTTTGGTTATAGCTGATGAAAATCATCTTGACATGATCTACGAGATGATGACTCAGAAAAAATGGGGCATTCAGGTAGCTTACATTTTGTCGGACTCACCCATTACCCGGGTGCTTTTTCCAAAACATTCCAGGATTTATCCTGTTAATGCCAACATCAGAAGTATCCTGCGGCATGACATCATAGATGAAATCGTGTGCTGCACCTCATCGCTTCCGGCCGAATACCTGAAGGAACTGGCTGATATATGCCAACAGTTCGGTGTTACGCTTCAGATTCTTCCTTACATGAAATCAAAGGGCATTCCGGTTTCAGGAATCAGGGATATTGCCGGTTACCTGTTTCTTGCCCTGGAAACAAATCCCGGAAAACGGTTTGGCTACATATTAAAATCTTTGGCTGAACAAGCTTTTGCCGCATCTGCCCTGCTTGTTTTATCACCCATGCTGGCCCTGATTGCCCTGCTGATCAGGTATACATCTAACGGACCGGTTTTCTTCAGGCAAAAACGGGTAGGCCTGAGGGGAAGAAGATTCTATATTTACAAATTCCGCACCATGGTGGCTGACGCTGAAAAACAAAAAGCCTCACTCCAAGCACTTAATGAAACAGACGGACCTGCTTTTAAAATAGTCAATGACCCAAGAATAACACGTGTTGGCCGTATCCTGAGAAAAACCGGCATCGATGAAATACCTCAGTTATACAATGTATTAATTGGCGATATGGCATTGATTGGTCCCCGGCCTATGCTGCCCGACGAAGTTTACGCGCAGGAAGAATGGCATCTCAAGCGCCTGTGTATCAAACCCGGCATCACCTGTACCTGGCAGATTCAGCCTGAAAGAAATAAAGTACCTTTTAATGAATGGATGCAACTCGACCGGGACTACGTTGAAAACTGGTCATTGGGAAATGACATCAAAATATTCTTCGGGACGTTCAAATCGATTTTTGCAGCCCGTGGCGCCTAAGCAGATTTTGTTGAAAGATGTTCATAAAACCGGTTGGCAAAACCGGTTTTTTTGCATTTACATCAGCTATTTTTGTACCCATCATGTATGCAATAGTTGATATTGAAACAACCGGTGGCAATCCCAAAAAAGACAAAATCACCGAAATTGCGATTGTTCTGCACGACGGGCAAGAAGTAATTCATGAATTTTCTGCGCTGATCAACCCGGAATGCAGAATCCCCCATCACATCAGCTCGTTAACGGGTATTACCAATGAAATGGTAGCCGGTTCTCCTAAATTCTACGAAGTGGCAAAAGAGCTCGTTGAGCTTACCCGCGATCATGTTTTTGTAGCCCACAATGTTGCCTTCGATTACAATTTTGTCCGCAGTGAATTCCAAAGGCTAGGCTACGATTACCGGCGCGAGCAATTATGCACAGTGCGCCTGAGCCGTAAAATCCTTCCGGGACATCAATCCTACAGTCTCGGCAGACTCTGCGACGACCTGAATATTTCCATCAACGGACGCCACAGGGCTATGGGCGATGCTGCAGCCACATCCGTTTTATTTGAAATGCTGATACAGGAAGAATCGCGCAACAGCACCAACTATATAGCCGGTTCGGGTAAAACCAGCGGCATTAAAAATCCGCTGCTTGATCCTGAAAAACTGAAATGCCTGCCTGAAGTTGCCGGTGTTTATTATTTCTACAACCAGGATGCAGAGTTGGTGTATATTGGAAAAAGCAAAAACATCAAAAGCCGCGTGCTTTCTCATTTCTCGAATCATTCATCAGGTAAAGCCATGCGCATGCAGATCATGGTGGCTGATGTTGACTGTGATTGTACAGGCAGCGAACTGATTGCACTGCTGCGGGAATCTCACGAGATAAAAAGACACAAGCCGGTTTTCAACCGCAGGCAACGCCGGTCGATGTTCCGCTATGAATTGTGTTCCTATACCGATGATCAGGGGTACATCCGGTTTGCTCTGGAAAAAACATCAGAAAGTCCGACATCACCATTGAATACTTTCACAACCAAAGCCGAAGCCCATGGTTTTTTGAACCGCATGATTGAGCGGTTCGGTCTGTGCCAGAAACTTTGTGGTATTTACCCATCCGAAAACCACTGCTTTCATTATGAAATTGGCGCCTGTAAGGGTGCCTGCATTGGTAAGGAACCGCCTGCAAAATACAACCTCAGAGCAAACAAACTCATTGATGTTTGCCGCTTTGGGTATCATAACCTACTGATCATTGATGAAGGAAGAAACAGGGAAGAAAAGTCGGTAGTGAAAATTGAAAAGGGTAAGTACATTGGATTCGGATACTTTACCCCTTCGTTTCAGGAATACAACCCCGATATTATGCATGAATGCATTTCTTACTTCCCCGATAACAGGGAGGTTCAACAGATAATCAGGCAGTATCTCCACAACAATAATGTAGAAAGGATTATTGAGTACTGACAGCTTTTTCTAACTTTGCCGAAGATACTTCCATAAAAACATGAATTACTTTTTCGAAGCACAAGACGGAGTTATTTACGCGGTTAAATCATCCGGATCAATTGATCAGCAATCGTTCAGCAAGCTCTCCTGGTTGTTTGGGAAAGCTTCTCGCGTTGATGAGAAAAGCCTTACCGGAGGATATATTGGTCCCCGTAAGGAAATGATCACCCCCTGGAGCACCAATGCCGTTGAAATAACGCAGAACATGGGTATCGAGCGGATCGAACGGATTGAGTTGTTTCGGAAAGCAGGCAGGCAGGACCCTTATGATGCCATGCTGCAGGTTTACTATGAAAAACTGGATGAGGATATTTTCGACATTCAACATACACCCGGGAGCATTCTCTATATTGATGATATTGCCGAATACAATGCAAAGGAAGGTCTAGCCCTGAGTGAACCGGAAATTGAGTACCTCCGGGGCCTGTCCGGGAAAATTGGCAGAAAACTTACCGACAGTGAAATCTTCGGCTTCTCGCAGGTTAATTCAGAGCATTGCCGGCATAAAATCTTTAACGGAACCTTTGTTATTGATGGTGTGCAACAGGATCTTACCCTGTTTCAGATGATCCGGAACACCACCAGCCGGAATACCAACCGGGTGGTATCGGCCTACAAAGACAATTGTGCTTTCATTCAGGGCCCGCAGGTGTTGCAATTTGCACCGGTTACACATGATAAGCCTGATTTTTTCAGGCTGCGGCCCATCCAGTCAGTTATCTCGCTGAAAGCTGAAACTCATAACTTTCCTACCACTGTTGAACCTTTTAACGGTGCAGCCACAGGTTCAGGCGGTGAAATCCGCGATCGGATGGCAGGTGGAAGGGGTTCACTGCCGCTTTCAGGTACGGCCGTTTATATGACATCGTACCCGAGGCTGAATGGCGGACGCAAGTGGGAAAAAAATCTGCCTGCCCGAAAATGGCTGTACCAGTCGCCCGAACAAATACTGATCAAAGCTTCCAACGGAGCCAGCGATTTCGGTAACAAATTCGGACAGCCACTGATCTGCGGCAGCCTGCTTACCTTTGAACACACCGAAAACGGCAAATTCTGGGCATTCGATAAGGTAATCATGCTGGCCGGAGGCGTGGGTTACGCCAACGAAGCCCACAGTATTAAGGATACACCGGAAAAGGGCGATAAAATTGTGCTGCTCGGAGGCGACAATTACCGGATTGGCATGGGTGGTGGTGCTGTTTCTTCGGTTGCCACCGGAGAATATGACCATTCCATTGAGCTGAATGCTGTTCAACGTTCCAATCCCGAAATGCAGAAAAGAGTGTACAACGCCATCAGGGCTTTGGCTGAATCCGACAGGAATCCTGTTGTTTCCATACACGATCATGGCGCCGGAGGACATCTCAACTGTTTCTCGGAACTGGTTGAAAGCACCGGAGGCACCCTGCATATTGATAAACTGCCAATCGGAGATCCGACCCTTTCGGATAAAGAAATCATCGGTAACGAATCGCAGGAGCGTATTGGTTTGATCCTGAAAGAAAAAGACACTGAGCTGCTGGCCCGGATTGCGGATCGCGAAAGAGCTCCCCGGTATGTTGTTGGTGAAGCTACAGGAGACCAACAATTTGTATTTTCCAACAAAGACGGGAAAAAGCCCATTGATCTTCAACTCGAGGATTTCTTCGGCAATCCGCCCAAAACGGTGATGCAGGATAAAACTGTTGAAACATCATTTGCATCCGCAGAATGCCAGGTTGAACTGATCCCTGAATACGTTGAAAACCTGCTTCAATTGGAAGCTGTTGCCTGTAAGGACTGGCTGACCAATAAGGTTGACCGGTCGGTTACCGGACTGGTTGCCAAGCAGCAAACCTGCGGTGCACTGCAACTCCCGCTGAACAACCTATCGATTACCGCACTGGATTACGTGGGCCACAGAGGAATCGGATCCTCACTGGGTCATGCTCCGGTTGCCGGAATCATCAACCCGGCTCACGGCTCTGTTTTATCCATTGCCGAAGCGCTGACGAATATCATCTGGGCCCCCATTGAAGGCGGAATTAAAGGCATATCCCTCAGTGCCAACTGGATGTGGCCATGCCGCCGCGAAGGTGAAGATGCCCGGCTTTATGCCGCTGTAGAAGCGGCCGGAGAATTCGCTACATCTTTGGGTATCAACATCCCCACAGGTAAGGATTCGCTCTCCATGACGCAAAAATACAAAGATGGCTCTGAAGTCTATTCCCCGGGAACGGTTATCATTTCTGCTGCTGCCGAAATCAGCGATTTCACCAGGGCTGTTGAACCGGCTGCCTGTGATGAACCCGGAAGCCGGATCATTTATATCGACTTCTCATCAGATTCCTTTAAAACAGGAGGCAGCGCCTTTGCCCAGTCGCTCAATTCCATGGGTGGCAACGATACCCCGGTGGTTACCGACACGGCCTATTTTGTAAAAGCCTTTGAAACAGTTCAAAAACTAGTTGAAAAGCAGTTGTTACTGGCCGGGCACGACATTTCAACCGGCGGCATGATGGTAACCCTGATTGAAATGTGCTTCCCCACTCCTAAGGCAGGCATGGAAATCAACCTGGATGCAATACCCGAAGAAAGCCTGATCAAAATACTCTTCAGTGAAAACCCCGGAATTATTGTTCAAACAGAAAATCCGTCCGTTGAAAAAATACTCACTGAGAATCAGATCAGGTTTTTCACAATTGGACAGTACCGGCAAGATGGCAAGGTACGTATTGTGAAGTCGGGTCAGCAATTTGATTTTGATGTAACCGGACTAAGAGACACCTGGTTCAAAACTTCTTATTTACTGGACAGGGATCAGAGCGGACCCGAATTGGCAGAAAAACGCTTTGTTCATTATAAAGACCATGTTCTGGATTTTCATTTTCCGAAAGGATTTACCGGAAAACTCAGTCAATATGGAACCGACAAAGCGCGAACGGGGTTCACCGGAATAAAATCAGCTATCATTCGCGAGAAAGGAGTCAATGGCGACAGGGAAATGGCTTACATAATGTACCTGGCCGGATTTGATGTTAAGGACGTGCATATGACCGACCTGATATCCGGAAGGGAAAACCTGGAAGACATCAACCTGATTGTTTTTGTAGGCGGCTTTTCCAATTCCGATGTACTGGGAAGTGCCAAAGGATGGGCCGGAGCTTTCCTTTACAATGAAAAGGCCCGCAAGGCACTGGAAAACTTTTACGCCAGAAAGGATACGTTAAGCCTTGGTGTTTGTAACGGATGTCAGCTGATGGCGGAACTTGACCTGATCAATCCCGAACATACAGAGAAACCAAAACTTCTGCGCAATGCATCCCATAAGTTTGAGTCTTCCTTTTTAAGCGTTGACATTCCGGAGAACAAATCAATTATGCTGAGCTCACTGGCCGGCAGCAGATTGGGCATTTGGGTAGCTCACGGTGAAGGAAAATTCAGCATGCC
This sequence comes from Bacteroidales bacterium, assembly GCA_046481675.1. Lineage (GTDB taxonomy): Bacteria > Bacteroidota > Bacteroidia > Bacteroidales > UBA10428 > UBA5072. Next base: position 2,893 of record JAWOJJ010000065.1, on the reverse strand, counting down.
TTATGCCGAAAACGAGTACCAGGTTACCATGAAATACAGCCAGTCAGAATATCCAGGCAATCCCAATGGTTCCGATTACCATATTGCCGGAATTTGTTCGGCCGACGGCCGGCACCTGGCTATGATGCCTCACCTGGAACGAGCTACATTTCCCTGGAATTGGGCATACTATCCCCGCGAGCGAAAGAACGACGAGGTTTCACCGTGGATCGAAGCATTTGTCAATGCGAAAAATTGGATTTGTAGGGACAGGTCGTGACCTGTCCGTCGTGTCCGTCCCTACAATAGTAACAATGGCAAAAAACAATACAATAAAATCATCTGCCTGGTTCCGTGATGCCATTGTATACCAAATCCTGGTCGACCGATTTGCCGGGTACCGGGAGGAAAGAAATCCGCACAAACCGGTGTTCCTGGGAGGAAACCTGAAAGGCGTTACCGGAAAAATCCCTTACCTGGTTAACCTGGGAATCAATACCATTTGGCTTTCACCGGTTTATAAAACAACCGCCTATCATGGCTATCACATTACCGATTTTTATACAACCGACAAAAGGTTTGGCTCGGAGAAAGACCTGGAAAATGTGATCAACCTGTGTCATCAGAACAATATCAGGGTATTGCTCGACTTTGTTCCAAACCACTGCTCCATCAAACATCCTTTTTTTCAGGAAGCTGCTCACGACAAAAAGAGCAAGTACCGCAACTGGTTTTACTTTAATAAATTCAGCAACAACTATTTATGCTTCCTGCACTTCCATGAACTTCCCAAACTAAACCTCGATTTTAAAGAAGCCCGCGATCACATTACCGGAGCTGCCAGGCACTGGCTTCAGATGGGTGTCGACGGCTTCAGGCTGGATCATGCCATTGGTCCCTCTCACTCATTCTGGAAAGCTTTCCGAAATGAAGTCCGGTTGGTGAACCCGGAAGCTGTATTAATCGGTGAAGCATGGCTCGAAGGCGTAAATTTCAATATGCTTAAAACCATCCGTATCCGGAACAAATTCCTGCGCTGGTTATTCCGCTTCAAGCCGTGGGATATTGAGCGTGAATATATGGGTGAACTGGATGGTGTGCTCGATTTCTATTTCAGGCATCGGATAACGGAATACATTGCCTGGAAGGACAATCCGGATCACTATGCGCACCAACTGGAAGCTTCCATGAGGCAACATTACCAACGATTTCCGGATGATTATCTGCTACCGTCATTTATTGAGAACCACGATATGAATCGTTTTCTGTATGATGCCGGTCAGCATCGTGAAAAACTCAAAAAAGCCCTTGAATTTCAGTTTTCTCTCCCCCAGCCTCCCATTTTATATTACGGAACCGAAACCGGGATATCGCATGTTGAGCCCGTGAACTGGAATGTACCATTCTCCGACTTACATGCCCGGCAACCAATGCCTTGGGACAGGATGGATCACGAATTGCATGATTTCTGCAAGGAGTTGATTCAAAACAGAAAGAAAAGGCAATCTGCGGTCAGGCAATCTCATTTATATTAAAAGGTGTCAGCTGGTAAACGTAGTAATTGAGCCAGTTGTAATACAACAGGTTGGCATGTGCTTTCCACCGCGCCATCGGAGATTTCGAAGGATCGTCATCCGGGAAGTAATTACAAGGGATATCTATCGGCAAGCCCTTTTTGAGGTCGCGTTCGTATTCCTCTTTCAGCGTTTCGGGGTCATATTCAGAATGGCCGGTGACAAAAATCTGCCGCCCTCCTTTGTTTTTAACAATGTAAATACCTGCCTGGGCAGATTCAGCCACGATTTCCAGTTCCGGAACCTTTTCAATATCGAAACGCCTCACTTCGGTATGCCGTGAATGTGGTGCCAGGAAGTCTTCATCAAATCCACGAACCAAAGGAATTTTAGGATTGTTGACCTGGTGGGTAAAAACCCCGAACATCTTTTGAGGCAGGTGGTACTTGGGTACTTTATAATAATGGTACAAACCGGCCTGTGCTCCCCAGCAAATGAACATGGTGGAAGTCACATGATGCTCGGCCCAGTCCATGATCTCCTTCAGCTCTTCCCAGTAGTCCACTTCCTCAAATTCGAGGTGTTCAATGGGTGCCCCGGTAATGATCATCCCGTCAAATTTCTGACTCCTGATCTGCTGAAAAGTTTTGTAAAACGATTGCAGGTGCTCAACCGATGTGTTTTTGGAAACATGTTCAATGGCATGCAACAGGGTTACCTCCACCTGCAGCGGGGAATTGGATAACAACCTCAGAATATGGGTTTCCGTGGTGGTCTTGATGGGCATCAGGTTCAGAATCACAATGCGCAGCGGCCTGATATCCTGGTGGATGGCCGAAGATTCGTTCATCACAAATATGTTCTCATCCTGGAGAATACCTACCGCGGGTAACCGGTCGGGAATATTTAATGGCATAGTTTTGTCGTTGAAAATTATGCAAAAATAGAAAAGTTCGGCGTTATCTGCTCATGGTTTGTGAAATTGGTTTTTAGGGTTTTAGGGTTTTAGGCTTTAGGCAGGAAACAACAAATATTACAGAATGCTATTTTCAATAACCACCGACTGAAGTGAAAGACTCCGGAGGATTCAAATGTTAATAGAGAAATAGTATGTTGAGAGATTCGACCATGGTTCGGCTCAGGCTGTGCCTATAGCCGTCAAGCTAAGAATGTATATTGTTTATATTCTTTAATTTGTATATGGCGCCATCAATATCATAGCAGTTAACGCTGAGCATGGCGATATCCTCCCGATGAATCGGGACAGGCTCCGCTGGCGGCATAGCCGTCACTAATTCTATACGTCCCGATAAGATGTAATCCGTCAATAGATTGGAGTCGGTAACAATAAGCGAATCTGAGTATCGGTAAAGTGAGATGTTCGCAAAATAATTGCCAAG
>JAWOJJ010000026.1:0-15890 GCA_046481675.1 Bacteroidales bacterium | reverse complement strand
ACCCAGTCGGGGTGCAGCGAACTCAACTGCGGCCTGAAGAGGTTGCATTTGAGGTATGAAGTGAACCGGGCACCGTTAACGCCAATGGTGCTATAAACAACGCCGGGATCGTCATTTTCGAGGCTGATACCGTAAAGCTGAAAGGGTGCCCCTGTGGAATCGGTTTGGTCAATAACCAGTCGCAATGTATCTGTATATTCCGAAAGTGTGTATTGAACGTATCTTCCGAAGGAATTGACACTTACTTCTTCAACCAGTTCCCGGGGCACAATGCGGGGAATGACAATGCTGTCGGTTACGTTGCAGTATATTCTGATGCGGTTGAAATCATAGTTCTGAAGCGAGTCATACCGGGAAACAATATTCAGTGCGCCCGTTTTACTGGTAAGTACTGCCGTTATACCCGAAAGGCCCAGTGTGAATGCAGGCCGGGCTTCAGTATTTTTACTGGTTAGCCATTCACCGGCATAGGTGATTTTCAGGTTAGAAGGACTGTTGGTTTTGGCAAGCGGATAAGGGAAAAAGAATCCCCTGGAACCCAGAATGCCGGGATAAAACGATTGCAAATCCTGCCGGATACGGTGCGTATAAATATCGGCCTGCAGGTGTGAGCCTCCTATATGCACTATGTTGATGCGGTTATTTCCCGATCGGATCAGCGTATCAAATTTGGCAAAAAGTTCCTCGTATCCCGGGTTGTTCCGGACACCTTCAAACTGGTTTGCATCGTACTGAATGAAACCGTATTGAGGCAAACCAAGAGGCAGGGGAGTAATCTGGGCCACCAGTGGCTGAAACGCAAACACGATATAAATGAGAAACCTATTGCGCATATTTTTCGAACTTGTGATATTCCAGGATAAAGGCATTGTAAAACATCTGCGCAATGGTTTTTGCACCCCGCGAGTTGAAATGAACATAGTCGTCAGAAGCAAGTGAAGGCTCGGCCGACACCCACGAGGGCATTGAATTTTTTCCTCCCATGGCCTCGTACATGTCCCAGAAGGCAGATCCCGACTTAAAAGCAGCTTTTTTCAATGCGTCCCGTACCTTTTCAACATTAGGATTGGTAATATACTGATTTTTATCTTTTACAGACATATCGGCAACTCCGATCACCAGGATTTTTGCACCCGGACACAACGACTTGATCCGGATGATCTGGCTGTAAAACCAGTTTTCGTAACCGGTGTAATTGCTGAGCCCGGCCGGCACAAAATTACCGCCGAACTGGAGGATGAATAGTTTCACATTAAGCTCTCTGTACATGGCTCTCATCAGTTCTTCGTCGAAGTTGGTGAAAAAGAGGCCTGAGCAACCGCGCAGCGGGATGTTATCCACGGCAATTCCTTTGCGGCCATCGAGGGCAATTCCGTATATTTCGGGACTTGCCTGCCCCCTGAACCGGAGTGTCATTTTTTTCGAAGGACTGTCAAACTTCCAACGGATCACATTCATTTTTGAGGATGCCGGGAAGATGTCTGCGTCAGTCAGCTGATCATCGAGGTATAGTTCGCTGAGAAAAGGGGATTTGTTTTGTCCGTAAAAAACCCTGCACTGGCTGAAGTTTCGGGTGTTTCTGTACCCATAGGGCGACATGCTGAAGGTGATCCATGCCTCGGCAGTATCAATTTTTCCTTGCTTATTTTCGGTGATGAAACTGCCGAAGCTTGCAAGGGCTCCATATCGCCTGTGTTTAACCGTAGTGTCTTTTTTACCAAACCCGATGCGCCTGTCCCAGTTGTCAGAATTTTCCTGTTTCATTGAAAATCCGTAAGGGTATAGCTGGGAGGCAGGCACCAGTCCTGCGCCCGATCCGCCAAAACGCGTTTGAAGTTTGTTTCGCAGCAGCGAGGTAATTCGGTCGTCTTCGATCTGCGAATCGCCATAATGCATAATTCTTATAAGCTGACCGGATGAAGGAAGGTCTTTCAGTGTGCGGAAAAATGAATACAGGATGGTGGAATCGTTTCCCGGGTATTCGATTGGGGTGATGCTTTTAATAAGACTGTCAGCGCTGACTTTAAAATTCTTATGTGAAGTATTCCCTTCAGCAATGGCTGTGAGCACTGTGTCATTGATGAGGTCCTGCTGCCGGAGTATCTGATCAATATCGGCATATTTTACCTGGGTGGATGTAAACAGTTCTTTGGCCGTAAAAAAGCGAAGTTTCATTTTACCGGCAAGGGGTATGCCCTCGTCGGGAAAATACAAGGCGCCTGCAATGAGCAGGGTAAATACCGAAAGCAGAAAAAGCAGAATGCCCGATGGTTTCATTTGCAGCGAATATTAAAAAAGCCTTTGGCCTTTAGCCATTGGCTGTTGGCAAAAGGCTAACGGCTAATGGCTAACAGCTAACGGCTAATGGCCAACAGCCAATGTCCGCTCTTGTATACGCTGCAAATCAAACTGCGTTTCAAGATTTGGGCTTAATTTTCAATTGCTGGCCGGCCCTGATTTTTGCGGCGTCGGTAAGATTGTTCCATTGTTTCACTTCGGTTTCTGTTACCCCGGGATATTTCTTGATGATATCCCATATGGTGTCGCCCTGCTTCACGGTATAAATCACAAAACCATTGCCGGCGGCAAGTGGCTGGGCAGGCTGTGTGGTTTCTGCAGTAACCGTTTTTCCAACCCGGGCCTGTTTTTGGGCAAACGACAATTCATTGATGTCCTCGTATTTTGAAACCTTATTCCGGGGTACATAAATCGACAGTTTCTGTCCGCTTCGGATGGTGTTCTGGCGTATGTTGTTCCAGTAGCGGATATCAGACAGGCGCACATTGTACCACATGGCAATGAAACCCAGGTTGTCTCCTTCTTTAACGGTGTAAGTAAGTTTGGAATAGTTACCCGGAGGGGGTTCGTCAAAACCGCTGCGGGCATCATAGGTGGTAGGGCTGGTGATGTTTTTTTCGGGATTGAAATAAACGGAATCTTTGTACGCATAAATATCTTTTTCCATGTCTATAAACCGGGTAACCTGATCCATGGGCAGTCTGAGCGACATGGGCCGGTCGTGAACAGGAATGATATCCGTGCGGTACTGCGGGTTCATATCTTTAAGCAGAGGTACCGGAATTCCCAGCATTTCGGAAATCTGCATGAAGTGCAGGTTTTTGGTAATCATAATGGTATCGCTGGTAACCGGGAAGTTAACGGGTATGGGTTTCAGGTTATGTTCCCTGTAATAGTACATCACGTAGGTTGCAGCAATAAATGCCGGTACATGTCCCCTGGTTTCACGGGGAAGGTAGTAATAGATATCCCAGTAATTTCTTTTTCCGCCCGATCTCCGGATAGCTTTGTTTACGTTACCCGGGCCGCAGTTGTAGGCGGCAATTACCAGGGTCCAGTCGCGGTAAATGGAATACAGGTCTTTTACATACCGGGCTGCTGCGTAAGTTGCCTTGATGGGGTCGCGGCGTTCGTCGACCAGTGAATTGATGGTAAGTCCGTAGGAACGGCCCGTGCCATACATGAACTGCCACAATCCTACTGCGCGGGCGCGCGAAGTAGCCCGGGGGTTCAGTGCCGACTCGATGATCGACATGTATTTCATCTCATTGGGAACGTCGTAATAATCGAAAATGTCATCGAAAAGGGGGAAGTAATACTGTGAAAGGCCCAGCATAACACCCACAGAGCTTCTTTTCTGGCGGGTATATACTTCAATGTACCTGCGAACAATGGAGTTGTAGGTCAGGTCGACTACGGTGGGTATCTTTTTAAGTCTTTCAATATATACTGAATCGGAGAAATCGGGAATCAGGCTGTCGGCTTCGTTATTCCAGAATTCCGGATCGCTGGCAACTGATTGTCCTACGTAATACAGGTTCAGCAGGCTGTCGAGGTTTTCATCGAAATTGAGGTCGGTAATCACGGTGTCATCCATGATTGCAGGTATGGTGTCGCGCGGAGCGGTTGAATTGGCAACTAAGGCAGTATCAAAAGCAATAGCGAGCAAAATTCCCAACAGAAGATTCTTCATCGTCTAATTTTTTTGCAAAAATAATCAAAATCCCAAATTAATCCGGAAACCCAGGGAGGCGGTTACACCGGGTCCCTGAATCAGGGCTGGTTCCATTTTCAGGCTCAGGTCATCCGAAATGTCATAATTAAAAAAATAGGCGTCAACCATAGCGTCTATCACATTAAGCAGGTAAAGGGCGCCCAGGCCGGCGATGTTGAGATCGCGCCACCGGCGGTAGGTATCTTGAATCCTTGAAAGGTTGCTATACGAGAAATAAAGTCCGTCAATTAAAAACTTGTCTTTACCATCGGCTCCTTGATTGTTATTATAGGTGTCCCTGAATTTTTCGTACTTGTCTTGGTGGTACAAAATGAAATAAGCGAATGCGCCTCCTGCTCCATAAATGATGGGCAATTTCCAGTATTTCTTATTGTAAACCTGCCCAAGGCCCGGGCATATCAGGGAATACATGACCGCTTTATGCGGTGAATGCTTTTTTATAACGGCTGTAATAAAGGTCGTATCGGACTGAAGAATGATATCCTGATCAGTAATGGGATCACTTTTACTAATGGAATCTTCTTCCTGGGCTGCAGCAGGACAGGAATTACCAATTAACATCAATCCGGCTATACAAATACCAGCCAGAAAGTGCAGTAAACTATATTTACAAGTTGTTGACTGTTTGAGAAACAATGTTGAACCGCTTTAATCTTTTAGGCGGTCAAAGATACCGATAATTCTTTCGAGTTCATCATCTGACCGGAAAGGAATAACGATTTTTCCCGATCCGTTATTGTTGTGTTGGAAAGCAACACGGGTATTGAAGAAGTCAGACAGTTGGTTTTTCAAATCGTCATAGGCACCTGAGGGACTTTTCTGAGGTTTTGTTTCTTCGGGTTCCGGGTGTTTGAGCAGGTCACTTTCGAGTTTTCTGGCAAGTTCCTCAGTTTTTCTTACCGAAAGTTCTTCCTCAATTATTTTATAAAAAAGTTTGAGCTGGTCGTGCGGGTCATCAATACCTGCAAGGGCGCGTGCATGGCCCATGGAAATCTTGTTGTCGCGAACGCCTACCTGAATTTCGGCAGGGAGTTTCAGCAGTCTGAGATAATTGGCAACAGTGGCTCTTTTTTTCCCGACCCTTACACTGAGATTTTCCTGGGTAAGCTCACATTCTTCCAGCAATCTTTGATAGCTGATGGCTATATCCACAGCATTCAGGTCTTCGCGTTGAATGTTCTCAACCAGAGCCATTTCAAGCATACCCTGATCATTAGCCGTCCGGATATAGGCGGGTATATGCGTCAAACCTGCAATGCGCGCAGCCCTGAAACGCCTTTCTCCGGTGATCAGCTGGAAACGGCCATTTTCCATCTGCCGAACGGTAATGGGCTGAATAACTCCTATTTCTTTAATTGATGAAGACAGTTCTTCAAGGGCTTCGCTGTCAAATACTGTACGGGGCTGAAACGGATTGGTATCAACCTGGTCGATATTGATTTCAGTTCCTGTAGCAACAGCTTCTCTGGCAACCACCTCAACAGGTTCCGCCTCTTCAATGAGGGCTCCCAAACCCCTTCCTAATGCATTCTTTTTTGCCATATGTTTTACTCAATAATTTTCTGGTTAGCAGGGATTTTGGTGTCCCCGTTTTTTTGCAGTACCTCTCGTGCAAGGTTCAGGTAGTTGAGTGATCCCTTGGATTCGGCATCGTACATAATAACCGGCTTCCCGAAACTGGGAGCTTCGCTGATCTTAATGTTTCTTTGAATGATGGTGTCGAATACCATCTGCTGAAAATGGCGGCGGACTTCTTCAACAACCTGGTTTGAAAGCCGCAGGCGTGAATCATACATGGTAAGTACAAATCCTTCAATCTCCAACTCCGGATTCAGCCTGCTCTGGATTATTTTAATGGTGTTGAGCAGTTTGCCCAAACCTTCCAGTGCAAAATACTCACACTGAACAGGGATCATGATGGAGTCAGCTGCAGTCAGTGAATTTACGGTGATGAGCCCGAGGGATGGTGAACAATCGATCAGAATGTAGTCGTATTTTTTCTCAATCTTTTCAATAACGCCTTTGAGAATCCTTTCACGGTTGGGCATGTTGAGCATTTCAATTTCCGCACCAACCAGGTCAATGCTCGACGGCAACAGGTCGAGTCCTTCTATTTCAGTGTTCAGGATGACATCATTGGGATTGACTTCATCAATAAGGCATTCATAAATACCTGTCTTGATGTTTTTCAGGTCGAAACCTGAGCCTGATGTGGCATTGGCCTGAGGATCAGCATCAATCATCAATACTTTCTTTTCCAAAACTGCCAGGCTGGCAGCCAGATTGATTGTAGTTGTAGTTTTACCTACTCCGCCTTTCTGATTTGCAATGGCTATAATTTTACCCATGTATCGATTTTTGCTTTTCTAGTTTATTCAGCACCAAGAACGGCCTCAAAAATACAATTTAATAAGCCAGCGGTTTTTTAATTATTTGGGCCTTTTACAAACAATAATTTTTCATTTATGAACAAGTTATTAACAATGCAATCTATGCGGTTGAGTGTTAATAACCTAGTATAAAACACTGTTGAACAATCAAATAGATATTAACAATTCAATGGTAATAACTGGTTTATAAGTGAATAAAACCCAAAACTTTCAAAGAGCAGGGTTCAATTCCAGTTCATAAAGAACAGGCCAGTTTTTTCCGGTGATATAGAGGTGTCCGTTGGCGGGGTTATAGGCTATTCCATTGAGTACCTTATTATAATCTCCTTTTGAGCCGGCAGGCATCAGGGCTCCGAGTTCGATTTTCCCGGTTACTTTTCCGCTTTCGGGATCTATAACAACGATAAACGTTTCTCCATAAACATTGGCGAGCACCTTACCATTGACATACTCAATCTCGTTCAGGGAATCCATACGTCCTTTGTTGTCGAATACCTCAATCCGGTCAACCTGGGTGAAGAATTCGGGCTCCAGGTAATAGAGCTGGGCCGAACCATCGGTCATAATCAGGAAATTGTTGTTGGCAGTGAGACCCCATCCTTCCATAAACTGGTAATCGAAACTCCGGATCTGGCTCAGCGTATTTTTGTCGTATACAAATCCAACCTGTGATCGGTAAGTAATTTGATATATCTGATCTTTAAACAGGGCAATACCCTCGCCAAAATACTGAGGGGCCATATGGGTTATCTTTTCAGGCTTTCCGGTTTCCATATCCACAATCCTCACAGATGATTTGCCTTCCAGTCCGGTACTTTCATACAGCTTCCCATCACTGTAAACAAGTCCCTGCGTATATGCCTGATCATCATGGGGAAATTTCCGGATTACACGGTATGTATATTGTTGCGGTACCAGGTTGGAAAGAACCACCAGGTTGATGTTGTGCGATTCCTGAATCGAGTCGGAATAATGAACCAATATTTTCAGCGTTATCTTTCCGACCCTGCTGTTGACAGAATGCCAATACAACCGATCCGGCATTCCGCAATGGGTGGTTGCAGGGCCTTTTCCTCCGGATACTGCTATCGAGTCAATTTTTACAGTGCTGTCTGCCTGCGCAATTTCAATTTTTACCGAGTCACCGCTTGTGATTATCTGGTCGGGTTGGGGATGGATTATACGAACACGTGTTGGAGCGGCTTTACCGGCAAGATTGTCTGCATGCCGGAGTGCATTTTTACGGCAGCAACTCAGCGAAAGAACAAGTGTCAGTGAGGCAAAAAGTAGTGATAATATGCTGGAAAAGGATTTCATTGCGGGCACGGTATGCAGAATAGTTACTGGAAAAGTTTCTTGAGCCTGCTTCCTACTTTGGTGTTGCCCTTGACGAGATTACCCAGCTCATTGTATTCCGAGTCGGCATAATCGGGATTCAGCATCTGCCAGATCTCACTCCACCCCGGGAATCCGCCTACATTCCGGTCGTCAATGAAAAGATCACAATCGATTTTGCGGCTGCAGGCTTCCAGGTCAAAGACTTCTTCGGGGTAGCTTTTATTCACCGCATAAAACTCAATGCCTTTTTTCCGGCAGTATTCTACTGCTTCGTCGAGTTCTTTGCCATGCCTGAATGTCCAGAGAATCAGGCTATGCCCAAGTTTCTGCAATTGTTTCAGCGTTTCAAAAGCAAACAGCTTTTCTTCGCCAATCTGGGGATAGCGATGCTCGACAATGGTACCATCAAAATCAACTGCAATTTTCATAAAACTTTCTCCTGTGATTTTATGTGTCTGAAAGAGGCAAAATTATACAATTAAATCAAATTAGAATTACATTTGCATAGAGCCTGCTACCAAATCTGAAAAATACTCATTGAAAGTATTTAAATCATTTACCATGAACAGCATGAAAAAAGGATTACCAAGTGTTTTTACATCACTCGGACTGATATCAGGATGCATATCAATTGTGGCTGCATTATCTTATGGCGAGTTGCTGCTGGCCGGATATTTCATTCTTATTGCAGCCCTATTTGATTTTTTAGACGGGCTGGTTGCGCGCTCTCTGAACAGCATTACTGAATTTGGCAAGCAACTGGACTCTCTGGCTGATGTGGTGAGTTTCGGGGTTGCCCCTTCTATGATCCTTTACAGGCTGCTACTGCTTTCGTATGTAAGGAGTTCTCCCGGAGCTGATTTTGACGTTATGAATCCCGGTCCCGGAGAAGGGGTAGTGTTGTATGCTGCCTTTCTGGTTGCTGTTTTTTCAGCACTCAGGCTGGCTAAGTTTAACCTCGATACGGGGCAGGTGAAAAGCTTCAGGGGGTTGCCAACCCCGGCCAATGCCATTTTTATCGCGGCGTTGGGTTTTGTTGCTGAGAACAGCCGGGATTTTCCGTTTGCCGGGCTGGTGTTCAACAGGTATTTCTTGCTGGCAATTGTTATCCTGTCCTGTTTCCTGCTGGTTTCCAATATCCGCATGTTTTCACTCAAATTCTCGTCATTTGATCCGGCAAAAAACTGGATGCGCTACCTGTTCCTAATATTGTCGGTTTTGTTGATCATACTGTTCGGACTTCCGGGCCTGGCACCTGTAATTATCCTGTACATCCTCCTGTCGGTGATCAGCCGGTACCTAAAGGCCGAACCAGAGTAACTCTGCCTGGCTCATTTTACTTATTGGCGTTGGTTTCCTGCTGCTTCTTCTCATAAATATTCAGGGCAATGCGCACGGCAAACCAGCATAAAATTATAGTCAGTGGCCAGCTTAAAAGCATCAGTATTGAGGAGAGGTACATGGCAATTCAGTTTAGCGTTAGTAAATATGTGATCCCGAACTGATTTCTTCGCTTGTGAGTTTTTCCTTGTTGATGGATCTCCAGGCGTAAAAAATGTAGGCAACCACAAAGGGTATCATTAAAGAAACATAACTCATGGCTACCAAAGTATATCGGCTTGAAGAGCTGTTGGCAATGGTAAGTGAGCTTTGCAAGTCGAAGGTGGAAGGGTAATATGAGGTATTGTTATACCCTGCAAGCAGGAAGAGGCTGAAAACAAAGCAAACCGTTCCCAAACCTGCAAACCAGATTCCCTTGAAATAGCCATGGCTGACCAGTGTTTTAATAATTCCAAACAGCACCAGGATGGTTCCTGAAAAAAGCAATACAGCAACTATTGGCATGGCAACCAGGTTATGGGTGTATTTGTAGTTTTCGAGGTAAACAGTGTTTGATTGCGGGTCAACAGCAAATCCTTTGCGAAGCAGCAGGATCACCACATAGGCAACAAATGCGGCAACAAACGGAACGGCATTTCGGAGAAGTGCTTTCTTTGCCCGTTCAACAATGGCATCATGCCCTATGTTATTCATAAAATAAAGCAGACCCAGGATGCGGGCAAGCAGAAAAACAGTAAGACCGAGCAGCAGGTTATGCACGTTAAGAGCTGCTTCAAGCCCGCGGTAGGGTGATTCCCAGCGGGAAATGGCAGGATCACTGATCCGGGTGATGTTGCTGAAATCAATACTGAATGCCGAACCGGTAAAGAACGTGGCTACGGCAATCCCCAGCATGATGGTGCCCACGGCTCCATTGATATAAAGGAAAACTTCGAAAGTGCGGGGACCGAAAACATTGGATGGTTTCGACCTGTATTCATAGGAAACAGCTTGAATTACAAAGCAAAACAGGATAATCATCCACACCCAGTAAGCCCCTCCGAAACTGGTTGCATAAAACAGCGGAAATGAAGCAAAAAAAGCCCCGCCAAAAGTCACCAGTGTAGTAAATGTAAACTCCCATTTACGTCCCAGGGAGTTCACCAGAATGGTTCGTTCGGTTTCGTTCTTACCCAGTGTATAAATCAAAGTTTGTCCGCCCTGAACAAAGAGCAGGAAAACCAGCAGGGCGCCAAGCAATGAAATAATTGCCCACCAGTATTGCTGCAAAGCAAAATATGAAAATGATTCGAACATGCTGATATCCTCCCTATTTTGGTCCTATTTTGATTTGTTTGATCATGATACTCAGTTCTGCGATCAGCAGGGATGTAAATAACAAAAGGAACAGGAAAAATGTGATCTGAACCGAGGAAGTACTGAGGTGTGATATGGCAGCCATGGTTGGTAACAAATCCTGAATGACCCAGGGTTGTCTTCCCATTTCGGCCAGTACCCAACCAGACTGCGATGCAATATGTGTTAAGGGAATGCTGAAAACCGACAACCAAAGCAGGAATTTACGGTTTTCGATTTTGCCCCTGTACAGGCTGAGCAAAACCAGAGCCAGCAGCAGGAGGAAATAAAACCCCAGGGCTACCATAATGTGAAAGCTGTAAAAGGCAATGGGAACATTCGGTATCACGCTGTTGGGGTCGGTTAGAAATCCATACCCAAAGTAACGGAAGTAGTCGTTTTTGAAACCCGGGTCACTAAATCGTGCCTTCAGCTGGTTGTATGTGGCAGTATCGCCCTGTTCCCGGGAGTCTTTTAAGCGGGCGAGTGATTCGCGTGCGAATTTTCCCCGGTCCATTTTTTCAGTCACCGGCATGAGACCTCTTTGCGGATTGCCATCAACCAGATCATTGATTCCGGGCACAAAGGCATCAAACCTTCCATATGCCAGAAATGAAAGAAAACCGGGAATTTCTATTTTAAATGCGGATTTTTTGACATTCCGGGTAGTGGTATCTTCTTCTAAATCCGTCAGAATGCCTATTGCCACTAAAGAAGCCCGCTCACTGCCGTCGTATAATCCTTCCATGGCGGCAAGTTTAACGGGCTGTACGCGGGCCACCTGTTTGGCTGACCCGTCTCCCGTGTAAATGAGCATCAGTGATGAAATCAGTCCGAATACTGCGGCAACCAAAATACTCATTTTTGAGAAGGCCTGTTCTCTTTTCTTGAGTAAAAACCAGGAACTGATTCCGACCACAAAAATGGCCGACAGCACATAACCTGAAGTAATTGTATGCAGAAATTTGTTAATGGCAACCGGCGAGAGGAGTACCTCCCAGAAATTGAGCATTTCGTTTCGGGCAGTTTCCGGGTTGAAATGCATGCCTACCGGACTCTGCATCCAGGCATTGGCTACCAGGATCCATAAGGCCGAAAGATTGGCGCCAAAAGCCACCAGCCAGGTGGAAACCAGGTGGGCTTTCTTGCTCACTTTATTCCAGCCAAAAAACATAACAGCAATAAAGGTCGATTCGAGAAAGAATGCCATGATTCCTTCAATGGCAAGCGGTGCGCCAAAAATATCCCCCACAAACCAGGAATAATTCGACCAGTTGGTGCCAAATTCAAATTCGAGAATGATACCTGTTGCCACCCCGATGGCAAAATTAATTCCGAAGAGGGTCATCCAGAACTTGGTAATCCGCTTCCATTCTTCATTTCCCGTACGCACATACAGGGTTTCCATGATGGCCAGGATAAAAGACAGGCCCAACGTTAATGGTACAAATATCCAATGATACATGGCCGTGAGGGCGAATTGTCCGCGCGACCAGTTAACAAGCGACAGATCAATGTTTTCTAGCATAATTATCGGGGTTTTGACAGCTGATCAATAACATAGTCACCTCTTTCCTTATCGTTGCTGAAATTCTCCTTCAGTATATCAGGAAAGAAGAAAACCTTCAAGATGACAAACATGATGAAAAGTTTAATGAGTATGATGATCCAAAGCTTTTTTCCAACGGTCATACTCCGGAACCCGTCGTAATAAAACCTGAATATCTTATAGAAGATATTTTTTTCCATGGAAAAATACGATCATTACAGGTAAAGATATTAATTTTTGACAGACAGGCTGATCAACCCAAAAACAAATTAACTGTTCGGATTGTTTAAATAGATAATATTTCACATATGTTAACATTTAATTAACATGTTTTCAGTGAAATGTGGAATAACTTTACATGTATAACCAAAAAAACAGATCTATGAAGAATTTCAAGACCTATTTAGCGGCTATCCTTTTTATTGGGGCGATATCTGCAACTGCTTTTGCATTAACCGAGGATGACCCCAAAAAGCAGAACACTGAAACCACAACCAAAGCTCAGTGTGACCAGGTGAAAGCAACAGCATCGGTTGAAGAGCCGTGCAGTCAGCATAAGGAAACAGCATCTGCCACAAATTGCAAAGAGAAGGCCTCTGCCTCCTGCGATTCAGATGCAGCCAAATGTTCAGGCAAAGATGTGGCATCAACCTCATCAGCTGATTGTCAGAAAGCTAAAGATTGTCCTAAAGCAGCATGCAAGGATAATGCAACTGCTTCGGCAGAAAAGGAATAGTTTTTTACGTTTCCCCCCTGTAGAGACGCAAAATTTTGCGTCTGATTTAGAGACGCAAAATTTTGCGTCTCTACGCATTTTTACGAGGATCGATTCAGGAAAACATTTAATTTTGTACCTGTAATAACACATGCATCATGGCAGAAAACAAGGTCTTAAAAGTCACCGAAGATGTCAGCTGGATCGGAATCCTCGACAGAGACATCGTCACCTTTGATATTGTAATGGAAACCCGGGAAGGAACAACTTACAATTCCTATTTTATAAATGCAACAAAAAAGGCTGTAATTGATACGGCCAAAGCCGGCTTTCGGGATGCCTACCTGGAAAAGCTCGGCGCCGTTACAGATCCTGCATCAATAGAATTTATTGTGCTGAACCATACCGAGCCGGACCATTCAGGTTGTGTGAAATACTTGCTGGACCTTGCCCCCAAAGCCGTTGTTTACGGCAGCCGACCGGCGATCACCTATTTACAGGATATGATCAACAGGCCATTCAATTTTGTTTATGTAAAAGACGGTGATACACTCGACCTGGGTAACAAAACACTGAGGTTTATTTCGGCACCCAATCTGCATTGGCCCGACAGCATTTACACTTACCTGGAAGAAGACAAGCTTTTGTTCACCTGTGATTCTTTCGGAGCTCATTTTTGCCGCGATGCCATGTTTGATGACCTGGTTGGGGATTACCAGGAATCATTTAAGTATTATTTCGATGTGATTTTAAAACCATTCAGCAGCTTCATGCTGAAGGCCATTGAAAAGATCAGACCTTTGGAAATAAATGCGGTTTGTCCCGGACATGGTCCGATTTTGCGCACTACCTGGAAGGAAAAGTTAGCACTGTCGGAGAAATATGCCGAACAATACATAGCTGATTCACTTTGCCTCGATAACAGCATTCTGATCACTTATGTATCTGCCTATGGTTATACCCGGCAAATGGCCGAGGCTATTTCCCTTGGTATCCGTGAGGTTGTAGATTACAAGATACATATTGTAGACATTGAAAACATGCTGCTTGGCGAACTCGAAGAGCTTATCGTACGCAGCAAGTCATTCCTGATCGGTTCTCCTACAATTAATCAGAATACGCTGCTACCTGTTTACCGGATGTTTGCACTGATTAATCCTTTACGCGACAGGGGTAAAAAGGCAGCTGCATTTGGTTCTTACGGCTGGAGCGGAGAAGCTGTTAAAATTATCGAAAATCAGTTAAAGTCGCTGAAGCTGAATGTTGTAATGGAGGGCATGAGCAGCAAATTCTCCCCCGGCGAACAAAAACACGAGCAGATGATCGGCTTTGGAAAAACCTTTGCAAAACACTTGCTGGAAGCCTGAAAATTATTGCCTCAGAACTACCAGTTTACCCGTTCCTGAGAGCGCCTGTTGCGTGAATAACCGGATCATGTAAAGGCCGTCCGGGATTTCGTCAACCCGAATTTCCCGCTTGCTCGTACCGGCAGGTATAACGG
This sequence comes from Bacteroidales bacterium, assembly GCA_046481675.1. Taxonomy (GTDB): domain Bacteria; phylum Bacteroidota; class Bacteroidia; order Bacteroidales; family UBA10428; genus UBA5072. The sequence continues at coordinate 1,688 of JAWOJJ010000026.1, read as the reverse complement.
TTGAATAAACCATCCTTCCTGAATGATTAACCAGTTCCAGCGTCATTTCTGACGTGGTTTCCCTGTTAAACGTGATGAACGCAGACCGGTTGGCCGGGTTCGGGTAAACCAGAAAAATCTTCCCGGCAGGTGACTTTTCGCCGTACTTACTTTCAATGCCCGTTGTGCCTCCTATTGTATCCAGGGCAGCCTGGTAAACTTCTGATGTGGATTCATTCTGTATGAAGGCAACAAGCCTTAACTCAAGCGGGTTATATACGTGCTGCAAAGGCCAGTTCAGGTAAATCTTGCTGTAATCTGCCTGAGACCATGCTTTATTGTAAGAAGTGCCGGCAGCATCAGGCAACATGGTTTTTACTACGTTCCTGTAAATGGTATCACCGTTCTGGCCGTTTATTCCTGCGATTGTTCTTTCAATTACCGCCACACGCACAGAAATATCGGTGGCCGGTATCTCCTTCAGGGCAAAAAATTCCACTTCGGCCTGCAACCTATTATTATTGGTAAATTCAGAGGTTATATTGATTCCAAATAAACTTTCACGCAATGATTCAACAACAACCGCATTCCTGTCAAGTGGTTTTGACCCGAAATCATAATCGAACCGGTGCATGGTTGAGCTTCCCCCGTTCAGCAGCCCGAAAGGTATGCCCGATAAACCATAATAGAATTCTCTTGTGGCTGGTATAACCGGGTTGTCTTCATAAAACGGATCGCCCGCAGGATTGCCGGTATGGTATTGGATATCAATAACGCTCAATTTATTTGTGCCGGCAAAATGGTCAAGTATTGAATCTGCATGAAGGCAATTCATCTCTGAAGTATTGGTAAAGTGTTCAATTAGGGCAACCCGGTTGCGTTCTCCGATCCAGAAATTGTCAAATGCAATACCGTCGTTGCCAATGGCGGTCCCGGTGGCGCTGTAGACAATCCGGAACTGAACCTTACTGTAACCTTTGAGAAAATCCAATGAATGACGCGCTTCCGATATCCAGCCACCATCCTTTATATTCGTCCATCCGACAGATTGCTGACCGGGATTGCCAAAGTATGCATTGAACCAGTTGATGCCGTCATTGATTTCACCAACGGGAATCCAGGTTTTGCCGCTGTCAACCGTAACCTGTATGTTGGCCCCGTCCCTGGCGTCGGTAAACAATCGCCAGATGTCCATCTTCAGCATGGGTCTGCTAATACCCGTAAAATCAAAACAGGGACTGGTTACATACGACTGTTCCCGTGGCGCTGTATTGGAAGGAATATGGGTATACCAGCAATGCTCACCTGATGAAGCTCCTGAAAACCCCCTGGGTGGATTGCCGTGTTTGGATGGCGCACCGAATTGCCAGCTGTTCATGCTGACCACATCAGAATTGCCTGTCTGCCAGCCGACAGCTCCTGTTTCGAATGTTTCGAAATAGCTTGTATCAGAGAGTGCAACCGTGGGTCGCAGGGCAAAAACCCGGGATGTATCATGCCTGCATCCGTAATTATTGTTAATCTGTAGAGCTATGGTATAACTGCCGGATCCGGGGAAGTTGTATTGGATATTACGCGTATTGAACGTATCACAATCGCCCTGGCTATAAACTTTCCAAGTGTAACTTGTATCTGTCAGAAAACCGAAGCCCGGAGCAGAAGTATTGATGAGGCTGACTGACTGGCCTGGCTGGTAGCACTCTGTTGGC
>JAWOJJ010000116.1:0-3546 GCA_046481675.1 Bacteroidales bacterium | reverse complement strand
GCCTCTTGAATTTACCCAGCAGTGTACCAATGGGAACCAGGCGCAGGTCCAATGCGTTATCGCGAAACTTTTTGGTGAGTTTGGCAACATTTTCGAGTGCATTGTTTAATTTGATATCGTTGTATTTTTCAGCATGTACTTCCACAGTACCGGTAAGGGTAACCAGTTCGCTGACCAGGTTCATAAGCTCATCGAGTTTTTGCGATGAAACATTGACCTTGCTGTCCGTGTCAATTCTCGATGTATCCGCACTCTTCAACTCGGCAAGAGATGCATCGGGCTGTTCAGCCGGGAGGTTCTGTACCGGTTCATCATCGGGCAACTGGTCAATGCAGTCACGAAGTTGTTGTTCCGGGGCAATTTTATGCTTGTATAAAGTCTCCAGTTTTTCCGAAAGAAAGGGATCTATCTGCAGCTGTTCACGCGACATTTCAAATATGCTGTATTCATCCTTGTCGTAGAACAGAAAGATGTCCTCAACTTCGGTCATTGCCAGCGAAGTCTTTAGATAAACTTCCCATACGGTAGTGCAGATCTTTTCAGCCTTTTGTTTCTCCCATGATTTCTTTTTTTCGTGTAGGATCAAATGGGTTTCACCTGATGCTTTTAATTCATCCACTGTTTTATCGGGATTGAGACCGCGCTCAAAAATCCCCTTGTCAGGAGAGAAGAGAATCACATACAGGTGATTGGAAACTTTCAATTGGGTAGAAGTTCCGGGAACTCTTTTTTCGGAAGATTTCCCATTAACTATAGTCTTTTCTGTAAGCAGTTGAACCAGTCTTTCTGCTGCAGAGTCATCAGCCTCGCCTGCCAGCATAACCAGGATCAGATCCTTGGCTTTCAGTGTAATGTCTATGATTTCACTGTCTACCCGAAGCTTACCTTCACGGATTTGTTCATAGGTGCTTTCAAATCCGTGGGTCAGGTCCTGTATGTTTTTGAAGCCAACCATCCCCGCTGATCCTTTCAAAGTGTGCATCACCCTGAAGATGTTGTTTACAATCTCCGGGTTATGTGGATTGTCTTCGAGGGTGATGAGGTCATCCTCAAGTTGAAGCAGTAATTCCTTTACTTCTTCAATGAAACCTTTTACAATATCATCCATCAGGCCAGTACTTTTTCAACCAATTTTTTAAACTCGGTCACCTCAAAAGGTTTTTTTATCCAGGCAGTAATTTTGGCTTCTTTTGCACGGTTTTGTTTGTCAATACTGGTTTCGGTAGAAAGCATGAAGATGGGTATGTACTTGTACTTTTCCTTAGCCCTGATGTATTCTACCAAAGCTCCGCCGTCCATATTGGGCATGTTATAATCGGATATAACCAGATCAATATTACTGCCATCGAAAAAACGGGTGGCTTCCCTGCCATCATTGGCCTCTTCCACCTGATGTCCCATACCCTCAAGGGTTTTTTTGATGATTTGTCTTGAAGTATTGAAATCTTCTACAACAACAATGCGCTTTTTCATTTTTTGTATTGTTTTGGCGTGATTGTAATCATGTTATCCTCTAAAACCGCTCAAAATCAGCATCGGATACAGCCGATTTTTTCGCTACTACCTGCTGTTCGCTTTGGATGACCTTTTTTACTTTATCGGCAACAGGAGCATGCCTTTTCGCATCAACTAACGGCTTAACAGTTTTTTCCTGTTTTTTGGGGGCTGAGTAATGCACATCTTCTCCGGTTCTGAAAAAAGCAACGGCATCTTTGAGGCTTTCGGCCTGCGATGAAAGTTCTTCAGCGCTGGTGGCCATTTCTTCAGACGCGGCGGCATTTTGTTGTACAACAATATTCAACTGTTGTATGGCACTGTTAATCTGATCTGCTCCTGAATTTTGCTCAATGCTTGCCGCAGCAATCTCCTGAACCAGTTGGGAGGTTTTCTGAATTTCAGGAACCAATGCATCCAAAGATTCCCTGGTTTTTTCGGTTATCTTCAGGCTGTTCCTGGAAAGGTTCTGGATTTCATCGGCAGCCAGTTTGCTGCGTTCTGCCAGTTTCCTTACCTCTGCTGCAACAACCGCAAAACCGCGTCCGTGTTCGCCCGCACGGGCTGCTTCAACAGCTGCGTTCAGAGCCAGCAGGTTGGTTTGGAAAGCTATATCGTTTACTATAGTAATTTTCTCAGCAATTATTTTAATGGAATCAAGACTCTCGCGTCCTATTTTGTTCATATCAACCATGCTCTCAGTTGCCTTACCTGATATGCCTTCAGTTTGTCTGGCATTTTCTGTATTCTGCTGGATGTTGCTCACCATTTCTTCCATCGAAGAGGATATTTCTTCGGTTGATGAAGCCTGCTCCGTGGCCCCCTGTGACAATTGCTGTGAGCCATTGCTTATCTGGGCGCTGGCGGCTGCAATGCTTTCGGCGCCACCGCGTATATTCATCACAATGTCCCTGAGCTTACCGAGCATTGTTGACAGTGCTCCGGCCAGTTCTCCTATTTCGTCATGCTGGTCGATTTTAAGATCAACAGAAAGATCGCCCTGTGCTATTTTCTTTGCGAATTCAACACCTTTCTGAAGGGCTGTTGTAATTGACCTGCTTAACAGAGACGTAATAAATATGAAGATAACCGAACCTATCAAAACTGCGATTAAAATGGCATAGGTAATTCCGCGTACAACCTTCATGAACTCTTCTTTGTACAAAGTCACTGAAACATAGGATTCAATTGAGGGTATCTGTTTATAATATTGTACCTTAACTTTTCCTTCATAAACATATTCTATTTTTCCATATCCATCAACATCGGCCAGCATTTCTTTGAAAAAATCATCATTGAAGAGACTTTTTCCTTCGTTATTGGGATGAATAATCAGGGTGCCCTCATTATCTACAAGATAGGGATAACCGGTTTCGAAATATTTCTTACCCAGGAAAATCTCACGAAGCGTACCCATATCCTTTTCTTTTGTTCCGGTAGCCAGGATAATCTTACTCCCATCGCTCAGTATATATGGTTTATAGGCTGTAAGATACCATTCATTTACAACCTGAGCACGATCCTGGTATTCCTCACCACGATCAAGAGCCGCTGCTACAGGGGAGCCGTTTGGTATGTATGTATTGATTACCCGGCTTCCATCAGCTTGTTTAACGGATGTTGATATACGAACATATCCCTGGGGAATTTTTTGAAGGATAGTAACCACTGCGCCTGTTAATGTTGAAATCTCATCCACAATGCTTGTGTTATTGTACAGGGTGATGCCGTTAAAACTTACTCCTTTAAACTGTAAACTTTGTGTTTCTTTCGTTTCCTGGTTCTGAACTTGTGTGTTTATTGTCTGGCCGTTTAATGCCAATTTTCCTTTATCGAATGATAAATAATCTCCAATTTTTAGTGCCTTGTTGGTATTAATCTGGCTTTCAGCAATCCGTTCTTCAATAATGGTTGCCAGATCATTAACCTGCTCAAACATACGTGTATCCGTATCTTCAGTGATCTGCTTTCGCTGGGTGGTAATGGTATACGCACCCAACAATGCAATGATCAATATAAATGCGGCGTTGAATACCAAGTTCAGCCGGGTGC
>JAWOJJ010000017.1:0-25803 GCA_046481675.1 Bacteroidales bacterium | reverse complement strand
CTCGAGTCCGGCATTGCGGCCGCGGGATGCGTTGTCGGTGTAGAAGACGTAGGACAGCGGATCGCCCGGGTCGAGCTGGAACGAGGTCGCCACCTGCTGCGACTCCCGCCACATGTGGAAAACCGACAGCTCCGCCGCGAGCGTCCCGTCTTTGCTCGAATGCCGCAGGCCGCCCTCGAGGTTCCACAGGTACTCGGGATCGAATTCGCGACGCTCCTCGGGCACCAGCGCGCCGATGTTGAAGCCACCGGCCTTGTAGCCGCGGCTCGCCGTGACGTACCAGCCGCTGCGTTCGCCGAGGTCGCCGGCGAGCGAGAGGTGACCGCCCGCGAGCGTGTCGCGGGGCGAGAAGCTCGCGCCGTCGCTGTCGTCATAGTCCGCGGACCGGGTCTCGACGCGCAGGCCGCTCGAGAGCACGAGGCTGCCACCGAGGCTCCACTCGGCCTCCCCGTACACTGCCGCGTTCACGGCCTCGTAGCCGGCGTCGAGCAGCGGCCGCAGCAGTTCGCCCGCGAACTCGTCGCGCTGGAGCGTGTCCTCCTCGAGCCGCAGAGCATAGACGCCCACCAGCCAGCCGAAGCCGTCGTCGCGCGCCGTGGCCGCGCTCACGAGGCGCAGGTCCTGGCTCAGCGTGCGGCGCGCGCGGTCGTAGCGGGAGAAGTAGTCGTAGGGCGCGTATTCGCCCCAGTACGGGTCGTTGCCCCAGTCGCCGTCGAAGCTGTACACGACGTCGGAGTCGGCGAAGGCGGTAATGCTCTGCAGGGTCGCGACGCCGACCCGGCCCGTGATGCGGGCGGCGCCGCCCGTCGAACGCTGCGCATCGCGGCCCGGCCGGTCGGAGATCGTGTCGAAGGTGTTGTCGGGCGCAAACGCGTCGAAGCCGTTGTCGAGGTCGGCGTGCAGCAGCGTCAGGCCCAGCCGCCAGCCTTCCACCGGCTCGAGGGCGACCCGCCCACGCAGCGTGAGCTCCTCGCGACCGTTGGTGTCGTCGCGGCCGAGGTAGCGGTTCTGCCGGAAGCCGTCGCTGCGGGACTGCTGCGCGGCCAGCCTCCACGCTCCGCCGTCCCCGACGCCGATTCCGACGGCGCCGCCAGCGACCAGCCCGGCCGACCACAGGCCGTCATCCCCGGCACTGAATTCCGTCATCAACTCCTGCTCCGGCCGCGGGGCGCGGGTACGGACGTTGATGAGCCCCGCGAGCGCGTTGGCGCCGTAGCGCGTACCCTGCGGACCCCGCAGCACCTCCACCTGCTCCACGTCGAAGGAAGTGGCTGGCATGCCAACGCCGCTGAAGTCGATGTCGTCGATGAGAAACCCGACCGACGGGTTGGGTGCACCCTGGTACTGCTCGAGCTCGCCCACACCGCGCACCTGGAAGAACCGCGGCCGGGACGTGCCGCCGGACCAGTTCAGGTTCGGCACCAGCCCCAGCACGTCCTGCAGGTGCTGAAGCCCCGCCGACTGGAGCACGGCGGCGTCGAGGACGGTCGTGCTGGCCGGGAACTCCGACGCCGGAGCCGGCCGCAGCGAGGCCGTGACGACGATTTCCTCGAGCGGTTCCGTCGGCCGGGACTCACTGGCCTGCACGGGAAGACCCGACACGAGCGCGGCCGTTATGCAGAGTCCCTTTAGGGTTCTGTCGTAAACCGCTGAAATTATGAAATAAAAAATTTCGAGGCGCTGCACGATACCTGCTCCCTACGCCGGTACTAACCGGATCAGGTTCAACGGGTTCGCCGGTGAGCGGCTCGCACCGCGGTCGGCATCTCAGGCCCAGTCAGGCCACCCCAAGGTGAGGCGCAGTATAGCCGGGGCGCGCACCGGCACGTACCAGTCCGGTTGACGCCGGCGACGCCCTCAGGACTAATGCGCCACCCCCAGCCTTGGATCGACTGCTCAATGGCCAAGCGCACGTGCCGCCTGTTCCTCATCGACACCTTTACGCAAGAGCTCTTCTGCGGGAACCCGGCCGCCGTCGTGCTCGACGCGGGCTGGGTTATAAACGACTGTCCGAATCCATTATATTCTTCGGGTATGGAGATTCCCATCAATCCAAGTTCACCTGATTTTTTAAGCATGCTCTTCATCAACTCCCGGTCCTGCTTATCTACCTTATCCACATTAGGATATACCTCGCTGTTCAAAAAATCCTGGCAGGTTTGGGCAATCATGCGTTGTTCTTCGTTGAACTCCTCCGGTATAAAAATGTCTTTCGACTCAGTATTCTCTACAAGAAATTCACCGCTTTTCAGTACTTTTTTGTCCATGTTTAATGTATTGAGTTTATAATTGTACAACGTAGAGTCGCAAAATTTTACGTCTCTACTACAAATCGAGATCCATCGCGATCAGTTCCGCGATGTCATAATTTTTAATCTCTTCTTCCTTGTTCTTATATTTTAATCCATCGGTTATCATGGTCATGCAAAACGGGCAGGATGTCGCAATTACTGAGGCACCGGTTTCCAGTGCGTCTTCAATGCGTTCAATAAATACCTCCTTGTTGCCCTTCTCAGCCTCTTTGAACATCTGGGCGCCCCCTGCCCCACAGCATAAGGCAAAGCTTTTGTTCCGCTTCATCTCGGTAATGCTCCCCGCAACAGACCGGATCACTGCACGTGGCTCATCATAAACATTATTCGCCCTTCCCAGGTAACAGGGATCATGGTAGGTAACCCTGTCGGTCAGTGATTTATTGGATTTCAGTTTGCCTTCATGAATAAGTGTGTCCAAAAATTGTGTGTAATGGATTACTTCACAATTACCGCCCAGGTCGGGGTATTCGTTTTTGAAAATATTGAAGCAATGCGGACAGATGGTCAGTATCTTTTGTACTTCATACATTTTAAAAACCTCAATGTTCTGAAGTGCCTGCATCTGGTATAGCATTTCGTTTCCGGCACGCCTGGCAGGATCGCCCGTGCAGGTTTCCTCCTTGCCCAAAACAGCAAAACTCACATTCAGATGCGTGAGTATCTTGGTAAATGCCCGGGCTACTTTTTTGTAGCGGTCGTCAAAGGCTCCTGCACAGCCTACCCAGAAAAGGTACTCAGGTTTCTCTCCCCGGGCAAACAGGTCGGCCATAACGGGAATTTCAATTTTGCGGGTTTCCATAGTATTTTGTCTTCTAAGTCTTCTGGTCTTCTGGTCTTCAGGTCTTCAGGTCAAACAACTACTCAGACTTTGAAGACTTGGAGACTTTGAAGACAATTAATTCTTCACTTTCATCTCCAAGTCCTTCGCCCACAGCAATCGGTCTTCGGGTGAAAACTGCCAGGGAGCGCCGTTGTTTTCTATGTTATTGAAAACCGCCTTGAGTTCGCCTGGTGCAGATGCTTCTTCCATCACCAGGTACCGGCGCATATCCACAATAATTGTGGGATGGTTGATGTTGATGGGGCATTCCATAGCACAGGCATTGCAGGTGGTACATGCCCACAACTCTTCTTCAGTAATGTAGTCGCGCAGCAACGATTTGTTATCGGCATATTCTTTCCCGTTCTTCACCAGTCCCGGTCCCTTTTCCTTCATGCGGGCCCTTACATCCATGATGACCTTGCGGGGCGACAGGAGCTTGCCGGTGATGTTGGCCGGACAAACGGAGGTACAGCGTCCGCATTGGGTACACGACAATGAATCAAAGTAATTCTTCCACGAAACATCTTCAATATCCTTCACGCCAAAACGTTCTACCGGAGCGTCAGCCGGTGCTGCGGCATAGGCTGTATCAGGATTCATCATCAGTCTTACCTCACGGGTTACACTGTCCATGTTGGCCAGCTTGCCCAGGGGTTCCAGTCGCGACAAAAACACGTTGGGAACCGACATGAACACGTGAAAGTGCTTCGAATAGGGAAGCATGTTGGCAAATATGAATATCAGCAGGATGTGAGCCCACCAGCATACCTCATGCAGTGTATGCAATGTTGCTGCCTGCATGCCGGTAAACAGGGAAGCAAGCATGTTGCTCACCGGGAAAACGCCTTTTATGGCTTCACCGGCAACCTGTTGATGGGCCACGTAGAAGGTATTCATCCCCAGCAACGATACCATTAATAAAAAGATCATGGTCAGGGCTATGTTGGCATCAATGTGGGTTGAACGGCCCATTTCGATACCCTCGAAGCGCCTGATGTGAAAGAAAAGCCTGCGGCTCAGGAAAACCAGGATGGAGAGTCCTACCACCAAAGCAAAAACGTCACCGGTGGCAATAATCACATCATACAGAACACCCAGGAAACTGAGCACGCGCTCGGTTCCGGTTAACCCGTCAATAACCATTTCCACACTGCCGATGAGGATAACGCAAAATCCCCAGAAAACAAGGGCATGCAGCAAACCAATCACCGGCCTGCGGAAGATCTTGGTTTGTCCGAAGGCCACGTTCATCATGACCCCGAACCTTTTGCCCAAATCCTTAACGGGAAAGGTCTTCCGGGTGAATCTGAAGAAGCTGAGTATGCGGTTGACCGTGTAGGCAAATACGCCCAGAGTCAGCAGCAGAGCAACAGCAAAGACCACTTGTTTTACCATCGTCAGGTTTTCTTATGTTTGGTTAATAGTTTAATGTAAGCTTTACTTGCTCTTGATTTCCTTAACCGCTTCAACCAGTTTGGGCAGCACTTTTTGTGCATCGCCAACAATGCCATACTGAGCGGCTTCAAAAATAGGAGCATCCTTATCGGTATTCACTGCAACAATATATTTTGATGAGCTCACACCGGCCAAATGCTGTGTGGCGCCCGATATGCCAATGGCAAAATACAGATTCGGCGCAATGATCTTTCCGGTTTGGCCGGTATGTTCTTCATGTCCGCGCCATCCTTCATCAGAAACAGGACGTGAACATGCTGTGGCTGCACCAAGCAGACCAGCGAGTTCAACCAGCGGGCCCCAGTTGTCGGGTGATTTCATACCACGTCCACCGGATACAACAATATCAGCATCGGTAAGCAGTACCTTGCCACTCTGTTTCTGAACTTCCTGCACCTGGGTCTTCAACATCGATTTGTCAACCTGAACAGTTTCGTTTTCAATGGATGCACCGGCCTTTTTTTCTATGAGTTCAAATGAATTCTGTGCCAGGGTAATTATTTTGATGTCCGTTTTAATCTGCAGTTTGGCAAAGGCATTACCGGAATAGGCCCTTTTATAAACCACAAAAGGACTGATACTCAGGGGAAGTTTACTTACACCTGAACCAACACCGGCTTTCAGGTTAACCGACAACCGGGGTGCCAGCGCCTTACCCGTATTGTTATTCGCAAGCACAATTACAGTAGCTCCTTCCTTGCGGGCAAAATCAGCAATTACCCTGGTAAAAACCTGGTTGTCGAGCGTATCCAGGCCTTCTCCCTGGGCATTGATAATCTTGTTCACACCGTAATTTCCCAGTTTTTCCAGTTCACCGGCTTCGGTTTTCCCTATTGACAGTGCTACGGAATTGGTATTGAGCATTTCGGCAACCTTGGATGCGTAAGATGCCAATTCGAACGACAGCTTTTTGAATTTACCATCCCAGTTTTCAGTATATACTAATACAGCCATGATTTCTTGTTGTTTGCAATGGTTAATAAAGAATTAAAGGACCTTGGCTTCGTTCTGAAGCAGATCAATCAGTTGCTTCGGATTTTCGGCATCAATGAATTTACATGCGGCACGGGGCTGCGGCATTTCATAACCGGCAACCTCAGTAAGGGTTTCAACGGCCACAGGTTCCACCAACTTAATTGGTTTGGTACGGGCCATCATAATACCACGCATGGCTGCAATTCTGGGTTCTTTAGCGATACCCTTCTGTACAACCACCACAACAGGAGTAGGTACCAGCACGGTTTCCTTGCCCCCGTCAATTTCCCGGTTTATAACCACCTGCCCGTTTTCTATCTTCAGGCTTGATACGGCTGAAACCGAAGGATAATTCATGAGTTCCGACAACATGCCTCCTACTGTTGATCCGTTGTGATCACTCGATTCAATTCCGCACATCACCATGTCGAACTGCTCTGCCTTCACTACTTCAGCCAATTGTGAAGCAACATAATAGGCGTCTGTTGGTTCGGCATTCACCCTGATGGCATCATCCGCACCAATAGCCAGGGCTTTCCGTATGGTAGGCTCGGCCGATGCCGGTCCAACATGTGCAACGGTAACCGATTTGACACCGGTTGAGGCATCATCTTTCAATTCAAGCGCCCGGGTAAGCGACAGCTCATCCCACGGATTAATAACCCACTGAATACCACTTGCGTCAAGCTTTTTGAAATCATCAACAAATCTTACCTTGGTGGTTGTGTCGGGTACATTACTGATGCATACAAGTATTTTCATGCAAACCTTTTTTTTAATTATACGAACGAATGTCTTTGTATCACGCTCTTTATAAAACACTTACCTGATAAAAAGCGTCAATTTTTCAATTTTTCAGGCCTACAAATATAAAATAAAATAGAAACATACAACCGGTGACCGGCTTATTTGTAATTCATACGGATTGGCTGGCAACATCCGACCATTATCCCAAATACACGACAGCTTACGGTTAACTTATCCCGGTTGGTCAAAAATCAAAAATAGCAAATGAAATATTATTTACCTTTGTTTTCGTAATACAAGGATGATGAAGGCATTGATTCAAAGAACAATTGATCTGCTCAAGAAAAAGGTGAAGGAAAACCTGGAAACCATTAACCGGAACCAGGCTTTGTTAAATGAATTGCTCAAACAGCCGGTATCGGCCGAGAGAACCTACCACGTTGATAAGAACTATGCCTCAAACAAGGCCCTGCTTTCTGAGAACAATGATTATATCAGCCTGCAGCTTACGCTGGTTAACTTCCTTGAAAAATACAAGGATCAGTTTGCCGAAAAAACAGAAATTGATGTTCATCCTGAAACCGACACCCTGTCTTTTCTTGATGACGAAGAATTATTTGATCTCACCGTTCAGGGTAAAATAGGCTTTGAAAACAGCCATCCCAAATTCAGGGATGAGATTTTCTTCAACAGGCTTCTTTCGTATTATACTTCCAGGGAAGCTTATGAAAAATGCAATGCCCTGCTTAGCCTTAAAAAGAGTAGGCAGTAGCAGTAGCATGCTTCGACTCCGCTCAGCAAGCCAAAGGCAGTGGCAATGGCAGTAGCAGTAGCAGTAGCAGTAGCAGTAGTGCGGGCAGGTAATCCTTAAATATAATTTACCACCACTTTTTTCAGCAGTTTCTCTTCGAGTAATTGGGCAATCCGGTTCACCACGGTTCGCCTGATTTCCAGTTCCACAGGCAAATGCGGATCCTGGTGCGCAATGTTGATGCGGGTGCCGATAATAATTTTAATGGCATCGCTTTCCAGAATGAGTTTGACAATTTCGTCCGCAGGGCCCCTGCCCAACTTAGTATTGGCCGGATTATATGCCTTCAGAATTTTTTCAACCTTGTTTAGTGTAAGAATTCCTTCGGTAAACAGGTCAATGCCTTCCATAACATTGATGGGTGGCAGTTCAGGATCCTCAAACTTAAATACATCTTCGATCTTCAGATCCAGCTCCCTGGATACAATATCACCTGTTGTTGCCCCCATCACTATTTTTTTCCCTTTGAAACTGCTCACCTCAGCGGCAAGACGGGAATCGTCCTCCTTGTTGTAGGGGGGGCCTGTGCAAATCAGCAGCTCCCTGGGTTCCCTGAAGTAAATGACGCCACAGGTGGTATCATCTTTCGACTGGAAACCGTCGTTCCGGTATGCCATACTGAGTATTTTAGCAGCCAGGTTGCGGGCCGAAATCTGAGGGTACTGCTTGATCATGTCAATGGCATACCGGGTGACATTATCCACACCCCAGCCAAACGGAAACCTGGGTGTACCCAGTCCCGATTGTGCAACCCCGTCGGTAAAAAAGATGATCCGGTCACCCTTCACCGGGGCAAATGTGCACACCCTGATTTTTTTGGAACATTTCGTATCCGCGCTGGTTTCTATATAACGGGCATCAGTCGGTTTAAACACCTTGCGGTCGCGTATGATTACACATTCCGGGTTTTCATATTCCAGCAGTGTTACTTTGTTGCTTTGTTCAATATCCACAATGGTGAAGGTGGAGTAGTTCATCTTGCGCTCACTGCATTCAGGCAGGGTTTTCATGATGATCTGGGCAGTTTTTTCCGGCGCCTTGTGCTCCTTGGTAAAGTTCACAGCCATGGTGGCAGTCAGTGTGGCCAGTATACTTGCCTTAACCCCATGCCCCATACCATCCGACAATACCACCACAATGCGGTTTTCTTCCTTGATTTTACTCGACAGGAAAATATCACCGCAGATCCGCTGACCTTCATAACTTTTCTGCTGATAATCTACTTCTACAAAGAAATCCTCACCCATGGCATTGGTCTTCTGGTCTTCTGGTCTTCAAGTCTTCAGGTCTTCAGGTCTAATAGCAATATAGACTTTGCAGACTTTGCAGACATTTTATTTTTTATGGTTTTCTCCCTTATAGAATTCAATAATGGAATTCAACATGCGTTCGATGTCGGTGGCGCCTTCTCCCAGCAGGAAGCCAATCTTCTGAACCATTTCCAGGTTCCGGTCGATCACATCAGTGATCCGGTAGATTACTTCAGCACGCTGAACCTCCGGAGCCCTCATGTCGCGTATAATACCGCCTGCCACCTTGCCTTTTACAATAGGGAATATGGACACGTTGATCAGGTTATCGCCAATGCGGATATCCCTGTTTTCAATGGTCTCATTTTCAGTAAGCACATACGAAAACAGCGTAATCACATTGGCGGGCAACAGCCGGTTCAGGTCGGCGCCCGCCAAACCCGGGATCACCTCATTGATCTGTTCGGCTTCATCTCCAAGAATGGAGGTGAAAGTAGCATTTGCTTTTACTATTTTAAGCAAATGGTCCACAATAACCACACCCGACCGTAACTTCTCCAACATGGCATTGGTCAACTCGGAAGCCTGAACGGCGGTTTCCTTTTCCACGATGGTTTTCTGCTCCGATTCCTTAAGCGATTTTCTGGTCTGGGCCAGTTTTTCATTGAGGTCGTGTATCGACTGTTCATATGCCTGGGTGTTTTTCATGGAATAGGAGATACACAACTCGGGAATGGTAAGACCGTTGGCGATGTCGATGGCAAAGTCCCTGCAGCTCTCATAGCCACATTCCAGGCAACCAAGGGTATCCTCTTCCGATTTGCCCAGGTCGGCAAGAATCTTTTTTATTTTATCCGCAGTTGGTACCGGTAACCGCTGATCGTTTGCGGTAAAGGTTCTCGACAAATCCAGTTCCAGGAACCGTTGCAGGTTATCATACCATTCCACCCTGAAGAAGTTCTGCAGCCTTTTGTTGGCATATTTGATCACCTGGTGTTCTTTATACCAGCGGTTTCCCCGCTTGGTACTACCGGGTCCTTCCAACCCGTTGCCAAATGTAATACAAAAATGCCGCTGGATGGTTTTGATCTTTTCATCGAATTCCCTGACGGCGTCAACCATGTTCTTTTTTCCCTCAACGATCACCATACTGGCCGAAAGCAGGTTTTCATCCATATCCGCTGCCTGGGCAAAGCCGTTGCGCAACGGGTATAACGAGCCCTTATAGCTCAGCGGACTATCAAAGTCAGAAAACTCCAGGTTAGATTCATCAATATTATAGTCCGCAAATAGCTGGCGCAATTCCTTAAAAGTCAGCACCACATCTACCTGTGCATCTCCCGTAAACCGGAGTGCCTCATTTTTACTGGCAATCTCGGGCCCTATATAAATCACCTTCACATCCTTCCCGTAGATGGCCCTGATCACTTTGGCCATAGCCACCATGGGTGTAATTACCGGGGCCAGATTGCCGACCAGGTTGGGATGGTATTTCTCCACGTAATTCACCACAATGGGGTCAATTGATGCAATGTAATACCTTCCTTTGAAATCATTAAGAAGACTCAGGTACCGGTAGGCCATCAGGTCAACCGCAAATGATTCCTCATTTACATAGCTCACACCCAGCGCCTTGATCATGGTAACAAACTTCCTGTGATCCGAAATATCATCAAATTCCGATGAGATGCTGGGCGACAGAATAGCTGCAATTTTTTCGCCAGATGCAAACAGCGCTTTGGCCTCTTCAACAGAACTGCGGTATTGAATGGCTCCCGGATGACACACCAGCACACATTCTCCGCATCCGATACACCGGTCATTGTTCACCTCGGGGTAACCACCGGCAGTATGCAGGTGAATGGCCTTAACGGGGCACGACCTGACACAGGCATAACACCTGATGCATTTCCCGGAGTCCAGGTTGATCAATGGTTCCAATGTGATTCCTCCTTATTTTAACAAATCCTGCAAAGCTTCAGCCAGTATGTGATGGATGTTATCCTCACTGACCTCGTTATATACCTTGCCACCAATTTTAACGTTCGGACCAATATGGCATTCACCAAAGCAGTGGTCTCCCTTAAAGGCAACCTTGTCTGTAAGTCCATGCTGGGTTATGTAGCGCTGAATAATTTTCAACAGGCTCTTATTTCCCCTGGCAAAACAGGAACTCCCAAGGCAAATGACAATTTCGCGCCGGTGATTCATTGAATACGATGAATAGTGATGTAAAGATAAAAAAGATTAACAGCAGTCCAACTAACATTATGAACATGTTCATTTGTTATTTTTTGTATTTTAGCTTTTACAACATCCCGAAAATTATGAAGTATCTCCCTGAAAAAACCATTGAGCGTCTGAGTGAATATCGCAGAACCCTGTTCCGTTGCCTCGATGAGGGCAAGACTCATATTTTCTCGCACGAACTGGCAGGCATGCATAACATCACGGCCGTGCAGGTTAGGCGCGACATCATGTTCATCGGATATACCAGCCAGGGTAGAAAAGGATACAATATCCGCGAGCTGATCGACGTGATTGCCGGAATTATGGATCCCTCGGATATCATGAACCTGGGCGTGGTGGGCTATGGCAACCTGGGTAAAGCCATCTCGGCTTACCTGATCAACAAACGCCCCAAGCTAAGAATCGCTGCGGCATTCGACATTGATCCCAAAAAGATCGGATCCACCTCATCCGTGGTGGAGTGTTTTTCACTGGAGCGGCTCAGGGAGATCATCACCTCACGCGACATAAAACTGGCATTGCTTACCGTTCCGGCCGATGCCGCTCAGCAGATGGCTAAGGCACTGGTGGCTTCAGGTATCAGGGGAATCCTGAATTTCACCACCGTGAACCTCAGCGTGCCTGAAGACATTTACCTGGAAGAATACGACATGGTGACGTCGCTTGAGAAGGTAGCCTATTTTGTCAAGACCGGGCAGGCCTGAAGGAGAAGAAAACACCTCACCCTGGCCCTCTCCTGAAGGAGAGGGAATTGGAATCTAAAACCAGTTTTTCTTTCGGAACAGGAACACACCGAAAACCGACGCGGCCAATGAAATGAACAGCACGATGATGAAACCCCAGGGATTGTTCTCAAGGTTGTTGGGCACATTCATGCCGTATAAACTGGCAATGAAGGTGGGGATCATCAGGATGATGGTGATCAGGGCCAGTTGTTTCATCACCACATTCAGGTTGTTCGAAATCACACTGGCAAAGGCATCCATCATGCCACTCTGAATGTCACTGTATATATTGGCCATTTCAGTGGCCTGACGGTATTCAATGATGATATCCTCAACCAGGTCTTCATCCAGGTTAAGCGATTTCACAAATTTGTGGTTGCGGAGTTTGGCCAGCAGAATGTCATTTGATTTTAAAGAAGTCATAAAGTATACCAGGCATTTCTCCATCCGCAGCATTTTGTGCAATTCCTCATTTTTGGTTGATTTTTCGAGGTCTCTTTCAATATCGCCAACCTGGATGTTGATCAGCTTCAGGTAGTGCATATAGAGGTTGGCTACCTGCAGAAAGATGTGCATCACAAAATTGGTTTTGTTATTGAAATCGAGTTTTTTGTTGCGGATCAGCGAGGGGATCAGCTCATTCTTGCTCTGGCATATGGTGATGATCAGGTTGTTTGAAATAAGGATTCCAAGCGGAACGGTGGTATACGGTATGCCGTTATGGCTGCTTGCTATAGGTATGCGCATGATGATGGTGAACCAGGAATCGTCCATGTCAAGGCGGGCGCGTTCATCCACGTCAAGGATGTCGGTGAGCACTTCGGCGGGGACTTTCAGTTTTCCGGTCAGCAGGTTAATTTCTTCTTCGGTGGGGTGGGTAACAGATATCCAGGAGTTTTTCCGGAAAGAATCAAGGGCAGTAATGCCATTATCAAATGTCCAATAGGTAATCATAGTGACCTCCCTGAATTATACCAGCGACAGTCACCTTATGAACAGCCGCAGGCTATATTAATAGATACTTACAATATGGGCACGCGTGATAGTCGTCCATAATAATTTTTATTTGCGGTTGCAAAGTAAATAAAAATCAGCGGTAGTGTTATCCAAAAGCCTTGTTTTTTTTTCATGGGGTAACGAAAATTAACGCGCGCCCTGCATATCGCGCTGAAAGCGCATAATCAACAACACAGACAACTCCCCGTGTGTTAAAAACACCTGTAACTCAAGCCCTGTAGCGTTTTTGTTGTGATGCATTTCAAATATTGATGCATCCGATAGTAAAAGTGTGAATCATGTAAATCTTATTAAACATTGTGTAACAACTTTCTTCTCAAACTTATTTAAATTGCATATTAATACACAAGCAGTTACATTTTTTCAAGTATTTGGCAATAGTAAATCACGGATATGAAACCCCAAAGTCCCGGGAACCCGGGAAAATCAAAATCTAAAATTATGTCAAAAAAAGAAAAAAGTAAAAATGCCGGCAAAAATACACCGCCCAAAGACCAAAAGCCGGTTAGTGGTTTTAAGGATAAGGTATTGAATTTCCTTTTAAAAAATATTGCTGCGGTGGTATTTACCATTACCTTAATTCTGGTTTACATCTGGTTTAGTGTAAAGATCAACAACAATAAGAATCATTATGAAAATGAAAAAGTCCAACTCATCACCCGGTACGAAACCGAGCGCGATAGCCTGAAAATTAAAAACTTAGAATTCGTATCATCCGTTTTCTCATGGTCAATTCGAAGCGAGATGCTGAGAAATAATATGGAGAACCTAAACCAGCTATTAACATTATTCTCAAAAGAATCTGCTGCCAGTCTGGTTCAGATTGTTCATCCTGAAACCAGGGTAGTAATGCTCTCATCCGATAAAAAGTACGAGGGAACCGAATATGTCAGGGAAGTTAATTTTGAAATTAACCACCCGGTAGTTGTAAAGGATGAGCAAAAGACCAGCATTATAACCCCCATAATGGGATTTAGCAATAGAATTGCTGTTTTAATCGTTGAGGTGGACTGAGATTGCCTTTTTTACATTCTCCAACTTTAGGCCTCTTACCATTTTAATGTCAGAGAATGGTGAGGTGGATTAATATCATAGCCTATGGAAGCCGGCATAATAATAGTCTTATCTATTCTTACTGCAACCGTAATAATGCTGGTACTCGATTTAATTCGTATTGACATTGTTGCCATTGGCTGTATGCTGGCGCTGGGCTGGACCGGCATTTTAGATCCGCAGGAGATGTTTTCGGGTTTTTCGAGCAATGCTGTAATAGCTATGCTAAGCGTGATGATATTGGGCCGAGGTATTGCCCGCACAGGTATCATGGATGAATTTTCAAAATTTATTATCAGCAGGGCTGGCACCCGCAAACGAAACTTAGTTGGATTACTCTCAATTTCAACAGGTTTATTATCGGGCATAATTCAAAACATTGGCGCAGCTGCGCTTTTTCTGCCTGGAATTATGCAGGTTTCTCGCCGCACGAAGATTCCCGCATCATCACTTATTATGCCCATAGGGTTTGCAGCCATACTGGGGGGCACCCTTACCATGGTTGGCTCGGGTCCGCTCATCCTGGTAAACGACCTGCTAAAAAATGAAGGGCATGAAGCCTACAACTTATTTAGCGTAACCCCTGTTGGTATTGTGTTACTATTGTCGGGAATAGGCTATTTTCTGCTGTTAGGAAGTAAGGTTTTACCTAAGGAGAAAGTTGGGGAAACAGAAAAAACTGCGCAGGAAAAGTTGGTGGAGAAGCTTAATTTACCAAGCAACATCAAGTTGTTAAACGTAACCAGTGAAAGCTCACTGGCGGGAAAAACAACAGAGGAGGCTGGCTTATGGAAAACATATCATGTCAACCTGTTAGGTATCGGAAAGGGGAATGATGTGGTTTACGCGCCATGGCGTGAAACCAAATTTGAGGATGGGCAAACCCTTGCCGTTTTGGGTTCTGCTGAGAACATGAAGCAGTTTTCAAAAGACTTTCAGCTTGAGGAGCCCGCCGTATCAGGTTATTTCTCTGATGACTTTAACCCCAATGTGAGCGGTTTTGCCGAGGTAATTACGCCACCGGGTTCTGAACTTGTTGGAAAATGTATAAGAGAATACTCCCTGAGAAAACGCTACGCTGTTGAGCCGTTAATACTATTCAACAAAGGAGAAAGAGTGGAGGGAGATTTTTCTGATGTAGAAATCGGCCCGGGTGATACCCTGATTGTTTTCGGCAGGTGGGTCAACATAAAAGAGTTGAAAGAAAGTGCTGATTTTGTTGTACTCACGGGGTTTAATGTGGATATAAGAGATAAGTCAAAATCGTGGCCTGCAATAGGCTGCTTTGCGTTTGCCATTGCCCTGGCGATGGTTGGTTTTCCCATTTCCATGGCTTTTCTGACCGGAGCTCTTTGCATGGTACTTACCCGTGTATTGGGTATCGGAGAAGCCTATAAGGCCATTGAATGGAAAGTGGTTTTTCTGCTGGCGGGATTGATTCCATTGGGTCTGGCAATGCAAAAAACCGGTGCTGCCATGTTCCTTGCCGAATCCATCATGCGTTTTGTTATTGATTTACACCCTATTTTCATCGTACTGATGGTTGGCATGTTGTCAACTATTTTCTCACTGTTTATGTCCAATGTGGGGGCAATTGTAGTACTGGCCCCTTTGGTAATGGGCATGGCCGGAATTGCCGGAATTGACCCCAGACCTCTTGTGCTGATGGCTGCCGTTTGCGTAGCTAACTCCTTTATTTTGCCCACACACCAGGTGAATGCTTTCCTGATGTCATCGGGTGGGTATCGCAATGCTGACTATATAAAGGCAGGGAGTGGAATGACCATCCTTTTTCTGTCTTTAGCAGTTTTTCTGTTCTATTTTTTTATGATTTAATCAAACGAAATTAAACCTTCTAAAGCCCTTTGCTATGCTGATTAAACATTTTTTCATCAACAAAATTGCGCACAGTTCATACATTCTGGCCGGATCAGATGTTTGTGCCGTTATTGACCCGCAACGCGACATCGATATATACATTGATGCGGCGCGTGAGCTGGGAGTAGTAATCACCCATATCCTGCAAACCCACCTGCATGCCGATTTTATATCAGGACATATGGACCTTGCAGAGAAAACAGGAGCCAAAATCTACGGGGCCAAATCGGCCAAATACACTTTCGATCATGTGGCGTTAAGCGAGGGTGATACCTTAGAGATTGAAGACTTTGTTATTCAAGTGCTGGAGACCCCGGGGCACACTCCTGAGCATCTGTGCTTTGTGGTTGTGGATACTTCCCGCGGCGAGGACCCAGTATGTGCTTTAGTGGGCGATACCCTGTTTGTTGGCGATGTGGGGCGTCCCGACCTTTTCCCCGAAAGGGCTGAGGAGCTTGCCGGCAAATTATACCACAGTCTGTTTGATAAGATTTTAAAGCTTCCCGATTTTTGCGAAGTACTGCCTGCACATGGTGCCGGTTCTCTTTGCGGAAGGGAAATGGGCGCCAAGTGGCGCTCAACCATTGGCTACGAAAGAAAATACAACGCCGCATTGCAAATCAAGGATAAGGCTGAGTTCATCAAGTCGCTTACCGAAGATATGCCCCCTGTCCCCGACCACTTCAGCCGGTGCAGTGATATTAACCGTAAAGGACCTGCCCTTATTGCACAGCTACCCCGTATGAAAGAGCTTAACCCGGAAACCTTCAAAAAAATGCTTGAAAAAGAACCTGTTGCAGTAGTTGATTCCCGTAGCTATCTTGCCTTTGGAAGCCAGCATATTCCCGGTTCGTGGAGCCTGGACTTCAACGGTAACCTGCCCACCTTTGCCGGCTGGGTGTTGCCAATTGACAAAGACCTGCTGGTGGTATCAGACAGTTTCAGAGAAGCAGAAGAAACCAATGCCTGGCTCAGGCGGGTTGGGCAGGATCGTATTGTAGGCTATCTGGATGGCGGCATGGCTGCCTGGGTTACAAAAGGTTACCAAACCAATACTGTTACACAAATCTCAGCTGAAGGTTTACACGATATGGTTACCGGTTCTGAAAAATTCGTTCTACTTGATGTGAGAGCACCACTGGAGTTTGAAGACGGCCCTATTGAAAAGGCCATCAATATTCCTGTGGCCGAATTGCGTGAAAGACATTCAGAACTTAACAAGAAAGATGTGATTATAGTGATTTGCAGCTCGGGGAATCGCAGTAGTTTGGGCGTAAGCATTCTGAGTCAGCACGGTTTTAAAAACCTGTACAATGTTGCCGGAGGTATGACCGGATATAGCGCCGCAGGATACACCAAGCGCTGTACTGTTTGTCAAAATCCGCACGGTTCAAGGTTTTATTCGTAAGACTCAAATTTCAGAAGCGGAGCGAACCGAAATCTGTAAGTCGAAAGTGAAAACACATTTTAAACAGTAAAATTATGGAATCAATTGCCTCAGTTTTAACTGATACCTACTGGTCGCCCTATGCAGTTGGCATTGGCATTGGGATTTTAAGCTGGCTGAGTTTTTTGATATCGGGCAAACCCATTGCCACTTCCACCACATTTGCCCGAATCGGTGGCATGATTGAAGAGGTGATTACCGGGGAAAATGTAAAAACAAGGCCCTACTATAAAAAGATTAAACTCAAGATAAACTGGCAGTGGATGCTGGTTGTGGGTGTTGTGTTGGGTTCATTTCTTTCAGCAATTATCTCTGGCGATTTCCAGGTTGGGGTGTGGGTGCCCACTCTCTGGGCATCGGCCTTTGGTGACAGCGCCATTCTGCGTGTGCTTGTTGCTTTTGCAGGAGGCATCATTCTGGGCTTCGGCGCACGTTTTGCAGATGGTTGTACCAGCGGGCATGGCATCAGCGGCACACTGCAACTTGCCGTTTCAAGCTGGGTTTCGGCCATCTTCTTTTTTATCGGGGGAATTATAACTGCCCATATCATTTATTATGTTATTGCTTAACCCAAAACAAGTCATTATGGAAACAAAAAAGAAAGTTTCAGTAACAGCGCAAGATGCAAATGAGATCGCAGCAGTACAAGACAAAAGACCCTTATTCTTTGGCTTGGGTTTTGGCATCCTGTTCGGTTTTCTGCTGCACAAAGGCGGAGCAACCAAATACGATGTGATTGTAGGCCAGTTGCTGCTCACCGATTTTACGGTTGTGAAAATTATGCTTTCGTCAATAGCCACAGGTATGATTGGGGTTTATTTTATGAAATCGCAGGGTTGGATTAAGCTTTCGCTTAAAAGCGGTTCAGTGGGCATGAATGTGGTTGGCGCCCTTATTTTTGGCGTTGGTTTTGCCGTGCTTGGCTATTGTCCCGGGACCATCGCCGGTGCCATTGGAAACGGATATCTGGATGCAATAGTTGGTGGACTGGCAGGCATACTGCTGGGTACCTGGATTTTTGCTGTTATGTACCCCAAATTAAAGGATAACATCATGAAAAAAGGCTATTTCGGCGATATTACTATACCGCGCCTTTTAAAGGTAAACGACTGGGTGGTGGTTGTGCCTGCAGTTGTCCTGATTGTTCTGTTGCTGTTCTGGATTGAGAAAGCAGGGTTTTAAAACGCAAATTGAGAAATTTATTCTAATCTATAACGATGAAAAAACAGCAATATTTGTGGGAAGAACTCAATGCAAGCTTCTGGTTTGTCCCCATACTGATGCTTTTGATTACCAGCGGCTCGGCCATTAGCTTTATTTACCTCGACAGTCAAATTCAGTATGCTCCGGAAGGCACTTTAAAATACATATTGCCTGCCAGCGTTGATTCAGCACGTAGTATACTAGGTATCATAGCCGGGGCAATGATTGGCATTGCCGGTACCGTTTTCTCAATGACGCTTGTGGTGCTAACGCTGGCATCTTCACAGCTGGGTTCCCGCCTGGTGAGAAATTTCATGTACGATAAACTCAACCAGGTTGTTTTGGGCACCTATGTTTCTTCTTTTGTGTATTGCCTGATTATTTTGAGTTCGCTTAAGAAAAATGAAAGTTTTCAATTTATTCCGGCAACTTCTGTTCTCGTTGCCCTGGCATTGGCTATTGCCGGAATCACCCTGCTTATTGTATTTATTCATCATGTTTCCATGAGCATTCAATCCGATAAGGTGATCTCTGATATTTTCGAAGCTATGTCAAAGAGCATCCGAAAGCTCTTTCCGGAAGGAATTGGCCATGAAGTAGAGAAGAAGGTTCCTGATATCGACTCTCTGCAACAAAAATATGCCTCAAAACTGGAGGTCAGGTGCAAAAGAAGCGGATATTTACAATCTGTTGATGGGCATGGCCTAATGAGTGTTGCAGAAGAAAATGACTGTGTTATTATTTTGCATCACCGCCCCGGCGACTTTCTGGTTCAGGACATGGTCCTTTGCGAGGCTCTTTGCAAGGAAGAATGCGTAAAAGAAGTACATGAAAGAATACAGGATGATTTTATTATCGGGAAAGTGCGTACCCCTATGCATGATGCTGAATTTTCAATTCATCAGATGGTTGAGATAGCCGCAAGGGCGTTATCGCCCTGCGTGAACGACCCGTACATTGCCATTGCCTGCATAAATAACTTAACTTCTGTGATGTGCTATCTTGCAGGAGTAAAGTTTCCATCTCCTTACCGTTACGATATGAAAGACAAATTAAGGGTCATTGCCGGTAATTACACTTTTTCCGGGATGCTGAATACGGCATTTAACCAAATAAGGCAATATGGCGCAGGTAGTCCCTCTGTTATGATAAGGTTGATGGAGGCAATGACAACCATAAGCAAGTTTTCAAAAAACAAAAATCAACAAAAACTCATCCTTCAGCATGCTAAAATGATCATGAATGCCGCCGAAAAAACATTTTCGGAAAAACGGGATATTGAGGATATGAAAAAAAGATTCAAAACTTTAAAAGAATGGTCGCCCTAATTATCCGGCCTACGCTCATGTGTGAATAATGTAATTTTTACAGATAATTATGTAACACTTCCCCAAGGTAAAGTACTGATCTTTATTCCATAATTGTTACTTCAGATCATAAATTTTTATGCCAATCGGGAATAATGCACCATGCCGAGTGGCTCACGATAAAAATGGCTTCAAATTAATTTCCTGAAACAATTACGGAGGACTACCCATGAGTAAATTAATTTTTCTTGCAGGAATGTTCCTATTCGGGCTTTTCGGTTGTCATTGCATTACAATAGCACAATCACCCGAGACACTTAAAAATCAAACAAAAAATGACACCACCAAAACTCATTCTACTATGAATTCAATAAACAAATTCGAATTTAAAGCGCTGCCTTATACCTATGCTGCGCTTGAACCTTTCATTGATGAGCTTACGCTGGAAATCCATTATGGCAAACACCATAAAGCCTATTATGACAATTTCATAGCTGCAATTAAGGGCACAGAAATGGAATCAATGGATATTATGGATATTTTCAAAAATATGAGCAAATTTCCTATGGCAGTTAGAAATAACGGCGGCGGCTATTTCAACCATACCTTTTATTGGGAAGGCATGAAAGCTTCCGGAGGTAGCTTACCAACCGGAAAATTAGCAGATGCCATTACAAAATCGTTTACCTCCTTTGATGAATTTAAAAAACAATTTTCGGATGCCGGAAAGACCAGGTTTGGTAGTGGTTGGGCATGGTTAAGTATGGATGATCAAGGCAAACTCTTTATCAGTTCAACACCAAATCAGGATAATCCATTGATGGACCTGCCTACCGGACAGGCAGACCTGGCTGAAAAAAAAGGAACACCGCTTCTTGTAATGGATGTTTGGGAACATGCTTACTATTTAAAATATCAAAATAAGAGGCCCGATTATATTGACGCATTCTGGAATGTTGTAAACTGGGAAGAAGTAGCCAAAAGATATGAAAAGGCTTTAAAAACAATAGGTACCAAATAGTATCAACCATACACTAACCTGGCTTTTATCAGTTTGAAATTAAAAAACAATGAATAACCTACTCATCCTTTCATGGTTTGACAAAAGCACTGTAAAACACTTGAGGTTGCCCTTTTCATTCTTTTTAATGCCTGTCTTTTTATTTGCACTAAGCCAGGCAAGTACCATCAACTGGCGTACAACGGCAATTGCATTTGTTATTCTGCATTTGTTTGTTTTTCCATCCAGCAATGGGTATAACAGTTTCCAGGACCGTGATACTGGCAGTATCGGCGGCTTAAAACATCCGCCAAAAGTTTCACATAATTTATTCCGTGCAACCATGCTGATGGATATTGTAGCTGTGTTTAGCGGCTTATTGATTTCCTATAGTTTTTCGCTTTTCGTTTTAATTTTCATACTGATGTCACGGGCTTACAGTTACCGGAATGTGAGATTAAAACAATATGCGGTTATCGGTTTTTTAACTGTTTTCCTTTTCCAGGGAGCCTTTGTTTATATGATGGCTTCATCAGCAATTTCCATGTTTTCATTTGTAAACTTTTTCACACTCAATAACATCATATGTATGAGTGTGGCTAGTTTTTTTATTGGCAGTGTTTATCCGCTCACCCAGATTTATCAACACGAAGCGGATAAAAATGACGGTGTAATAAGCATAAGTTATAAACTCGGATACAACGGAACCTTTGTGTTTTCAGGGATACTATTCGTGCTTGCAACCGTATTCCTCTACTATTATTTCAATCTGAAGAATCAGCAGATCGCTGTATTGTTGTTTATATTACTGATGTTGCCCGTGATTGTTGATTTGTCGGTTTGGTTTGCCAAAGTCAGGAAGAACAAGGACAATGCAAATTTTGAGAATACAATGACAATGAACCTGCTTACATCAACATGCATGAATCTGTACTTTTTGGCACTAATTTTTAACAATCACTATAACTGGTTTTAACTATGAGTACAATTATCTCCATAGGTACAGCAGTGCCACAATATAGTGCAAAACAAAGTACTATTTTGGAGTTTATGAAAACTGCGTACAACGAGGCTACTGCTTCGCGAAAACTGAATATTTTGTTTCACAACAGTGGTATCCAAACCCGTTATTCAGTTCTTCCTGATTTTGGCAACAATCAGACTGAAAACAGCTTTTTTAACGCATATCAAAAAGTTCCGGATGTAACACAAAGGTTAACTGTTTTTAAAGAAAATGCAGCTTCTCTTGCCATTGCTGCCATGAAAGATGCCTTTCAAAAATTGAAAACCAGCATAACTGATTTTAAAATTACCCATTTGATTACGGTTACCTGTACCGGTATTTATGCTCCGGGCCTGGGTGCTGAATTAATTGAGCAATTAGATTTGCCCGATGATATTTTTCATACCGCAATAAACTTCATGGGTTGCAATGCTGCATTTCCGGCATTAAACCTTGCTGATATGATCATCCAAACCGATGAAAATGCAAAAGTGCTCATTGTTTGTGTGGAATTGTGTACCTTACATTTCCGGGCAGTTAATAACACCGATAATCTATTGGCCAACACCATTTTCGGCGATGGATCTGCTGCTGTGGTTGTTGTTTCCGATAGCGCTGCAAAAAGAAATCATCATGCAGGATTATCTATAAATGGATTTTATTCATTGCTGCTTTATAAAGGCAAAGGCTTAATGGGCTGGAATATAACACCAGCAAATTTCGAAATGGTTCTCGATACCGGTATCCCCGAATTTATTGGCAACGAGGTGAATGAAATAGTGATTAAAGCCAGTGAAAAGTTTAAAACCGATCCTACATTTATTGATAAATGGGCCATACATCCTGGTGGGAAAAAAATACTTGATTCCTTTAATAAACAAATGCAACTGAGCGATTCAGAAATGCAGTATTCCTATAAAGTACTTTCTGATTACGGAAACATGTCGTCGCCAACCATTCTTTTTGTACTGAATGAAATCATGCAGGCCAGGCACACTGAAGGCGAAACCATATTTTCAATTGGGTTTGGCCCCGGATTAAGTATTGAAACCGCATTATTTACCTATGTTACGAACAGGTTTGAGAAATCAAACAAACATAAAATTACACAATCAACCAGGTTAATTACCCATCTGAGTAACCAGCCTGAAGTTGTATCAAACATCTAAAAAGGTATTATTCGGATGAGTACCAGATTCAAATACCGCTCCAATGAAAAAGAATTGCTTGATGAAACTAACCTTCAGCAGGATTTACTTTTCAAAAACCTGAGGGAGCTCGATATTTTGAATAGAACCACCGGTGGGCATGCCATTTCGTTAAAAGGCTTAAAACAATTGGTTAGGGATCACGCCAGGATCTATCATATCGTTGATCTTGGGTGCGGAAGCGGCGATTCATTAAAGGCCATAGCTGATTGGGCCAGGGAAAACAACTTCAATGTTAAGCTAACAGGCGTTGATCTGAATGCCGATGTCATTGATTATTTGGGAAAACATTGCCGCGCATATCCGGAAATCACCGGAATTCTATCAAATTACCAGGAATTTCTTGATCGGAATACATCCGTTGATATTGTTCATTGTTCCTTGTTTTGCCATCATTTAAACGAAAATGAACTCATAAAGCTGTTCACTTATTTTAGCAACAAAGTCACAACCGGATTTATAATCAATGACTTGCGGCGAAATTGGGTGGCATACTATAGTGCCTGGCTTTTTACGCGCTTATTAAACGGAACCATCCTGGCAAAAAATGATGGCCCGGTCTCTGTCCTTCGGGCGTTTAAAGTCAGTGAACTAAAACATCTGTTTGAAAGGGCAAATATCAAAAACTATATCATTCAGAAAAAACGACTATTTCGCTTTCTTATAGTTGGAAAAACAAGCAATTATGAAACATCCTCTGTCAACCGAAGTCCTGATTGTTGGCGCAGGACCAACAGGTCTGATGATGGCCTGTCAGTTAGCTGTTCACCAGGTTTCGTTTCGTATTATTGATAAAAATACCACTTCTTCGCAAAATTCAGGAGCGCTTATTGTGCAAGCCCGAACCCTTGAAATATTTGAACAGTTGGGAATTGCAATTGAAGCGATAAAGGAAGGTATTGTTGCCGATAAAATTGATATTCTATTTAACGGGAAAAGAATCGCAGGCACTTCAATAAAAGATATCGGCCGGAATTTATCTCAATTTCCATTTCTACTCATGCTCGAGCAATCGAAAACAGAGAAATTATTGCTGAAATTCCTCGAAGATCATGGTTGCCATGTTGAAAGAAATGTTCAGTTTGGAAAATTTACGGAAGATAACAACAGTATAACAACCGAGGTAATCATGCCAGATGGGGCCAGGCAAATAATCCTGTCAAAATATTTAATCGCCGCTGATGGAAGCAAGAGTGCAATCAGAAATTTCCTGAACATTCCTTTTAAAGGCATAATGTACTCAAAACCAATTTTTATAATCGATTGTGGGGCAATATCAGAGATTAGTTCAGGCACAATTTACTTTGCTTTTTCAGGAAAATCAGTTGCCGGTTTTTTCCCACTAAGAAACCAAAGGTGGCGGGTCGACGGGAGTTTCCCCGAAAGAGTAAAAAAATCAGAAACCATAACACTGGAAACTATCACAAAAAACCTTCAACACTGGAATAATCTGAATTTTAAGCTGCACAATACCGAATGGTTTTCAGTTTCACATGCGCAACAAAAGTATGCGCGTACCATTCGAATTGGAAATTGTTTTTTGGCGGGTGATTCGGCACATGTTAATACACCGGTTGGAGCACAGGGTATGAATACCGGACTTCAGGATGCGCACAATCTGGCCTGGAAACTGGCTTTTGTACTAAAACAAAAAGCCAAACCGGAACTTCTTGATTCCTATTCAACTGACAGGCTTGGTATTTCAAAAGGATTTGCGCGATATGCCGATGCGACTTATAAAATAGCGACAAATACAAATATCGCTGTCAGACTTTTCAGAACATTTGCCTTGAAATTGTACTTCAAAAGGATATTCCCCAAAATGGGAAATAAAGAAAAATCGCGGCTATCTTTTTTTAAATCCATTTCCCAGATTGACATTCATTATAAACCGGCTTTCGGTTCTTACAAAGATTTGGAAAAACTATTTATACGCGGAACGCCTAAGCCCGGTTATCGAATCCCTTACGTGGATTGTATTTATGATAATAAAAATACGAATAGTCACCAAATTCTTAATGCGTCCTTATATACTCTTTTAGTGCTTGCAGAGGAGTTAACTCTTGAAATACAATCAATCTGTGAGAAGTTTAAACTTGCAGCCGTCCTGTTAAAACACCTGCCCGAAACCGACAACATATACACAAGTCTGGGGATTACTAACACCGGGTATTATCTTATTCGCCCTGATATGTATATTGAATTACGTTCAGCTACCTCAGCAACAGAATATTTGAACAGGTATTTGCATCGGCTATTTGTTGTGCATCAAGAAATAGGGTTACTGCCGAACAGCGTCGGCACCATCACCCGAGACACAGGCAGGCCTGGCTGAAAAAAAAGAACACCAACAGCAAAGCTATGAAATCAAAAAATAAAGCAAGTCTCACCATAGTTCAAATGAACGACACCCATGCTTATTTTGATGTCCATCAGGAGATGTTTTGGCAGGGCGACCATGCTGTATACCGCCAGGCTGGAGGTTATGCCCGCATAGCCGCAATTGTAAAAAAAATCCGGACTGAAAGTTTTGGAAATTGTCTCTTTTGCGACTGCGGTGACACGCTGCATGGTACCTATCCTGCCATCGCCTCACAAGGACAAGCTATGATCCCGATATTAAATTCATTGGAACTTGATGCCATGACAGCTCATTGGGAATTTGCTTATGAACCAAAAGTTTTTAACAAGCTGGTTGCTGAACTTAATTATCCAATGCTGGCAAATAATGTCTTTAATAAAGCGACTAAGAAACCGGTTTATCAGTCATATGCTATTAAAGAGATTGGCGGATTGCGTATCGGACTTATTGGGATAGCCTCGAATATTGTGGACAAAACCATGCCGCCATCCTTCAGCGAAGGCATATACTTTACATTAGGTAAAGAGGAACTTCCGCCAATTATTGATTTGCTGCGCAACAAAGAAAAGATTGACTTGATTGTCCTGATTTCACACCTTGGCTTTGCCCAGGATATGAAGCTTGTATCAGAAGTACAAGGCATCGATGTTTGTCTCAGCGGCCATACCCATAACCGTCTTTACAAACCAGTTCTCAATGGAAAAACGATTGTTATCCAATCAGGGTGTCATGGTTCTTTTTTGGGTCGGCTGGACCTGGAGGTGGATGGAGGAAAAATTATTGATTACCGGCACCGGCTTATTGAGGTTAAAGCAACAATACAACCAGACCCAACAGTGGCTGAACTGGTAAAGCAGTCGCTGGCACCCTACAAAAATGAACTCGAAGAAGTGGTTGGTGAAACATCCACAGCACTCAACAGGGGGACATGCCTGGAGTCTACAATGGATAATTTCATGCTTCAGGCTCTGCTT
>JAWOJJ010000153.1:0-37091 GCA_046481675.1 Bacteroidales bacterium | reverse complement strand
TGCTGACTGGCAACTTGAAAAGACCTATCAACTGATCCATGATCTTCAGCCGGGCTGCATGATCGGAAGCAATCACCACCAGGCTCCCAAGCCGGGAGAGGATTTTCAGATGTTCGAACAGGACCTTCCGGGTTTCAATAAATCCGGGCACAGCAGTGAATCAAAAATTGGCACGCTGCCTTTGGAAACCTGTGAAACTTTTAACAAGTCCTGGGGTTTCAATATCACGGACAAACGGTACAAGAGCTCCCGCGAGCTCATTCAGTACTTAGTTAAGGCGGCAGGTTATAACAGCAATTTTCTGCTGAATGTGGGGCCTATGCCCAATGGCAAAATCCAGCAGGAATTTTGCGATACCCTGGGGGTTGTTGGCAAATGGCTTGATCAGTTCGGAGAAACCGTTTATAGTACCCGGCAGGGACCGATTACACCAAAATCCTGGGGTGTCACCACACAAAAAGACAACCGGATCTTTATTCACATCCTGAATGCAGAAAGCAATCAAATTGTGATTCCCAAACTCAACCGAAAAATCAAATCCGTTATTTTATATCACAACAAAGAAAAAGTTGTATTCACCGAAAGCAAGCTCGGCACCATTATTGAAATTCCAGGTGGCACAAAGGGAATGCCGGATGTGGTGATGGAAATAGAGTTAATTTGATAACCTGCCTGCCGGCAGGCAGGTTTGATGATTTGATGATTTGATGATGTGCTGATGTGCTGATGTGCTGATGTGCTAAATCACTAAATCGCTAAATCACTAAATCACTAAATCGCCAAATCGCCAAATCGCCAAATCGCCAAATCGCCAAATCGCCAAATCGCCAAATCGCCAAATCACCAAATCGCCAAATCGCCAAATCGCCAAATCGCCAAATCGCCAAATCACTAAATAACTAACCCCCTAATACAAAACAAACAATCATATGATGACCACAAAACATTTTCTCTTGTCTGCATTAATATTGTCAGGCAGCCTTTTCCTAAACGCCCAGATTCCGGTTCGCCCGGGTCAGAGTCAGTACTTGCTGAACGAGCCTGTTGACATTAGTGGCGATTTCTTCAACTTCACCAACACACATTACCTGGCCGACAATCTGAAGTCGTTTGATCCGGTTCAGAGAACCGGTGTTTTGGAATATAAAAGGTATGAGAATTCCACCCGGCTTGCCTTCAATAACATGATGGGCGTTTTAAAGCCTGTTAATGCAAATGAGTTTCCGGGAAACGAATATGAAGCTTTACCCAATCTGCCGTTCAGCATAGATTTTGTAACAGCCCGAACTATCAGAATAAGAACTGCTACCGGTTTCCAAAAGAAAGCGGACGAATCTTCGCTCATGCTGGTGAATGGAACTGCCCCGTCAGATCAAACAAGCTGGAAATTTTCGAAAACAGCAGATGGTTATCTCTATACCAGCGAAGCCGGATCGGTGCTCATTCGCAGTAATCCCTGGAGTGTGGAACTCAGGGATAAAAACGGGCGCTTTCTCACCCGCACCGTTCATCTGAATGACCTGGCCAATTCAAGCTACATTCCGCAGTTGCCGTTTTCATATGTTCGCCGGGCCAGCGATTATTCCCGCAGTATCAACGCGGCTTTTTTTCTGTCACCCGACGAAAAGATATTCGGATGCGGTGAGTCGTTTACCCGGCTTGATAAACGGGGACAGCGCGTAGTGCTGTGGACCGACGATGCCAATGGCGTTCAGAATGAGACCATGTACAAGCCCATACCATTTTTCATGAGCAGCAGGGGATATGGCATGTTTATGCACACTTCCGCACCGGTAACCTGCGATTTTGGCAAGTACTTCGGAAACATCAATTCGCTGATGATTGGGGATGATCAATTGGACCTGTTTATTTTTCTGGGCGAGCCCAAGGATATCCTGAATGAGTATACCGATTTAACCGGAAAGGCCTCCATGCCGCCATTGTGGTCGTTTGGCTTGTGGATGAGCCGCATTACCTATTTCTCTGAAGATGATGGCCGCAGGGTGGCTTCACTTTTGAGGCAGAACAGGATACCATCGGACGTCATCCATTTTGATACGGGCTGGTTTGAAACCGACTGGCAGTGCGATTACAAGTTTGCGCCATCCCGGTTCAGGGATGCGGAGAAAATGATAGCCGACCTGAAAAAACAAGGCTTCCACATTTCATTGTGGCAGCTCCCTTACTTTGTTCCCAAAAACAAGCTTTTTAATGAAATTATTGAAAAGGGTCTTTATGTTAAAGATGCCAACGGGAATCCGCCCTATGAGGATGCCACACTTGATTTTTCCAATCCGGCAACTGTTGCCTGGTACCAGGAGAAAATTGGTGGACTGTTGAAGATGGGTGTAGGTGCTATCAAAGTCGATTTTGGCGAAGCAGCACCCCAATCCGGAGTATATGCTTCAGGTAAAACCGGTTTTTACGAGCACAACCTGTATCCGTTGCGGTACAACAAGGCTGTTGCAGATGTTACCAAACAAATAAACGGTGAAAACATAATCTGGGCACGCAGTGCCTGGGCAGGGAGTCAGCGTTACCCGCTTCACTGGGGCGGTGATGCAGAATGCACCGACAATGCCATGCTCTCTGAATTACGTGGGGGATTGTCATTCGGACTGAGTGGATTCTCATTCTGGAGTCACGATATTGGTGGTTTTATCGAAAAAAGTCCCGAAGATCTTTACCGGCGCTGGTTGCCTTTTGGAATGCTTACCTCGCACAGCCGCTGTCACGGTACCCCTCCAAAAGAACCCTGGGAATACGGCACTGCCTTTAACGATTATTTTCGTTCTGTTGTGGAACTCAAATACAGGCTGATGCCTTACATTTATGCCCAGGCGGTAAATTGCACCAAACTGGGGTTGCCCATGGTACGTGCTTTGTTT
Organism: Bacteroidales bacterium; assembly: GCA_046481675.1. Classification (GTDB taxonomy): domain Bacteria; phylum Bacteroidota; class Bacteroidia; order Bacteroidales; family UBA10428; genus UBA5072. Next base: position 34,203 of record JAWOJJ010000153.1, on the reverse strand, counting down.
GTTGAATATCCCGGAGACCCTGGTGCCTGGCAGATTGAGAACGAATATCTTTTCGGAAGTGACATTTTGGTTGCGCCCGTGTTTGAAAAGGGGAGTGAGCGTGATGTGTACCTGCCGGGAGGGAAATGGATTGATTTTCAAACCGGAACTGTTTACCCTAAGGGTTGGAACCGCATCAAAACCTCGGGTATTGAAGCTGTGATTCTGGTGCGGGATGGTGCCGTGATTCCACAAATTGAACTGGCGCAGTCTACCATGGAAATGGATTGGTCGAAAATAGATCTGGAGGTTTTCGCTTCCGGGCAGGTTGAGGCTTCGGGTTTGATTTGCCTGCCTTCTGATAATGATCTTCAGGTGTTGAAACTGAAAAGTGACGGAAAAGGCTATGAATTAGAGACCAATAACTTACAAACCAAAACCAGTCTAAAAATCAGGGTAAAACCACTGAAGTAATTGCCGGATCAGTCAAGCCATGTTTTCAGGGTTTCCATCCAGGCTTCATTGGTAGTGCTACCAAAAGCATAATCAATAATGAGGTAAACATGGAAATCCGCCTTTTCCCTGGTGAAAGAGATTCTCAGTGGCTTCCAGCTCAAACCCAGGTTTCTGGTTTCGAGCGCAGTGAATACATCATCAAAACCATGATATAATTGCAGTATCTCATGCCTGTAAATCAAGAGCCGGAAATCATTCCCTGTTTTCCTCTCTGTGCCGTAGAAGCTGATTTTGTCACGGTCCAGTTTCAGCAAACCCTTATATCGGTGAAGGGGTTGTGCTGTACTGATGTGAGTTTCCAACCAGTCGAGAAAAGTTCTTTCCCGGATGTCTTCACTAAATGATAAGAATGCCAGAGATTCCCTGATCATAGGGTAAATTTACCAAAGATTTACGAAGTTTTCAAGAGCAAATTCACCAGACCGGCAGGATGATCAAATATGACCAGGTCGTCGAAATGTTCTTTTTTCATAAATCCCTGGTCAACCATATGTTTCAAAAAGCTGATCAGTTGATTGTAGAATCCGTTGATGTTGAGTATGGCAACAGGTTTCTGATGATAACCAAGCTGAAGCCAGGTAAACATCTCGAAAAATTCTTCCATGGTCCCGATACCACCCGGCATCACAACAAAGGCATCAGAAAGTTTTGCCATCAGGGCCTTGCGTTCATGCATTCCTGGTACAATATGCAATCGGGTCAGCCCACTGTGGGCAACTTCATAATCCACCAGTTTCTGGGGTATTACTCCAAACACTTCCCCTCCCAAACGAAGCATTTCATCAGCCAGCATTCCCATCAGGCCTATATTACCACCACCATAAACAAGCGCGGTATTGCACGAATGCAGCTCCTTTGCCAGGTTGATACAGCCCTGAACAATTAAGGGATCTGAACCCGCTGATGATCCACAGAATACGGCGATTTTTTTTTCGGATTGAGGCATATTGAAAATATAAAAAAACCTAACAGGCTCAAAGTCCTGTTAGGCTATGTTCTTATAAAAATCCTGTCAGTTACTTCTTTCTGGCAATTACTTCCCCTTTAATAATAAGTGAAGTTTGTCCGTCTGCAGCATTGCTGTTTACCATGGTGCTTTTTGTGAAAGCTCCGCTTGTGGCGGCATTATAAGTAACTACAATTTTTCCGGATTTTCCGGGAGCAATTGGTTCCTTAGGATAATCAGCTACAGTACAGCCGCAATTGGGCCTAACACTGCTGATAATAAGAGGTACCATGCTGGGATTGGTAAATTCAAATTCAACGGTAACCGGTTTGCCCTGTTCTATCTGTCCCAAATCAATGGTGGTTGACTTCCATGTCATGGAGGCAACAGGTTTCGTTGCATCCTGGGCATATATTGATGAACTGAGACCGAATATGGCAACGGTTACGATTAATGTGGAAAAAAACTTTTGCAATTTCATATTGTTTCAGATTAAAAAAGTTAAGCACTGGTAAAAATACGGGTATTTCACAAAAATTGTTTTAAAAAAAAAGTTAAAAATTTATGGAATTTGACAAACGCGATCATCTAAGTATCAGAAATGTTAATAAAAACGCAATTACCATGAGACCAATAATTAATTGTTTTTCAGCGACCTTTGTAAAGCAAAAAGAAAGAGGTAAATTTTTACATTGGCACTTTTTTTGTAACTTTTTTATATATTTACGGCGCTTAACAAGGTTGCAGGCCGGAATTGTTGAATCGGGCAAATAATATGACAACTATGATGAGGAAAGATACATTACCGGGAGTCATGACCATTGTTGGTTATGCGGTGGCAGCCTTATTTGTTGCCTTTGGCTTTTATATTTTGTTTTCAAAACAAATGGTTTATGTACCCAAGGAGTTCCGGAATATTTTTGGCATTGTTGTGGTAGGGTACGGGGTATTCAGAGGGGTCATTATTTACCAGAAAAGCAGAGAAAGAAAGGAATACGATGAAAACGACATTTAGAAATATAGTACTGCTGGTTATTTCTGTTTTTCTTGCAGCATCCTGTGGGAAATCATACAGTGAGAGGCAGATCAATAAAGAAACACCAACCCGCGGTAAAATAAAGATCGCAGTGGATGAAGCCTACCAATTGCTGGTTGATTCGCAAATTGTGGTTTTTGAGAACATTTATAGCTATGCTGATATCACGCCCATCAATGCTTCAGAGGACAGCATTGTTAAGTTATTTCTTGCTGATTCGGTACGATTGATGATTACCAGCCGCAAACTGACAACAAATGAGGAAGCCTATCTGAAAGACAAGCTGATCATTCCGCTTACCACGCAGATTGCATGGGACGCTGTTGCCTTTGTAGTGAACAAATCAAATCCGGACTCCAAAATAAGATACAATACCCTGAATGACATGTTCACCGGAGCTGTTACCGGCTGGAAACAGGTTAACCCCAAGTCGAAGCAGGGTAATATCCAGGTTGTTTTCGACAACCAGGGTTCGTCCAATATCAGATATATGATGAATAGGTTTGGAATTGAAACCCTGCCCGATTATTGTTATTCGGCAGGATCCAGTCCGGCTGTTATTGATTATGTGGAAAAGAATCCGAATGCGCTGGGCATTATTAGTGTGAACTGGATCAGTGATTCGGATGACTCCATCACGCATAACTTTCTCAGCAGGGTGAAAGTAGTTGGTGTTACTCCGGAAGAGTTTTCTGAAGGTGATGAGTTTTTTACCCCGCATCCTGCTTATGTTGCCAATAAATCCTATCCATTTATCCGCGAAGTTTACGCGATAAATCGTGAAACTTTCAGCGGCCTCGGAAGCGGATTTATTAATTTTGTCACTCACGACCAGGGTCAGCGGATTGTGCTGAAAATGGGTATGGTTCCGGCAAACATGCCCATCAGGCTGATTCAAATACGTCATGAATAGTTTTTGTGTACCTAAATATGAATAAAGATGAAACCTTTAATTTTATTGTTTTGTTGCCTTTTCACAGTGAGTGCCTGGGGTCAGGATATGAATTCCGCGCTAAAGCTCATCAACAGTGAGCAGTATGAGGAGGCTGAAAAAGTATTTGATGATCTGATCAAGAAAGATCCCGCCAATGGTGATTTGTATTATTACTATGGTGAGGCACTGTTGAAGGATTATTTGTCTGATACATTTTCCAATTCACTGAATGATTTTGCAGGAAAGGCTGAACAGTTGTTCCAGGAGGGATTGAAACAGGCTCCCGGCAATGTGTTGAACCAGGTTGGTATGGGTGCGTTGACATTGCTGAGAACCAGCGATACATTGAAAGCACTTCCTTACTTTCAGCAGGCTGAGGCTGCTATACCACTGAAGATTAAGAAAAAAGAATACACACCACAAAAGGCTGTAATTCTTACCAAATTGGCTGCTGCACAGCTATATGGCAAGGTAAACAACACCAAAAAGGCCATTGCCTACCTCAACCGGGCCAAGGTCATTAACCCGAATGATCCGAATATTTACCTGACTTTGGGAGATGTTTACATTAACTTTAATGATGCTTCCAATGCCCTGGCTAATTATAACCAGGCTTTGATGAAGGATCCCAAATCACCGTTGCCCAAGATCAAGATTGGCAATATTTATATGCGGGTTCCCAACCTGAGTGCTGCCCGTCCTTATTTTGAGGAAGCCAGGGAAATTGATTCCACATTTGCGCCTGTATTCAGAAGCCTGGGCGAGTTGTGGTCAATGGGCGGAAGGCATGACCTGGCCAAGCAGTATTTCTACAGGTATATGCAACTTTCCGGAAACACCACTCCGGCAAAACTGAGGTATGCCAATTCACTTTTCAGGGCAAGGGATTATTCCGGTGCTATTGAAGTTTACGATGAGATCATCAAGGTGGACAATTCCCGCAATTACCTGAACCGGGTTGCCGGTTACAGTTGCTTTGAGAAAAAACCCCAGGATTTGGAAAAAGGCAAGGCCTATATGGAAACATTCTTTGCCAATGCCAAACCTGAAAATATCATTGCCAGAGACTATTCCTATTATGGAAGAATGCTGTACAAACTGGCCAATGGTGATTCTGTAATGCTCGACAAGGCATTCGAAAACCTGAAGAAAGCTTATTCCATGGATGAGTCTGATGACAAGTTACTGTCTGAAATAGCCAGTAATTATTATTATTCAAAAAGATATAAAGAGGCCATTGAGATGTTTGAGATGAAAGCTCAGAAAGGCAAGGAAGGAAAGGCTGATGCCATTTTTATAGCCAGGGCCTATTATAATTTGAAAGACTTTGCCAAAGCTGAAGAGACATTTGCAAAGATTGTTGAAGAAGATCCGTCAAACATTGATGCGCATCTGTGGTTGGCACGTAACGCATCCAACCAGGACCCCGAAAATACGCTGGGACTTGCAGCGCCCAAATTTGAGGCCATGATCAACCAGATCGGCACGGAAACAGATAAGTATAAAAATGCTCTGCAGGAAGCCTATTCCTATTTCGGATATTTCAACATCACCAAAAAGGAATTTGGCGTGGCCAAAGACTGGTATAATAAGATCATCGCTCTTGATGCCACCAACAAGGGTTGGCAGATTGGTGCCTACAGCGGTCTGGCCATGATTGCATCCAAGGAAAAGAACTGGGTGGAAGCCCGGAATTATTACCAGAAAATTCTTGACCTCGATCCGTCCCGAAAGGATATCAAACAGGGAATTGAGGATTTGACCAAGGTGATAAATGCAGCTCAGAAGTAATTTAATGTATTCATAACAAAAATTGTATTAAAAAATTGCTTTCTTTGTAGCCTGTTTTTAAATAAAAAATAATTATTAATACACTTAAAATAAAAATTGAACATGAAAGGACAAACTTTAGCTGAAGCATTGAAATCAACATTTGTTTTGGTGGTTATGGTGCTGTGTTTGGTGGTTGCCTGGCTGATTTTTACCAAAATCATGGGTAACCCTATTAATTTTGCTGGTGGTAATAACCAAGGTCATCCGCTGCCCGGTAACTACCTGGGTATTGTTTACAAGGGTGGTTATGTTGTACCCATTCTGATCGCTATCAATCTGATTTTATTATCGTTTGTGGTTGAAAGATTCATCATGCTCACCAGGGCAAAAGGCCGTGGCAACCTGAATGCTTTCGTACGCAATATCCGCGATTTACTCAGGGAAGATAAAATTGAAGAAGCTTCCAAGCTTTGCGACAAGCAAAAAGGATCTCTTGCCAATGTGCTTAAAGCCGGACTTCACAGGTACCGCGATCTGCAGGCTGACAAGACCCTGATGAACGACCAGAAGGTTCTGGCGCTGCAGAAGGAATTGGAAGAAGCTACAGCTCTTGAATTGCCGGTTCTCTCACAGAACCTCGTAATCATGTCAACCATTGCATCAGTTTCCGTGCTTGTTGGTCTTATCGGCACTGTGCTTGGTATGATCCGTGCATTCGGCGCTCTGGCTACTGCCGGTGCTCCCGACGCTCTGGCCCTGGCAACTGGTATTTCCGAAGCGCTTGTTAATACAGCATTTGGTATTACCGGTTCAACCCTGGCTCTTATTTTTTACAACTATTTTCAGACCCGCGTTGACGGAATGACTTTTAAAATGGACGAAGCCGGTTTCAGTCTCACCCAGACTTTTGCTGCCTCATTGAAAAAGGCATAATTGCACTGATGATTAGAGTTGAATTGCGTGAATACACGCGCTTAAAAATAAGAGACTATGGGAAAAATTAAAGTTTCAAAAAACCCACCGCGTATCGATATGACACCGATGGTGGATCTGTTTTTCCTGCTGCTCGTCTTTTTTATCTTAACTGCAACATTCCGTACGCCGGAAGCTGTTCAGGTGGATACACCCTATTCGGTGTCGAACAAAACCGCACCGGAAAAGCATATCATCACCATTACGGTTTCAAATGACAATGTCGTGTTTTTTAATGTCGACAATGGGATTGACACCTCCGAACATCTTCGCCGGAAAATTCTGAATGCAATGGCTTATCAGTACCAGCTGAAATTCACCCCCGAAGAATATCAGAAATTTGAAGGGATGAGTTCGTTTGGTTTGCCGATTGATAAAATAAAGGACTGGATCAATGCGGGTAGTTCGGAAGAGCGTGATGCCATGCACACCGGTATTCCACTGGATTCTACCGATAACCAGCTGTTGTATTGGATCAGGTTTGCACGTAATTATAATCCCGATTTTGAAGTGGCACTGAAAGGCGATCAGGGAGCGGATTATGAACAGGTAAAGAAGGTGATTGATGTTTTGCAGGATAATAAGGTCAACAAATTCAACCTGACTACCAATCTGGAAGATGTTGACGTATCTTTGGAAAACTTATAACGCAAGGAAAAAATGGCTGAAATAATTCAAAACGAAGGCGGTAAGCAAAAAGGTAAGAAACGGTCAAAACGGCACAGCACGCACATCGACATGACGCCGATGGTGGATTTGGCCTGTCTGTTGCTTACTTTTTTCATGCTTACCACTGCTTTTAGCAAAGCAAAGGTAATGGAGATTGTGCTTCCTGAAAGGGATGAGAATCCTCAGGAAATAAAGGACAAGCCTCAGGTCGATAGTGCCAGGGCACTGAATATCATTTTAATCGGAGATGACAAGGTGTTGTGGTACAACGGACTGGCCAACCCAGCCAAGCCGCCGCTACCCAGGATGCACCTCACTGATTTTAGCGATGACGGCATCCGCCGGGTTCTCCTTGCCAGAAACAAGGAACTGTTTACCAAAATTGATCAGATGAACCAGGATTTGACCACCGGTAAAATTAAAATGATGCCGCAGGATTCAATCGATGCACAGAGAAGACGTTTCATGCGTGCCGATAAAAGAGGTCCGGTTGTGCTCATCAAGGCCAGCGACAATGTGAAATATAAGAATGTGGTTGACATTTTGGATGAAATGGCAATCAGTAACATCGCATTGTATGCGCTGATAGATATTAATGATGTTGAGAAAAAGATGGTGGCCGATTACCTGGCCGCAAATCCGTCTGCCGCTAATTAATCATAATTCTAAATTTTAACTTAATCATGAGTAAAATGAATAAAAGTTATGATGCGGCTACCTTGGTTGACATTGTTTTTGAAAACAGGAACAAGGAGTACGGATCATACGATTTGAGGAAAAGGTTTCAGAGAGCACTTTCTGTCGGTTTCATAGTCGCATTCTTTATCGTTTCAACCGTTGTTGCAGTTCCTTTCATTAAAGCCTTAACGGCTGAAGATGAGGATATTGTTCTGGTAAAGGAAACGGTGGCTGAATTGCAGAATGTAAAAACCGACCAGGATGCTCCTCCTCCTCCTCCTCCTCCTCCTCCTCCCCAGGCTATGGAACAGCAGGTGAAGTATACTGCCCCTGTTGTTGTTGAAGAAGCCCAGGAAGACGTGCAACTGTCAATTGTTGATGATGTTAGGGAATCCATGTCCAATGAGCCGGTTCCTGAGACCATTGAAGTTGTAGCTGCCGAAGAAGAGCGAGTGATTGTGGAAGAAGAACCTGCATTTGTGTTTGTTGAAGAACAGGCTACATTCCAGGGTGGTACACTCGATACGTTCAGAGAATGGGTTCAGAAGAACCTGGTTTATCCTCCTGTTGCCGTTGAAAACGGTATTTTTGGCAGGGTTACCGTTCAGTTTGCCGTTAACTCACGTGGTGAGGTTGTTGATGTGAAAGTTCTCCGTGGGGTTGACCCCTCACTCGATAAGGAAACGATTCGCGTGATCATGTCATCACCCAAGTGGGGCGCTGCTAAACAAGGCGGGCGTGCTGTTAAACAACAGTTCGTTATGCCGGTAATCTTCCAGCTTCAGTAAAAGTATATTGCTGCAATATATTAAAAAGCCTGATGCATTGTCACCAGGCTTTTTTTATTGAATCAGGCCGGCAAAGTCATCTTCCGAGATCACCGGAATTCCCATTTTCAGGGCTTTTTCACGCTTTGAGGGGCCCATACCTTCTCCGGCAACAACATAATGTGTGTTCGAATTGACACTGCTCTGGTTTTTTCCACCATATGCCTCAATCATGGCCTGAAGTTCTTCGCGGGAGTGGTTTTTAAAAACACCGGAGATCACCAGGTTCTTTCCGGCAAGTTTATCGGAGATTTTCCCGGCAGCAGCAGAACCGCTCATTTGTACCCCGGCATTTCTTAGTTTTTCAATTAATTCACTGTTTCGCGGGTTTGAGAACCAGTTTACGATACTGCCTGCTATAACTTCCCCGATTTCGCCAACCTGCACCAGCTGTTCCTGTGTTGCCTGCATGAGCTGATCCATTCCCCCGAAATGCGATGCCAGCTTTTTTGCTACCGTTTCACCCACATAGCGGATGCCAATGGCATAAAGAACCCGCTCAAACGGAACCTGTTTCGAAGCTACAATGCTTTTTATCAGGTTGTCAGCCGACTTTTGAGCAAACCGTTCCAGCTGTAACAACTTTTCCACGGTGAGTTCAAAAAAACCGGAGATATCCTTTAGCAATCCGGCATTGTATAATTGTTCAATCGTGGCTTCAGCGCACCCGATGTCCATGGCTTTCCGACTCACAAAATGCTCCAGCTTGCCTTTTATCTGGGGCGGACAACCGGTGTAATTGGGGCAGAAATGCCGGGCTTCGCCTTCGGGCCTGATCAGGGGAGTATGACATTCGGGACAGGCACCAATAAACCCAACAGGTACCAGGTCCGGATTTCTGCTCCCAAGCTTAACGCCTGTTATTTTGGGTATGATCTCACCGCCTTTTTCGATGGTTACCAGATCGCCAACCCGGATATCCAGCAGGGCAATCTGGTCGGCGTTATGCAATGAGGCACGCTTCACGGTGGTCCCTGCCAGCAGAACCGGTTTGAGATTGGCAACCGGAGTTACGGCACCCGTACGACCTACCTGGTAGTCGATTGAGAGCAACTCAGTAACGGCTTCCTGGGCCTTGAACTTATATGCTATGGCCCACCTGGGCGATTTGGCCGTAAAGCCCAGCAATTGCTGCTGGCGGTATGAGTTCACCTTGATCACAATACCGTCTATGTCGAAGGGAAGCATACTTCGCTCCTTATCCCATAAATCAATAAAGTCATAAACTTCTTTCAGGGTGGAACATTTTTGGATGTACTGCGGCACTTTGAATCCCCAGTTGCGCGCAGCCAATATGCTTTCATAGTGAGTGGCGAAAGCGTTTTCAACACCCGGAATATAGTACAGGTAACAATCCAGCGGACGTTTTGCCACTACCGAAGAATTTTTGATCTTCAGGGTTCCGGAAGCAGCATTTCTCGGGTTGGCAAACAACATTTCCCCCGCTTCCTCCCGCTCTTTGTTCATTTTCTCGAATCCCTGCCGGGGCAGGAAAATTTCACCACGAATATCAAAAACAGCAGGTACATTTTCCCCTTTCAGGTTGAGCGGAATGCTTTTTATGGTGCGCACGTTAGCCGTTACATCATCACCTTTCTCACCATCACCCCGGGTAACCGCCCTTATAAAACGGCCATTTTCATAATGAAGGCTGATGGATACCCCGTCATATTTCAACTCACATATGTATTCTATCGGTTCGCCGGGAATGATCTTCCGGATCCTTTCCTCAAAATCTGCTATTTCAGCCTGTGAATAGGTGTTGTCCAATGACAACATCGGATAATTGTGCCTTACCTGCACAAAATCGTTGTCGGTGTCATTGCCAACACGCCGGCTGGGAGAGTTAGGGTCATCATACTCAGGATACTGTTTTTCAAGTAAAATCAATTCCTTCATCAGACTATCAAACTCCGGATCCGTTATTTCCGGTTGTGATTTTACATAGTAGAGATCATTGTGACGTTCAATGATTTCTCTGAGCTGCAATATTCTTTCCCCGGGGTTCATTTCACAAATCTTAAAATTATATTCAGATTGTTCATAGCGTATCAAAATTAGCAATTTGAAACAACTTTGCCGTTGTTGATAAGTAATATGCACAACCAGACCAAACTTTTTCCTATATTTGCCCCGATTATGGTTCCGGCCTAAATATTTTCCGGCCGGATAATAGGGAACCAGGTGTAAATCCTGGACAGTGCCCGCTGCTGTAATCTCCTGTTGTTTTCAGGCATACCCTGCCACTGTTCTGCTGATGACTGCCTCCCGGCAACGAATCGCAGAATGGGAAGGCCGCCTGGAATGGAGAAAGTCAGAAGACCTGCCACAATCAATTTGTTCGGGTACAAACAATTTTATAGCATGTACAGATATTTTTGTTTTTTGTTTTTATGGCTTGCTGTCATTCTCTTTGCCGGTCTCGCCGCAGGGCAGAATCCTGCTGTTGCCCATGTGCCTGAGGCTACAATTACAGAAAGCAATAAAAAATATTTTTCCGATGAGCAAACCAGGCGCAATATTGATATCAGCTCATTACCTGCTGCCTCCGGCCAAAATATCGGCTATATTCTCAGCCGCTATTCTTCCGCAATAATAAACACCTACGGAGGAGCCGGCGCCCTGGCATCCATTTCTCTGCACGGGACGGGTAGTAATCATACCCAGGTCAACTGGAACGGGTTCTCGCTGAATTCACCAACAAGCGGACAGGTGGACCTATCATTAGTACCTGCCGGATTGATTCAATCTGTTGAAATTATTAACGGGGCTTCCGGCGCAGTTTTTGGAAGCAGTACCTTTGGCGGTTCCATAAACCTGAATAATGAGGCCGATTGGAACAACCGGATTTCAGCGTTTTATTCAAGCGTGATTGGAAGCTACGGGTCACTTGGCCACCGGTTGTCTTTTGGTATTGGCAACAATAAGTTTCAATACCAGCTTAAGGCAGTTTCTGACAAGGCGGAGAACAATTTCAAATACAGAGATTCGTACAAGGCCAATAAACCATTTGTTGAGAACACACACGGACGTTACAGTTCTTTGGGCCTGATCAATAATCTCTATGTAAATTTCGGAAAGGGAAATTATGTTGAAGCCGGCATATGGTATCAGCATAAAACTATGGAAATACCCGTACTGATGGGCTCCATGAGAAACAGCCATGCAGAGCAGCGCGACAGCCTTTTTAAATCGTTTATTACCTATAGAAAGCTTACTGAGAAATCGGCTCTTGTGGTGAGGTCGGCTTATTTATATGATTACCTGAACTACCGGGACAAAAACAAAGCTGAAGACACTGTATATTCTGTTGATTCAAGGATAGCAGCTACCCGGCTAATGAATGAAGCCGATTACAGGTATTATTATTCTCCCAGGCTGGCTTTGGGAGGTGGCGTTGCTTTTGGTCACCTGGCAGGCCGCTCCGGAAATTTCGGCGGTACGATTGCTGAAAATGATTTTGCAGTGTTTGGTAATGCCCGTTATGCACCGGGAAAGCTGACCGTGAATGTAGGGTTAAGAAAAGAGTTCTACAAAGGACTTAACCCCAGCCTGCAATATTCGGCAGGATTGTCTTTTAAAGCCGGCGAGCGCCTTGTTTTGCGGTCCTGCTTTTCCAGCAAATTCCGGAAACCCACGTTGAACGAAAAGTATTATAAGCCATATGGAAATCCTTTACTAAGGCCCGAAAAGGGCAGGGGCGGGGAGATCTCTGCCAACTGGAGTGTTTTGGGCACCCCTGAGGATGCTTTCCGGATGAAAGCTATAATTTCTGGTTACTATCAAACCATCGACAACTGGATTCAGTGGGTGGCCATGGATACAATGTTGAGCCCTGTTGAATACAAAAAAGTGCGGGCCAGCGGAATGGAAACCTGGCTGGAATACAAATTCAGCACCGGGTTATTTAACCTGGATGGATTTATAAATTACAACATCAACCGGTCTGTAATTTTGGATACCTATAATGAAAACAAGACGCTGACGGGAAAGCAGTTGATGTATGTGCCGCGGCATTCTTTAAAAGCCGGTTTTGATATAGGATATAAGGGCATGATGATCGGTTTCAACGCGAAACATAACGGCATACGTGAAACCGTTGATTCCGGTGATGATTACCTGCAACTGAAAGCCTATACTGTTTTTGACCTGGTTGCCCGGATTTCAAAAAAATTACGGAATATGGATGTTGCCCTGGCATTCAGGGCAGACAACGTAACCAACAAGGCCTATGAGGTAATCAGGGCCTATCCGGTTCCCGGCAGAACCTTTCATCTTACGCTGACATTGGGTTTCAGTAAGAACAATCCGGAACTTTAACTCTAATCCTATTATAAATGAATTCTTTAAAAGTATTTCTCGCAGCAGCAATAGTGGCTGCGTTTTTCAGCAGTTGCGAAAAAAATGACGACACTCCTGAAGTAATTGATTATTCATCAGGAATATACGTGGTTAATGAAGGCGCATACGGATCAACCAACGGTTCGATCAGTTTTTTTGACCCGGTAAAACACCTGATTACCAATGGTATTTTTGAGGCCGCCAACGGCGGAATGGCTACAGGTGACGTTATACAGTCGTTTGCCCTGGCAAATGACACCCTGGGTGCCATTGTAGTGAATAACTCGGGCCTGGTGAGGTTTGTTGACCTGAGAACTTTTGCATCGGTTGCGGAACCTGTTGAGATTGAATACCCGAGATATTTCATCCAATCAGGAGGTAAGAAGGGTTACATTTCCTGTGGCAGCTTTCAGGGCTTCCTGGTTGTTGTTGATCTGGAATCTTTTTCTGTAACTGACAGCATTGAGGTGGGATTTGGCCCTGAAAACATGATCAGGATCCGGAATCATGTTTACGTGCTGAACAGCGGCGGATGGAGTGTGGATTCAACAGTACAGGTGATTAATACTGCCAGTGATGAAGTCGTTGAAACCATAGTTGCCGGTAAAGTGCCCAGTGATATTGACCTGGATGCCAATGACAACATCTGGGTTTACTGTAAAGGATATTATGATTATGATTTGGTTGATACCGAATCCGAACTGGTTAAAATTGATCCTGAAACCGGTACGGTAACCTGGAGAGATACAGTGGGTATGGCCAGCGATTATGGTGCTGTTCCACCCAAGATGGCTGCTTCCAAAGACGGTTCGAAACTCTTCTATCTTCGTCCCGATGGCGTATACAGCATCAATACTTCCAACCCGGTGGTGGCTGATGATCCGTTGATCGAAGGAAGCTATTATGGTATTGAGGTTAACCCGGTTGACGGTAATATCTTTTTGTTTCCTGTTACGGACTATACCAGCAGCGGAAAGATGAAAATCTTCAGCGAAACGGGTGCAGGCATTGCCGAAGGTGATGTGGGAATTGCACCAAACGGGGCTGTTTTCAACATCAACTAAGAACCAGTTTGCGGCTTAGGTATCTGCCTTTTTTGATACCTTTACAACATGAACAGGCCTTCAGGAAAAACAGGTGTTTATCTATCGTGTTGTTTGGTCACGGTTTTCAGTCTGATCTCATTCGGTTCATACGGCCAGCTTTCACTGCCCGGGAGTCCGTTGCCCTTGCATTGCAAAGGGATCTCAGATCTGAAGCAGTATGAAGTTATGATCCCGGAAAAAATGAAAACAATTGCGCTGGAAGACGGCACACAATCGCTTCTGAAACCTGCCGGAAAAGGTACCCTGATTGAGGTATTTTACTCCACTGAAAATTCCGGTACATGGGATACGCTGCCTGGCGGATTGGCTGTATGGAGGGCTTCATTCCGGGTGCCGGGAGCTTCTTCGGTAAACCTTGTTTTCTCGCCTTACCGGGTAAACAGGGGTGTGAGAACCTATATTTATGATAAGTCTCAAAAGACCGTTCTGGGCGCCTTTTCCTACGCCAATAACAAGCCTTTCAGTAAACTTGCAACAGCTTCAGTGCCGGGAGAAGAAATTGTAGTTGAAATTCAGGTTCCTCCTTATCTTGAATCAGCCGGTGCCATAGGCCTAACAGGAATAGGTGTTGATCTGGATCATGGCTTTCGAACTGAATCCGCCTATGATGAATGGTTTGGAGAATCGGGGGCTTGTAATATCAACATTAACTGCATAGATGATTCAATGGTGCAGGTTGTCAAAAATTCAGTGGTACGCATAATATTTGAGGGGACACAAAGGTGTACTGGAACCCTGGTTAACAATACCCGGCAAGATGGAACCAATTACATTTTGACCGCTGAACATTGCATCAACAGGGAAGATATAGCAAATGAAGCAGTTTTCTATTTTGATTACGAGAGTCCTTATTGTGACGGCCCCGACGGCAGCGTGCAGAAAACCTTATCCGGTGCAACCATCAAAGCAACGGGCGGCAGGCTCGATTTCACGCTCCTGGAATTGCTGGAACCGATTCCCTTTGCCTACAAACCGTATTATGCCGGATGGGATTATACCGGAATGCAGCCTGCTTCGGGATTTACCATTCACCACCCCATGGGTGATGTTAAAAAAATCAGCAGGGAGGAACATCCGCTGGTGGTGGATGATTTTATGAACGACTATAATCCCGGTACGCACTGGCTGGTAAGTCGCTGGGAATCAGGAACAACAGAAAAAGGGTCGTCGGGCGGCCCGTTTTTCAACAGCCGGGGTCATATTGTTGGTACCTTATCCGGAGGGCTTGCCGATTGTGAAGATCCCATAAAGGACTATTTTCAGATGTTCAGTCACTGCTGGAATGATTACCGCGACCCGGGACAGCAGCTTGCCTGCTGGCTTGATCCGCTTTACCATGATGTGGGCTTTATCGGAGGGCATGATCCTTACAGGGATCTTTGGTTGACAGGAGATACCTTATCCAACATCGGTAATACTGAAGCTTTGGCAGCAGAAAAAACCGGACTTGCCTGGGGTAGTTATTCAGGACACAATTCAGCCTATATCACTCAGTTTGCTGAGAAATTCGAAGTGTCGGGGACAAAAAAAATACCCGGACTGATACTCGATGTGGCCAGGAATTACCAGGTAAGTGCTTCATCAGAAATAACCGTTAAAGTATGGAACGAAGCAGATGGCCCGGGTCAGGCATTTTATGAAAAGCGTGTTTATGCTGCCGGCCTCACTGAAAATTTGTCAAATTTCATACAATTTGACTCTGTATTGTCGGTTACCGGAACGTTTTATGCGGGTTATGAGCTCATGTACAATTCGCCAGCCGATACTTTTGCCACTTTTATGGCCGCAAACAGAACTACTGCATTGATGAATACAGCTTATGTTTTTGATGAAGCGGGTTGGCAATCCCTGTCAGATTATACTGAAGATGTTGTACACTCATCTTTTGGAGTAATGCCTGTAGTATTCGATTCGTTAACAGTAACAACAAATGATCAGCGGTTTAACAATCCGGTGATTGCCTATCCTGTGCCGGCTGAATCGCACCTGTGGGTTGAATTTGAAAACATGCCATCTGTTCCTGTAAGTGTTACGGTATTTAACATTCGGGGTCAAATGGTGCTTGAAAGGGAGATGAAGGCATTTCAGAGGAAGATCTTACTGTATGTTGATGGTTTATCTGGCGGTTTATACCTGGTACGGCTGAAATCAGGTGATACGGTTTACACCCTTCGCGTACCGGTAATCAAATAGAGTTTGTATATATTGTCAATGTGTCTGTGGTATTTTTAACATGAAAAGGGTAACTTTTCCTGATAAAGTAAGTATAGAAATTAGGAATTCAATGAATTATGATGGTGAGGATACTTTTATTTGTGATGTCCCTCTCATTGTTACTGACCCAAAATGTCGGGGCACAGAACAGTGAACCTGAGCGTTATCTGGAAGTCAGGGGGATCTCGGAGCTGGATATGGAACCGTTGCCCAGGGCTACGGCCAAACTTTATGAAGGTTCAAACCTGGTGAAAACCATTCAGACCGGTGCCGACGGTAGTTTTTCATTCAGACTGGAAGTCAACAAACAATATGAGATTGTGCTGGAAAAGGATGGCCTGGTCAGCAAAAGAATAGCATTTAATACCCAAATGCCTGATGAAGAAAAAGGCACCTGGATGAATGAATTTTCAATGGGATTGGTTAAACCCTGCAGCGGGGTTGATTACTCCGTGTTGAAAGAACCCGTTGACAAGGTTTCGTTTGATGCCAGGCGTCGTGAATTCATATCTGATAAGGATTATGTGAGCCGCATGCGTCCGCGGATCGAAAGTTTACTGATGAAAAATGACCAGTGCCAGCTGGACAAGTACGAGGAAACAGTTAAAAAAGCCGATCAGCTTGCCAGTCAGAACCGCTACCAGGAAGCTATTGCAACATACCAGGAAGCGCTTGAGATTTATCCCAGGGAAGTCTATCCCACCAAAAAAATCACAGAGCTGAACAGTCAGATTAACAAGCAGGTAAATTCTGTTGAACTCTACAAGAAAGTTGTTGCTGAAGCGGATGCATTGATGGCGCAGCAAAAATTTACGGAAGCGTTGCAGAAATACAGAACAGCTTCCAACCTGAATCCCCAGGAAACCTATCCGAAACAAAAGGCCTCCGAAATAGAAACGGCAATGGCCCAAAAGCAGGCAGAGCAGAAGGCAATTCAAACTACAGAGGACAGGTACAACCAGGCCATGGCCAAAGCTAGTGTTGCCTATACACGGAAAGATTATGCAACGGCCAAGCAGTTTTACCAGGAGGCTTTAAACATCAAGCCTTCGGAATCACTGCCCAAAAGCCGTGTCAGCGAAATAGAAACCATTGAAGCCAAAAAAGCAGCAGAAGATGCCAGCAGAGCAGCTGAAGCAACCCGGAAAGCAGCATTTGAAAATGATTATAAAGCACTGATTTCAGAAGCTGATGAACACTATAAGGCCAAAAGGTTTGATGAGGCAAAAGCCGTTTATGCCAAAGCGCTGGCCATGAAACCTGCAGATCCTTACCCTTCGCAGCGTGTTAAAGCAATTGAAAATACCATGGCAGCTGAACAGACAACAGTTCAAAAGAAAAATGATGCGGCATATAATGAAGCCATTGCTGCCGGTAACCTGGCCCTGGCCAAAAACCAGTTCGCCCAGGCAAAAGAATCGTTCCGGAAAGCACTTTCTGTTAAACCTGACGACCTGACTGCAAAAAACAAGCTGGTTGAGACCGACAGGCTTTCTGAAGAATATTCAAAACAAAAGTCTGTTGAAGAACAGTTTTCCAAGACTATTCAAACAGCAGATGCTTACTTTACCGCCAAAGACTATCAGAAAGCAAAGGAATCATACGCACAGGCATTGGCATTAAAGCCCGGAGATAATTTTGCACAAACAAGGATCAAGGCAATTGATAATCTTGTTGCAGCTGAGCAGGCAGCCAGGCAGAAATCTGTTAATGACAGCTACAATGCAGCTTTTACGGCAGGAAACATTGCCATTGCCCAAAATCAGTTTGCACTGGCGAAAGAATCATTTCAAAAAGCACTTACATTCAAGCCCAATGACCCGTCTGCAATTGCCAGGCTGAATGAGGTTGACCGGCTTGCAGAAGAGTATACCAGGCGGCAGGCCATTGAGGAACAGTATAAAAAGGTGGTACAAGGTGCCGATGGACTGTATGCATCAAATGACATGCAGGGGGCTAGAAAGGCCTACCAGCAAGCGCTTACGTTGAAGCCTGCAGATTCTTACGCACAATCGAAAATCACAGCTATTGATAATGCGGTTGCTGCCGAACAGGCTGCCCGAATCAAGGCTACAGAAGACGGGTATAAAGCCGCCATTGGGGCTGCCAATACTGCCATCTCACAGCAATCTTACGAACAGGCAAAGGAATTCCTTCAGAAGGCCATATCTGTAAAGCCGGGTGATGCGTACGCTTCGGGCAAAATTGCTGAAGTCGACAGGCTGATACAGGAGAAGCAGAAGCGGCTGGAACAGGAAAAGCTAATGGCCACGCAATATGGTGAAGCCATTGCTTCTGCTGACCGGTTCTTCAACGCACGTGATTATTCCAGTGCGAAATCATCGTATTCCAGGGCGCTGCAATTAAAACCCGGAGATACCTACGCCAGCCAGAAAATGGTGTCGATTGACAACCTGTTGGCTGCCGAAGCTGCTCAAAAACTTCAGGAAATTGAGGGATCCTACAAAAATGCCATGGACAGAGGCACCAATTTCATGATTGCCAGAAACTATCAATCAGCTAAGGAAGCGTTTTTGCAGGCATTGGCTGTCAAACCGGGAGACGGATCGGCGCGGCAGAAGCTCAGCGAGTCGGAGTTGCTCCTCAAACAGGAACAAGACCGGCTGGCTGCTGAACAGGCAAAAAAGCAGAAGTATGATGAAGCAATCAGGGCAGGAGATCAGTTTTTCACCCAGAAGAATTATGCTAACGCTAAAGCATCCTATGAGCAGGCTGTGGGGTTGATTCCGGCTGAAGCTTACCCCCGGCAGAGGCTTGAGGAAACAGTGAAAGCCATTGCTGAACAGGAGCGGATGCTTGCAGAGCAGAAGTCGAAGGATCATGCCTATACCCAGGCACTGGCAAACGCTGATAAGTATTTCAGGGCAAAAGACTATGTCCAGGCCCGTGACGAATACAACAGGGCATTAACACTGAAGCCCAATGAAACTTTCCCGAAAACCAGGGCTGCTGAAATGGAGAACCTGATCCGGATCAGGCAAAAGGAACAGGAAGATGCCAAAGCCCGGACTGATGCCTATACTGCAGCAATCAAGGCCGGAAATGATTTGTTTGAAAGTAAAAATTACACGCAAGCCAGGACTTCCTATGCCGAAGCGTTGAAATATATGCCGGGCGACCTGCTGGCAACCGATCAGATTAAAAAAACCGATTACCTGCTTGCCGAGGCCGAAAAGGTCAGAAAAGCAGAGGAACAAAAAAAGGCTGCCTATGATGCTCTTATTTCCTCGGCAAACAAATTCTTTGATGCCGGTAGCTATTCTTCGGCTAAGGAAGAATACAAGAAAGCTCTGGCTGTGGATCCAGCAAGTGCTTTTGCCAAACAGCGCATCGCCCGTATTGATGAAATAAACAGGGCCTTATCCCAGGCTGCCTCCAAAGCAAATACGCAATCATCAGCCGGCACACAGAAAGCACAAAATAAGGCAACTTTAAGTGATCTCAGCTTCAGAAACGAATCAGAACGCCAGGTTTATCTCGACGATTTGCTGAAAAAATATCCTCCGGGAATTACCCTCGAGAAATACAATGAACAATACAGGGAAATATACAGGTACATCATTATCAGGGATAACAAAGCGCAGGAATTCAGGCATGTCAAATACAAAACATACAGCGGTGCCCAGTATTCCATGAATGGAAAACCCATTACACAGCAATACTTTTTATCGCAGGTAAAACAACGTGCAGGAGAGAGTTTTACGGAAACTGAAATGTAATGAAAGGCATCTTTTCTTTACTCCTTGCCTGTTGTGTCATCTTTGGCTGCAGAAGTAAAAACAACGAAGCGAAACCGCTTGAGCCGGTAACATCTCCCGGGAATTCAACGGTCACCTGTGCCCGGGGGTTTACTTTAGAAAAAACCGGGCCGGATATGCTGCTGACCGTTAAAAATCCATGGCAACATGCCAGTGGCATTGAGTTTTCATATCTTCTGAGTGACTCGGTGAAAGCATCATCAAAGATCGGTGACCATTCATGGGCTATTAAAACGCCAGTTAGAAAAGTCATTTGTCTTTCCACAACGCATATAGGCTTTGTTGATAAACTGGGCAAAATCAAAACAATCAGGGGCATATCCGGAAAAAACCTGGTGGTTAACCCTGAAATCCGCAAGGGCATTAATAACAATTCCATAACGGATGTTGGTTATGACGAAAACCTGAATTATGAATTGATTCTTAAGATCAACCCTGATGTAGTTTTTGTTTATGGGGTAGGTGTGGAGATTACCAACACAGTCAGAAAACTCAATGATTTGGGCATCCCTTCAATGCTGATTGGTGAGTACCTTGAAGAAGAGCCTCTGGCAAAAACCGAATGGATCAAGGTATTTGGAGCGTGCTATGGAAAATTACCGGAAGCCGCTCAGACTTTTGATTCAACAGTTACACGCTATCTGCAACTAAAAAACATGGCAGAAAGCTCAATGGAAAGGCCTGTGGTATTGCTTGGCCTTCCCTGGAGGGGAAACTGGTATGTGTCGGGTTCAAAAAGTTATATTGCCCGTTTGATAAAGGATGCCGGGGCCAACTATGTATGGGATCAGCTCGATTTCAATGAAAGCCGGCCCATGAGCCTTGAAAAAATATACGAAAAAGCACTTGATGCCGATCTTTGGTTGAACACAGGGGAAGCTCTTACCAGCAATGATGTTCTGTCGGTAGATGAAAGATTTGGTAAATTGCCTGTTTTCATTAAAAAAAGCATGTACAACAACAACAACTTGCTGTCTGAAACAGGCGGCAATGCCTTTTATGAGTCAGGTGTTGTGGAACCCGATGTGATCCTGAAGGATCTGATATGCATTTTCCATCCGCAATTGTTACCTTCGTACCGGTTGAAATATTACCGGAAATTACCATAGGCTTTTATGATAGATTCAGGATTATCCTTCAACAACATGAAACTCAAAAAGCATGTTGGCTTGTTCATTCTGCTGGGTGTTCTTTTTGTTGTGGTTGTTATAGCCGATCTGATTACTGGCACTGTTCATATTCCTGTGCAAAGTGTGATTGGCATGATTGCCGGCACGCAGCATCAGAACCCGGTATGGAGTACCATACTTTTTGAGTTCAGGATACCCAAAACGCTTACAGCAATTATGGCAGGTTGTGCCTTGTCGGTTAGCGGATTACAAATGCAGACCATTTTCAGGAATCCGCTTGCCGGGCCCGATGTGCTAGGTGTAAGCTCTGGAGCCAGCCTGGGCGTGGCTTTTGTTGTTATGGGGTTTGGCAATTTTTTTGTTGCTGAAAACATCGGCTACCTGGGCAGCTGGATTCAGATTATTGCGGCCTGGATTGGTGCCGGACTGGTTTTACTGCTGATTATGTTTGTTTCACTCAGGGTCAGGGACATTATGACCATCCTGATTCTGGGCATTCTTTTCGGAAGTGCTGCTTCTGCTTTTGTCAGCATCCTCCAGTTTTTCAGTCCCCAGTCGATGCTCAAGGCCTATGTGATCTGGTCAATGGGCAACCTGGGCAATCTCACTGGCGAACAGCTGAAGGTTCTGTTTCTGAGCCTTACTGTAGGTTTTCTGCTTACCGCAAGTACAATGAAAGTGCTGAACGCCATGTTGCTTGGAGAATCCTATTCGCGGAGCATGGGGGTGAATATCAAACTGTTCAGGTTACTGATTTTTCTTTCAACCAGTTTGTTGTCGGGTAGTATTACCGCTTTTTGCGGACCGGTTGCGTTTGTAGGGATAGCAGTTCCTCACCTGGCCCGATTTGTATTTGGCACAGCCAATCATTACATTCTTGTGCCGGCTTCCATGCTTATGGGTTCATTGCTTATGCTGCTGGCCGATATTATTTCCCAGGCTCCCGGATCGGGCATCCTGCTGCCGGTGAATGCAATTACGGCATTGCTTGGAATTCCGGTGGTAATATGGGTGATCATTTACAACAGACGCATGATGGGTGCATAAAAGAAGATATTGGAAGATGAATGGACAAAGCATCATAATTGCTGATTTAACCGTGGGATTTCATACACCGCTCGGGAAAGATATAGCGATCTTTGGTCCGGTAAATGCCGTGGCCCGGCATGGAGAAATGGTCGGGTTAATTGGTCGCAACGGTATCGGAAAAAGCACCTTGCTGAGAACCATAGCAGGACTTCAGCCGCAACTCACCGGCAAGATCCTTATTAACGGCACCGAGAACAGCCGGCTCAAGTTGAAGATCCTGGCCAGGTTAATCAGCTTTGTTTCCACAGAGCCTGTTTATGCCCGCCAGCTGAATGTAAGTGAACTGATTGCCATGGGAAGATTTCCACATACGGGTTGGCTCGGACGGCTCGATAGTGCCGACAAAATAGCCATTGACGCTGCAGTGGATCTGGCAGGAGTGAGCCAGCTCCTGAAAAAACCACTGGTTGAACTAAGTGACGGAGAAAGACAAAAGGTTATGATAGCCCGTGCATTGGCACAGGATACTCCGGTGATTATTTTGGATGAACCCACTGCTTTCCTGGATCTTCCGGCCCGATATGAAATCTTGAGCATTTTACACAACCTGGCCCGCGACAACGATAAAACAGTTTTGTTTTCCACGCACGATTTGTCGATTGCAGCAGATATTGCCGACAAACTTTGGATTATGACAGATAACCAGATTCACCAGGGGGCTCCTGAAGATTTGTTAATTAGTGAGGTTTTTCGTAAATTGTTCCTAAATTCGCCTGCTGAATTCGATTTGAAAACTTCCTCTTTCCGGTTCAGGAGAGATTTGAGAAGAACGGTTGGAGTAACCGGTGATCAAAAATACAGGTTGCTTACCAAAAGGGCCATGGAACGAATCGGATTCCGGACCCTTGAAGAAGGGATTGGCGAATTAACCATAGATGTTCGGGAATGCAATGGATTACCTGTATGGCGGCTTATAAACAGTGATTTTGAAACAGACTTTGATTCAATATATGCTCTGGCAATAAAACTGAGATCGGTACACAACCAATAAAAAACCATAACATGGACACTATGAAGAAAATTGTTTCCTATATCCTGATTTCATGTGTACTGTTGTTTACAATAGTAGCCATCCTGGGAATATGGGAAATCATTGACCTGAAGAATGTGTTGATGAACACCATCTTTTCATTGATTGTTATTTTTGCAGCATCAGCCATTATTCTTTTCATTTATACTGTTTTTATGAAGGATTCGGATCACCCCAACCCGTAAAAACATTCCGCTTCTTTTCAAGGTTTTAACCATGTTGTCTATTTTAATCCCGGTATACAATTTTAATATCGTTTCCCTGGTAACGGAGTTGCACAAGCAAGCTTCCAAGGCAGCCATACCTTTTGAAATCATTGTGCTTGATGACTGTTCCTCCGAATTGTTGCGTGATCAGAATAAAGACGTTAGCCATCTGGCCGGTGTGCGTTTTTATGAACTCGAAAAAAACATAGGCAGGGCGCGCATAAGAAACAGGCTGGCCGGAATGGCCGTTTACGATTCATTGCTTTTCATGGACTGCGATTCAGCGGTACCTTCGGAACGCTATATCGGGAATTACCTGCCTTATTGCGGGAAAGAGATGGTGGTGTGCGGTGGTCGTATCTATAAGCCGGAACCTCCTGAGGAGCCTGAATATTTGCTCAGATGGCTTTACGGCATATCAAAGGAACAGGTACCTGAAGCTATCAGAAACCTGAATCCTTACCGCTCCTTCATGACCAATAACTTTCTGGTATCAAAAAACATCTGCTTACAGGTCCAGTTCGATGAAAACATCATCCTATACGGACACGAGGATACCTTGTTCGGACTCGAATTGAAAAAACAGCACGTTCATGTGAGGCATATCAACAATCCTTTGGAACACATCGGTCTTGAAATTTCAAGGGAATTTCTCCGGAAAACAGAAGAAGGAATTGGAAATCTGCTCATGCTGATACACAACAACAAGATTGATCAGGACGATATCAGGGACATCCGATTGCTAAAGGCTTATAACAGGGTCAAAAAGTTCAGAATGGTAAGGTTGTACCGGTTTTTTTATAGTTTTATTTCCAGCATGGTTATGCGGAACCTGCTGGGTTCAAACCCGAGTATATTCGCTTTCGACCTGTACAAGCTATCACTCATATCCCAGCCATTAAGGACAAAATGGTCGTAAGTTTCCGAATGGTTATTTCTTCAGGGTGTATTCGTAGCCGATAACTAAAGCATAAGCATGAAGCGGATTGGCAGCACTCAGTTCCCTGTCAGTTCCATATTTTAAATACAGGTTATGACGCTTTCCGGGTGTGAAATTCATTCCTGCCCATGCCCTGACTCCTGATATTTCAGAACCCATACCCGTATAACATGCTACGAAAAGCTCCCCATCCACGAATGGAGCAAGCGGGAGTCCTTTTATATTATAATCGGCTGAGATTTTGTGGCGGTGATTGAAGCCACCTGCCAATACTGCCTCTTCCTTATAAATTTCTGTTTTTGCCGACTGAATGCGGGCCCTGTATGACAACGTGAACCGGTCAGGTTCAATCCTGAATGCAAGTTCCCCATAAAGGCCCTGTCTCCACACATACACATCCGCATTTTTCCAATCAGCTTCAAGTCTGAAAAACAAGGCAGTTTTCAGGTATTTGTTAAACCGGTAACTCACGCCCAGATCATTGATTTGCCTGTCCATCATGGAAGCATTCTCCCGGAATCGAACTTCCTCTTCAACAATAATCCGGAAATTTTTCGTCAACTCAACGTTTACTTTGGCTGTTTGCCAGATCTGAAAATCCTGCTGCTGACAAAATGCCTGTTCAAAGGAGCATGTTGTAAGAATATAAAGAACAAGTACATGATGTAACCTTGTTATACGGGTCAGGGCAGGGGAGCATCCGTACCTGTTAATCATCGTCATCTCCACCGCGGGTTGCATATACGTGGTCGCTCTCATCAGCCTGGTTAACACGGTTGTCATCTTCGTAATAATATACAATAAGCCTGGCAGTGTCGCGCAGGTAATCAATCCTGCCTACGTCTATCCGGTTGATCTTAAGTCCGGTGCGCTCCTCCAGGTCTTTTTTCAATTCATCCCGTTTTTGCGTATGGATCAATTCAATTCTTTCATAAATAATCTGTTTTGTGGATTCATGTCGTACCAGCCATAGCCTTTCAAGAACGTAAACAATACACATGAGTGCCAGGTTGGTAAACACCAGTTCTGCCCAACTGATCTTTTTGTTTGCCAGGGCATTAATCACTGAAAGGCCGATCAGCAGGAACAGGTAAGTCATCTCCTTGATAGGAATGGCAAGAGTTCTGTAACGCAGTATGCCAAAAATAGCGAACAGCCCAAAGGCAAACCCGAGCTGCAACTTAACATTCTCAAGCAAAAAACAGAGCAGGAAAACAAGCGTGCTGATCAGAATGAAGCTGAAAAGGTAGTCCTTTCTCCTGGCTACAGGGTAGTACAGCAATCGCACAACAACGAGTACTACAACAATATGCAGTGTAAAGCGAAGCAATAATTCTGCAAAATTTCCGGAATGGATGACATCGAGTCCGAGAAAATTACGGTCCTGGATATCATGCAGAATATTCAACATGGCTGATTCTTTTTATCATGATGATGGTTTTCTTAAAGTTGTTGATTTTGACATCCTGGTTAATCAGTGAAATGCCCAGGCAATATTTGCTTATTGCCACAGGTTTTACAGATAATTTTCTCAGTACCTGAAAGACCATGCTGTGCCTGTTGGTCACATGTTGCTTAACTTCAATGACTGCCAATTCATTCAACTTTGCCTGTTTGTTGTTTCCGTCAAATGACAGGTTGAAATCCATGGTCACTCTTTCCGTCATATTATGATCAATCAGTGTAAAACGATTATAGCGGTTAACAAGTGTCAGTGACAGATTGCCGGGATCATAAGGCGTGTGCTCACCTACAAATCCCGAAAAGCTTTCCTGGTCACTGTAGCTGCCATTAATCCTGCTTTTTCTGATTCTTCCTTTACCGATTTTTAATTTTACTTCCAGGAATTTCTGGTTTGATTCGACATACTCTCTTTCCCTTACCTTAAATCGGTTGAGTTTGCCATTGTGATGATCGGTATACATGTGGAGGTCAGGAGTGTCATAATAATCGGTGCGATAACTGAAAACCTTTTTTCCATTAATGGTGAGTACCTTGTAAAAATTGCCCAGCGATTCGATAACTGGGTTCAGTTGCTCAAAAGAAAGTACGAATTTCACATCGGTGCGGTCCATAAGGCCAACACAATCCATTTCCTGTAATGAAACGGATTCATATTTTTCCAGCAATTTACTTGCCGTATGAAGGTGTTTGTCCGTCATCGGGACAGCGGCAGTTTATTTTAAAATCACAATATCATCGAGAACTATATCTTTGTTCCTGCCTGAAATGCTCACCTGCATCATAACCGGGATCTCATGCTGGGAAGGATAATTCGCTGAATCTTCCGAATAAGCGTAGAGTGTATAATCCCCTTCTCTCAGGTAATCAAATCGGAAGGTTCCGTCGTAATGGGTGGAAGTCTTATCTCCGTACACCTGGTCATTTCCATAGATGATAAAAACATCCTCATCGGTGGCATAGTATTCCTCGGTTAACACGGTAAAATTGGCATTGTATTGCCTTACCAGCACTTTGCCGGATATAGAAGAGGATCCGCCAACGCCTTCATCCTTTTCACATGAAATCGAAAGCAGGAAGATCAGCAGCGATAAAGTGATCAGCAAACAATGAAAGGTTCTTTTCATACCCATTGCCATCAGGCATCAATACGTGCGTACTTGGCGTGCTTTTCGATGAATTCCCTT
Organism: Bacteroidales bacterium; assembly: GCA_046481675.1. GTDB lineage: Bacteria > Bacteroidota > Bacteroidia > Bacteroidales > UBA10428 > UBA5072. Next base: position 7,390 of record JAWOJJ010000153.1, on the reverse strand, counting down.
CTGGGAGGAACATCGTCGCCCATTAACATGGAAAATACTCGATCTGCTTCGGCAGCACTTTCAATAGTGACCTTTCTGAGTGTGCGGTGGGCCGGGTTCATTGTGGTTTCCCAAAGTTGTGTGGCATTCATCTCTCCAAGACCTTTATACCGTTGTACATGAACAGAGCCATCTTTTCCTTTTCCAAGTTCCTCAACAATGGCCTTGCGTTCTTCTTCCGTCCAGCAGTAACGCTCAGTTTTACCCTTTTTAACCAAATACAGGGGAGGTGTGGCGATATACAGGTGGCCGTTTTTAATGAGTTCTTCCATGTACCTGTAAAAGAAGGTCATCATCAGGGTGGTTATGTGTGAACCGTCCACATCGGCATCCGTCATGATGATCACTTTATAGTATCTGAGCTTTTCCAGGTTCAGTGCTTTGCTGTCATCTTCGGTGCCCACAGTAACACCAAGAGCTGTGTAAATATTTCTGATTTCTTCATTATCGAAAATTTTGTGGGGCATGGCTTTTTCTACATTCAGAATCTTGCCCCTCAGGGGAAGAATAGCCTGGAAATGCCTGTCGCGCCCCTGCTTTGCCGTTCCGCCTGCAGAATCACCCTCAACAAAATAAATCTCGCTCACGGCCGGGTCTTTGTCGGAGCAGTCAGCAAGTTTACCCGGGAGGCCTGATCCGGAAAGAACCCCTTTGCGTTGAACCAGTTCACGGGCTTTCCGGGCAGCATGCCGTGCCTGGGCGGCCAGAATCACTTTCTGAACTATAATTTTTGCATCCTTCGGGTTTTCTTCGAGAAAATTGGAAAGGGCAGATGATACGGCCTGATCCACCAAACCCATCACTTCTGAGTTCCCAAGTTTGGTTTTTGTCTGGCCTTCAAACTGGGGCTCGGCAACCTTAATGGAAATAACCGCTGTTAACCCTTCACGAAAATCGTCACCGCTGATATCAAATTTGAGCTTTGCCAACATACCTGATTTTTCAGCATATGCTTTCAGCGTACGGGTAAGTCCTCTTCTGAAACCGGCCAGGTGTGTTCCTCCTTCAATGGTGTTGATGTTGTTCACATAGGAAAAAACGTTTTCCGTAAATGAGGTGTTATATTGCATGGCAACCTCAACAGGCACTTCACCTTTTTCATTCTCAATATGAATAATTCCGGTAAGCTTTTCCCTGTTTTCATCAATCAGCGCGACGAATTCTGCCAGTCCCCTTTCTGAAATAAATGTTTCCTGGCGGAAATGACCTCCATTTCCATTTTCTTCCACATCCCGCTTATCGGTAATGCTAAGCCTGATACCCTTATTCAGGAAAGCCAGCTCTCTCAGCCGGGTTGATAGAATTTCAAAATTATACTCAGATACCGTAAAAATATCGGCATCGGGTTTAAACGTAATTTCGGTTCCTGTGGTGTCGCTCACACCAACTTCTTTCACAGAGTACAATGGCTTTCCACGCTCGAATTCCTGCTTGTACATTTTTCCGTCCTTGCAAACAACCGCGGTGAAGTGAGCCGACAGTGCGTTAACACAAGATACACCCACGCCGTGCAAACCACCCGATACTTTATAAGAATCTTTGTTGAATTTTCCCCCGGCATGTAACACGGTGAGTACAACCTCCAAAGCCGACTTCTTCTCCTTTTCCATCATATCAACAGGTATTCCACGGCCATCATCCCTAACGGTAATGGAATTATCCTCATTGATGGTTACATCAATATTGCTGCAATAACCGGCAAGCGCTTCGTCTATTGAGTTGTCAACTACTTCATATACAAGATGGTGCAATCCTTTAACACTGATATCTCCAATGTACATGGCGGGCCGCTTGCGAACTGCTTCCAGTCCCTCAAGTACCTGAATACTATCGGCAGAATAATCACTCGATGTCTTGTTTGGTTTCTGTGGTTTTCCTTCAGTTTCTAAATTCATATTTCGCTCCGTTTCTTAATTCAAATGAGTACTGCACGATGGATGTCAAACCATCAATTTGCAGCCTGTAAAGATACATAAAATCCGCGTTGGATATTGTTTTTAACGTTTTATAACAGGCGTTATTATCAACAAGAAATAAACATAAATACAAAAACGTATTATCTTTATTAAGATCTTTGTAACTATTATTTAATTTAATCAATTGCTTACGCCCTTACAGGGCTTGTAGTCAACGCGTTGACGTTTACACAGGGCGTTGCCCTGTGCTGTTTCTGATGCCCCTTCAGGGCATATTTTTCGATCTCTGCTTAAGCCCTGAAGGGCATTAGCATTAGCCCAGGGCATCGCCCTGGGTCCTAAGTGAAGGATCAAACACAAGCCCTGATAAGGGCGTAAGCTCTTCTTGGCTTGACGGCTTTCAATATGAATGTAGACACCTAACTTTTTATCAATAATAATTCACATGGACATCAGTAAATTTCTGGCTGAACCAGGCAAGTTCAGATCGCTAAAAGAATATAAAACCAACAACACCTCCGGGGTATCCGGTAAAAGTGAAGCAAACGACTGGATGAATAACTACATTTTGGAAATGCGGGAACTCCAGGAAAAGTTGTATGCCGACAATTCCCATCCGGTTTTGCTGATATTCCAGGCAATGGATGGCGCCGGAAAGGACAGTACCATCAAGCACGTCATGTCGGGTATCAATCCCCAGGGTTGCCAGGTATACAGTTTCAAACAACCTTCGGCAGAGGAACTCGATCATGATTTCCTGTGGAGGACAACACGGTGTTTTCCCGAAAAAGGCAGGATAGGCATATTCAACAGATCATATTACGAGGAAGTGTTGATTGTAAGGGTGCATCCCGAACTGTTGCTCCGGCAAAACCTGCCGGAAATTGACGACATTCAAAAAGCAAACAACGAATTCTGGCAAAAAAGATATGAAAGTATCAATGATTTGGAAAAACACATGGTAAGTAACGGCACCACCATCATCAAATTTTTTCTTCATCTTTCAAAAAAGGAGCAGGCAGAGCGGTTTCTGAAAAGGATTGAAGAACCTGAGAAAAACTGGAAATTTGACATCGGTGATCTCAATGAAAGAAATTTCTGGGATGATTACCAGGATGCTTATGAATCGATGTTAAGGGAAACCTCCACCCGTTATGCCCCTTGGTATATCATTCCGGCAGATAAAAAATGGTATATGCGCTTTGCTGTTGCTGAAGTTATTCTTCAGCGCATGAAGCAGCTCGATCTGAAATACCCGGTATTAAACACAAGCCAGATAGCCGATCTGGAAAGGGCAAAAGGAGTTCTTTACAAGGAGCTTGATTGATTTTCAATAGGCTGACCTGTTAGCTCCACAATGCGGGAGCGAAGGGTCTCAATCTCCTGGGTGAGCATTTCTTCCCGGGTGGCGGCTTCTTCAGACATCTTAATCAGCTCGTCCTCACGTTGGGCTGCTTCTTCCTGGGTTGCCATCATTTCTTCGAGGTTCTGTCTTAGTTTCTCTTCGTTCTCCTGCAACACCAGGGCTTGTTGCCTCGATTGCTCAATAAGTTGCTTCAGCTTTGAATTTGCCTGGCCGGTGCTGATGGTTGATGCGAAAGTTTCCATCAGTTTTTCAATGAAAGAAACCTTATAGCCTTTTATCTTTTTAAAGGATCCCAGTTCAACAACTCCGATGCATTGATCGTTCACTTTCAACGGAGCAAGAACCAAATGTTTAATGCTTACTTTTCCCAAACCGGAACTCAATTCAGAATAGCTGTCAGGCAGGTTATCTACTTCAATAAACTCTTTGTCACTGAAACACGTTCCCACATACCCTTCACCGATGTTGAAACCTGCCTTGCTTCTTGATTCTGAAAAAGCATAACATGCAACCAGTTCAAGAACCGTATTTTTTTCATCTTCATCATTCAGCAGGAATACGCCTCCCTGTTGGGCTTCAACATATTCAACCAGCTTTTCAATTACTTCCTTGCACAATTCCTGTAGATTGGTTCTGTTGGCACTGATCAGATCGGAAAACAAGCCAATGCCCTGGTTGAACCAGATCAGGTTTTCCTGGTCCTTCTCGCGCTGCAGCAACTCTCTTTTTTGGATAACAATCTCCGAGCGCTGGGTTTCCATTTGAACTTGTGCGCTTTCAAGTTCCTTCGAGCTCTCTTTTAGCTTTTCTTCAATGATTTGTTTTTGCCGCTGCGCGTTTTTAATTCTTTCTCTTATCAGAAGTACAATTGCCCCTGTTAACAAAAGGCCTGCGAGAATGTAAAACCATACGGTTCTCCAGAAGGGGGGCTTCACCCTGATCTTAACATCCAGACCTCTGTTGTTCCATATTCCGTCGCTGTTTGAAGCAATTACCCTGAATGTATAGGTTTTATAAGGCAGGTTGGTATACGATACAAATCTTCGGTTTCCTGCATCAATCCATTCCCGGTCAAACCCTTCAAGTTTATACTTGTACCTGTTCAGAGCAGGATTGGCAAAATGAAGTGCTGCAAAATACAGCGTAAAATTGTTCTGCCGGTGCCTGATGGTTATTTCCCTGGCTTCACTGATGTGGGTTTGCAAAGGAGAATCCTCACCGGGTGTCACAGACAGGTTGTGAACCTGAAAATCAGTAAGCACAATCCGGGGTGCAATGGTATCTACGAGGATGCTCCGGGGGTAGAAACTGTTCAGTCCGTATTGTCCTCCAAAGAACATTTCCCCGTCCCTGCTTTTAAAATAAGATGTGCCGTTGAATTCGTTGCTCTGCAAGCCATCTTCAATACTGAATTTTTTTATGGTTCCTCTTTCCGGCCGGAATTTAAAGATGCCGTTGTTTGTACTCAACCACAGATTGTGATCGTCATCCTCCAGAACCCCGTAAACCACTGCTGTTGCCAATTGGGTGATATCCGAAAAATGCCTGAATTGCCCGGTTTTCGGGTCCAGCTGATCAAGCCCCTTTCCATAGGTTCCGATCCAAATTTTGCCCTGCCTGTCTTCGTAAAAACAAAGAATTTCATTATGGTTCACCGTATTTGCATCTTTTTCATGGTGCATGTAATGGGTGAAATCATCAGTTTCAGAATTGTATTTGTTGATGCCCAAATCGGTGGCCAGCCAAATATTACCGGCTTTATCCCCAAAAATGGAATAAACTGTATTGTTGTTCAGGCTCTTTGGATTCACTGTGTCGGGGAGAACTTGCCTGAAAGTTTCCGATTCAATATCCATTATGGTCAGCCCGTTGTCAGTGCCGATCCACAACCGGCCCTGCTGATCCACATGAAAAGCATATATTTTGTTGCTGGTAATTGAATTGGAATTGCCCTCTTCGTGCTGGTAATGCTCAAAGCGCACCGGATTCCGGCTTTCGTTCAGATAAATCTTATCAAGTCCCTGGTCTTCTGTTCCAATCCACAAAATTCCCGCGGGATATTCCCGGATAGCTCGTATTTTGCTGCTTGACAAACCGTTAATCACCCCCTCCTGATGAACCAGCCTCTTATAGGTTCTGTTGGTTCTGTCAAGAATATGCAAACCATCGGTTTTTGATCCGATCCATAAGATTTCAAAGTCATCCAGGTAAATCGGATGAATATTTCTGAATATCAGTTTGTCATTGGAATAAGGTACGTAATCATACAGGGTGAACTTCTCCTTTTTGGGATTATACACATCCAAACCGTTTGATCCTACCCAAATGATACCCGAAAAGTCGCGGTACAACGAAAGGACTTCATTGTTTCTGAGGCTGTATGGGTTGTGGTGATCATAAGTAAGATTTTCAATATTTCCGCCTTTGGGAGACCATACAAACAATCCGTTTCCGAATGTGGCAATCCAGATATCTCCGGATTCGTCTTCGAGCATTGCTTTAATATTGGAAATCCGACCTGCATTCATTTGGAATGCGCCCGATAATGGCCGGTCAAATAACCCCGAATGTTGATCGGTAATGCAAAGTGAAGCTTCCGTTCCAACGAGCAACATATCTGCTTTGCTGATCAGCAGTGATGTGATGTGATTGTGGGGTATTGAAAGCCTGTTCGCCGGATCATGAACATACCGGTCAAGCGAACCGCTGTTCAGATTGAGCCTGTACAAACCCTGATTCGTGCCAATCCAGAGCGTTTTATTACTGTAAGCAAGACAATTAACCTGTGCGCCTGAAAGGCTCACCAGTTTTGCGTATGTTTTGTCCAGGTTTACAAATGCACCTGTTTTCAGGTTTATTAACGAAAGACCATTGTCTGTTCCTGCCCACAACTCATCATCAGGCGTTGCAACAACACTGTGAACAACCCTGCCCGAAAGGCTCAGTGAGTCTTTTGAACCGGGCAGATAGGTGGTGAATTTGTTGGCATGCCGGTTGTACTTGTTTAAACCGCCGCCGTTTGTGCCAATCCAAAGATTACCTGCTTTGTCTTCTGTAATAGCAATTATCCTGGGATTGCTGATGCTGTTTGGATTATGCTGCACCGGCCTGAATACATCAAAAGTAAAACCATCATATTTATTCAGACCGTCTTCAGTGCCTATCCAAATAAAACCTCTGGAATCCTGAAAGATACAATTTGGGGAACTTTGTGACAAGCCGTCTTTGATGGAGATGTTGCTGAACTTGATGTTTTGCCTGAATGCCTGCGGGAATGCGCTATTAAAGGATAATAACGACAGGGCAAATAAAGCAATGCGAAATTGTCCTCTAATATAGGACTCACGAATCGGTCTCCTCATATCTTAATGATCAGGTGGGGTTAACACCCTAAAATTATATTTAATTATGAAATTTGCATAATAATTCCTTATGAATTTGTGAGTATTTTTTAAGAAATCCGTTGTTGAAAGAAAGATCTGTGTTTTTGTAATGGTATTCATTAAAACGAATTATCCCGAAAACAAAAATGCTAAATTTGAAGTTTAATTCTTCTTATGTACCTGCAAACACTTTCATTGGTTAATTTTAAAAATTTTGAGGCAGCTGAATTGGCTTTTGCACCGGGTATCAATTGTTTTGTGGGCAACAACGGTGTAGGCAAAACCAACCTGCTCGACGCAATTCATTATCTGTGTCTGTGCAAAAGCTATTTCAACCCGGTTGATACGCAGAACATCCGCCACAACCAGGAATTTGCCGTTATCCAGGGCGCTTTCCAAAATGAAGCTAAAACAGATGAGATTTATTGTGCCATTCATCACAACAGGAATAAAATCTTCAAAAGAAATAAAAAGGAATATGACCGGCTGGCCAACCACATCGGTTTAATCAAACACACGCCACACACTAAAAGACTATTTGGGGATATTATAACGTAAAACTTTAAAACTATTCTTCTAATTGTTTTCTACTTCTTCGTTCTCATCAGCACTAAACTTCTTAACAACTCTATCATATGCATTATCAAGAAAAGTCTTTGGTTCTGCTTCTAAGAAATGAAGGTATC
>JAWOJJ010000084.1:0-6107 GCA_046481675.1 Bacteroidales bacterium | reverse complement strand
GATACGACTGGTATTCCCGTGGAAAATTATCACCCCATACCTCGTTGCGTGGTTCCCAATCCGGGTAGTCCACGGTTGGTGTATAGGCAAATACAGCCTCGGTTCTTCGCTGTATAATGGAGGCAGCCAGCAGTCCCAGCAAAAAAACTACCACAATGGTTCCTCCAAATAATGCCCAGCCAATCCAGGGCCTGGCGCCGACTATTTCTCTAATGGGCCTCATATAGTATAAGTTACAATTTTTCTATTTCAAAATTTCAAATTCTCACATCCTTACATTTTCAAATTCTCAAATTGTCGAATTATCAAATTATCTCTTCATCCACTCCGGAACCGGACTCGACAGCATCGGAACACGAGCATAGGGCACACTGCTCAGGCTGCTTACCCGGCCATGGGGTACCTCACGGTGACACTCCCAGCACTGCCTGTCCTCGCGCATCATGGAAAACCGCGGGTTTACCGAGGCCATCCGGTTGTCGGTCAGCACTTTTTCATGACACCGGATGCAGTTCTGCTTCACCACGCGCTGCCCGGGCTCCAGAATGAAAATTACCTGGGGCTCTGCACGCAGCGTGAAAATGGTAGCATGGCGTATGCCATCCTTGGCTTTAAAGTAATACTTGTTAAGTGCATTGTTGTGCGGAACATGGCAATCATTGCAATGGGCCACCTCGCGGTGTGAGCTGCGACTCCAGGTAGCATACTGCGGGGCCATAATATGGCAATTCACACAGGTTTCGGGCTCATCGGAAATATACGATGCAGCACGGGATACATAAAAAAGATAAGCCAGGATACCTGCAATAATGCTGGCAGCAATTGAAACCGGAACAATCCATCCGGCAGGGGGCTTTATGAATTCAAATAATCTTTTCAAGCAATCGCGCTTACCTGGATAAATTTACAAAAATTCCAAAGTAAAACGATGATGCCGCATAGATTTAGATTTTATCTGAAATAATTAATTGGTTTTTGATTTTTTTGATTGAGAATTTTTCTTTTTTTTGAGTTGAAAAGCCCTGAAGGGGCTTGAGCATCAGAATAGGGCAATGCCCTATTGATTATTAGATGAATTGCCCTTAAGGGCAAAAGCATTGAAAACATGTTATTTGCTTGCGCCCCTTCAGGGCTGAATATATAGTTACCGCTCTTTAAAATAGGGCGAAGCCCTATTCTATTGCTATTGCCCTTTCAGGGCATTATCAGAATAAAATTATTTCACAAATCAAACCCGATATCCTTGCGGTAGTACTTTTTGTCAAAGTCGATCAGCGCGGCGTTTTTGTAACTCATGGCCAGGGCTTCCTGCATGGTACAGCCATAGGAACTCACGGCAATAACCCGGCCTCCGTTGGTAACCGGAACCGGATCGGCAGTTTTTGTGCCGGCATGGAATACCAGGCTACCGACGACTTTTTCCAATCCCGTAATGGCCTTCCCCTTTTCATACGATCCGGGATATCCCCCTGAAGTGAGCATTACCGTGGTAACAAAGTTGGGATCAGTTTTTATTTTATCCTTTTCTGCCAGGTTGCCCTGCGCCACACCCTCGAGCAGGTCAATGAAATCGTTCTGAATGCGGGGCAGAACAACTTCAGTTTCCGGATCACCCAACCGGGCATTGTATTCAATTACATAGGGCTCGCCATGGCAATTGATCAGTCCGAAAAAGATGAATCCCCTGTACTCAATTCCTTCTTCCTGCAATCCATTGATGGTAGGTACAATAATGCGTTCTTCCACCCTTTTCATGAATGCGCTGCCGGCAAAAGATACCGGTGATACAGCTCCCATCCCACCAGTATTGGGGCCGCTGTCTCCTTCACCAACCCGCTTGTAATCTTTGGCTTCAGGAAGAATCTTATAGGACTTCCCGTCGGTGATTACAAAAACCGACAGTTCTATACCTGAAAGGAATTCCTCAATAACAACCGTTTTGCCGGCTTCACCAAACTTACCCTGGAGCATGTTGTCGAGTTCTTCCTTGGCCTGGATCAGGTTGTCGATGATCAGCACACCCTTTCCGGCTGCCAATCCGTCGGCTTTTAACACGAAAGGCGGTTTCATGGTTTCCAGGAAATGAAAACCATCAGTAACCTGCCTGAAGGTGAATGAGCGGTGCCGCGCTGTGGGAATGTGATGGCGCAGCATGAACGACTTGGCAAAATCCTTGCTTCCTTCAAGCTGGGCGGCTTTTTTACCGGGACCAATGATGGCAATGTGCTTCAGTTCGTTCTGTTCGTGGAAGTAATCAACGATTCCGTTTACCAGCGGATCTTCGGGACCCACAATCACCATGTCCACCTTGTTTTCAACGCAAAACCTGCCAACGGTTTCAAAGTCATCGGCCCTCATGGCAATGTTTGTTCCCAGTTGGGCTGTTCCGGCATTGCCGGGAGCAATGAACAATTTTGATAGGCGCGGGCTTTGGCTTATTTTCCAGGCCAGCGCGTGCTCACGACCACCGGAGCCGAGGATGAGTATTTTCATGCCGGGTAATTTTTAGGCAAACATAATAAAATTGCAGGAACATTGCACGGGAGGAGGGGGGGTGAAAAGGCGGATAATCCTTCGGAATTACAACCGGGCTCATGAGCAACAGCGAAAAAATTCCGGCGGGGGATATCACTATATTCAGCCTTAACTGTATTAATAATGATGCATACACTTGCAAATCAACAGTTGTCTACTATATGCATTCTTATGTGGATAGTAATGATTTAAGCTACGCGGAGTGCTGTATCTGCGCTCCTTTTTGACAACCTCTTTATTTTACCAAAAAATTGTCGAATGTGTACGTAAACAGAATTTCATGCGATCCCCAGCTATTGCCCCTGATCGCTGAAAGCGGCAGGTCGTAGGCATAGCCTATGAAGAGGTCGGGATTTTTATAACCCACCTGGAACGACAGCGCATCTTCGGTACGGTATGAAACACCAAAATTCACCATGTCTTTGTAAGTAGCCAAAACATTGATGTCGGCCTGGAATATGCCGGCTTCAACAAATTTCAGCAACACCGAGGGTTCTATTTTGAAGTCGGTTCCGGCATCAAATATGTAACCGCCATGCAGGTAGTAATGTCTTACCTGTTTTTCCTGGATGATCTCATCCGATTTCAGGTCGATGTTGCGCTGGAATAATTGCGGCACCGAGATGCCAACATAGTAATTTGTTCCATAAAGGTAAGTTCCGAATCCGGCGTCGGGTACAAACTGTTGTTCATCTCCCAGAAAAGCAGGGTCCTCAGGAGTTTCGTAAGTCATTTCAGCTTTATTCAGTTTAAACTGATAAGCCAACAACGACAAACCAAATGCAAGCTTAGTGTCTCCGCTACCCAACGAAATGTGATAGCTGTACGTGGCTTCCAGCCCGGTTTTCCGTAAAGGTCCTGCCTGAAAATTGAACACCCTTGCCCCTACACCCATATCCCGGGCTACTTTCATATTGCCAGAAAGATACTGGACTGATGGTGTATTGTCCATTCCGGCCCACATTTTACGGTACGAAAGCGAAACGGGTAAACGATCGGTAGCGCCGGCAGCTGCCGGGTTAACCAGGTAGTGATTCATGTTGTACAGGCTGAAGTTCGGTATCTGCTGGCCCGAAGCTTCATTAATTACTGCCATGAGCAAAAGAACTCCGCAGATTGCCTTAATCATATGCTGTAGTCTTCCGGTTTTCATAATCGCATCCATGACAGGTTATTTAACAATACTAACATCACCGCTCAGCACATCGGAACCATCGCCCGGATCTATCACATAATAATAGGTTCCCGCGGGGAGGTCATTTCCGTTAAAGGTACCGTCCCAAGGCTCGGCATATCCACTGGAACTGAAAACTTCCTTGCCCCAGATGTTGAAGATCTTTACGTCTAAATTCGGGAAACTTGCTGCATTGCCGATGTTCCAGACTTCGTTGATACCGTCGTCATTCGGACTGAAAGCATTGTAAATCACCAGTCCGCATACTGCGGGCCGGGTTAAAACAGCGGCAACACTTTCTGAAGCACAACCTTCATCATCTCTTACAACTACTGAATAACTTCCTTCGGCAAGCGAGCCAACTGTTGAAGTGGCCACAAATGATGTTCCTCCGTCAACCGAGTATTCGTAGGTTCCGGTTCCTCCTGTTGCAACTACAGCAATTGAGCCGTCGTTGATCCCGGCACAGGTCAGGTCGGTTTCCGTTACCTGAACTATTTCAACCGTATCCAATGCCAAAAGTGTAACAGGAAATTCTTCTGAAAGGCAGTCGTTATCATCTGTTACCAAAACAATATATTCTCCGGCTAACAGTGCACCGGTTGAATCATTGGCGCTGAAGCTGTCTCCTCCGTCGATTGAGTATTCATAAATACCGCTGCCTCCTGTGGCATCAACGGCAATGGATCCGTTGGCGAGACCCAGGCAGGTGACATCGGTTAAACGCCAGATGACTTTTACCGTGTCCAGCACAGCAACCGATACCGGCAAAGTTACCGAGGCACAATTGCTTTCATCCCTGATGGCCACAATATAATCCCCGCCTGTGAGACTGTTTAATACATTGGAGGTCCCAAACGTCTGTCCGTTATCGGAAGAATATTCAATGGTTCCGGTTCCGCCCTGGGCGTTAACCGTTATAGAACCATCTGATTTACCCAGGCAGGAAACATCGGTGATATCTACACTTACAATTTCCAGCGGGTCCGGATCAGCAAGAAAAAAGGTATCAACGATTGTACAGTAATTTGCGTCATTCATTGTGAGAATATACCTGCCGGCCGGAATACTTGTGTTGAGCCTGGTGAAAACATTATTGTCCCATGCAAATTCATAGCCCGGACCGGTTCCGCCAACAGGGGTAATCACAATCGAACCGTCGGACAAACCGGGGCATGTAGGATTGGTTACTGCTGCAGTGTATGAAAGTTCATCGGGTTCATTGATGATCACGGCGGTGGTCATGGAGCATTGGTTGCTGTCGGTTACCGTTACATGATAGGTGCCTGCCCCCAGGTCATAAGCGGTCGACGTGGTCTGGCTTCCGGGATCGTCCCACACAAAATCGTAGTGCGGGTAAACCGGTGAAGGCAATCCGCCGGTAACATTTGCTGTGACGTCAACCGAGCGATCGCCATGGCAGAGTATGGCGCCTGAAATTACCGGGTTAATCCAAAGGCTTGCCGGCTGGGTTAATGTTTTTCCATCCTGCACAGTACAGCCGAATAAATCAGTTACGGTTACGGTATAGTCACCGGCAGCCACATTCACCAAATCTTCACCATTGTAACCGTTACTCCAGGCATAGGTGTAGGGAAGTTTTCCGCCTGCAACAGTGAGGTTGATCACACCTGAATTGTCACTGGCACACCGCAGGTCTTGTGAGGTCAGGTTGATGGTCAGCGCTGCAGAAGGACTGCTGATCACGGCTTTGGTGGGAAGCGACTGCTTCAGGGCACCATCGGTTACGGTTACATAGTATGTCCCGGGGGCCATATTGTCCCTGGTGGCAGAAGCTCTGGCCGTGGGTTCATCATCCCATTTATAGGAGTAGGGGGACGTTCCGTTATGAACGGTTACCGTAGCGCTTCCGTTGTTGTCGCCAAAACAAACCACATCAGTTTTGGCGGAAATCTCGGCAAACATGGTGAGGTTGTCCAGAATGGTGAAAGCGGTGTCGGCTATGCATCCCCTGCCGTCGGTAAGGGTTACTGTATAAATGCCCACGCTGTCGAGGTTCCCGATATCTTCGGTGGAGGCTGTGTAACCATGCGGACCGGTCCATGCAAAGCTGGCATAAGGTAAGTTGCCACCGAAAACTTCCAGGTCAATGGAGCCTTTGCGAATATCGGGACTGATGATGTGTGTTGTATCTGAACCGGAAAAATTGAAAGGAGCAGGTTGCAACACGGTAAAATCTTCGGTGATGGAGCACTGGTTGGCATCCTTAACCTGCACCATATAGGTGCCTGCCGAGAGGCTTGTCTGGTCCTCGTTCAGCGGCACAATGCCGTTACCGGTGATGGTGGTCCAGTAATAGTTGTAGTCGCCCTTTTTGGTACCGCCGCTCACGGTGATGTCAATGGCCCCGTCCTGCCCGTTGTTGTAACAGGTAACC
>JAWOJJ010000003.1:0-3018 GCA_046481675.1 Bacteroidales bacterium | reverse complement strand
ACCTGCGTTATCACTGATGGTCATGCTGAAATATTCAGCCTGTTTTATGCTTATTGACATATGATTTTGGTTTTGGGTTATTTTTCCTCGTATTTCTTCAGACACCTCGGGCACAAACAATCCGTATAGGTGTTCATGATGATTTTCATTTCCCGCGGGTTGATCCGCACCTTTTCACACCAGCAGTCGTCTTCGCCCTGGCAGGTGAAAAACCGGCCGCAGGCCGGGCATCGCTTCAAGGTTCCTTTTTGTTTCTTCATTTTTCGTAAGTCACGCTGAACCGGCTCATGCTGCCTCCAATAGCAGGATTCAGCTTGGATACGGTTACTTTAACCTTGATGATTTTTCCCGATGCCGAATATACCTTGTCTGCTATACGCTTCGCAATGTGTTCCAGCAGCTTTGAAGGGATTTCCATTTCGACTTTTACCAGTTCAAAAATGTGACTGTAATCAACGGCATCGTCGAGATCATCTGTTTCGGCAGCTTTGCTGAAGTCGGTATCAATCACCAGGTCAACGGCAAATCTGCCGCCTATCTTTTGTTCCTCTTCAAAATGGCCGTGACAGGCATAAAACTCCATGTTTTCCAGTACCAGTTGTCCCATAAACAATTTTATTATAAACATCAATTTGTTACCACACACCCTTCGACAAGCTCAGGGTGACTTGATCCTTATACAGAGCCTTCCTGCGCCGAGGCTTCCGCAGGCAAGCCTGTCGAAGGGTCATACTGAGCTTGTCGAAGTATGACTTGCAGCATTTGTTAAATAACAAAACTATATCATCTATCCTTATGCTCAATAAACAGAATGATAAAATCAGCAGGTTACCTTATTTGCCCTTACAAAAATAATCTTTTCACCTCATAGATAACCGTGGTCAGTTTTTTTTACTTTTGTTGGTTCTGGAAGAAAAGGCTTTTAAAATTTTTATAATGGAAAGTACAGACAATATCAAATCGCTGAATTTTATTGAAGAGATTGTTGAAGAGGATCTTCGTGCAGGAAAGAACGGGAAAAGAATTCATACCCGTTTCCCTCCTGAGCCCAACGGATACATCCATATAGGTCATGCCAAGGCCATTTGCCTCGATTTTGGCATTGCCCGCAAATACAATGGCAAGTGCAACCTGCGCTTTGACGATACCAACCCCGTTACTGAGGATGTGGAATATGTGGATGCCATTAAAGAAGATATTCAGTGGCTTGGTTTTCAGTGGGCCGGAGAAGCCCATTATGCATCGGACTATTTCGACCAGCTTTTTGAATGGGCTGTATTGCTTATCAACAAAGGTAAAGCCTATGTAGATGAATGCACAGCAGAGGAGATATCCGCCAACCGCGGAGTTCCCACGCAGGCCGGCACCGAAAGCCCTTACCGCAACCGTTCAGCTGAAGAGAACCTGGATTTGTTCATGCGCATGAAGAACGGTGAGTTTCCCGACGGCTCCAAGGTGCTTCGGGCAAAAATCGACATGACCTCACCCAACATGCACATGCGCGATCCGGTTTTGTACCGCATCAAACATGCACATCACCACCGCACCGGCGATAAGTGGTGCATTTATCCTATGTACGACTGGGCCCACGGGCAGTCGGATTACATCGAGGGCATCACCCATTCGTTGTGTACCCTTGAATTTGAGGTGCACAGGCCGTTATACGACTGGTTTCTCGAACAGATTGCCGACAGCGATTACCGGCCCAGGCAGATTGAATTTGCCCGGCTGAACCTGAACTATACCATCATGAGCAAGCGCAAAATGCTGCAGTTGGTTAACGAAGGTCATGTGAGTGGCTGGGACGATCCGCGCATGCCCACCATTTGCGGATTGCGCCGCAGGGGTTATACACCTGAATCGATCATCAACTTCGTAGAGACGGTTGGGATTGCCAAACGCGAAAACATCATTGACTTTGCCCTGCTGGAGCACCTGTTGCGGGAAGACCTGAATAAGCGGGCCCTTCGTGTAATGGTGGTTTCCAACCCCGTTAAGGTGGTGCTCGAAAATTACCCCGAGGACCTGGTTGAAATGATGCAGTCCGATAACAATCCCGAAGATGAAGGTGCAGGTTCCCGTGAAGTTCCTTTCTCAAGGGAGCTTTATATTGAGCGTGAGGACTTTATGGAAGATCCCCCCAAGAAATTTTTCCGGCTTTCTCCGGGCAACGAGGTCAGGCTGAAGAATGGTTATATCATCAAATGTACCAGCGTGGACAAGGATGAAGCTACCGGAGCGATCAGGCAGATTAATTGCACAATCGATCCCACCACGCGGAGCGGACTCGAAGGGTCCAGCCGCAAGGTGAAAGCCACCATTCACTGGGTATCTGCAAAGCATGCATTGGATGTGGAAGTCAGGTTATACGACCGGCTTTTCCAGGTGGCTGATCCCGATGATGTGGAAGAGGGAAAGGATTGGAAATCGAATCTAAACCCTGACTCACTAAAGGTAATTGTTGCCAAAGCCGAACCGGGACTTGCCAGTGCAAAACCCGGAGAAAAATACCAGTTCCAGCGCACCGGGTATTTCTGTGTGGACAAGGATTCAAAGCCCGGAAAAATAGTCTTCAACCGCACGGTAACGCTGAAGGATGACTGGGCGAAGATGTTGAAGCAGTGACAAGTGACGAGTGACGAGTGACAAGAGACAAGGGACGAGAGACAAGTTGGGGGAGGGATTCGAGAATGAGTCTTGTTTGTGAGATTTGCGTGTGAGTCTGGTTTGTGGGGTTTGAGTGTGAGATTTTTTGTTGAGTATTGGTAATCACTATTATTGGTAAGCTAAACTTTTAATATTAAACACTATGAAGACACACAAAGATTTGCTGGTATGGCAAAAAAGCATTGCTTTTGTAACTGAAGTCTATCAGCTGACGAGAAACTTTCCGAAAGAAGAGCAATTTTGTATTGTTAGCCAGATCAGGAGGGCAGCTGTTTCAATTCCTTCAAATATTGCTGAGGGCAGCGCCAGAAAGACTACCAATGAATACATTCATTTTTTGCATATAGCACT
>JAWOJJ010000145.1:0-6024 GCA_046481675.1 Bacteroidales bacterium | reverse complement strand
CCCCCATTTATGATAAAATCAAAATGGTTCAGGTTGGCTTTATGCTCCCATTGTTCACCCTGATCTTCCACCGTAGATCGTTTTCCAAATTCACAAAGCAACCCCAGATAAGGTTTGTTTTTCCTGTCGCCGAAAAGGTACTTCAATCCCCCACCATAAGCAATATTATTCATTTTGTCAGGCATTTCATCGTCATTAGTCAGGTACATAACCTTCAAAAGAAGTCCTGCCGTTCCAAACCTTACATGGGCGTTTAGTGCCAGATTATCGGTTAATCCGATTTCTGCATTCACCATTGGCCCGAACTGAACAAACCCCAAAGGTTCAACCGAAAGTGCAAATTTACCAATGGCATTGTCACCTGACTGGGCAAAAGCATTCATGCTCAGTATAAACAGTAACGCAATACAAAAATTTCTCATGTGAATGATTTTAAATTGGTTAAGAAATATTTCCGGATTCATGTTTTTTTCAGAAAGTTTTGAAAGTAGCAATGATGTTATCGAAAAATGCAACAGACGCATCGAAATCATCGGCAGGGATCACCGACTGGACAAGATATTGCGTATTCTTATTTTTCATCACATATACTTTCACTTTGGTCTTTGTCCCGTCCTGATCTACGGAATACAATGTCCACATAGCCTCCATACCATTAATTGTTGTAGTACCTTCCTCCTCAACTGTGTTATTTTTACCACTCCTGATACTGCGCAGATTCGACCTGTAAAGGTCTTTTGTCGACATGGCTGCAGCCTTTGAAGTCACCACCATCAATTTCCTGGATATGTCATCACCATCGTTTACAGCTAGAATACTTATTAAAGAATTTTTGTCATAAGCGGTTATCCAACCCTTTGGGAAATCGATGGAATACTTTTTGTCCTTGTTCTCATACGTTTCAACTTCCTGGCAGAATAATCGGCACGATAACCCGATTAATAGTCCGACTAACAGTAGTTTTTTCATGGCATATTGGTTTTGAAATGATTTGTGTTTCAAAACTACCTACTTGTGATGGCCGATTTATCCACAAAAAAGTGGATTTTTTCAGGATCGATTATGAATAAAAATTACTTACTTTAAGTGTTCAACTCTGAAGGCACTACCAAGTTTCACAAATGATGTCAAAAGCAATTCCTGTTTTCATTTTTCTTTTACTTGAAGTCTTTTCTATCCGTTTATATTCGCAACATACACCTACAGACATTAATCCCGCAGATACCGTCAGGGCCATGCATTTTGTTCAGAAAGCCTTTGATGCTATTAATCAATCCTCGGCTGACAGCGCCAAATGGTATGCCAAACAAGCCATCCATATTTCTGAAAAATGCGGGTTCCGGAAAGGTGTTGCATGGGGATATCACCGCCTGAGCCAGATTTTTGATTACACAGGCTTGCCCGATTCCGCCCTGATTTTTGGCAAAAGAGCTGAAAACATTTTTCGTGAAGCGGGAGATGACTATGGCCTGGCTCGCTCACTTTATACGATGGGAAATATATACCTGTACAAATCATGGTACGAAACCGCCCTGAAGTATTATACCGGGTCACACAATGTGTTTTCCAACAGCAACAACCTCTCGGGCACAAACGACTGTTACGCAGGTATTGCTTTGGTTTATTATTTCAGGAAAGACTGGCAAAAATGCATTCATTACTTAACCCTCACCGCAACTTACGAAAAGCTTACAAATGATGATGAAGGTCTTCCTGAAACTTACTTCAACCTGGGTTGTACCTATTATGAACTCGGATTGCACGATTCCGCCGAACATTTCTATAAGCTGGCAGAAAGCATAGCAGAAAAGAACAATAACAATCGTGTACTGACTGCAACCAGCAATAATCTGGGAGAAATCGCTCTCGACAAAAATAAATACGCAACAGCCATCAGGTATTTTACCAGGTCTGTCACGCTGAAAAACCAGCTGGGTTATTACGAAGGACTGGGTGAAAATTATATCAACCTGGGGAAGGTTTACATGAAAGCCGGAGATTACCTGAAAGCAGAAGGTTATATTAAAGATGGCATCGGGTATTGCAGACGATATCATGCCAGTGAAGACCTGGCTGCAGGTTACCTTGTGCTTTCTCAGTTAGAAGAAAAAAAAGGAGATCATGCCGCTGCCCTTTCGGTATACAAGCAATATGTAAAAGAAAATGACACCCTGAATAAAATGAGATTTGCCGGACAGGTGGCGGAATGGCAGACGCTTTACCATTTGAAAGATCAGGAATTTCAGCTGGAATCATTTAAAACCAAATTAACTGTCCAGCAAGCCGACATGAGGAGAAATCAAATCCTCCTGGTTTGTTTGATAGCAATTACCCTGGTTATCATTCTTGCATTCTATTTGTTATATCGAAATATCAGGAACAAGAACACCATTGCCAAACAGAATATCGAAATTCAGAAGCACCGTATCAAACAACTGGAAAATGAAAAACTGTTGCTTGCTACGCAATCGGTATTGAAAGGAGAAGAAACCGAAAGAAGAAGGCTCGCACGGGATCTTCACGACGGACTTGGAGGTTTGCTTTCAGGTGCAAAAATTGCATTCAACAACATCAAAAGTAATTCATCCGACTCCAATTGTGCTGATGAAGAATTTGTTCATGCTTTGGGATTGCTTGATACCTCAATTAACGAACTTCGTAGAATTGCCCGGAATCTTTTGCCTGAAACATTGGTAAAACTTGGACTTAAAAGTTCAATCGAAGATTTCTGTTCAGAAATCGGCAAGATGAGTCCCCTCCACATCATCTTTCAATTCTTTGGAACCTTTGAGCGGGTTGATTCAAACCTGGAATTAAACGCATTCCGGGTTATTCAGGAACTGGTCAATAATACCGTTAAGCATGCGAACGCTACACAACTGTTGGTTCAGATGCTCCAGGAACCCGATAGGTTGTGCTTTGTGGTTCAGGATAACGGAACAGGCTTCAATATTCACAATGAACCAGTGCTCAAGGGGATCGGACTTTCCATCATCAGGTCACGGGTTGATGCACTTAACG
Source organism: Bacteroidales bacterium (assembly GCA_046481675.1). Classification (GTDB taxonomy): domain Bacteria; phylum Bacteroidota; class Bacteroidia; order Bacteroidales; family UBA10428; genus UBA5072. Next base: position 3,003 of record JAWOJJ010000145.1, on the reverse strand, counting down.
GAAAAATGGAAATGATAACTACACCCAAAACCGGTACAGAATTTACTGTTGAATTTCCGGTTCAGACTCATTCGCTAAAGCAGGCGATTGATTCGCGCTCCAGTCAGATTTTGCTAAACAGCATACAGAATGATTGACATTTTAATTGTAGACGACCATCCTATTGTGGCTGAAGGACTAAAAACCCTGATTCTTAAAAGGAAAATCTCGTCAAAATGCTTTATTGCACATTCCTTTGATGAGTGCCGGAGGTTTCTTGAGGCATTCACACCCGGTTTGGTGTTGCTTGATTATAGTTTACCCGACGGAAACGGAGCTGAAATCTGCAAAGTGCTGAAGCAAACCGACGAAAATATCAAAATTCTGGCTATAAGTTCTTTTCGTGAACGAAGTATTATCAAACTAATGCTTGATCACGGGGCATCAGGATTTGTACTCAAGAATGCCTCAGAGGAAGAAATTGCAGAAGCCATTCATTTGGTCATGGAAGGAAAGAATTACATATGTGATGAATCCAATGAAATCATCCAAAAAAGCAGCCAGGCTATACTTACCAGGCGTGAAACCGAAATTCTGCAATACATAGCCGATGGTTTTACCAATGCCGAAATTGCCGAAAAGTTGTTTATCGGGCAGTCGACCGTTGACAGCCACCGACGCAATATGTTAATTAAGCTCAACGCGAAAAACACTGCCTGCCTGATAAAAATGGCCCTTCAATGTGGCTTGATTACCTAGCTTCTGCACTCCTTTACAATCGCATCCACGTGAATCTGTGTGGTATTGAGCATGGGAATTCCGGCGTATTCCGGGGCGGTTAGTATGAGTGGAAATTCAGTGCAACCCAGGATCAGCGAATCAATCTTTTCCTCCTGCACCATTCTTTTGATGATCTCAATCAGCAGGTTTCGGGTATCTTCCCTGAAGATGCCCTGTTCAATTTCACCGAAAAGCTTCTGGTTCAGGATTTCCATTTCATCCAAATCAGGCAGCACAATAGGTATTTGAACTCGGTCAAAGACTTTCTGATAAAAATCGGATGCCATGGTGAAGCCCGTACCAAAAAGTCCCGGCCTTTTTAAGCCTCTTCTGACCGTCTCCCGGCAGGTTGCCTCTACGATGCTGATCATGGGAACAGGCGATTTCGCAGCAACGGCATCATAAAACATGTGTGGTGTATTGGCCGTAATAGCCGCAAAATCGGCTCCTGCTTTGGCCAGGGCTTCAATCTTTCCCGACAACAGCGGTACTATTTTATCATATTCCCTGGCCTTCATCAGGTTCAGAAATTCCGACAGATTTATACTGTAAATGAAGATTTCCGGATAGCTGAGTTCCCCCTCACCCGTTTTAAATGAGTCGATGATGCTTTTGTAATAATCAAGGGTGGATTCGGGACCCATTCCCCCTATCAGGCCTATCTTTTTCATAGTTCTCTATTGTTTGAGGTGTTTGTCTGCAAAGTTCATATAGCATTCCCAATCGTAACGCGTAATAGCATGACGTCCGCTACGGATATGATAACCCATGGTTCCCATAACCGGTTTACCTGTTTCAGGTTGTTCCTTCACCGGCAAGCCTTCGGTTCCCAGCAACCTGTAAACCGGATTGGCATGCAAGGCTGATAAAAACTCACCTTTCGGGTCGGCCCACCTGTCATCCTCTGCGCTGGCAATGTAAACCGGTCGTGGCGCTATGAGCGCAACCAGCATGTGCTGATCCAGGGGCAACAAATCTTCATTATTGTTGTATTTTTTGAAATTGGTACAAAACCAATGCGGGAAACGGGTATTGATAGAACCGACAGTTTCCCCGAAAACTCTTTTTGACAAAGCCACACCTCCGCAACCCGAATTGTTGGAAATCACTGCAGCAAAACGCTGATCCTGCGCTCCGGCCCATATGGCAGCCTTCCCAAGTCGCGAATGACCAAGAAGTATGACTTTTTTTGAATCAACTGCCGCATCTGTTTCGAGGTAATCCATGGCCCGGCTCAGTCCCCACGCCCATGCTCCAACAGAGCCCCATTCACCAGGTAAGGGTCTGGCCTGCCCCTGCTTATAAAACAGGGGGTGAATTCCGTTCAGAAAGCCGTCATCAAAATCAGGATCAAGTTCTCCATAATAAATGGTTGCCAAACCAAATCCGCGTTCGATGATCCGCTTCACAGGCCAGCTAGCCGAGTCTTCTCCCCGTTGATGCTCTGCAGCCTGCCAGCTATCCGACAGGGTTATCTCCGGGTCATCACAAATGGTATGGTTACCGCTGAAATTTAGCCCCATGAAAACAGGTACCGGATTGGAACTCACGGGCAAATAAATAAGAATTCTCATGAATGGGCCTTTTTCATCGGCAGTAAAATAGGCGGTTACTTCCTTGCGAACTGCCTTGCCATCCAATGCAGGCTTTCCGGTAGCAGTAACACGGAAACTCACCGGAAGCGTCAATGATGGTGTTTTCCCATATACTTCGTTTTCAAAAAGGACCAGTATTTCGGGCCGGCGTTTCTGCCACCAGGCTGAACTGTCAGCAACAGTTTGCCCGTTTAACAGCAAGAGCGGGTCCGGAAGCGTGTATGCCGGAACCCTGGATTCATCATAATTTGCTTCATGCACCTGGGCCTGGATTTTCATATGGACAGAAATTGAAATGAAAACAATTAAGGTTACAATCCCTGGTTTACTGATTGTATTGGTATACTTTGTCATCAATTCAGGAAATTAGGTTAATCAACCCAAAGATATTAAGTTTCTCAATCATTTATCAACAGCCGTATCTCCAATGCAATTGTTTCTTATTTTTGAACCCTCAATAAAATTTAATCTTTTCTGATATGAGTGGTTTTTTCGGATGTATTTGCAAGAGTGACTGTGTTGCAGATGTGTTTTACGGAACCGATTATCATTCCCATCTGGGAACCAAAAGAGCCGGCATGGCGTTTTATTCAGCCGAAAACGGATTTCAGCGTGCCATCCACAGTTTGGAAGACGGCTATTTCAGAAA
>JAWOJJ010000079.1:0-34850 GCA_046481675.1 Bacteroidales bacterium | reverse complement strand
TGATATTTCCCCATGCCGCTGTTGCCCACGCCGCCAAACGGCATGCGGTGATTGACGATGTGCAGCAGCGTATCGTTGATGCATCCTCCTCCCGATGTGGTTTTGCTTATGATGTCCCTGGCAGCCTTGCTCTTTCCGAAATAATAAAATGCCAGCGGCTTTTCATGGCTGTTCACATAACTTTCCACTTCACTGATGTCCTCAAACGTCATCACTGGCAGGATGGGCCCGAAGATTTCTTCCTGCATGACCGGAAAATCGGGCTGGACCTCATCAATCAAAGTAGGAGCAATGTACTTATCACTTACTTCCACCTCACCTCCGAACCGGATCTTCCCATGTTTCATCAACTGCTGAAGCCGCACCATCGCCTGTTCATTGACTATTCGGGGGTAAAACTTGCTGTGCCGGGGATCATCACCATGCATTTCCTTTACTGCCAGCGCAATTTTCTCCAACAGTTGCTCTTTTACCTCTTTATGTACGAACAAATAATCCGGCGCAATGCAGGTTTGCCCTGCGTTGATGCATTTCCCCCAGGCAATGCGTTTGGCAGCAACGGCAATATTGGCATCGCGGTCAACAATACAGGGACTTTTCCCGCCCAATTCAAGCACTACCGGCGTCAGGTGTTGGGAAGCGGCCTTCATCACAGTTTTGCCCAAAGAAGGGCTGCCGGTAAAGAAGATGACATCGAATCTTTGTTCAAGCAATACCTGGTTCACTTCCCGGTTACCCTGGGCAACGGCAATATAATTTGAGTCAAATGTTTCCGAGAGCATCTCTTCCATCACCCTGGCCACAGTTGGAGTGTAAGGCGAAGGTTTTAACATGGCGCAGCAACCCGATGAAATGGCACCAACCAGGGGATTCATCAGCAAATGGAAGGGGTAATTCCAGGGTGCCATGATCAGGGCTACACCCAGGGGCTCCTGCAGCAGCCGGCAATGGGAAGGAAGCAATACAATTGGGGTTTTGGCCCTTTTGGGTTTTGCCCACCTTTTGATGTGTTTCAGGTGGTTGTTAATTTCCCCAAGAACCAGGCTTATTTCGGTCATATAAGCCTCTTCGTATGATTTATGTAAGTCAGTCCACAATGCCATTGCCATTTTGCTCTCGTAGCGGAGAATGGCCGACCTGAATTTCTTCAGGTTGCGGATCCTGAAATCGATGGCTTTTGTTTCATGGGTTGCAAAAAAAGCGCGCTGCGATTGAAGCAGCGATTCAATGGTTGACCTTGGGGTGTTTTCCATATTCGTTGGATTTAGCTTTTACGTCCGGTGAAATGTTCCATGGCATTATAAATGCCCAGTACCCGTCCGGCCAGCCAGTCGTAAACCCGGAAAGGCAGCAATCCCTGTGTCAGCCTGACAAAATGAACACTCCACGGCATACTCACAAATATTTTGTTGCGTTCGATACCGTGTATGATCTTCCGGGCTGCCTTCTCAGGCTTCAGGATAGGTATCAGCGGAGAACGAACCCCTTCGAACATGCCGGTGCTGATGTAGTAAGGCGTGACCGTGGTTACCCTTACACCTGCTTTTTGTTGATCCATTTCAATGCGCAGGCTGTCGGACCAACCGGTCAGGGCCCATTTGCTGGCTACATAAACCGACATCCGGGGGTTCGAAGTCAGGCCTGCTGATGAGGCTATGTTGCAGATGTGCCCCTTCTTTTGCTCCAGCATTCCGGGTAAAAAATGCCGGGTAATGGCCATGGGAGCCAGGGAATTGATATCCAAGGTGCGCGTGATCTCCTGAAGCGAATGTTCCTGGAAAAGCTTACCCACCACAATTCCGGCATTGTTGATCAGTAAGTCAACTGTACCCTGGCTTGCTTTTACCGCTTCTGCAACAGAGGTCACCTGTTCCATATTGGAAATATCTACCTGGTAAGTTGCAACTTTCCCCAGGCTGGAAAATTCCGAAGCGGTTTTTTCAGCATTTTCCCTGTTGATATCCCAGATGATGAGTTCAGCGCCTTTTTCAAGTGCCAGACGGCCCATGATTTTTCCGATGCCCGAAGCCCCGCCGGTTATCAGCACCCGGGTTCCCTTTGTTATTTTCATTGGCTTTTATATTTATAAAATACACAACAATCATAAACTGCCTCCCGGCAGGAAGACCCACAGCCACAGCAAACCCTCACCTCACTTTCCTGCTTCAAAATGACTGCCGGAGGCATACATTCCCAGGTAAGCACCTACAAATCCACCGGCTATGTTGGTACTCAGGTTTTTGGCATCAACACCACGCTGCATCAGCGTCCATTCTTCATCTTCCAGTGCATAGTAGAAATCGTATTCCGCACCGTGGCCTTCAATTTTCAGCCTGATAGCCGAAGGCTGGTCAACTGCCAATCCTTTTACCGCAATCATTTCTGATTGGCCATCATGGGCATCTTTCCCTTTCCTTTCCACGAAAATCACATAGTTCTCCTCCATCTTCCTGATGCCAAGGTAGAGATAATGGTTTTCATTCTGAAAGGCGATCAGGCCGGCTGTTTCTGTGGTATCCAGATCAATAACCTGAAGGCTCACTGATGCCGAGAAATGGGCATGCTGTTGCCTCCTGCCGATGAAAGAAGGATTTTTCAATTCACTGATCGAAACAGGTCTGATGTTCAGCTTCAGAAAACCCGTGTCACTGGTAAGACTATACCACTTTTCACGGGGCGTGCGGATGAAATTCCAATCCATCCCGAGGGTGGTATCGTTGAATTCATCGTGCCAGATGAAGTTGCCTCCGGTTAATTGTCCCAATTCCGAATGATCAGGCAAAGCAGGTCGTTTCACAACATAAGGCACTGCGTCTCTTGTTACAAATGGCCACCCGTCTTTCCATGTCACAGGCAGCATAAAGGTTTCCCGACCGGTATTGTAAAAGTCGTCTGAATAAGGCCTGCATCCCAGGAAAACTGCCCACCACTCACCATGTTGGGTTTCCACAAAATCGGCGTGTCCCGTTGAGGTCACAGGGAAAGCACGTCCCGGGTCGAGGTGGCGTTGTGTGAGCATGGGATTGTTCTTCCAGGGTATATAAGGTCCCCAAACCGACCTGGAACGGAATATCACCTGAGAATGACCCGTGCTGGTTCCGCCTTCGGCGGCATTCAGATAATACCAGCCGTCTTTTTTAAACAAATGTGGTCCTTCTATCCAAACAGGTTTTTGGGTAATATCAACCCCTGCATTGACAATCACTTTCCGCGGGCCGGTGAGTTTACCCGAATCGGTCCGGAACTCCTGGATCCAGAGGGCCCTGTGACCCGGGTACAATTCTTCTCCTTCCGGGGGACCGTTGTTCACCACATAAGCCTTGCCATTATCATCGAAGAAGAACGACGGGTCGATGCCGTCGATTTCAGGGAACCAAACGGGATCAGACCAGGGACCGGCCGGATTGGTTGCCGTTACGTAAAAATTACCTCCTCCGTTAACAAGGGTATTGATCACATAATATTTGCCCAGGTTGTAACTGATCGCTGGTGCAAAAACGCCCCATGAAAGCTCCAGGCTGTCGAGGTTAAGCTGCGACGGTCTGTCGAGCACATGGCCGATTTGGTTCCAATGCACCAGGTCGCGACTGTGGAAAATGGGAATTCCCGGAAAGTATGAAAAAGTTGAATTGATCAGGTAGTAATCACTGTCAACCCTACATATGCTGGGATCGGGGTAGAAGCCGGGCATCAGTGGATTCTGGAATTCTCCGGCTCCCGGCCGAAACTTTTCAAAAACCGGGTCTGAACCTTGATATTCGAACCAGTCGAACAAAACGTAACCCGGTTCGGAAGAAGTCCTGGAACATCCTGATGTGATGGCAAACAGCACCACAGCAAGACCTATTGCAAGCAAATTTAGGGTGGTTTTCACGGAAGTAAATTTTAATTATTTAAGGATCAGGTAAGATAAATATACAAATGAATAAGCATTATTCGGTTATCAGGGCGCTTTTTTATGCAATATGATTTTGAAAGCAGCTGTTGGCCTTTGGCCTTTGGCTGTTGGCTGTTGGCTGTTGGCTGTTGGCTGTTGGCTAATGGCTATTGGCTAACGGCTAATGGCTAACAGCTAATGGCTAACGGCTAATGGCTAACAGCTAATAGCTAACGGCTAATAGCTAACAGCTAATGGCTAACGGCTAATGGCTCCCTTCCGGGTATCCCACCGTATGTGCTACAATAATACGGAAGTTGCTGTCAAGTCCCATTTCTGCAGCCAGTTTGTTGCGCTCCACCGAACCTCTGACCACAGTGGCCAGGCCTTCGGAAGCACAATACAGGTAAATATTCTGGCTTACATACCCTGCGTCAATATGGGCAGTCTGCATTTTTTCCTGCAATTCCTTACCCGACATTTTTTCCAAATCGGCCACAATGATCAGGTTGAGCGGGGCACTGGCCGCAAAGCCCTGCATGCCGGTAAACGACCGGATATCGCGGTTATGAATGGTTATCAGTGCATGTTTCTGGGCGTTATAACGGAAAAGTCCGTCCTTGCTGCTCACGTAAACCTCTATTTCCTGACGGTTCATGGATGTAGGGGCAGTGCGCTTATTTGCATCCTTACGATTGATACCATTGGCGGCCCACAGCAGGTTAGCCAGTTCCTGTGGCGGCAGTTCCTGCTCGCTGAAACTGCGATTCGATTGCCGGTCGCTCAGAACCTGCATCAATGGCCTGCCCTTTTCAAGCTGCGGTTGGGGCAAGTGAATTACCGGCTGATCCTGTGCAAAAATGCCAAACTGAAGTGAAATGAGAAAGCATGTAATGATGAACTGTTTCATGGTAAAAAGATTTTATATGATCAACTGGAAGAAATATTTCAGGATGACTCCCGGATAGCAGCCTGTATGATCGGAATGGGATCAGTTTTAACGGCTACCGCCGCTCCATCACCCACAGTTCCTGGTCAAGCTGCTCCTTAAGTTGTTGCTTGGCAGCTTTGGCCTGTTCTCCGGTATTGTAAGAACCCATACTCACCATATAGTATTTTCCTCTTTTGGGCAGCATGGCCGGTGAGAACCCTTTCTTCTGAAGCCTGGCCATTTGCCGCTCAGCGTTTTCCAATATGGTAAAAGAACCCGCAATCACATGAAAAGGCTTATCCGGGGATGAGGATACCGGAATCACCGGTGCAGGTGTGTGAACCTGCTTGCGTTCAGGTGCAACGGGCACCTGTTTTTCGGCTTGTGATTCCTCATAACTCAAAGCACGTTCCCGTGCGGTTCGCTCGTCAATCTGCCTGCTTATCAACGTTTTCAGGGAATCATCAGCATCTGCGACACTGTCTGCATTTGTTCTGCTTCCAAAAACCAGTCGTTCATCCTGATGGTTATCTGCTGACATGAGTACTTCTGTCTTGCTGCCTGTAAGAAATCTATCATAGTATCCGGCGAAATAGGCATAAGCAGCCAACCCAAGCACCAGGCCAACCAGGGCAGCAGGTATCCACCACCTGCTCTTTTTCTTGTTGTAAATAACCGGAAATACCTTTTCTGTAACAGGAGCAGGTTGCGGAACAGGCTTTGAAACCGGCTTGGATTCCATACGCGTTTCCGGCTGCACCGGCTGAACATTCAGTTTGGGAAGATCAAAGAGGTTAATCTGCTTCAGCAACTCTTCATCCGCCTCAAAAGTGATGTCGCCCGAACCGGTTTGGGTAAGTTTTCCAAGCCCTTCCAGTATCAATGATCCGTTGCCTGCCAATTGTTCCCCGGCTGTTTTAATAAATGCGCTTACAGCTTCATTCACGGCTTCCGGTTTCTGCTTTATTTTGCGTACCAAATACAATTCAAGCTGCTCATCATCGGTCTGACGACCTGATTTAAAACTCAGTTCCCGGGTGGGAGGGGAGAGTTCTTTGGTTATTCTGTTAAGCCGGGCCGGACGTTGGGAAATGACCAGGGTTCCGAAACCCGGTATCACTGCTTTCTGATTGCGAAGTAAAAGCTCACGGATTATGGGAATAATATTCACGGATGTTTGTTTGTTGGGTTATATTAACAGGTCAAAATTAATAAAATATCCATGGTAATACTCAAATGATTATCTTCGTAGCTTCAGAAATAACAACTGAGTTTGAGATGAGAAAAATTGCCATGGTCGATCTCTCCGGCCAGTATCATCGAGTTAAGTCCGATATTGATCAGGCTATTCAGCGCGTTCTTGACAGCGCGGTTTTTGTTAAAGGATCTGAGGTTAAAGATTTTGAGAGTGAACTGGCCGCCTACCTGGGCGTAAAGCACGTGATTGCCTGCGGCAATGGTACCGATGCCCTGCAGATCTGCCTGATGGCACTCGGTTTGAAACCCGGAGACGAAGTAATTACTCCTGATTTTACCTTTATTTCCACTGTTGAAGTATCCGCTCTGTTGGGTCTGAAGCCGGTTTTGGTTGATGTGGAATCCGGCACATTCAACATGGATATCGCATCACTCGAAAAAGCCATCACTCCAAAAACAAAGGTCATCATTCCTGTTCACCTCTTTGGTCAGTGTGCCAACATGGATGAAATCATCCGTATTGCTGCCGAACGCGGCATCACTGTTATTGAGGATGTGGCACAGGCTCTTTCAGCAGATTATACATTTCGTATTGGTAAAAAGGTCAAAGCCGGCACTATGGGGCGTATGGCCTGCACCTCTTTCTTCCCGTCGAAAAACCTGGGCTGTTTTGGCGATGGCGGGGCCATCATGACCAATGACAGTGAACTTGCCGGAACGCTGTCAGCCATCACGCATCACGGGATGAGGAAAAGATATTACTACGACCTTACGGGAGTGAATTCCAGGCTCGACAACATCCAGGCTGCCATTCTGCGTGTCAAGCTGCGGCATCTCGATGAATACTCCGCCGCCCGGAATGAGGCCGCCCGGTATTACGACAATGCTCTTGGCAGCATCAAAGGGATTACCATACCGGAACGCTCGGCTTTCACAACCCATGTTTTTCACCAGTATACCATCAAGCTGGAAGGAATTGACCGCGAAGCCCTCATGAAACATCTTGAAACCCGGGGAATTCCTTCCATGATTTATTACCCCTTCCCCTGTCATTTGCAGCAGGCGTTCAAGTACCTGAACTACCGCGAAGGAGACTTCCCGGTCACTGAAGCGCTTTGTAAAAGCGTCCTTTCTCTGCCCATGCACACGGAAATGGATGAAGAACAACTTAAACTGATCTGCAACAGCATTATTGAATTTGTAGCCGGTAAACCATGAATCAACCCTATTACGCACATGAATCAGCCATAATCGACAGCGGGTCGGTTATCGGTGCCGGTACCAAAATATGGCATTTCACCCACATCATGTCGGGTTGCACCATTGGTGAGCACTGTAATATCGGACAAAATGTAGTGGTTTCGCCGGGTGTGATACTGGGTAACAATGTAAAGGTGCAGAATAACGTGTCGATATATACCGGCGTCATTTGTGAGGATGATGTTTTCCTGGGCCCTTCCATGGTTTTTACCAATGTGATCAATCCACGGAGTGCCGTTGCCCGTAAGGATCAATACAAGCCCACCCTGGTTGAAAAAGGAGCCAGCATTGGCGCCAATGCCACCATTGTTTGTGGCAACCGCATAGGCAGGTATTCATTTATTGGCGCCGGAGCAGTAGTCATAAAGGATGTAGCTCCCTACGAGCTGGTTGTTGGTAATCCGGCCCGGCATGCAGGCTGGATGAGTGAATTCGGACACCGCCTGAAGTTCAATGAAGAAGGTATAGCTGTTTGCCCCGAAAGCAATGAAAAATACAGATTAAACAACAACCAGATCACTAAAATTGATTGATTCATGACAGACAAGATTATCGTTACCGGCGGAACCGGATATATTGGCTCACATACTGTTGTTGAACTGATCCACAATGGTTTTGAACCACTTATACTCGATAACTTATCCAATTCCGAGGTTGAAGTTCTTGATGGAATTCAGCAAATTACAGGTACAAAACCGGTTTTTACACAACTGGACATTACCGACCTGTCAAAACTCAGACAATTTTGCAAACAACATACAGGCATCAAGGCCATTATACATTTTGCAGCATTCAAGGCAGTAGGTGAATCAGTGGAAAAGCCACTCGAGTATTACCGTAACAATCTCATCTCTTTGATGAACCTGCTAACGATTATGCACGAATTCAGTATCCCCAACCTGGTTTTCTCTTCATCATGTACGGTATATGGTCAACCTGATTTACTTCCTGTAACTGAAAATTCTCCGGTTAAGCCTGCCAATTCGCCCTACGGAAACACCAAACAGATCGGTGAAGAAATCATCCGCGATACCCTGGCAGCTTCTGAGGGCCTGCAAGCTATATCCCTGAGATACTTTAATCCCATCGGGGCACATGAATCAGCACTCATTGGCGAATTACCCATAGGCACACCGCTCAACCTGGTTCCATTTATTACTCAGACTGTTATTGGCCTGCGCGATGAATTGCGGGTTTTTGGCGATGATTATGACACCCCTGACGGTACAGGTATACGCGATTATATTGACGTGGTAGATCTTGCAGGCGCACATGTTACCGCCATCAAAAGGCTGCTTCAGGGTAAAAACCGGAGTGCTTACGAAGTATTTAACCTGGGTACGGGAAAAGGTTTATCGGTATTGGAAATAATCAATACCTTCGAGAAAGCAACCGGTGAAAAGGTTAAGTATCGCATTGTTCCAAGACGTCCGGGCGACATTTCGCGGGTTTATGCCGATACCACATTGGCCAATACCGAACTTGGATGGAAGGCAACCACGCCCCTTGATAAAACCCTGCTTTCGGCATGGAACTGGGAAAAGTACATTCGCAATAATAAAGGAAAATAATAGCTTTTAAAAAATGAACAGGCGTTTACTGATAACCGGGGGTGCAGGTTTTATTGGTTCCCATGTGATAAGAAGATTTGTCAGAAATTATCCTGAGTATGATCTATTTAACCTCGACAAACTCACTTATGCCGGCAACCTCGAAAATCTTGCCGATGTTGATCATATGCCCAATTACCGGTTTATCAAAGCCGACATTACCAACCTTCAGGAAATTACAAGCCTTTTCAGAGAATATATGTTCGACGGAGTTATACATCTGGCGGCTGAATCCCACGTTGACAGGTCCATCTCCAATCCGCTCGAATTTATTCATACCAACATCATCGGCACGGTTAATCTGCTCAATGCTGCCCGGGAATGTTGGAAAAACAACCTCAACGGTAAAGTCTTCTATCACATTTCCACAGATGAGGTCTTTGGATCGCTTGGCAGGGAAGGTTTTTTTACCGAAAACACAGCATACGATCCACGGAGTCCTTACTCGGCATCCAAAGCCAGCTCCGACCATCTGGTAAGAGCCTATTACAATACCTACGGGTTACCCGTTAAAATTTCCAATTGCTCCAACAACTACGGTCCAAATCAGTTTCCCGAAAAGCTCATCCCGCTGGCCATTAATAACATCAAACAACAAAAGCCCATACCTGTTTATGGAGCTGGTGAAAATATACGCGACTGGCTTTATGTTGAGGATCATGCCCATGCAATCGACCTGGTATTTCATAAGGGACGCATGGGAGAAACCTATGCCATTGGCGGGAACAACGAGTGGAAAAACATTGACCTCATCCGCCTGCTGTGCAAAATTATGGATAATAAGCTTTCCCGGAGCACCGGTGCGTCAGAAAAGCTCATCACCTATGTTACCGATCGTGCCGGACACGACTTGCGCTATGCAATTGATGCCTCAAAAATTGAACAGGAAATGGGCTGGAAACCCACTGTGACTTTTGAACAGGGACTTGAAAAAACTGTGGAATGGTACCTCAGCAATGAGCTGTGGTTACAGCATGTAGTCAATGGCGAATACGAAAAATATTACGAGAAACAATACCGCCAACTCTGATTACTCCACGGTAACTGATTTGGCCAGGTTTCTTGGCTGATCCACATCACATCCGCGCAGCACAGCAATGTAATACGACATGAGTTGTAGCGGAATAACAGCCAAAAGAGGCGAAAAAACAGCATCTGATTCCGGAATCTCGATATAATGATTTGCCATCTTTTTAATGGTGGCCTCTCCCTTGTTGATGATGGCAATGACTCTGCCTTTTCGGGCCTTGACTTCCTGAACGTTGCTCACAATTTTTTCATATGAATGGTCCTTGGTGGCAAGCACCACCACAGGCATGTGATGATCAATCAGGGCAATGGGACCATGCTTCATCTCGGCAGCCGGATAACCCTCAGCATGAATGTAGGAAATTTCTTTAAGCTTCAGGGCCCCCTCCAGTGCAACCGGGAACAGGTATCCCCTGCCCAGATACAGGAAATTGTTGACGTCCTGGTACATTTCGGCCATCCTTCTGATCTCTTCATCCTGCTTCAGAATGTTTTCAATTTTCTCAGGAACAGCCATCAGTTCTTTAATATAATGATGGTATTGCTCTTCTGTCAGTATATTCTTTTCCCTTCCCACTAAAATGGCCATCATGGCCAGCACCGTTACCTGGGCCGTAAAAGCTTTCGTGGATGCAACACCTATTTCAGGACCTGCATGTGTGTACACTCCCGCATCGGTTTCCCTGGGAATGCTGGAACCCACAACATTGCATATACCCAGCACCAGGGCTCCGGATTCTTTGGCCAGACGGATTGCCGCAAGCGTATCTGCTGTTTCGCCGCTCTGGCTGATGGCAATAACCACATCACCGGGATTTATAATTGGATTTCGGTACCTGAATTCCGATGCATACTCAACTTCTACCGATATCCTGGCCAGGTCTTCAAACAAATACTCTCCCACAAGTCCAGCGTGCCATGAAGTGCCACATCCGATGATCACAATTCGTTTGGCTTCAACCAGTTTGGGAAGCACCTGGAACAAACCGCCCAAATGCAGCTCACGGCCCTCTGAGGTTACCCTTCCCCTGAAAGTGTCGTGAATGGAACGGGGCTGTTCGAAGATTTCCTTCAACATGAAATGCGCATATCCGCCTTTGTCAATTTCCCCGATATCCAGGTCGAGCTGCTTGATCTCCGGAGTCAGCGGTATATTCTTTAATGTTTTTAATACCAGCTCGTTTTTGGTAATCACCGCAACATTCTGATCGTTTAAGTAAATGACACTCTTGGTATACTCAACTATGGGTGTGGCATCGGATGCCAGGAAATATTCATCGTTCCCCACGCCGATAACCAGCGGGCTTCCTTTGCGCGCGGCAATCAGCTTGTCGGGTTCATCGGTGCACATCAAAACAATGCCATAGGCTCCTTCAACCTTACTTAAGGCCAGCCTCACTGCCACCTCGGCAGTGACACCTCCTTTAAGATAAAGATATTCAATGAGGTTCACCAGCACTTCCGAATCAGTCTGGCTGGTAAAACCATAACCCCGGTGGATCAATCGCTCCTTCAGCGTGGCATAGTTTTCAATAATTCCATTGTGAATCAGAATAAATTTACCGTTAAACGATTTGTGCGGATGGGCATTGATATCATTGGGCTCTCCGTGTGTGGCCCATCGGGTGTGTCCCATGCCTATATGCCCGGAAACATCATTCCCTTTGGCATATTTCTCCAGGTCACTTACCTTACCCTTACATTTATATACGTGGGAAACTTGATTAAGAATGGCAATCCCGGCTGAATCGTAACCCCGATATTCCAATCGTTTTAACCCATTAATAAGCACCGGGTATGCTTCACGATACCCAATGTAACCAACAATTCCACACATACTGAATAGAGTTTTGAGATTGTTAAAAATCAGTCTTTGGAGTTATTCAAAACCTGGTCATAAAACAACGAATAGGCATCTACATAAGAATCACTGTTCTGGTATGGGAGTACCGGCTTCCTGGATTTCTCGGCATGTTTGATCACCTCCTTATTCACCTCCTGGCTGCCTATAATCACAGCATCAGCCATGTTCACTGCAAGTTTGCAATAATTCACATAACTGGGATCTTCCACAACCTTCAGGTCAGCTTCAGGAATGCCATCCAAACGCAATTTCTTCCTGAATGATTTATTCAATGATTGCTCAAATCCGTTGTCATACAACGAAAGAATGACCTTTGAATTTTTAAATACCGGATCCTCATCATAAAGCCGCCTGATATACACCGATAGCAGAGCAGAAAACCAGCCGTGGCAATGGATGATGTCCGGAGGCCACTGCAGCTTCTTTACCGTTTCCAGCACTCCCCGGGCAAAGAATATAGCCCGTTCATCGTTATCATCAAAAAACGTGGTTTTTTCATCGCCAAACAGCGATTTTCGCTGAAAATAATCATCATTGTCAATGAAATACACCTGCATTCGTGCAGCCTGTATGGATGCAACTTTGATAATCAGCGGATGATCCGTGTCATCAATGATGATGTTCATACCCGAAAGGCGGATTACCTCATGAAGTTGATTTCTCCGTTCATTGATACATCCGAATTTGGGCATAAATGTTCTGATTTCCCGCCCCTTTTCCTGAATAGCCTGTGGTAAATTTCTTCCGATGATGGACATCTCGGATTCCGGAAGATATGGGGTAATTTCCTGGGAAACGTAAAGAACCTTGGTTCCTCTCATGGAGTTCTTCAACTGTTAATGAATTCGTGCAAAATTACGAAAAAAACTTGACAATGTATATATTATGATGTTGTTTCTCTTGAAGATGTTTTTGGGAGGTAAACATTAAGCTATAGGCATCAACTTATGAAAAGCTTACGCCCCTGCCTGCTGGCAGGCAGGTCCGCGTGGTCCGGGATTTAGAGCGTGGTAATAGCCACCGCCCGCACCGGTGAACCGTCACCCGATTTGATTTTCAGCGGAAGACAGCTGAAATAAAATCCTGATTCCGGCAATTGCTCCAGGCCGGTGAGATTTTCTATCAGCACCATGCCGGCCGATAACAGGGTGTGATGCACCGGGTATCCCGTTGAATCATCCGCATCCATACTGATGGCGTCAATTCCCACTCCCCTGAGCGGAAAAGTGGCCAGAAATGTTGCTGCTTCAGGTTCAAGAACCGGGGACCCTTTGAAATAGGCCTTTTTACCCCAGTGTTGGTCCCATGCCGTATACAAAAGAACAAAATCTGCCCTCCCGATTTTGTCGCCATAACTACTTAATAATTCGCGGCTGATTGACCTTCTTCCCAAATTCCTGCAATCTATAACCAATCCACGTCCAAAAAATCGTTCCGGAGTACTTTCTGTATCAGCACCCCCTGGTATCATATGCAAACCGCAATCAACATGTGTTCCTGTATGGGTAGTGATCTTAACGAGGGTTTCGGTGTACCCGTCTTTTTCGAAGCTGGCAATCGGCTCCAGTCCTGCTTCAGGCGAACCGGGGAACACAGGCATGCCGGGTTCCAGAACATGACTCAAATCGATAACCTGCATGGTGGTTCTAAAAGTATGTTTATTTCAAGCATAGCGAATATAGTCAATCAATTTTGTGCATTCGTCATAACAAGCAATCTTATTTATCACATCTTCGTACAACAAGCAGGATACAACAAATGAGCAAAATGAAAAACATAAACCTGGAACCAACCACAAGCACTCCTGCAGTAAGATTCGCATCGGACGGAAGACTCCTCATGGAAGGCAGGTCATTGCCCGAAGATGTGAACCGGTTTTACAACCCCCTTATTGCCTGGGTAAAATCTCTGACAACCGAAGTAGTAAAAATCGACCTGAACCTGGAATACCTGAACAGCGCATCCTCAAAGAAAGTTCTTGAGCTTCTGCGGGTTTTGGATAACAATGAGGCGATTAAGGAATTGATTGTGAACTGGCATTACGAAGCTGATGATGAAGACGCCCTGGAAAGCGGTCAGATTTATGAAGATTTCCTGATCAAGGCCGAATTTCGGTATCATGAATACTCAGAAGCAGCTTAGTTGATCCGTTGAAACGCCTTCCACCACATCTCCGGGATCTCATGATTGCAGGCCTGCTGATACTCTTCCTGTGAACAGGAAACCATTACTTGTCCACCTGTTTTCATATCGGGGATTTCCATCCACCACCTGCCGGTAACCAGGCTTTTATAAAAAACCAGGGCATGCTCCATATCCTGGTGATTCACCATAAAAACTTTGAAATCACTTTGATTTTGTGCCGGTTTCTCCCTTTTTCTCAGGGAATAACCCTCAATAAAATACCAGATCGCCTGGGCAGCCAGATGTGCCGTCTGCCCGTTCCTGTCGTATTCCCCACTGACCTCAAAAACACCAAAGCAACTGACCTGATCGCTCAACCCTGAATACCTCGAGAGCTGACAGGCCTCTTCGGCCAAAAGGCCGTTTGGTGAAGAAAAGCGTGTGCCGGGAGCTTCAGATTGTTTGACGGCTGCTATGTCAAAACTCACCATATGGGCATCCCTTAAAAAAGGTTCCGACATCATCAGGTTGGAACGGAGCGAACCCAGCCTCATCACATCAAATCCTTTTCTTTCCAGCACCTCAACATACGCCGGATTGGTCAGGTATTGCTGCTGACCCAGGCAGGAAAGCCGGAAGAGTTTCGGACTGTTAATTAATGGTACAATCCATGAAGCCCCCGCCTGAGGACCCTCTTCCAGGTCAATGCGCGAATCAATATTTACCAGGTTCACCATCGGGGTTCTTTGCTCATAGGCCATAAATATTCCCCGGGTGATATCCTGCGTGCCTCCTATGATGATTGCCGTAACCTGGTTGTTCAACAGATCCGTCATCACATCCCTGATCCCATAATAAGTGTCTTCGGGCGTCGCCGTTTGCTTCAAATTGCCCAGGTCAATTACCTTCAACTTGTCATTTACCCGGTATAAATCATACAATTTCTGCCTGACCAGGTCGGGTGAACCGGCCGATCCCGTGTTGAGCGAATGGCGATCTTCAGGCACCCCGATGATGGCCAGATGGTAGTCGCTGATCTCATCAATACGATGGCTTGCCGTATGAACCCTGATGTTTCTTCCGAACAGCGTATTGCCGGTTACCGGAAAACCTTCCTGTTTCTCCAGCGAAACAGGCTCAAAATAGTCATTCAGGTTCATACCGGGTTATTTCTTTTTTTTCTTTTTCTCAGGGGCACTGCCAATAATCTCCATGCAATCCTTATAATTGAGCGATTTGGGATCAGTTCCTTTCGGAATCTTATAATTTTCCTTTTTGTAACTGATATAGGGCCCCCACCTGCCGTTGAGAACCATCAAATCCGCGTCTTCTTTAAATGTGCTGATGGTTTTGTTCTTATCTTTTTCACGCTTTTCAATGATAATTTCCACAGCCCTTTCCAGCTCAATGGTATAAGGATCATCAACCCCCTTCTTGAGTGAATAAAACTTGGAATTGTGCAACACATACGGACCAAACCTGCCGACCGATACAGTAACTTCCTTGTCTTCATATAACCCAATCTTGCGCGGCAGCTTGAACAGGTCAAGGGCCTCCTGAAGGGTAATCGACTCAATGTTTTGCCCTTTCCGCAGCTGTGCATACCTGGGTTTCTCCTCGCCATTGGTTTCACCAATCTGGGCTACCGCACCAAATCTGGCCAGGCGCGCGTAAACAGTCTTTCCGCTAACCGGGTCGGTGCCCAATGCCCGCTCCGGCTTCACATACTCCTTGCTGGCCAGCGATGCTTCAATTTTTTCATGAAATGGCTTGTAGAACTGCTTGAGCATATCCGTCCAGTTGGCCTTACCCTCGGCAATTTCATCAAAATCCTTTTCCACGGAAGCGGTGAAATTAAAGTCGAGAATTTCGGAAAAATTGCTCACCAGAAAATCGTTCACCATCATCCCAATATTGTCCGGGAAAAGCTTCCCTTTTTCAGCACCCGTGATTTCCGTATTTACCGTTTCCTTTATACTTCCTTTCTCCAGTTGAATCACATGATACCTGCGTTCCTTACCGGGCCGCTCCTCCTTCATCACATAACCCCTTTGCTGAATGGTGGATATGGTGGGCGCATAGGTTGAAGGCCTTCCGATACCCAACTCCTCGAGCTTCTTAACCAAACTTGCCTCGGTATACCTGGGCGGATAATGGGTGAATTTCTCGGTAGCACTGATCTGTATGTAGGGTAACCCCAAACCTACCTCCAGGTTGGGTAACCTTACCTCTCCCTCTTCCTCGGATTCCTCATCCGTTGATTCCAGGTATACTTTCAAAAACCCTTCAAACTTCATCACCTCACCTTCGGCAATAAACTGCTCTTTTCGTCCTGAAACATCAATAGTCACCGTGGTTTTTTCCAGCCGGGCATCGCTCATTTGTGAAGCTACCGTTCGTTTCCAGATCAGATCATACAACCTCTTTTCTGTGGCATTACCCTCAATGCCGGATTTATTCAGGTAAGCCGGCCGGATGGCTTCGTGCGCTTCCTGGGCTCCCTTGCTCTTTGTTTTGTAATTACGGATATTCACGAACTCCTTTCCAAATTCCTTTTCAATGATCGCTTCAGCTGCCTTGAGCGCGGTATTTGAAAGGTTCACCGAATCGGTCCTCATGTATGTGATCCATCCGGCTTCGTATAAATGCTGAGCTACCGTCATCGTCTGCGATACGGAAAATCCCAGTTTCCGGCTTGCTTCCTGCTGCAGCGTGGAAGTTGTAAACGGAGGTGAAGGGGATTTCTTGGCCGGCTTTTTTACAACCCCGGAAATGGTAAATGTGGCATTTTTACATTTCTCAATGAATTCCTGTGCCTTTTTCTTATCCGGAAACCTTTCGTTGAGTTCGGCTTTTATTTGTTGCACCTTTTTGCCCTTTTCATGAACCTCAAACAGTGCATTGACCTTATAGGATGATGTGCTTTGAAAACCGATGATTTCACGCTCACGCTCCACGATCAGCCTTACGGCAACCGACTGCACACGGCCTGCCGAGAGCTGGGGTTTCACCTTCCGCCACAATACGGGAGATATCTCAAAACCTACGAGTCTGTCGAGCACCCGCCTCGCCTGTTGCGCATTCACCAGGTTCTGGTCAATGCCCCGGAAGTTTTCAATGGCATGCAAAATGGCCTCCTCGGTAATCTCATGGAAAACAATCCTCCGGGTATTCTTCTTGTCCAGTTTCAACTCTTCAAAAAGATGCCATGCAATGGCTTCTCCCTCGCGGTCCTCATCAGATGCCAGCCATACTGTTTTGGCATTTTTTACCGATTCCTTCAGATCCGTAACCGTCTTTTTTTTGTCGGCCGGTACAATATACCTGGGCTTGAAGTTGTTATTGATATCAATACCCAGATCTTCCTTTGACAAATCGCGGATATGACCCATACTCGACTTCACCTTGAAATCCTTACCCAGAAATTTCTCAATGGTTTTGGCTTTCGCCGGGGACTCAACTATTACTAAATTGTTAATCATTACATAAACGTTTTATGCCTGTGCAAATAAATCAATTATGGCACTAAGTTCAAAATTTTAATTCAAATAATTATTACTTTTACCTCCCTCACTGTTATTTTGTATGAAGAATATCCAAATTAACCGCCGCAAGTTTAATAAATACTTCTGGATTATTTTTGCAGCACCTATTGCCGTTTTGGCTTTGCTGCTGCTACTGGCTGCCCTGGGAGCACTCGGTTACATGCCGGATATCAACACGCTCGAAAACCCCAGGATCAACCTGGCATCACAGGCCATTTCGGAAGACGGCAAAGTCCTCGGGTCGTTTTATTACAGAAACCAGAACAGAACTTACGTGGACTATGATGAACTGCCGGATCATCTCGTAAAGGCACTGGTTGCCACGGAAGATAAAAGATATTACCGTCATTCCGGTATCGACGCCAGAGGCCTGGCCCGCGTGGTAATCAAAACCGGTCTCCTGATGCAAAAAAGCTCAGGTGGTGGCAGTACCATCACCCAACAGCTGGCCAAACTGCTTTTCCATGAACCTCCCAGAACGCTCTTTGGAAGGGGATTGCAAAAGGCTAAGGAATGGATCATTGCCGTGCGGCTCGAAAAAGCCTATACCAAGGAAGAGATCATGACCATGTACTTCAACCAGTGCGATTTCATCAACCAGGCTGTTGGCATCAAATCCGCTGCCCAGGTTTATTTCAGCACGTTTCCGGATTCCCTTACCATTGAACAATCAGCCATGCTGGTGGGTATGGCCAAAAACCCCGCCTACTACAACCCCAATGATTCAAACAAGGTGAAACGGGTATGGAACCGCCGTAACCTGGTGATGGACCTCATGGTCGACAGAGCATATCTCGAAAAAGAAGTGGCCGACTCGCTTAAAGGATTGCCACTGAACCTCAAATTTCAGCGCATCTCCCACGATCGGGGATTGGCAACTTATTTTCGCGAACATGTGCACCGGATCCTGAACAGCCGTGAACCCAAAAGAAAAAATTATACCGACTATGAGAGCTACCGCGAGGATTCGCTCCGCTGGGCCAATGATCCGCTTTTTGGATGGTGCAACAAAAACAAAAAACCCGACGGGAATTCCTATAACCTCTATACCGACGGACTGAAGATTTATACCACGGTGAATTCAAAGATGCAGCAATATGCCGAAGAAGCTGTTGCGGAACACCTGGGAGGATACCTGCAGCCTGAATTTTTCAAGGAAAAAAGAAAATCAAAGCGTGCTCCTTTCTCAAGCGACCTGAATAATGATGCTATTCAGAGAATCATGAACCGGGCCATGCTGAATTCCGACCGCGGCCGCATCCTCAAAAACCAGGGCCAATCGACAACCCAAATTTACAAGGAATTCCAGAAAGCTTTGCCCATGAAGGTATTTAGCTGGAGAGGCCCCATCGACACCATCATGTCACCCTACGATTCCATCCGGTATTACAAGCATTTCTTACGTACAGGCTTCATGGCCCTTGATCCGGTTACCGGATACGTGAAAGCCTATGTGGGTGGAATTGATTTTGCCGCATTCAAATATGACCATGTTACCCAAAGCAAACGCCAGGCCGGTTCCACCTTTAAACCCTTTTTGTACATCCTGGCCATGCAGGAAGGGATGAACCCGTGTGACGAAATCCCGAATATATCACAGACTTTCAAGCTTCCCAATGACTCCATCTGGACCCCCGGAAGCAGCGGCCGTAAAGAGGACCTTGGTCTATGGAAGACCCTGAAATGGGGACTGGCCACCTCCGAGAACAATATTTCCGCCTATCTGATCAAACAATTTAATCCCAAACCCATTGCCGATATAGCGCACAGAATGGGAATCACCAGTTACATCGACCCCGTTCCTTCCATGATTTACGGCACTTCTGACATGACGGTAGCCGAAATGGTTTCCTCATTTGCAACTTTTGCCAACAAGGGAGTGCATACAAGGCCGGTTTACATCACCCGCATCGAGGACAAAAACGGCAATGTGCTGGCGGAATTTCAACCCGAGCGCATTGAAGCCATCAGTGAACAAACAGCCTACCTGATGCTGAACCTGATGGAAGGGGTTACCAATTTTGGCACTGCCTACCGGCTTCGCTACAGGCACCACCTCACTGCCCAAATCGCCGCCAAAACCGGTACCACCCAGAATCACTCCGACGGCTGGATGATCGGCATCACACCCAAACTGGCGGCCGGAGCCTGGGTAGGAGCCGAAGACCGTTCGGTGCACTTCGACGGGATGACCATGGGGCAGGGTGCCACCATGGCCCTGCCCATTTATGGTATATTCATGACTAAGGTATATGAAGACAAATCACTGGGTATCACCCAGTCCGATGTATTTCAGATGCCTCCCGGTATGCCGCCCATTCCCAATTGCAGCGATGTATCCACCAGAAACGAAACCGACGGGTATATCTACGATAATGAATGGTGAGAATACAATTTGATAACCTGCCTGCCGGCAGGCAGGTCTTCAAATTACCAAATTAATTATTCTTTACCGAATAACTGCTTCAACGCCTCATCCACCCGGTTTACCTTAATTACCCTGATGTGCTCCTTTCCGGGCATATTGATTTTGTCGTAGGCGCCGGATATCACAATGCTCGTAAAGCCCAACCTGCCTGCTTCACGAATGCGGGTTTCGATGCGGTTCACGGGTCTGATCTCACCCGACAATCCCACCTCGGCACTGAAACAGGTCTTCTTGGCTACAGGCTTGTCAACTCCCGATGAAATAACAGCTCCTATTACAGCCAGGTCGAGTGCCGGATCGGTAACCCGCAATCCTCCCGCCAGGTTCAGAAAAACATCACGGGTAGCCAGCTTAAACCCGGCCTTGCGTTCCAATACGGCCAGCAACATGTTCAGCCTGCGCACATCATAGCCGGTTGAAACGCGCTGCGGCATACCATAAGCGGCAGTGCTCACCAATGCCTGCACTTCAATCAGAAAAGGACGGATACCATCAATGGTAGCTGCCGTTGTAATTCCGCTCAGGCCTTCGTTGTTATTGTTGATCAGCACCTCAGAAGGATTGGTCACCTCCCGCAGTCCGTCGTTCAGCATTTCAAAGATCCCCAGTTCGGCCGTAGCGCCAAACCGGTTCTTGGAGGCCCGGAGTATCCGGTACAGGTAATGCTGATCGCCCTCAAAAAGCAACACCGTGTCTACAATGTGCTCCAGTATCTTCGGTCCGGCCAGCGTGCCATCCTTGGTGATGTGGCCAATCAGGAATACCGGGGTTGAGGTTTCCTTGGCAAATTTCATCAGTTTGCCGGCACATTCCCTGATCTGGGATATGCTGCCCGGTGACGATTCGAGTGTTTCATCCTGAAGGGTCTGTATCGAGTCGACGATCAGGATATCGGGCTTCATCTGCTGCAACTGGTTGAAAATATTCTGAAGCGAGATTTCACTCAGCACATAGCAGTTGTCGTTTTTACTGCCGATGCGTGCTGCCCGCATGCTGATCTGCTGCACGCTTTCTTCTCCCGATATATAAAGTACCTTGTAATTGCTCATGGCCAGGGCAACCTGAAGCGCCAGTGTCGACTTTCCGATGCCCGGCTCTCCGCCGATAAGCACCACGGAACCCCGTACCAGTCCGCCCCCCAGCACCCGGTTCAGCTCACCCGTTTGCGTATCCAGCCGGGGCTGGCTTTTGTGGTCAACCTCATGCAGCCTTACCGGAACGGCATTTGATTCAACAAACCGTGTATCCGCTATCCCGCTGGTTTTCACAATGGCCTCCTCAGCATAGGTATTCCATTGCCCGCAACCCGGGCACTTCCCGATCCACTTGGACGATTCATTGCCGCAATTGCGACATACAAAAACCGTTTTGGTTTTGGCCATTACGACCTGCCTTTCATTTTCTGAATGATTCCGGTACTCGAAAACCCTTCCACCATATCAATGGTTGTTATCGTACCGCCCTTGCCCTTAACCACATCATAACCTATAATATCTTCAATCTTGTATTCACCGCCCTTTACCAACACATCGGGCTGAATCTTTTTGATCAGGTCGTAGGGTGTATCCTCATCAAAAAGCACAACAGCCGTAACAAAACTCAGTGAAGCCAATATAAGCGCCCGGGTCTCCTCATCCTGTAACGGACGGGGCGGGCCTTTCAGCCTTTTCACCGAGGCATCGGTATTCAGCCCGATTACCAGGGCATTGCCCAGTGCCGCAGCCTTGGCCAGGTAGGTAATATGCCCGCGGTGCAGCACATCAAAACAACCGTTGGTGAAAACAATCTTTTTTCCTTTGAAGCGCGAAACCGCAAGCCACCGGTCGAGCCGGTCGCCCGAAATAATTTTCTCCTGTATGACGGCCAGTTTAGGCATTTTAATATTTTTCTAAAATGTTGGTGGTTGCATCCGGCAATATGATCACCGGCCTGAAGCGCTTTGCTTCCTCAAAATCCATGGTGGCGTATGACATGATGATGATGATATCGCCAACTGCTGTTTTGCGGGCAGCAGGACCATTCAGACAAATCACCCCCGTGCCGCGTTCGCCCCTGATTACATAAGTATCCAGTCGTTCCCCGTTGTTGATGTTGACCACCTGCACCTTTTCATTTTCAATCAGGTTGGCGGCATCCATCAGGTTTTCGTCAATGGTGATGCTTCCCATGTAATTGAGATTCGCTTCTGTTACCGTAACCCGGTGTATCTTTGATTTCAATACTTCTATCTGCATAAGCATAAAATTAAGAAGAAAAATTGATATTGTCTATGAGTCTTACCTTCCCTACCCGGGCAGCAATGCAGCCGATCACATCGCCTCCGGCGTTCCAGTTCCGTGCAGGCAGCAGCGTTGTGCCGTCAATGATTTCAAAATATTCCAGGTCAACACCTTCAGCGGAATCAACCCGGTCCTCTACGAACTTCTTCACTTCAACAACCTGATGTCCCTGCTTCATCCTTTCCCGGCCCTGAAAAAGCGATTGTGACAATATGAGTGCCCGCTTTCTTTCCTCAGCACTCAACAGCATGTTCCGCGAGCTCATGGCCAGGCCGTCGCATTCCCGCACAATAGGGCACGACACAATCTCAACCGGGTACTGTAAATCGGACATTACCTTGCGGATAATGGCCACTTGCTGATAATCCTTGAGCCCGAAATAAGCCCGGTGGGGTTTCACCCGGTCAAAAAGCCGCGTCACCACCTGGGCCACACCATTGAAATGGCCGGGCCGGTGTTTGCCTTCCATCACCTGATCGAGACCGCCGAAATCAAAAATACGCGTATCCGGCTCGGGATATACCTCATCTACATCGGGCATAAACAACAGGTCACATCCGGCGTGTTGCAGCAGGGCGCCGTCTTTTTCCGGCATGCGCGGATACCGTTCCAGGTCCGACTTGTCGTTGAACTGATTGGGGTTCACAAAAATACTCACCACTGTAACGTCATTCTGCAGCCGGCTGAACCTTACAAGCGATAAATGGCCTTCATGTAATGCCCCCATAGTGGGCACAAATCCGATTGATTTTCCGTCCTGTCGGAATGTGGCAATTTTTTCAGCCAAAAGAGCTGCTTTGTCAAATACTTCCATCATTAATTTCTCCCGTACAAATATAAAAGAAATTTGAACGCTGCAGTTTCCGGATGGTTTTGAATGTTGAGCAGTAACAAAAGAAAAAGCCATTGTCCGGCCTATAATATACCGGAACAATGGCAAAGGTGTAATTACCTGCAACGTAGCGCCTACCTTATCTCAAAGCTGTATGTATAGATGTCATTTCCGGCCATCAGATCAACCTGGTAACTACCCGGTTCCAGCATGGAAAGATTGTACTTTCTTCTTAGCGAGGTTGCCTGACCCGGCTCGTCTTTGAAAAAAATACCCAGACTATTTCGAAATAAAACCTTTAGCTTCTCATCTTTCGAATTACGAAAGGTGATCAACAGATTTTCATTTTCATTATCGAAAATAGGTTTGTAATCCTCGGCCTCGCCAAGCAGTAAGCATGAATCACGGGTTATTCCAAGAAATTTCCTGTAAACCTTTTCTTCCGTTTCAATGGTCATGCTGTACTCACCTTCCGGCAAATTCGTAAGGCTGAACACCTTCAGGTAAACCGTATCACGTGACAATCTCTGCTGGTACACCACCTCTCCGGTCGAAGCATTTTCGATATTAAGCTCCAGGGCACGTTTAGGAGCATCACTGATTCTCAATACCACTTTCTTGTTTGGCATAACCGATGCATGAACAACCATATTGCCTGCACTTTTCGCCTGAACTGCATAGCCCATCATCAGACCTGCAACAAGCAGGATCACCTTAAAATTTCTCTTTGTTTTCATTTTGTTTAGTTTAGATTTATCATTTTTCATACCACACAAAGATATTTTGCTTTAATATTCAGCCAGTTAAGGAACGTTGAAGTTATTCCTAAATAACACAACCTAATTTCGTACATCAATGTTGCAGTTCTTAATCTTTATGTAATCTTATTGTAGAGAGGCCCTAACATTGTTGTTGCACTTTTACAGCATAAAAAAATAACAACCATGCACATGATTCAACCAGGGCCTGTTTTAAGCAGGTATAACTTATCCGGAAAAAAACATTTATATATTACTGATCACCGTTATTGCATTAAACTTGCAGAGACTTTTGAAGAGATTGACGCTGCACTCAGACTCCGGTTTGAGGTTTTCAATCTCGAAATGAATGAAGGTCTCCGTTCATCATATCTGACTCTGCGCGATGAAGATTCATTCGACCGGCAATGCCATCATCTGCTGGTCATTGAAAAAAACAGCCGGGAAGTCGTGGGTACATACCGGATGCAAACCTATGAAATGGCCAGAAAGGGATGTGGGTTTTATGCTGCAACCGAGTTTGAGATAAACAGGCTTGGCTGGTTCCGGCTCATGCAATCGGTGGAACTGGGAAGGGCATGCATTTCGCGCGAGCACCGTAATGGCAGGGTCCTTTTTCTGTTATGGAAAGGAATTGGCCAGTATTTGCAGATCCATCAGAAACGCTTTTTGTTTGGATGCTGTTCATTTGCGAGTCAGGATGTTATTGAAGGCACTTTAATGATGAATGCCCTTATCAAAAGAGGGTGCGTAAGAAAAACTCCCCGCATCCATCCGCGCAAGGGATATCAGAGTTATCAGCAAGAGCTTAAAAATACGTTACTGGATATGAAAAATACACCTCCGCTCATGGAGATGTATTTCCGTTATGGTGCTAAAGTATGCAGTTACCCGGCAATTGACAGGGAATTTAAAACTATTGATTACCTGGTTGTACTGGATCTGAGCAAACTTGCAGTAGATAAACGAAACCTGCTTCTATAGGCATCCTCCTATAATAAACAGCAACATATCACTATCCGCGCCGGCATTGCCGGCATTGGCTATATCAACATATTCAATAACATCTTCAAGTGAGATCAGCTTGAAATTCTGCCCGGTGAGCTTGTTTCCGGAACGGTTAAATCCATCCTGCACAACGAGCAGACCATAAGGAAACCGGGCAGAAATGGGGAATGAGAAAATCTCAATACCATCTGTCTCCTCAACTCCGTCAACTATTCCGTCTTCAATAACGAAACTGGTCAGGTACCTTTCATTTGCCCCCGTTTCAAAAATGGCATACGAAAAATTTCCCTGAATTGAGGCAACCAGATAAGTCTTGTTATTCGCCATTAAAAGCGCAAGCCCCTCAATATCGTAACTGATATGCGGGTTGGTCTGGTCGCTTCCGGCAATCTGGTTCAGTATAGTATCTGCTTCGGGGTCAGCGTTGACCCGGTAAATACCTTCTTCTTCAACACCAATATACAGGATGTTGTTGTCGTCATCCGAAACCATTCCTTCTGGTTGACTGGC
Source organism: Bacteroidales bacterium (assembly GCA_046481675.1). Classification (GTDB taxonomy): domain Bacteria; phylum Bacteroidota; class Bacteroidia; order Bacteroidales; family UBA10428; genus UBA5072. The sequence goes on along the minus strand of JAWOJJ010000079.1, from coordinate 9,598 downwards.
AGTTGTAAACGACCTTGCCATGTTGCCCGTCAAACGGGTGCCGGACGATCTGATTTCCCATTGCTCAATTTTCCCTCCCTTCCCGTTCACAAAGACGAAAAAGCGGGATTTCCGTGCATCCTTATAAAAACAAATACCATACACCTCATCCACGCCGGAACGGATATTGCAAATAGAATCAGAAAGCACGCCGGTATCGGGGTCTATATAGAAAAGAGTGATGGAATTGTTATCCCGGTTACTCCCCGCAACCAGGGAAACCTCCTTTTCGCCGTAAGGAAAGCCGTAGCACAAATCCACATTGTTAATTCTGCCTGCATTGACTACCTGTTGGGTTATTCCATCCAGGTTAAAAACCCAGAGCCCCGATTTCTTATTGGTGCCAATGATCAGGCTCTTTCCAGGATCTTTTGCATTGTACCAGATGGCAGGGTCATCAGCTGCATCTTCCCCCGGATCTGAAGATAGTGGATCTGTTTCGCCAACAGCCTGAATCCGGTTTTCAAATTTCGATTGCAAAGCAAGGGCTTCAGCCATCCTGACTGAATCTTCCCTTGCTTCCGTATTTCTGACAATACTTACGGTTTTTTCTTCTTTTTTATTACTTCGGCATGATCCGCAGATGGCAGAAACAATTAAACCGGCAAATAGAAAAAGTGCTATTCGTTCCATGCTAATCAGATTCCTTCCCATTTTTTCTCCTTTTCAAAAAGGTTTAAAGCTTAAACTTAAGTCCTGCATTCAGTTTTATTCCGTAATATTCAGCCTGGGCTGTTCTTTCCGATTCGCCCCAGTAAGTCCGCAACGGCTGATTCAGTAGATTGTTTGCATTGAGGTAAACGGTGAACACTTTGGAAACCTTGATGTCTGCATTCACATCCAGGTAATCCGTTTTGTCATAATAGAAATCGTAGAACTTCTCCTCACCAAAACCACCGTCGTCGTTCACATTGAGGAAAGCACTGGTGTGGTTATAAGAAACACGGATGTCAAACTTTTTGGAATCGTATGCCAGACTGATGTTATAGGTATGTTCCGGCGTACCACCCATGGGAAGATCTTCGTTTTCACGTCCTTCAAATAGGATATCCTTAAGTTTCGATTTGACATAAGTATAATTGCCGTAGAGGGTCAGGTTACCCAAAAACGAAGGGAGAAAGTCAAGACGGCGACTCAATGCAGTTTCAAAACCATACAACGAAGCATTGCCAATATTCTCAGGCTTTCTGTACTGTTCATAAACCACTCCGTTATAGGTATAATCGGTCAGGTACTGCCAGGCTATTACGTCTGAAATATCTTTATAGAATGCTCCAACTGAAAAAACACCTATGCTTTTGAAGAAATACTCATACATGAAATCAAAATTCATGGATGTAGTAGCCATTAATTCGGGATTTCCAAAGGCTATGGCCTCATCATCCCGGTTGATTTCCTGGTAAGGCACCAGATCAAAATAATTAGGACGTGAGAGCGTGTTAGTCCATGCTATACGCAGATTTGAAAAAGTATTCGGACTGAATTTGACATGTACTGATGGCAAAATATTCAGGTAGGAATCCGATTCTTTATCAGTATCAGTTACGGAAGGTTCGGCACCATTGTCTTCTTCCTCCTCACTAGGAACATCATAAATTTTCCCCCGGTAACTAATTCCCGTTTGTTCCAATCTGAGTCCTGCCATCAGTATAATCATGCTACCAATGCGCTGCTCGCTCATAATGTATCCGGCTACAATATTTTCGGTGGCATCAAAATCACCGGCTTCTTCACTGATATCCAACTCACTTTCAAAAACACTGCTGTTATTGAAATCAAGTTTGTCACTGATTTCAGGATGAATGAATCGGCCCAGTGTATATTCACCTGCCATGAAATTGTTTTTGGAAACATCTTTGAGGTTAGCTAATACCAGGTCATTCAGCGCATCTTCCTCAACAGGCTCATAAGCTCTCAGCCAATTGTTCCGCATCTTCTCTTTGCCGCGATATCTGAATCCAAATTTCAACACATTGGCATTTTCCCCACTTAACAGTGGAAGGTCGAAATTCAATTTGAAGTGTTTGTCTTTTTCTTCCGTGAACTGATACTGGTCTGTCAATTCTTTTAACTCATAGGCATTGGAAAAGTTGCCGTACTCGTTTCCGTTAGCTGCCAAAACAACAGGTTCTTCCATATCGCTGAGGTCAGCGCTCAGCAGAACATCTTTGGCCCGGTATGTAATATACCGTTCATTGGGACGTTCTTCACTTGCACTGGAATATGAGGCCATCCAGTTAATGCCCAGCTGTTCCAGCTGATGGTCACCGCCCATTGAGAAGCTCATGGTGCGTTGATCCTCCAGTCGGGCGTACTTGTTGCCTTTTGATCCGAATTTGGTTTGACGACGGACTTCGCCTACATAACTGTTATCTTCATCACTCCATTCGATATCCTTATATTCCAAGCGGTACCGGTTTTCCCAATCGCAGCGCTTATTATAAATACCATTTAAAAACAGGGTATGGTTGCTGTTCAAATTGTAATCCAATGACAGGGAGTAACTTTGCCGCAACCTTTCAATATAGTACTGCCGGTTTTGGAAATTAGTGAGATAGGCCGATCCGTTTTTATCACCGGAGTTGGAATAATCCCATTCTCCTTCCATATTATCCGATCCGAGTTTGTTGTCATATATCGAAGCGCTGGCAATAATCCCCAGTTTTTTATTGAGCAGGCGGTCACCCATTGTTAAGGAGCCTTTCAGGGAAGGTTTCTCAGAAACAAAGTTCCATCCTGCCCCCAGTTGACCAGAAAGTTCACGTGCGTAGGGTGCCGACTTGGTAACCAGGTTAATTGAACCTCCAATGGCATCGGCATCCATGTCGGGAGTAAGTGCCTTGGTATATTCCACTGTATTTACCATATCAGCAGGTACCAGGTCGAGCTGGACTGTCCTTATCTCGGCTTCAGCAGAAGGTATTCGTTCGCCATTGATGGATATTGAATTAAGCGAGGGCGCTGTTCCCCTGATGTTGCCAAACCGGGCCTCACCCTGGTCATACTGAACATTGATTCCGGGTATGCGTTTCAGTGCATCTCCGATATTTGAATCAGGAAATTTATCCAATTGTTCAGCCGATACCACGGTGGTTATTCTTTCAGACGATTTTTGCGCATTCAGGGCCTTTGATTCCCCTGCCAGCCTGTGGTTCACAACCACTGCGTCCAGTTCTTCCACGCCGGGTTCCAGGTTGAAATCCAGCTTACTGGTTTCGCCTGTTTTCACTTCAACTGACTGAATCAATCCCTGAAAGCCGATGTATCTGACTTCCATCTGGTAAGAACCCGCAGGAATGCTCTGCAGGTGATAATAACCGTTGATATCGGATACTCCGGTATACGAAGTTCCGGATAAAATGATTGCGGCGCCGGGAAGCGACTGGTTATCGATGTCAAGCACACGTCCTTTAATTTGTCCGTTTTGGGCTTGCGCACAAAAGCCTAATGCAAGGCCAATTAAAAACAACAATGTTTTCACAATTTTCCTCATGAATTCTGGTATTGGTTAAACCTGTGCAATTATAGGCTGCCACCGTTACCCCAAAATGAAGACGTTGTTACAAAATGGTTACCAAAAACCCTTTTGCCTCCTACTTGAGCATCGTATCTGTTTCCGTATCATTACCATCAGTTCTTACGGGAACAATATCTAACAATTTGCAAAACAGGGAATACAGGTGTACATGCTCGAATGCATGACTAACCTTACCACGCTTAAATGCCGGCCCACAGGCATAAAAAACAGCATGCATATCACTGTTGGCCGGATCATAGCCATGTGCCCCTCCCGAAACCTGCTGATCGCTGAAAGTAACAGACCAACTGCTGTCGGCAACCACTAAAATATTATTTATACGTGCATTGGTGCCGAAATGCAACTCTGCAGGTATTTCATCTTTCCTCCATACCTTGATATGCTTAAGATTTCGCAGGTTGGTAACTATACTGTCCTCGAACCCGTCATGTGCTTCTACCATGATTACCGGATTAGAACCGTTTACCCGTTTGATCCAGCCGGCTTTCAGCTTGTCACTAAGCACAACCTTTCTGTTGTTGTCCAACGACCCCATGCCGTGATCCGAAACCACAATGAAATTGATATTCTTGTCAATTTTTGCTTCTCTTATCTTTTGCCTGAAAACTCCGACCAAACTGTCACAATAAGTAACCATACGACCGGTTTCCATAGAATCCGGGCCATATACATGTCCTGTATGGTCTGGTTCATCAAAATAAAACATAATAAGTTTTGGTCGCTTGTCCCATGGGAGTGTAAGCCATTTCATAACCGTATCAATTCTTTGTTCATAGGTAATTTCCGGATTATACTTTTTCCAGAAAGTGGGGTGCATTTGCTGAATATTAGCTTCAGACCCCACCCAGTAAAAAATGCCCGTTGTAATACCCTGTTTTTCTGCAGTGTTCCAGATTGGTTCACCTCCATAAAAGCGCCCATCTTCAACAGCCTTTCTGTCAGATATCTTATAAGTATATTTCAGGGTTGAATCATAGAACGTATTATGCACTATGCCATGATGATCGGGATACAAACCGGTAGCCATGGTATAATGATTGGGGAAAGTAACCGAAGGGAAAGCAGGTATTAAGGCCATGGCTTTTACACCCCTTTGTGCCATTTTATTAAGATTTGGGGTAGGAAACGAGTCGGGATAATCCCACCTGAAACCATCCATAGACAATACCACCAGGCAATCATTCTCGTAGCCTGCGATATTTTTAAGTGAACCACATCCGGCTGCAAACAAGGAACAGCAAAATAAGAAAAGTATAAGCTTAAGCATATTAAGAAGATTTTTATTAATACTTATGTATTGAAAAACCCTGCCTTAATGACCAAAGGCAGGGTTGAGACAAAACCTATATAAACCTAACGCGGAGAAAAGGACTAATTAAAAATATACCTGATACCAAACTGCATTCTCCATCTTGATGCCAGATCACTTACGGAATATGGCTTACCATTTACAAGTGAACTTCCGGTATAGTTATATGTTGGTTGATTACTGTACTGGTATGCCGAAGAAGGATCCTGATCCTCCAATCCCTTATAGTCAATCAGATAACTGTAAGAACCACTGTATTGACGACCCCATTCTTTATTCAGCAAATTACCTACATTGATAATATCCACCGAGAATTGCAAACGGTTAGCAGTCTTTCCGGCATCCAATCTGATTTCCTGGATGAACCGGAAGTCGAATTGGTGGCTGAAGGGCAGACGTGCACCGTTTCTTTTAGCATATTCACCACGGTGTTCTTTCAGGTAGTCATCATCTTTGATAAAAGCCTCCAGCATTTCCCATTGTTCCTCGGGACTAACTGTTACCGTTTCACCGTTCACTGTTTTGTTATAGGCAATCAGGTTAATGTCACTCATTGTGGCAGGTATATAAATCATGTCGTTAGAAGTTCCGTCGTTGTTCAGGTCGCCACTGTATATATAAGATAATGGTCCGCCTGTCTGGCCGTTATAAAACAGAGAGAACTGGCTTGCAAGCTTTCCTTTCATATACTCTTTACGGTATGAAACAAACCCGGATATACGTGAGCCCAAATCATAATCTGAAGTGGTTAACTCAAGATTGTTCAAACCGCTTTTCTGGTTCACATAACGCCAGTTTGAATAGGCTACACTAGATGTTCCTGAATTGATGTCTTTTGACCGTCCGTAATTGTAAGCTATGTTAGCTGCAAAACCTTGTTCGAATTGTTTCTGCAATTGCACCATTACATTGTAAGAATACCCTTTATTGGTATTCTCAAATTTGATAATCTCGTCATAATTGGCATCAAGGCGTGAAGAACTGTTATATCCTCTGGCGGTGGGATCATTACTGGCAGCGGTATAGCGGGGACGCTGATCGGGGCCTTCAAATACAAAGGAAGAATTCTCCTGCCGGTTCAGGTTAATGAATTTCACATTGTTATATGTTTTGCTGAAGATTCCCTCGACAGTAGCGACCACTCCCCATCCAAGTTTCATATCCATGGCCAGGTTTGAACGGAATACCTTGGGAAACTTCAGGTCCTTGTCAATGATATTGATTGCCCCCCTGCCGGCGGTTCTCCCCAGATCTTCTGCTGTGGGCTGATCATAAGGATCAGTTGTATATATAATAGGTGGGTCGACAATAGGATTTGCACTGGCTGAAGAGCTTCCTGTGCTGAAGGTACCGTTTAACTGCCCGTTGTTCGAAAACTGGTTGGAAATCCACACAAATGGCACCCTGCCGGTGAACAATCCACTACCGCCGCGCACCTGGATGCTCCTGTTCCCTGCAGCATCCCAGTTAAATCCTAACCGGGGAGACCACATAATTTTCGGATCAGGAACATCTCCTGTTTTTCCCTCACGGCCATAAGTTTCATTAAACTCATTATTGGCCTCAGGCTTATCAAGAAATATGGGCATATCTGCTCTTAAGCCTGCGATTATTTGAAAACGATTACTCAACTGGTACTCATCCTGTACATATAACCCAAGCTGCAACGCGTTAAACTCACCTGCACCTTTGGTCTGATCCGGATTGTCATTTTCATCAAATGAATAACCGATAGCATAATAGGTGGGGGCCACTGCAGCAACTGTACCTTGTGTTTCAAAATTTTCAAGTGAATTAAAAGAATAATTACCGTAAATATTCTGAACAAACAAGTTATAAAAGGAATACAACTCATTATGTGTACCCAGGGTAATGGTGTGTTTTCCTTTATAGAAGGTCAGATGGTCGGTAACAGAATAGATATCCTGATCAAGTTGATTGGCAACTGAAGAATACTCACTGCCCAAAGTTACGGTTTTCGATGAGGACAACCTGATGGTTGTGCTGGGGAACGGGCTGCCCAAAGGATCACGGTCGTCCCTTACCCTTGTGTATCCGACCATCAGCCGGTTAGCCAAATTATTACCGAGAATACTGTTTAGCTCCAACCCTGTTGAATGGGTTTTGCTCGGAAAATACAAGCCGTTATTGTAAAAACGTAAGGCATTGGCACTTCGGCTATTGTCGGTGTTTTCTCCAAAAGTATAACTGTGGCGCAGCATAAGTTTGTGCCTGTCTGAAATATTCCAGTTCAATTTGCCTAGAATCTTGGTACTGTTGGTTTCATCTTCAATTCCCGAATAACTGCCCGGTTCATAATCCGGAGCAATTCGCCGCAATGTGGCAAGCACCCTGTTAACCTCGTCAATGGTTATGTTCGAGCCATCTGTTCCCGGCACATAACTGAGCGGCGTTTTGTTTTGTGTGATCTCTCCGTTAATGAAAAAGAACAACTTATTTTTTAATATCGGCCCGCCCAGGGTAACCCCTGCCTGAAAATCCTTATATTCGGGATATTCTTCCTTTTTGTCATTGGACGGATTATTTGAACCCACAAATTTCTGGTTATTCAGATAATAATAAATGCTTCCCTTAAATGTATTTGTACCGCTTTTTGTTACAGCATTAATTCCGCCCCCGGTAAAACCTCCCTGCCTTACATCATAGGGCGCAATATTAATTTGAAATTCTTCAATGGCATCCAGACTGATAGGTTCAATTCCGGTTTGTCCGCCATTGGTTCCTGATGATGTGAGTCCGAAAACATCATTATTTACCACTCCGTCAATGGCAAAAAGATTATAACGATTGTTTGTTCCTGCAAATGATGTTCCGTTTCCCCTTGTATTGGCATATGGGCTGATTTTTGTCAAATCCTTCAGACCTCTTGAGATATTGGGAATGGTTGTCATCACCATGTTGGAAACATTACTGGCAGCCCCGGTTCGGTCGGCATTGAATACATCATTTCTGGAAGCTGATATCACCACTTCCTCCAATTCTGATGCAGCTTTGGGCATTTTCACATTGATATCTGCAACATTGCCCAAACTGAGATATACTTCATTGAACACTTGAGTTCTGTACCCTATAAAAGAAATAGTTAATTTATAAGGCCCCCCAACACGCATATTGCCAAGAACATAATAGCCATCGGCATTGGCAACTGTTCCATATTGTGTTCCCGATGGCTCGTGGACCGCTAATACGGTTGCGCCCGGAAGTGTTTCACTATTAAAGTCATAAACAATGCCTTTTACACCTGATGTGGTAACCTGGGCCCCAACATAAGGCAGGAAGGTAAAAAAAACTACAAAAATCAGTATCAGCTTTCTCATAATGTATTGGATTAAGAATATTTTCCGGTCAAAACTAACCCTGCACTATTAAGATATTAGAAAGCAAACATGAAGAATCCCTACGTTTCGATGACAAAATGATTAAACAAATAGTGAGCTTACAACCATTTGCTGTCATATTTTCATTTCTCAGATTGCTATAAAATCTGCACAGCATATCGGGCAAATTGAAACCCCTATTCAAAAAAAACCCCTGCCCGGACCAGGGGCAGGGTTTGAAAAGCCTCATTAACCTAACACTATCTGAGAATGGTAGCGGACTATTTGTATCTTGATAAAGTAAAAACAATGATTGATATTCCAATTAGTGAACACCCTATTAAAATAATCAGATTTTTTTCTTGTAAAGCAGCAGTTATTCCAATACCAAATCCAATTATTAATAATGCCAACAATATTGCCTTTTTAGGTTTAATAGTTGACTTTCCAATTTTTAAAGGTTTTAATTCCATATTCCTAAAGTTAAATTTTCAGTTGCATCCGGAACTTCTCTTTCCACTTGCCCTTGGGTAATTCCCCCTCCACATACATTTCAAATATGCGGTTGATGATCCGGTCGGTCATATCGGGATAGGTAATCTCAATCCTGAAATCCGAACTGACCCATTCTGCAATTTTTTCGGTTTGTGACGTCCTTACCTTTCTGATCACCGGCACACCCATTGTCTTCAGGGCAGCCGCATTGTATTGTTGCTCGTATTGATCCGGCATGGGAACCACCATCAGTTTTTTGCCCAAAAACAACGCCTCAGCCGGTGTTTCAAATCCGGCTCCGCACAACACACCTTTGCATGAAAGCAAACTGTCAAGAAATGCCTGCTCGCTTACCGGTTTAACCTGAATGTTATTAACCTCAACAGCGACCCGGGTGTGCTTTGAGAAAATATGCCAATTCACATCGCTGATCTTTCGCAACACTTTGATGAGGGCCTTCTCATCATATGCCGGCAGATAAACCACATAATGACCTTTATCAGACCGGTCACCCTCCCTGATTTCTTTTCTGATTACCGGGGTATAAATCTGATTGGAATACCTGCTGAAATGAAAACCCAGATAATAAGATGACGGGGCATAGTTCTTGAGTAAAAAACTACCCATCGGATCTTTATGAACCGGTTTTGGTGTGTTTTTATCCAATAATGAAGCCTGATGACTTAATGAGATACAGGGAACTTTTTTGCGATAGCACGCCCATGCAGAGACAGGCTCAAAATCATTGATCACAAAATCATAATCGGTAACGGGCAACTCCCTGATTTCACCTATCAGTCTTCTGACATTTGCCTTTTTATAGGTTTTTCGGTAATCAATTCCACCTTTCTTGCCAAAAATGAAACTCAATCCTTCCAG
>JAWOJJ010000022.1:0-3773 GCA_046481675.1 Bacteroidales bacterium | reverse complement strand
TCCAGTGAAGAGATCAGGTTTTCCTTGGCATCGGTCCTTAAGGAGCCAATAGGCAGCTGCGACCCCGTAAAAATAACCGGTTTGGCCAGATTCTCGAGCATAAAGCTCAGTGCCGATGCGGAATACGCCATGGTGTCGGTGCCATGCAGCACAATAAAACCATTGAAGTTGTTGTAATTCTGCTCAATGATTGCGGCAATCCTGATCCAGGCCTCCGGGCTGATGTTTGAAGAATCAAGCGGGGGATTGAAAGCATAAGAACTTAAGTTAAAACCAAACTTCTTCAGCTCGGGAACTTCCTGTAAAATGTTGTCGAAACGGAAGGGCTTCAGCGCTCCTGTTTCCTGATCCTGCACCATGCCGATGGTGCCACCGGTATAAATGACCAGTATTGAAGTCTTTTTGTTTTCAACCATGATCCAGTGAAAATAGATTCAGCACATTTTGGGTGGTTACAGATGCCACTTCATTCAAAGGTAGGTTTTTTATTTGTCCGATGGCTTCGGCAATATATGGAATATGTGCGCTTTCATTTCGTTTGCCCCGGAAAGGAACCGGGGTGAGGTAAGGCGAATCGGTCTCCAGCACCAGCATGTGCAAATCGGTTTCACGAACCACTTCGGGCAACGTGGATTTTTTATAAGTGAGAATACCCCCGATGCCCAGCATGAATCCCATGCCCGTCACCTTTTTTGCAGTTTCAACATCGCCGGTATAGGCATGAAATATGCCTTTGAGCCCCTTATTTCTATATCCTTCAAGAACATCCAGAATTTCGCTGAACGATTCGCGGGCATGAATCACCACCGGGAGGTGATGCCGGAGCGACAGATCAAGCTGTGCGGCAAAAGCATTGCGTTGCTCCTGAAGGAAGGTTTTGTCCCAGTACAAATCAATTCCGATTTCTCCAATTCCCACATAAGTTTTCTTCTTCAGCTCTTTTTCAACTATTTCAAGTTCATCTTTGTAATTTTCCTTTACCGATGTAGGGTGCAGTCCCATCATGGCATAACAAATACCGGGAAAGGCATCGACCATGTTGTTCATGGAGCTGATGCTGGTGCTGTCGATATTGGGTAGCAGGATTTTTTGCACATCTTGTTTCAAGGCCGATTCAACAACCTTTTCCCTGTCATCGTCGAATTCAGTCAGGTAGAGATGCGCATGGGTGTCGATGTAAGAAGACATAAGATGCAAGATATAAGAGCCAAGAGCCAAGAGCCAGGTACAAAGATAATGGTTGTAAGCTGTAATCTGCCGGCAGGGTTAGTTTTTTGAAGATAACTTATAAACCTTACCCGGCAGGCATTTTACAATCCCTTTGAATTCAAGGTTCAGCAGCAGTCCGGATGCCTTGCTCACCGGCATGTTTCCCCTGATGGCAACCTGGTCAATGGCAGCCGGTTCCTGGCGGATGATTTCGGTAAGCATCTTTTCTTCCTCGGTTAATTCAGTAAAAAGTTCTCTCTGGATATTTCCCGCTTTCTTGTCGGCTCGTTGCCATCCCATCAGGTATTCCAGGTCGTCAAGTGTTTCAATCAGGGCGGCCCGGTTGGTTTTGATCAGCCGGTTGCAGCCAATGGAGAACTTGTCGTCAACACGACCGGGAAAGGCGAACACATCCCTGTTGTATGAATTGGCAATGTCGGCTGTGATGAGCGCTCCGCCCTGTTCACCCGATTCAACAACAATGGTGGCATCGGCAAGTCCGGCAATGATGCGGTTCCGCTTTACAAAATTGGGCGATTCGGGTTTTTCGTCATGCCTGAATTCAGTGACCAGGGCTCCCTTTTCAGTCATGAGCTTTGCGGTTTCCCGGTGCGCCGAAGGATAAATGGTGGACAGGCCATGTCCCAATACACCCACAGTGTCCATATTGTTTTTCAGGGCAGCCTTGTGGGCGCAAATGTCAATGCCGTATGCCAGGCCGCTTACTATGAGTATGTCGGGGTGACTGGCGGCCAACTGATCAACCAGGTTGCGTGTCATACTCCGGCCGTAATCGGTGGGGTTCCGGGTGCCTACAATGCTCACCACCTTTTGCCGGCTGAGAATTGCATCCCCCTTGACATAAATAATAATCGGAGCATCCTCACACAGTTTCAGTCGTTCCGGGTATTCGGGGTCCAGGTAAAACAAGGCTTTAATGCGGTGCTTTTCAATAAACTCAATTTCCTGGTCGGCCTTGTCGAGGTTTTTGTTGCTGGCAATCAGCATGGCAAGTTTTTCGGCAATACCGGGGATTTTAGACAGCCGGGCCTTTTTTTCGTGAAATACACCTTCTACGCTTCCGCAATAGGCAATGAGGCGCCTGGTAAGGATGGGGCCAATCTTGGGAATGAGGCCAATGGCAATCTTGTAACGAATATCTTCCTGAATTTTACTTATATCTGACATCTGATAACAAACTTTCAATCAACAACTCACAACAGGCAACCCGCAAACACCTCTACCGCTCGTTCTCCCTTTTGATCCGGTTCAGTGTGATGAGCAGCGAGTCACGTTCTTCGGGACTCAAAGCGGAGATGGATACAGGCGGATATTTTGCAAGGCCTTTTCCTGAACGTTTTAATAACGTAATGGACTCACGGTATCTCATGAAAAACGACTTCAGTGTATATCCGGCAAATTCTTTTTTTGGAATTTCAATGGAATTCTTCCGTGAGGTGAAGTACGTGGGAGCAAAGTACCGCAGGACGATTTTATCCGATTCGTCGCTGAAATAGATGTAATTGTAATTCCGGAACGATTCGTAAAATGCATAAATGAGGTAAGCTATGGCGAAAAAAATAGCCAGCATACTGTTTTTGATTCCTTTAAACAGGTCGTAAACCGGCAAAAACAGCAGCAGACAAATCACCAAAACCAGAAACAGCAGTGCGAAAAGCTTCCCGAGGTTTTTTCTATAAATGGTTTTTTTAATATCGATAATCATAACAGGAGTGTATTACTCAAAGTTATCATTTTATTTATTCAGTAATATGGTATCTGTCACGATCTCTTTTTTTCAAAGAAATCTTTCAGCAATTGACTGCATTCGGTTTTAAGAACTCCTCCCTGAACAACGGTTCGCGGGTGCAGCAGCTTGTCCCTTACAAGGGTGTAGCCTCTTTTTTCATCATCGGCACCAAAAACAATTTTTCCGAGTTGTGCCCAGTAAGATGCGCCCGCGCACATCACACAGGGCTCCAAGGTTACATAAAGGATGCATTCATTCAGGTATTTTCCGCCAATGGTATTGGTGGCCGAAGTAAAAGCCTGCATTTCTGCATGGGCAGTGGGGTCGTTGAGTGTTTCGGTGAGATTGTGCGCCCGGGCAATGATCCGGTTGTTCCACACAATAACTGCTCCCACAGGTACTTCATCCTGCTCAAATGCTTTCTGGGCCTCCCTGAGCGCCTCGTTCATGAAATACGCATCGCTATACAGTTCCATAGACAAATATTGTAATTTAATTCCTATTTTCGCAACTATAATAACGGATAATTGCTATGTACAGAACACACACCTGCGGCGAGTTGCGGTTAAGCGACCAGGGAAAACAAGTGGCATTAAGCGGCTGGATTCAGCGCTCACGCGATCTGGGCGGAATGACGTTCATTGACCTACGCGACCGTTATGGCATTACCCAACTTGTGTTTAACATGGACACCAACGCAGAATTGTGCAACGAGGCCCGCAAACTCGGCAGGGAATATGTACTGATGGCTGAACGCACGACTGGGAGAAGCTCGAGTTCTTCGAGGGCTGCATGCCGATCGAGGAGATCGCCC
>JAWOJJ010000099.1:0-3601 GCA_046481675.1 Bacteroidales bacterium | reverse complement strand
AGCGGATCGGTTCCAACGGCAATTGAAGTTCTGAAATTCAGGTCAGCTTATTTACATGATCAGGCTGTTATGGATCACAAGCGCAACTGGACGCAGCAGTACCATGTTGGTGCTTTGCGTAACAACAACTCAAGGATGCTGAGAACCTACGGTCCCGATGGCGGTTTTGATTCAATCGGCGATTTTACCCTGGCAGCAGCTATGTCGAGGTTTCTCGACCGGCTGGATAATAGCGGTCAGCTTACGCGTACCATCTTGTACAACCTGAATCCGGCCGACAATGAACTGATGGCTACCATGCTGGGTAATTTCCAGGACGGCTCTTACCCGGGCAAAATTCAATGGGGTTCGGGCTGGTGGTTCCTCGATCAGAAAGACGGCATGGAAAAGCAGCTTAATGCCCTGTCGAATCTGGGCCTGGTAAGTCGGTTTATTGGTATGCTCACCGATTCGCGCAGCCTGCTGTCGTACCCCCGGCACGAGTATTTCCGCAGGGTGTTCTGTAACCTGTTGGGTGCCGATGTGGAAAAGGGTGAACTCCCTGATGATAAGGCTTGGCTGGGCAAGATAGTTGAAGATGTGTGCTATTACAATGCCCGGAATTATTTTCAGTTTGTATAAATGAAGACAGAGAGCGAAGAGCGTAGTCAGGAGACTACGCTCAGCAATGGAGACCAGAGTCATCAACTTTAGGATTTGCTTAGTTGCTTGCGCCCCTTCAGGGCTTATGTTTTATCACCCACTGAATACGCAGGGCTATGCCCTGCGCTAATGCTAACGCCCTTTCAGGGCTTAAACAGAGATTGGGAAATATGCCCTGAAGGGGCATCAGCAACAGCACAGGGCGACGCCCTGTGTAATAGTTGGCATATTGAATTTATGCCCTGAAGGGGCGAAAGCATTTCTCAGGTTGATGGCAGAGGGGGATCTCGATCAGCTATTTAATGAACGATACATATGAATTATTAACGAACATTCTAAACAATACGAATAACTAACAAAACATAGAATCATGCAAATTGAAAAATATTCATTCGGAACCGGCGACCGGTTTGGAAAAGAAGGAAGTGCCCAGTTGGCAGCCTTGCTCGAAATCAACCGCCTGGGAGTTCCTGTTGCTCCGGTGTGGAACAAATCGAACCGCGAACATGCCATCATTCATACGGTTCCCGAAGATGTGACAAAAGAAGCTGCCGCGGCAGTAGCTGCAGCCGGTTACAAAGGGAGTTACTATGTAGATGCCGACCACATCAACCTGGAAACCGTAGACAAATTTATGGCGGCCAGCAATTTCTTTACCATTGATGTGGCCCATTTTATTGGAAAAAAGGCCGATCCGGATGCTGTTCAGGACTTTTCCAACAGGTATGGCCGCTACATCGGAGAACTTACTATTCCCGGGATCAGCAGGAAACTCATGGTAACCCGTGATTTCCTGGTTAACCTGGCGGAAAACTACCTGGCTGCTATTCAGGAGGTGCGTAAGATCTATGACCGCATTTGTGAAGTGAAAGGAAAAGAGAATTTTGTAGCCGAAGTATCGGTTGATGAAGCCGAACTGGTTCAGGGGCCACTGGAGCTTTTCTTTATTCTGGCCATGCTGCGTGATCAAAACGTGGAGGTACAGACCATTGCACCAAAGTTTTCAGGATTGTTTGCAAAAGGAGTGGATTACATAGGCAATGTGAATGATTTTGCAGCAGAATTTGAACAGGATGTGGCTGTGTTGCAGTTTGCCATTCAGGAACTGGGCATGGCGCCCAACCTGAAGCTGAGTGTTCACAGCGGCAGCGATAAATTTTCAATTTATCCGGCCATTTGCTCGGCTTTGCGCAAGTTCAATGCCGGTATTCATGTGAAAACCGCCGGCACTACGTGGCTGGAAGAGGTAATCGGACTGGCAGAAGCAGGCGGCGACGGACTGGATATTGCCAAAGCCGTTTATGCCGGATCGCTGGTGAGGTTTGAAGAATTAACCGCACCCTATGCTACCGTACTGAAGATTGACCCGAAAATGCTTCCTGAAGCCTCTGAGGTGAACCAGTGGAACAGCCGCCAGTTCAGTGAGGCACTAACACACAATCAGCAATGTGCCGGGTACAATCCGCATTTCAGGCAGCTGATCCACGTGGGGTATAAAATTGCCGTTGAAATGGGCGAGCCTTTCCGCTCGGCTTTGGATAAACACCATACCATCATTGCCGAAAAGGTGAAATACAACCTGCTGGAACGGCACCTGAAACCGCTGTTTCTTTAGGTTACGCCATCAGAAAATCTGAAGGTACATCTTTGAGACGAGCTATATCACTGATCTTTGATTTCAGGTTGAAACCGGCTTTGCAGTTCACCGTGCATTCATCGCACTGGTTGCAGGTATTGCCCGTCAGATCGGCCATTTCAACGGTTTGTTGTGCATGATGCAGGTTCCGGTAACCATAGGCATACATATAGCTGCGCATCAGCGTGGGGATGTCCAGGTGATGCCTGCACTGGCCCTCACACTCCCGGCACTGCAGACAGTACAACCCGTGCTCATGATTTGCCCCGGCCAGCTTGAGCTCCTTTTTATCCTCATCGGTAAGCCCCGGATTCTTAACCATTTCAACGTTTCTGAGCAATTCATCAAATGACGTCATGCCCGACATGATGGTATGGATGTTCTCGTTCTGCAATACCCATTTCAATGCAGGAGAAGAACTGATGGGCTGGGTGCGTTCCTTGTCCCAGTAACCACCAGCCATGCTTTTCATGGCAATGATGCCCAAATCCTTACCTGCAGCATAATCCACCGCGCCAACCACTTCTTCCATTTTCTCAAGCTTGAAATTGTAAGCGATCATGGCCACATCGTAAATGCCCGTATCGGCTGCGCCACGCAAGGCCTCTCCAATAAAACTGTGTGAGGCAATACCGATATAACGTGCTTTTCCCGATTTCTTGAAATCTTCCATAACCCGCAGCAAGGGTTCAAAAAACACGGATTCACGCTTGCCTACGAAAGGAAGGAACAAAATATCCAGATAATCCACATTCAGGCGTTTCATGCCGGCTTCCACATCGGCTCTGAAAGCTTCAGCGGCAGTGGCGTCGGTAAACAGCCCGTTCTGGTGGTCAGTTCCCTTGGGCATGGCGCTGGTGGCTACCATAAATGATTCGCGTGGTAAGGTTTTGAATAATCCGCCCAGCATGGCTTCGTTGTTTCCGTTGCCGTAATAGGATGAGGTGCCCAGCAGCTTTACCCCTTGATCCAATGCTCCTTTAACCAGTGCAGCATTGTTGGTATCGCCTGTACCCATGCTCAGTACAGGGACCTTCAAACCTGTTCTGCCCAAAGTTCTTACAGGCAATTCAGATTTGGAGGAGGTGTCAGAAATGGTTGTTTCTGCGGCTTTTATGGCACCGGATAGCAGTGCAGCCCCGGAAACGCCCATGATGCTTTTCTTCAGGAAATCGCGACGATGATTGGGTTTCATAGATAATGAGTTTTGGATTTATTTAATAAACTTGTTGTTTTAACTTAAGTAAAAAGAGCCAAGCTTGCCTGCCGGCCAGGCAGGAGCCAAGAGCCAAGAACCAAGAACCAAGAGCCAAGAACCAAGAG
>JAWOJJ010000051.1:0-75544 GCA_046481675.1 Bacteroidales bacterium | reverse complement strand
GCCACATTGTACAATTACTTTAAAGACATCAATGAACTCGTTTTTTTGTGTGTAAGTGATTTCCAGGTAGAGTGCAGCAATTTTATTGCGGGCCAGACTGAAAAGTCGGCCAGGGGTATGGAAAAGATCAGCATGATCGTGATGTCATACATGAAGTATTTCTTGGAATATCCCGGGATATTTGACCTGTTTTATCTGGAGAAGGTGGGGGATTTTGGCAACAATCAGCAAATCATAGATATAATAGGCAGGTCGTTACCGGAGGTTTGTGAAGCAGAATGGAATTACTGTATAGAAACTAAACTGATTACCAAAGAAAGGGCAGAACTGCTGAATTCCCGATTAACGTATATAGTCGTAGGGCTGTTGTTGTTCTATCTCAACAGAAGAACCCCAAAGGACTATCAGGAATTTCTTGACGAGGCAAAAAAACAGGTTGATGAAGTGCTGGCAAATTGAATAGGAGTCATAAATTTGACATACAGATCATTTCCGAAATCATGTCGCACATAGCGGATCAATAAATGCACATTCATGAAAACAGACTCCGGTATCAATAAAAGCTTTGACCCCGCGCTTATAGCCCCATGCGGGATCAACTGCGGCACATGCCTGGCGTATCTGAGAGATAAGAACCGGTGTGGCGGATGCCGCATACCTGCTGATCCGAAACCAAAGCATTGTGTGCAATGTTCCATCCTGAATTGTGTTCACCTGGCTGAAACCACTTCAGGATTTTGTTATGATTGTGTGAAATACCCCTGTCAGCGGATGAGGCAACTCGACAAGCGATACCGGAACAGCTACAACATGAGTCTGCTGGACAACCTCAGTCAGTTAAAAGAGTTGGGCATGTGCAGGTACATTGTTCAGGAAAACCTGAAGTGGCGTTGTCCATCCTGTGGCGGGACTATTTGTGTGCATCGGGGACATTGCTTAAATTGCAGTAAATAAATCAAATAGAGAAACGTATTGCATTATTTTTTCCACCTTGATCAGGTTGGTATGAATTTTGGTATAGGGTAGTTAGTATTCACAAGTAATAAACACTACGATGAAAAGATACATTTACACCCCGGTTCTGGTGATGCTGCTCGCAGCACTTACAACCCTCCGGGCACAGGGTAGGCAGGACGATTATCTCGGTCTGCCGGGGGACAACCTGAATCTCTATGCAGTGATGAAGTTGTTCCAGGAATCTGAAACATTGGAAGGTTTTGAAAGAAGCCTGAACGACGAAAATTCAAGAATCAATAACCTGGACCTGGATGGAAACGGTTATGTAGATTATATACGTGTCATTGACAACGTAGATAAGAATGTTCATTATATTGTGCTTCAGGTGGCCATCAATGCCCGTGAGAACCAGGACGTGGCGGTTTTTACCGTGGTACAGCGGGCCAACAACCAGGTTGAGATACAGTTGATTGGTGATGAAGATTTATACGGCAAGAATTACATTATCGAGCCCATTTATGCTGAAACTCCCAATCCGGGCTATAAAGGTAATGCGCGCGTGGTTAACGGCCAGCGCGTTGTGGTAAACCATGTTACCACAGTGGAGGTTGCCGCATGGCCCGTAATCCGGTTCATCTTCCTGCCCACTTATGTGGTATGGCATTCTCCCTGGTATTACAGCTACTATCCTTCATACTGGAGCCCCTGGGGCCCCTGGTACTGGCACAAGTATTACGGATACCATTCCCACTACCATTCCTATTATTACGGTCGCTATCATCACTGGAATGAGTACCGTCACCCGCATTATCACAGCTACTATTACGGCAGCAGAAGAACATACTCACCGGCTGTAAGAAGCAGCATTCATGATGGCAGGTATAAAAGCACATACTCACGTCCTGAGAGCAGGCAAGAAGGCAGCACCGCATATTACCAGGCAAATCCTGACCGGAGAGCCGGCACATCAGGAAGCAGAACAGGTGTTGCTTCGGATAGAAGGTCGGGTTCGCAGGTTGCCGCACCCAGGCAGTCGGGTAACACCACTACCGGAAGACAATCCTCTGCCTCCACTTCACGACAGACAACAGGTTCAGGCACTGCAAGAAGGCCAGAAGCCGCTGGTACGTCAAGGCAGTCAACCGGCACTGCCACTCAAAGGCAGCCTGCATCAACAGGAACTTCACGGCAATCGACCGGAACAACTACCGAAAGAAGGCAGTCCTCGGCAAGCACTACAAGGCAGACTTCAGGAACCGCCACACAAAGGCAGCCTGCTGCAACAAGTCCGGCCAGGCAGTCTTCACCATCTCAATCGGCTGGCCAGAGCAGAAGATCCGAATCGCACCAGTCTTCAGGTGTGCAACGCTCTTCAAAGAAGTCTTCAGTTAGCAGTTCGGGCAGAAGCTCGGGCAGCAGCAGCAGATCATCCGGAACGTCAAGGAGTTCAGAAAGATCTTCGAACTCCGGTTCTTCAGGTAGCTCCGACAGAAGGTAACTGTAAGATCAAAAAAAACTTCAGAAAGAGATGCGAGACCGCATCTCTTTTTTTATGCATGCTGGTCAAATTAACATTTCGGGAAAAGAATTTTGATGTATTTTTATAATCAGGAAATTATTCATCATTAAATAAAACCAAATGAACCGCAGGAATTTCATCAGGAACTCGGCCATGTCTGCCGCCGCATTTTCATTAATGGGCAGCCAGGCTTTAGGTAATACCGGCAAGGATGCTCCCAAAAACCTGTTACCCCGTTGGAGGGGATTCAACCTGCTCGATTACTTTTCGCCCTACCCGGCAAGGGAAAATGATCCGAACAGGACCATGGAAGACGACTTCCGGTGGATGGCCGACTGGGGCTTTGATTTTGTAAGAATTCCCATGGCCTATCCGCGGTATCTGGATATTGACCGGACGAAACAGATTACCGGAGATGATTTTTACAAAATCGACAAAGCGGTGATTGATGAGGTTGAAAAGTTGGTGATGCTGGCCAACAACTATAAATTGCATGTGAGTTTAAACCTGCACCGGGCACCGGGGTATTGCATCAATGCTGGCTTTTATGAGCCTTACAACCTGTGGAAGGACAAGGAAGCACAGGATGCTTTTAATTACCACTGGGGCATGTGGGCTGAGCGGTTTAAAGGTATCCCGAAGGAGCAACTCAGCTTTGATCTGCTGAATGAACCGGCATACCGTGAGGATATGAACGACCAGTTCTCAAAAAGCAGTGCCTTGCCCGGAGACCTTTACCGGAAAGTGGCCAAAGGAGCCGCCGATGCCATCAGGGCTGTTAGTGGCGACCGGCTGATAATTGCCGATGGCAATAACGTGGGCAATGATGTGGTGCCGGAACTGTTTGACCTGAACATGGGACAAAGCTGCAGGGGTTATTATCCCCATTATGTTTCGCATTACCAGGCAGGCTGGGTATGGAAAAACCCCGCTGATGCTCCCATGCCCGTGTGGCCGGGAGTAATTGACGGACAAAACTTCAGCAGGCAAACACTCGAGGATTATTACCGCCCCTGGACAGAGCTTGTTAATAAGGGCGTTGGAGTACACTGTGGCGAATGCGGCTGTTGGCGGAACACACCTCACGAAGTTTTTCTAGCCTGGTTTGGAGATATCATTGACATACTTACCAGCAACCATATCGGCTATGCCCTTTGGAACTTCAGGGGCGATTTCGGAATACTTGATTCGGGCCGCAAAGATGTTGCCTATACCGATTGGTATGGCCACAAGCTCGACTCCAAACTGCTGGAATTGTTGAAGAAGTATTGATGGAACCCAGGTTTGTTCAAAGTGCATGTTCGACCGGCATGAGGATGATGCCCTTTATTGCAAGAAATGCAGGACGAAGTTGGATTGAGTGGCCTAAAGTGCCTAAAGTGAGCTAGAGTGTCTTGAGTGCCTAAAGTGAACTAGAGTGCCTTGAGTGCCTAAAGTGAGCTAGAGTGAACGGGTTTACGGTATGAGTTTGCAATTACCAGGTTATTTTGGTTAATTTGCAGTTATCTAAAACAATAAATCACCAACCTGCTCAACCTTGTTTTGTTATGGACCTGCAAAAACTAAACAAATTTTCTGCCTTTGCCGCATTTGGTTTTGCTTTCTTTTGCCTGCTGTGGACCATTTTAACTCTTACCCTGTTGCCTGCAGCAGCCGGGCAGAAAGATTACTCCCTGATGGTTACCGATCCGCAATGGACGCTGGTTGCCATAACCGGACTTGTTTCAAGTGTTTTGGCATTGTTTGCCATACTTGGCATTTACCGCCGGAGTCACGAAAAAGGAGGGATCTTGCTGTTTGCAGGCGTGGTTATTTTTGCGCTGGGTATCTTGTTTGAATTTGCTTCCCTTACCTGGGATGTTTTCATCTGGCCGGTGGTTTGTTCCAATGAACAGTATATACAGTTTGTAAGTTCAGGAGTGCTTATTAAGACACCGCAGTTTATGGTATTCCTGGTTCTTATGCTGGGCTGCCTTTTTTTGGGAACCGTTTTAACTGCACTGGCACTGATGAAGATCAAGGATTACGGGAAGTGGAGTCCCTGGTTGCTCATTTCGGGAATTGTACTTTATGCAGCCGGAAGCCTGGTCAATGTTTTTATAGCTACAGGCGGACTGGTATTGTACTGCTTCGCATTTATTCTGATCGGATTCAGATTGCGCAGCTGATCATAAGCCTGTTGAACAGGCAATCATCATAAAAAAAGAAAAAAGCCATGAAAAATTTACTCATTGTATCCTTGCTGACGTTAGCAGCTGTTGCTTCGGGCCAGAAATTTGAAAACCTGGCACCCACTCCTCCCATGGGATGGAACAGCTGGAATAAAATTGCCTGTGATGTGAATGAAAAGGTGATCCGGGAGGCAGCGGATGCCATGGTAGCATCGGGCATGAAGGATGCCGGATACACCTACATTGTAATTGACGATTGCTGGCACGGTGAGCGCGACAGTCTGGGATTTATTCAGTCAGATTCCGTTCATTTTCCTTCGGGCATTAAGGCTTTGGCTGATTATGTGCATTCAAAGGGGTTGAAATTCGGCATCTATTCATGTGCCGGAAACAAAACCTGTGCAGGCCGGCCCGGAAGTCGTGGTTATGAGTACCAGGATGCACTGCAATATGCCAAATGGGGTGTGGATTACCTGAAATATGACTGGTGCTTTACCGATGGGTTGAGTGCAGAAGGGGCCTACACCACCATGCGCGATGCTTTATACGCTGCCGGCAGGCCAATTATGTTCAGCCTTTGCGAATGGGGCAACAACAAACCCTGGCTTTGGGGTGCTAAAGTTGGTCACCTTTGGAGAACCACCGGCGACATAGCTGCTCAATTCGAGGGTTCGGTTGACCATGGAACCTGGTCGTCATGGGGAGTGCTTAAGATCCTGGATATGCAGGAAGGTCTGCGCCAGTATGCAGGACCTGATCACTGGAATGATCCCGATATGATGGAAATAGGTAATGGCATGACCGTGAACCAGGACCGTGCCCACATGTCGATGTGGTGCATGCTTGCCGCGCCACTCATGGCTGGTAACGACCTGTCCAATATGACCAAAGAAACCATTGAAATTCTTACAAATAAGGATGTTATAGCTGTTGACCAGGATCCGCTGGGTATCCAGGGGTTCAAATTCGCTATGAAAGACAGTGTGGAAACCTGGTTTAAACCGCTGGCAAACGGCGACTGGGCAGTGTGCTTTCTGAACAGGGCCAAAAAGCCTGTGGGAATTGAATTCGACTGGAAAACACAGCTTGTATTTGATGATCTCTCAAAAAGAGAACTGAATGCGGCGCAAACCGAATATGATCTGGTAAATTTGTGGACAAAAGCCGGTTCAGGAAATACCAAAACTGCACTGAAAGCTGTTGTTCCCGGTCATGATGTGCTTATGCTGCGGTTAAAGAAAAAGTAACAGCTGACCGGTTGTAGTCCGAGTTCAAAAAGCCTGTATCCGGAAAATTACGGGTTGGTAAATAACAGGCTTACCTGGCCTCAGAATTCATGGGTTTTTATTAAATTGTGCCATCAAACCGTTAATGGCATGAACTTTCGTTGTTTATTTGTGGCAACAGGGTTGTTCTTTTGTATTGCGTCGTGGGCACAACATGAAACCTCACCCGATCTGTACAATCTCAGGGAGTGGATTCTGGAATCCATGCCTGCTGAGGAGGGTGTATCGGCCGATTTTGAGACCATTCTGAATGAACTGGAGCAGCTTCAGGCGCATCCGCTCGATCTGAACATCGCTTCCACAACTGATTTACAGAAACTGTTCTTCCTTACTGATTTTCAAATTTCCAGTCTTATAAAATACCGGGAGGAAAAAGGCCCGTTCCTGACTATTTATGAATTGCAGCTGGTATATGGCTTCACTCAGGATGTGATTAACAGGGTACTTCCTTTTGTATATGTTGATGACCGGGAAACCGGTTTAACCCGGAAGTCAGGAGTGAAAAAAGCAGCCAATCATGATCTGTTGTTGAAAACACGAAAAGTTTTTGAGGAAATCAGGGGATACCAGGTTTATGATTCATCAGCCGGCAAAATGCAGTACCCGGGAAGCCCCTGGTTGCTCCATCTCAGGTATGGTTTTGAGTTGAAGGAACATGTAAAGGCAGGCATTACTCTGGAAAAGGATCCGGGAGAAGAGTTTTTCCGGGGATCAAACCGCCATGGCTTTGATTATAACTCGGCCTTTGTGATGGGAAGCAATATGAAGTTCATCAAATCAGCCATTGTGGGAGATTACCGGCTGGCATTCGGTCAGGGGCTTGTTCTGTGGAGTGGAACGGCCCCCGGAAAATCCTCGTTACCGCTTGGTATTGTGAAACGACAAAACGGATTGAAACCCTATTCTTCCACCGATGAGAATAATTTTTTCAGGGGCGTGGCAGCCACCACTTCGTTGGGTAAGGTTGATTTTACCGGATTTTTCTCGTTTAAAAAGCGCGACGCCAACATCATGGATACGCTCGAATCGGGAGAAGTAGTTTTTTCGTCGTTCCAGGAAAGCGGTTATCACCGCACCCATTCCGAGGTAAGCGATGAGAAAACACTGGGTGAAACGGTGTATGGCGGAAGCATCAGTTACCGCAATAATTACCTGAAAGCCGGTTCCACGCTTGCCTGCTATCACTTTGATAAGTTTGCTGATGCCGGGGATGATCCTGAAGATCTGTATGATTTCTCCGGTAAACACCTGGTAAATTGGGGAGTTGATTATTCGTTGATTATTAAAAAGATACAGCTGTTTGGAGAAGTTGCAACCGGGAATGATCATTGGGCGTTTGTAAACGGACTCCTGCTGAATGTGAATAAGTATGCCACGTTTTCACTGCTTTACCGGAATTTGTCTTCAGGGTACATCAGCCTGAACAGTTCTGTATTTTGTGAGAATGCATCCGATAACAACGAGGAGGGATTTTATGTGGGATTGGTGCTACACCCCGCACGGAAGGTCAGTATTTCGGGATATGCTGATTTTTACCGGTTTCCCTGGTTGAAAAGGAATGTGAGCGCCCCAGCTTCGGGAAGCGATTACCTGCTCCAGGTGGATTATAAGGCGACAAAGAAAACGACCATGTACCTCAGAATTAAGTATAAAAACAATCCGGTTGATGAGGAATCAGGAAGTAAAATACCTGATATCGCTGATGACGAGAGGTCGGGAATCCGTTATCACGTGAATTACAGGGCCGGAAGAAGCTTCACCATGCAGAACCGTGTTGAAATGGTAATTACCCGCGTGGGTTCGGCACAAGCATCCAGAGGAGTCATGGTTTATCAGGATATAAGATATGAATCAAAAAAACTACCTCTTGTGATGGACGCCAGGCTGGCCTGGTTTAATACCAGTGATTATTCGGCCCGTATTTATGCCTATGAGCATGACCTGAGCACCGGCTTTTCTTTTACGCCCCTGTATGATTCCGGACTTCGCAGTTATGTGATGGTGCGGTACAACCTGTCAGAGAATCTGTCTTTCCGGATCAGGTTATCCAATACATATTTCTCAAACCGGCAGGAAATCAGCTCAGGCTGGGACAAAATCAACGCGCCCACCCGAACCGATCTGAAATTGCAGCTTGCACTTAAGTTCTGATAATCCCGGTTTTCAAAGCACAGTTTTTGGCGATCAATTCTTCTGGTTTGTCAATTTGTTTACCGGCTTGGTCGATTTTATAATTTCTTTAACAACCTTTTCCCGGGTTACGCTGTTTATTTGGTGTTTATTGAATGCATATGGGATTAAAAATTTGGAAGAGATGAGAGGAGTAATGGGATTTTTGTTGGCTTTGTTTATTGGAGTTTCGGTTTCTGCAAATAGTGCTTTCACGGGTGAAGGTGCAGTAGCCTTGCCGGCTGGCACTGTGAAGGGCATGATACTTGATTCCACTACCCGGGGGGCTATTGAATATGCAACCATTGGTGTTTACAGGGTGAAGGATTCGTCGCTGGTTAACGGATTGGTAACCGGTGTTGACGGCGCTTTTGTTTTTAAAGATATACCGGCCGGTGAATATTATATCGACGCCAATTTTATTGGTTATGTTCCCAGGCGGATTTCATCAATCAGCATTGGTTCGCAGCGCACAGCGATTGACCTTGGGAATGTGCTGCTGCATCCAGATGTCACCCGGATTGAAGAAGTTACTGTGGTGGCGCAGAGTCAGCGTGTTGAATACAAAATCGACAAAAAGGTGGTGAATATTGCCCAGGATTTGTCGGCCTCCGGAGGCTCTCTGGTGAACGCACTGGAAAATACACCGTCCATCGAAGTTGATGTGGAAGGTAATGTAAGTTTACGCGGCAGCGGCAATTTCCAATTGCTGATCGACGGAAAGCCGAGCATTATAGGAGGAAGCGAAGGATTGCAGCAGATTCCCGCAAGCGCAGTTCAGAGCATGGAAATCATCACCAGTCCTTCTGCCAAATACGACCCCGATGGTGCAGCAGGTATCATCAATGTGATTATGAAAAAGCAGAAGAACAATGGTGTTGGTGGCATTGCCAATGTATCAGTGGGTACCAGGGATAAATATACGGCTGATTTGCTGCTTAATTTCAGGCGGAACAAACTCAATTATTTCATTGGAGGTGAGTTTGGAGACCGGCATCATTTCAATGAAGGGGAAAACGAACGCAGGACTTACCTGAATGATACAACTACAACAAAATTGTCAGAAAGTGACGGCTTTTTCAGGAGAAAGTCCTACAATCTGAAATCAGGAATTGATTATGCATTGACCGACAAATCATCCCTATCGTTATCAGGTGTAGTTGGTTCACGGGAATTTATCAGGGATTTCACCGACAAAAGTCACTGGTTTACCGAACCGGCCACACGGGATTCGTTTTACACCACACAGCGTGTTTCGGGTGACAACGATTTTTTTTACAACTTCAACCTGGATTTTCTGAAGAAGTATGATGAGAGCGGACACCAACTGATGGCCAGTGTTTATTATGAATCGGCGCGCGAAGATGAGGAAGAGGAAGACATCATCCGGTCCACCGATATGAGGTATATACCCTCCGGAAGTGAGCCGAAGCGTACCCGGTCGAAGACTGAAACACCGGAACATATATTACGTGCCGAGCTCGATTACTCAAAACCAGTGGGAAGCGGAAAGATTGAGGCTGGTTTACAGTCGAGATGGGATGCCGATGAAGCAAAATACATTTATGAAGATTTTGTGGTGCCCGTAAATGAATGGCTGCAAAACGACTCGATCAGCAATTCACTTGAATATCTTGATGCCATGCAATCGGCCTACCTCATTTATTCGGCACAGCTTGGAAAATTTGAATACCAGGCCGGGTTGCGTGCAGAGTATAACAAAAGGAGCCTGGACCAGAAAACAATTGGCGAATCGTTCACCTATGAGAAATTGCATTTTTTTCCCTCGTTTTATTTGACACGTAAGATTTCCGATGCCCACCAGGTTCAGTTTACCTATTCACGAAGAATACAGCGACCCAGGGAGCGTGATCTGAATCCGTTTAAGCAATTTAATGGACCTGACAATTTGTTTTTTGGTAATCCGGCATTGAAGCCCGAATTTACAAACGCTTTCGAGGTGAATTACCAGTACACACATAAAAGGGGCTTTGTTTCACTTGAAACCTATTACAGGGGTACCCGTGACAAAATTACCCGGTTGAGTGGTTTCGATTCCATTGCCTGGGTATACACTACTACCACCATGAATGCCAATAAGGACAATTCACTGGGTATTGAACTGATGACCAATTGGGAATTAGCGAGGTGGTGGCAGCTGAATGTAACCGGGAACTTTTTCCGCTACGAGCTTAACGGACAGGTTGAGGGTGAGGAGGTGAAATCAGTGACCACATCGTGGCGCACCAACTTCAGTTCATCTTTTAAAATGAAGTGGGATACGAGGTTTCAAATATCCGGTTTCTATAGCGGACCTTCCAATACACTCCAGGGAAAGCGTGAAGGTTTCTTTGTGGCCAATGTGGCGCTTCGCAAAGAAATGCTGAAGAAGCAGCTGAGTGTTTCACTCAATGTCAGAGACATTCTTTCCACCGGGGTGTTTACCAACATCTCCGAGGGCAGCAATTTTTACACCTACAACAAGGGCAGGAGAGAGTCGCCTGTGGTGACGCTGAACCTTACGTTTCGCATCAACAATTACAGGCAGGCTGCTAACCGGCAGCAAGACGAGCGCGATTCCGATGAAGGCGGCATGGATGATATGATGTAGGTTTGGGTTAATTCAGGTAGAGCGTAGTCTGGAGACTACGCCTGCCTGCCGGCAGGCTCAGCATGAGTTGCATAATTTAGATATTTTTAATATGTAACTGGTAGCATCATTATCATAACAGCTAAGGCTGAACATGGCGATGTCCTCCCGATGAATCGGGACAGGCTCCGCTGGCGGGGGTCAGGGGGTGGACTTATATAAATTCATACACTTTTCTTGTTTTAAAATACTCCTTTGGTTTGTGGGAGTCGACTATTATCAGTCTGCTTTAATCCACCCCCAGCCCCCGCTGCGCCTTCGCGTAGCCGCTACGGCAGAGCAAGGCCAGCTGGGGATAGTGCATTGTGCAGACTCATCTCAAATAATTAATGCATGCTATAAGTTCTACAATGCAATGTCTGAAGTTAACAACTCTGTTTTGCGGTTAAGCCCACTGCGATTTTTGCCACCCCGTGAAATCCCTGTTACTTCTTGGTACTTAGCAAAATTTTGCTATTTTTGTGACTCTCTTGCCGCAGGGCATACAACAAGGTATTAATAGTAAATTATTTAACACATGAAGACATATTCTACTGGTCAGATTAAGAACCTGGTAATTGTTGGCAATTCGGGATCGGGAAAAACCACACTGGCTGAAGCAATGCTGTTTGAAGGCGGTGTCATTGAAAGACGCGGTGATGTGGAAAGCAAAAATACCGTATCCGATTTCAAGGAAATTGAGCAAAACAACACCTGTTCCGTTTTTTCATCGTTGTTGTACACCACATATAACGATCATAAGATCAACTTTATTGACGTTCCCGGCCTTGACGATTTTGTCAACGGCGTGGTCTCTGCCCTGACTGTTACTGACAGCGCACTGATGGTTGTTAATGCCCAGAACGGTATTGAGGTAGGTGCCGAAATTCATGGCCGTTACCTGGCCAATGCCAGCAAAGGTATAATCTTCGTTGTAAACCAGTTGGATCATGATAAAGCAAACTGGGAAAAGACCATTGAATCAATCAAGGAAAGGTTCGGAGTTCATGCGGTTATTGCCCAGTATCCTGTTAATACGGGCGCTGCTTTTGACTCCATCGTTGATTTAATCACCATGAAGCTATACAAATACCCGAAAGATGGTGGCAAACCCCAGATCTTGGATATTCCGGCTGATCAAAAAGACCAGGCTGATGAGCTTCATGCGGTATTGGTTGAAAGAGCAGCAGAAGGTGATGAAGCCCTGATGGAATTGTTCTTTGCAAATGACACACTGACACCTGAAGAATTACAGAAAGGGATCCGTGCCGGTTTGATACAACGTGGTATTTTCCCCATATTCTGTGTGTCAGCCAAGAAAAATATCGGTACCGGCCGTCTGTTGGAGTTTATATCCCAGGTAGCACCCGGTCCGGCCGACATGCCTGCACCCAAGGCAAACGACAAGGAAGTGAAATGTGATCCTGCCGGTCCTGCCACCCTCTTTGTTTACAAATCTGCAGTTGAAACACATATTGGTGAGATCAACTATTTTAAGGTGATGGCAGGTGAAATCAAAGAAGGTATTGACTTGAACAACAATACCACCCAGAATAAGGAACGCATTGCCCAGATATTTGCCGTGGCCGGTAAAAACAGGACCAAAGTTACCAACATGCTGGCCGGTGATTTGGGTGCTACTGTGAAGCTGAAGGCCACCAAGACCAATCAGACTTTGTCAGCGGTTTCCGGTATTAAATTTGCAGCTATTGAATTTCCTGAACCCAAATACCGCACTGCTATCAGAACACTCAGTGAGGGTGATGATGAGAAACTGGGGGAAGCATTGCAACGCATGCATTTTGAGGATCCTACCATAAAAATCGAGTATTCCAAAGAGCTCAAGCAGATTATTATAATGGGTCAGGGTGAATATCACCTGAATATCATGAAATGGCATCTTGATAATCAATTTAAAATAGCCACAGAATTTCTTGCGCCTAAAATACCTTACCGCGAAACCATCACTAAATTTGCAGTAGCTGATTACAGGCATAAAAAACAATCTGGTGGTGCAGGGCAATTTGGTGAGGTTCATCTTGTTATCGAGCCGCACAAAGAAGGTGTACCTGATACCACCATTTTTCTTATAGATGGCAAAGAACAAAAGATTTCGATTCGCGACAAAGAGGAGATTCCATTAGCCTGGGGTGGTAAACTGGTATTTTACAATTGTATTGTGGGAGGTTCGATTGATGCGCGCTTTCTTCCGGCAATTCTCAAAGGTCTTATGGAAAAAATTGAGACCGGACCACTCACGGGTTCCTATGCCCGTGATATCCGGGTATACGTTTACGACGGCAAGATGCACCCGGTTGATTCCAATGAAATATCCTTTAAACTTGCTGGCAGGAACGCGTTCAGTGCAGCATTCAAAAAAGCCGCTCCCAAGATTCTCGAGCCTGTTTACCAGGTAGATGTGCTCGTGCCGGCTGACCGCATGGGTGATGTAATGAGTGACCTGCAGGGCCGGCGTGCCATTGTTCAGGGTATGAGCTCGGAAATGGGATTCCAGAAGATCACGGCAAAGGTTCCTCTGGCCGAAATGAACAAGTATTCCACAGCACTCAGTTCAATGACCGGCGGACGGGCCATATATTCAATGAAATTCATCGATTATGAAGCAGTGCCCGGCAATGTTCAGGAAGAACTGCTGAAAGCATACGAGGCAGAAGATAAAGAAGAGTAGGAAAAACAACAGCAAGTCTGATCAACTTTCAAAATCCCGTTATTCATTTAGCGGGATTTTTTTATGTCACAAACAAAAAAACCGGGGTGCATAAACCCCGGTTTTTTTCAAAACATGTACCGGATCAACCGCATCTGGATGATCCGCAGTTACGGCATACCAAACAACCTTCCTGGTAGACCAGATTATCTGATCCGCATTCAGAACAGTTTTTACCTTTCTTGACCCTGGTGTCGTTCGGGATGTATTTTTTGAGTGCCCGTTCCACACCATTTTTCCAGGTGTTGATTGTAGCGCTGTCAAGTTGCAGCGAAGCCACAAGGTTAACTACATCGGCAATAGGCATACCATGGCGGAGTACGCTGGAGAATAATTTGGCATAATTCCAGTATTCCTTGTTGAACATGTGTGAGAGCCCGCCCAGCGTATTGTTATAGCCGTATTTATCGGTGTATTGGAAGTCGTACCGTGATTTGCCCTGTTCGTCTCGGTTTTTGATAATTTTTCCTTTGGTAATGGATTTCGGGATGGGGAACATTTCATCATCCACAATACCGGTAAATATCTCGTAAGGCTTGTTGTCTTTCAGTCCGATAAAAGCAATCCATTTCTCTTCATTGTTGTTGAAACGGATGATATCGGCATCAAGAATGCGCGGCCTCTTGAACTTTGAGGTATTGTTATCTTCTCCCGACTTTTCTTTCTCGGAATTATCCTTGATCAACACCCCGGCTCGGGAACCATCGCGGTAAACGGTTACCCCTTTGCAACCACTTTGCCATGCAGTAACATACAACTGACCTACAAGCTCTTCAGTAGCCTGGTTGGGCAGGTTGATGGTAACGCTGATGGAATGATCCACCCACTTTTGCACTTCTCCCTGCATCCGCACCTTGCTCATCCAGTCGACATCATTGGATGTGGCTTTATAATAGGGTGATTTTGCGACAACCTCCTGCAGTTTCTCGTCGTTATACTGTTTTACTTCCTCCACATTATAACCGTTCACTTCGAGCCAGGTGAGGAATTTGTGGTGGAATACATTGAATTCTTCCCATTTATCGCCAACCTCATCGGTAAAACTGATGTTGATGTTGGTATCATTGGGGTTTACCTTACGACGACGTTTGTACACCGGCATAAAAACCGGCTCAATGCCTGATGTGGTTTGAGACATCAGACTGGTAGTGCCTGTGGGGGCTATAGTGAGCAGTGCAATATTCCTGCGGCCGTATTTCACCATATCTTTATACATCTGCTCATCTTCATGTTTAAGTCTCAGGATAAAAGGATTGTCCTTTTCGAGATGGGCGTCATATATAGCAAAAGGTCCGCGTTCTCTGGCCACCTCAACTGACGAACGATAGGCTTCAAGAGCAAGTGTCCTTTGCACTTCAACGGAAAAGTCAATGGCATCATCGGTGCCATAGCGCAATCCAAGAGCTGCAAGCATGTCACCTTCGGCAGTAATGCCAATTCCGGTACGCCGTCCTTCTTCAGCCTTAATGCGGATGTTTTCCCAGAGTTTTTTTTCTACTCTTTTCAACTCGGGATCTTCAGGATCCTTATTGATTTTATCGAGGATTGCATCAATTTTTTCAAGTTCCAGGTCAATGATGTCATCCATCATGCGCTGTGCGTAGTGAACATGAGTTTTGAAAAGGTCGAAATCGAACCGGGCGTTACCGGTGAAAGGTTCATTCACATAACCGTACAGGTTGATTGCCAGCAGGCGGCATGAATCATAAGGACAAAGCGGAATTTCGCCGCAGGGGTTTGTTGATACCGTGCGGTATCCGAAATCGGCATAGCAATCAGGGACAGATTCACGGGCAATGGTATCCCAGAAAAGGATTCCCGGCTCAGCTGACTTCCAGGCATTGTGAACAATCTTTTCCCAAAGTTTGCGCGCTTCAATTTCTTTTTTGTAGACCGGGTTCGGTGAATCAACGGGGTATTGCTGAATATAGGGTTCATTGTTCACCACGGCTTTCATGAATTCATCGTTGATCCGAACCGAAATATTGGCGCCGGTAACCTTACCTTTTTCAAGCTTGGCATCGATGAATTTCTCAGAATCGGGATGCTTGATGGAGATACTCAGCATAAGGGCTCCGCGGCGGCCGTCCTGCGCCACTTCACGGGTTGAATTGGAATACCTTTCCATAAAAGGTACAACACCGGTAGAAGTGAGTGCACTGTTGAGAACGGGCGTGCCTTTCGGGCGGATGTGCGACAGGTCGTGACCAACACCTCCGCGGCGTTTCATCAGTTGCACCTGTTCCTGGTCAATCTTCATGATTCCGCCGTAGGAATCAGAGGCTCCGTTATTGCCAATCACAAAACAATTCGAAAGTGAGGCTATCTGGAAATTATTGCCAATTCCGGTCATCGGACTTCCCTGGGGAATAATATACTTAAAATCCTTCAGCAGGGAATGAATCACCATCAGGGGTATGGGGTTGGGATACTTCTGCTCAATCCGGTGTATCTCGTTTGCGATACGCCAATGCATCTGATCGGGATTCTTTTCATAGATCTTGCCGAACGAATCCTTAAGAGCATACTTATTCACCCACACGGTTGCAGCAAGCTCATCTCCCTTAAAATACGCAAGGGTGCTCTTGTAAGCCTCCTCATAGGAATAGGTATTGTCCTTATTTGTGATAACTTTTTTCACGGGTTCTTTACTTTCGGTAGGATTCAAGGTCAAATTGTTAAATTTTGTATTTTCAGCCTGCATGGGTATAATTTTAAATCGTTGGAAACTTGACCGGTAAAAAAACTACCGGAATATTTCAGATAGTACTGCAAGTTAGTAACACAAACCAAGCACAACAAGAAGAGTTCCTTCGTATTTATTAACATTCCCGCGGAGTTATTAACCCGATGGGATAAGGGATTGAGAAACTGAAATTTGCTTGTTGTCATCATTGGGGGACCCTATAATTTATAAAAAACAATGTCAAATCCGGCATATAAAAACTGAAAAAGATATCAACGGATTTTTTGTTTCATAACGTGTTTATACTTTCCTCCTTTCTTCTGAAAACAAGCGATTCAGAGTACCCGGGGTTGTTGATTGCGAATTTTAGGGTTGCCGGAATCGTTTTATTTTCTATTTTAAAACCGGATCAGCAAAGTTACGATGAAAATCAGGGTATTGCGACCTATTTTTTGCGAATAATCAGTTGTTTTAGCAAAGCTGAGTTGTTTTCCGGTGTCCACTTTTTTCTTCATGAATAACCATTAGTCAAGTTATAATTACATACTTTTATTTATTTTTATTCAAAAATCACACATGAAAAGGCCCTATCTTTTATTATTGTTGCTGATGTCATTTCATATATCTGCACAAACCACGAATCCACCAGCTCCATTGGCTATTGATCCGTCAACAGGAAAATATGCCACATCCGGTGTTATTTCGGTTGATTCGAAATCCAAACTGCAATTAATGGAAGGCGCCTATAAATGGCTTACTGAAGTTAAATTTGTAAATACACTGGGTAGTAAAGGTATTGTTATGGATGAATCGGTATTTGGTAGAATTGTAGTAAGCCAGTATTATATGAGCTCTCCACTTACTTATAATTCCAAAGTGAGATATACCCTCATTCTGGAATTCAAAGATGGACGTTTCAGGTACGAATTTACCGATTTATTTTACCTGGCAGTAGCTAAAAGAAAGGATTTTGAAAGTGCAGAAACTTCAGAAGACAAGCTCTTAATTGGAAAATTCCTGATTGAGAGTAATACCTATATTACCGGTTTTATTTCAGAGATATCTGCCTATTTGGCAAATTACAACGAGGACAGCAGTTGGTGAGTGATGACATGCAACCATTACAGGTTTTACATGAATTGTCTTGCAGGTGAATCCTATTGAAAAGCAGGTAACGCCCATGGCGATAATGAAAGATTCATTGTGATCTGGCTACATTGTTCAGTATTTCTAGTATAGAACGCTTTTAAATAGTTTGCGTATGGTTCAGCCATTGCAAAATCACTTCTTAATTTTGCGTAAACAAAAACATTTCTATATCTTCGCACACCCATCCATAAAAATGAACAAGTTGCCCGGATGGCGGAATAGGTAGACGCGCTGGTCTCAAAAACCAGTGGGATTTTCCCTTGCCGGTTCGATTCCGGCTCCGGGTACTTTTTTCAACCTTCAACATTAATAATTCTCTCCTTATCTTTGCCAAAAACCTGTTTTGGAAAACAACAATCCCATACGTCCCCGCCTGCCCCACTGGATGAAGATGAAACGCGCGCAGGGTGAAAACTATTCGCGCGTTAAAAACCTGGTGCAACAGCAGCACCTGCATACCATATGTACCAGTGGCAACTGTCCCAATATCGGCGAGTGCTGGAACCAGGGTACAGCCACTTTCATGATTTTGGGCAACATTTGTACCCGGCATTGCAAATTCTGCTCGGTGCCAACCGGTAAGCCGTTGCCGGTGGACTGGGAGGAGCCCGACAGGCTGGCCCGGTCTGTAAATATTATGGGTGTGAAACATGGCGTAATCACATCAGTAGACCGGGATGACCTGGACGATTTGGGGGCTGGCTTATGGGCTGCGGCCATTCGCCGGGTTAAAGAGCTGAATCCCTTAACTACTTTGGAAGTGTTGATTCCGGATTTCCAGGGCAGGGTTGAACTGGTGCAGCAGGTTATTGATGAAAACCCTGAAGTAATCTCGCACAACCTCGAAACGGTAAAGCGCCTGAACCGGCAGATACGCAGCCGTGCCCGATATGAAACCAGCCTGGAGGTCCTTGGTTATATTGCACGTTCAGGCATCACCACAAAATCAGGTATCATGCTGGGGCTGGGTGAAACTGAAGCAGAGGTGCTGGAAACCATGGATGACCTGCTGGCAGTTGGGGTAAAAGTGATGACGATGGGTCAGTACCTCCAGCCCACCGTGAGTCATATGCCTGTGCATGAGTTCATTACCCCTGAATCATTTGAAAAATTCAAATCCATTGGTCTTGGCAAGGGATTTGCTGTGGTTGAAAGCAGTCCGCTTGTGCGGTCGTCTTACCATGCTGAAAAACACATATTATGAAGAAGTTGATCCTTATTGGTTTTATCCTGGCTTTTCCAGTTCCTCATGCTTTTTCCCAGGCTGTTGCTGACTCCACCCTGTATGATGCAGGTTTGGCTTTACTGAACAAGGCCCAAACCACCAATAATTATCTTGAAGCCGCCTTTTATTTCAAGCAGATGACAGATCAGTTGCCGGGACAATGGCCTGCTTTTTATTATGCAGGACTGGCTTACCTCAGGGCCAGCCAGACAGCACTTGACAGCAAATACAAGGATGAACTGATTGATAAGGCGCAGCCGATGATTGACAAGGCATTTGCCATCCGGTCGGGTGAGTCGGAATTGCATGCCTTGCAGGCGTTCCTGTACCAAACGAGATTACAGGTAAACCCTGAAGTACGTGCTCTGAGTTTTTCGCAGAAGGCCGATGCAAGCCTGAAAAAAGCCGTTGCAGCAAATCCTTCCAATCCGCGAGCCTACATGCTCATGGGGTACAATACCTATTATACACCGGTTCTGTTCGGCGGAGGTGCAAAAAAAGCCTTATCCTTGTTTCTTAAAGCACGTGAAAAATACCATGCCTTTAAGCCCGAATTGCCCTACCTGCCTTCCTGGGGTTTAGCCGAGAATCAGCAGATGATCCGGGAATGTAACCAGGCCCCGAAATAGCACTTCACATAAAATCGACTTTGTTTATTCCGTCAGCACTGCTGTTCCGCTTGCTGTTACCATGAGCATGCTGCCGTTGCTGCCGATTGTTTCATAATCAAGGTCAACTCCAACCACGGCATTGGCACCCAGGCGGCGGGCATTTTCCTCCATTTCGGTCAGGGCATTTTGCTTGGCTTCCCTAAGAACTTCTTCATAAGAGCCCGAACGGCCGCCCACAATATCCCTGATGCCGGCAAATATGTCGCGGAACAGGTTGGCGCCAATAATGGCTTCACCGGTAACAATGCCAAAGTACCGGGTGATCTTTTTTCCTTCGAGGGATGGCGTTGTTGTTAGAATGAGGTTTTGCATGGCGTATTTAATTGTTTAGCAATTTATTCAATTTCTCCATATTATGAATGGTAATTTTGTTTCTTTCAAACTGAATCATACCGTCCTCTTCCATTTCAGCCAGGGCACGGGCCAGTGAAGGACGGGTGATACCGAAAAAGTCGGCCAGTTCATTCTGCGTTTGACGGAATTCAAAGATATTGCTGTCTTTAGGAATGTTGGTCAGGATGAAATTGGCAATCTTCTCCCTGATGGTTTTAAATGAAAGAAACCTGATTTTTTTGGAAAGGAATTGGGTGCGGCTGGATATGGCGTTCAGGTAATTCTGCAGCACCACCCTGCTGTTCTGTAAAATATAAATCAGTACATCGCGGGGGATGGTAAGCAGAGAGGCTTGTTCATTGGCTATGATATCTACCGGAAAACGGTTTTCGCGACCGAAAATAAAAGCCACAGCCAGTGGATTCGGAGCAGGGATGTCTTCAATCTTCAGTTTTTTTCCTGAAAAATCGGCCATTTCGCCTCTTACCGAACCTTTAAGAACAAAAAGCATATCGTTACAGGTATCATTGCTGTGTGCAATGTATTGATCACGTTCATATTCCCTGATCCGAAAAGGACGGCCGTCAAATAATTCTTCAACCTGCTCAGCTGTGAGGCCGAGGAAAATATTGGTTGCTGACAGGGCGGAAAAAACAAAATCCATAAAAAGATCAGTTTTGTAACATATGGTACAAAAAATCGGACCACAAGGTCTTAAGTTTGTCTCAAAATTACGAAGCAAATAATTAAAACACCAGACAATGATACGGGATGTGGTAAAAATAAACGAAGAATTGTGCAATGGTTGTGGGCTTTGTGTGCCGGGTTGTCATGAAGGAGCTTTACAGATTATCGATGGAAAGGCACGTTTAATAAGCGATCTGATGTGCGACGGCCTGGGTGCCTGCATTGGTCATTGTCCACAAGAGGCCATCACAATTGAAAAGCGCGAAGCAGAGGCGTATGATGAGTCGCGGGTAATGGAAATCATGGTTTCGAAAGGCAAAAACACGGTGATTGCCCACCTGAAGCATTTGAAAGATCACAATGAAACCGGATTTTTAAAAGAAGGAGTGCGCTATTTAAAGGAGCATGAACAAACGCTGGGATTCAGTTTGAATGATGTAATCAGCGAAGTTCACCATCATGGCCATGCGGAAGCACCCCATGCGGTCCATCAGCGTGCCGGTTGCCCCGGAAGCAGGAGCATGGTGATCGAGAGGCCGGGAGCGGGAGCAGTGGCAGCGGCAGGAGCAGCAGCAGTGGCAGCAGCAGTGGCAGCAGCAGTGGCTTTGCAGTCGGAATTGCGTCAGTGGCCCGTGCAATTGCACCTGGTTAATCCGCAGGCTTCGGCATACAGAAATGCAGATCTGCTGATTGCTGCCGATTGCACGGCGTTTGCCGTGGGAGATTTTCACCAGCGTTTTCTGAAGGGAAAGAGCCTGGCAATTGCCTGCCCGAAGCTTGATTCAAATCTGGATGTATATCTGAATAAAATAACAGCCATGATCGATCACGGTGAGGTCAATACCATCACGGTAATGATCATGACGGTGCCCTGTTGCGGCGGACTGTTGCGAATTGTTAACCAGGCTGTTTCGGCCGCAAGGCGCAAGGTTCCGGTTAAACTGATCGTGGTATCGGTTGAAGGAAATGTGGTAAGCGAAGAATGGGTATGAGAAACAATGAGCAATGGAAAATGATCAATGAACAATGAACAATGAACAATTAGCAATGAATAATAAACAATAGGAATACTGTAAAAAAATTCGTAAATTTTAATAAACAAAAGTTAATAATATGGGAATGTTTTGTAATCAGTGTCAGGAAGCAGCCAAAGGTTATGGCTGTGAGATTAAAGGAGTTTGCGGAAAGACCGGAGATGTGGCCAATCTGCAGGATTTGCTTATTTATGTTATGAAGGGTATTTCGTATTACACCCTTCGGCTGCGTGAAAAAGGCTATGGTGATGGAGAGCCTGATGTTTTTGTAATGAAAGGCCTTTTTGCAACCATAACCAATGCCAATTTTGATAAAGCGGTTTTTGTAGAAAGGGTAAAAGAGGCGCTGGCCCTCAGAAACAAACTCCAGGCCAAGCTGCAGAGTCTGGGCGCGGTTAACCAGCATGAACTGCCCGAGTGTGCTGTGTGGTATGCCGAAAGTGCTGAGGAATTTGAGATCAAAGCAACTTCCATTGGTGTAATGTCCACTCAGCATGAAGACATCCGCTCGCTACGCGGCCTGATCATTTACGGTTTGAAGGGTATGACAGCCTATGCCGAGCATGCTTACAACCTGGGGCTTGAAGATGCAGACATTTACGCGTTTATGCATAAGGCTATGGCCGCTACAGTGAATGACAAACTCACTGCCGATGATTTGCTGAAGCTGGTGGTTGAGACCGGCAGTTTCGGCGTAAAGGTCATGGCGCTCCTTGATAAGGCCAACACAGGCCGTTACGGTAACCCGGAAATAACCAAAGTGAATATAGGTGTGAGGAAGAACCCGGGGATATTGATCAGCGGACATGATTTACGCGATCTGGAAGATTTGCTCGAGCAAACCCGCGACAGTGGTGTGGATGTGTATACCCACAGCGAAATGCTTCCGGCACATTACTATCCGTTCTTTAAAAAATACAGCAACTTTGCCGGCAACTATGGAAACGCCTGGTGGAAGCAACGGGAGGAATTTGAAGCCTTTAACGGGCCAATTTTATTCACCACCAATTGCATTGTACCACCCTTGCCCAATGCGCCTTATAAGGATAAGGTGTACACCACGGGAGAATCTGGTTTCGAAGGATTCCCGCATATAGCCGACCGCAAGCCCGGCAGTGCAAAAGATTTCAGCGCCGTCATTGCCCATGCGAAAAAGTGTACAGCCCCCCGGGAAATTGAACAGGGACACATTACCGGCGGATTTGCCCACGCGCAGGTTTTTGCACTGGCCGACAAAGTGGTAGAGGCCGTTAAAACCGGGGCTATTAAGAAGTTTTTTGTAATGGCCGGCTGCGACGGGCGCATGAAGAGCCGTGAATATTATACCGACTTTGCTGCCGCACTTCCCAAGGATACCGTAATTCTTACCGCGGGTTGTGCCAAGTATCGCTACAACAAACTTCCTCTAGGCGACATCAACGGTATACCGCGCGTTTTGGATGCCGGACAGTGCAATGATTCTTATTCGCTGGCTATAATAGCGCTTAAGCTGAAGGAGATATTTGCCCTGAATGATATCAACGAGCTGCCCATTGAGTACAACATAGCCTGGTATGAGCAAAAGGCAGTGATTGTTTTGCTTGCCCTGTTGTTCCTGGGTGTAAAGAAAATTCATCTGGGACCCACATTACCCGCTTTTCTGTCGCCCAACGTAGCCCGTATTTTAGTAGAAAACTTCGGCATATCGGGAATTTCCACAGTGGAAGCCGATATGGCAAAAATGATGAATTAATTTTCTTAACCCCCGTAGAGACGCATAAACACGCATAGAGACGCATTGCAATGCGTCTCTACGGTAATATTTATTACAATGGAATTCGAAAAATCAACTATATTCAACCTGGCCGGATCGATCGAATGGTCAGATAATGCCACAGTAAGCAAGATGATCATTAAAAAGCAAACAGGCAATATCACCTTGTTTGCTTTTGATGCGGGACAAAGCCTGAGTGAGCACAGTGCCCCTTTTGATGCCTTTGTAATGGTAACGGAAGGCAGGGGAAAAATAACCATCAACAAAACAGGCCATGATCTGGAAGCCGGTCAGTTTATTGTTATGCCTGCCAATATTCCGCACGCTGTTCAGGCTCAGGAAAAGTTTAAAATGATGCTGGTGATGATTAAGGGTGACTGATCAGTTAACCGGTTTGGTTCTGCCTGAGCCCACAGCATTGGCGTTGATTATGGGATTTCCCTTGTAATATACGCTGCCGCTGCCGGTAATATTGGTTTCGAGTTCTTTAACTACGAAAACAGTGGCAGAACCTGAGCCGGTAATATTCACCACGGCCTCACCCACGGAAAGTTCACCTGCATTCAGGCTTCCCGATCCTGTAATCCGGGCGTCGAGTTCACCGGGATCGCCATTGCCGATGAGGGAAATGCTGCCTGAACCGGAAACAGCCGCATCAATTTCATGAAAAGTAAGGTGATCCATTTTAAGTGAACCGCTTCCGCTGACACTCAGTTCAAGATCCTGAACTTTTACCGGGCTCTTGCAGATCATATCTCCCGATCCGGCTATGGTAAGGGTGCTGATGCCGGGCATGGTAATATGAACGGTTACCTTCCCCAGATCGCGCCACTGCCCATTCTTGTATTTCAGCACAAGCACGTTGTTTTCAATTCTGGTTTCAATAATCTCCAGGGTGTTTTTATCAGCTTCGATTTCCACACGTTGCGGACTGCCCTGGGTAATGTAAACATTTCCTGAAAAGGCAAGTGAAACACCTTCAAACGATGGAAGATCCCTGGATTCTTTTACCATCTGACCGGTAATCACGTTGGAAGTGCAGGATACCAGTAAATAGGTAGCTATTGACACCGCCAATAACCCTGTTTTCTTCTTCATGTTTTCTTTCATATTTGCTGTTTATGACCAAAGACGCAATAATTTTTGGTTTGCTGCATGCTGCTCATAAATTGATACGTACACCGCACAGGCAATTAAATTAGTGTTATATTTGTCATCCGCAGACGGAAGAGCAGTTGCCCATTTTTTACCGGACTATGAAAAGATACGATCCCATCCACCCTTATGGCGAAAAGCAGGAGCAATTCGACAAAAGATACCTTGAAATGGCGCGCATATGGGCATTGAATTCCTATTGCAAGCGAAGACAGGTGGGTGCGCTTATTGTGAAGGAAAGAATGATCATTTCCGATGGGTTTAATGGCACTCCTGCAGGTTTTGAGAATGTATGCGAGGATGAAAACAACAAAACCAAACCCTATGTGCTGCATGCAGAGGCCAATGCCATTACCAAGGTGGCTAAATCGAACAACAGCAGCGATGGAGCCACACTTTACATAACCACTTCCCCCTGCATGGAGTGTGCTAAACTGATCATTCAGTCGGGAATACGCAGGGTGGTTTTTTGCGATAAGTATCACACCCAGGATGGCATTGAACTGCTTCACAAAGCCGGCATTGAGGTTAATTATGTTGAAATTTAATTTGTATGAAGATGGAATTCAGGAATAAGGGTATTGCCCTATACATACCGGTGATCATTGCAGTTTCAGTAGTACTGGGAATGATGATCGGAAGGTATTACAACACCAGCAATACAGAGAGCAGGTTTATCATCATCCCCAAGGTAAACAAACTCGACAATGTTTTGAATTACATTGAAAACGAATACGTTGATGTCGTTTCGAAAAATGACCTTATCGAGGAGGCCATACCCAGGGTTCTGGAAGATCTTGATCCGCACTCTCAATATATTCCGGCTGTTGAGCTTCAGAAGATGAATGAACCGCTTGAGGGCAATTTCAGTGGCATTGGAATTCAGTTCAACATGCTCAATGATACCCTTATGGTTATTCAAACAGTGCCTAACGGCCCTTCGCAGAAGGTAGGCATACTGGCAGGCGACAGGATCATCAAGGTAAATGGAGATGTAGTGGCAGGAAAAAAGGTTCCGAGCGACTCCATTGTCAGCCGCTTGCGCGGGCCTCGCGGAACCCAGGTGAATGTTGAGGTCAGCCGCCGCAATGTGAATGATTTACTCAGTTTCGACATCATCAGGGATAATATTCCCCTGAAAAGCGTTGATGTGGCCTATATGATTAAAGACAACATTGGCTTTATCAAGCTGAACAAGTTTTCTGCAACTACAGAAGAGGAATTTGTAAGTGCGGTAAATGACCTCAGGGCAAAAGGAATGAAAAAGCTCATCCTCGATTTGAGGGAGAATGGCGGTGGATTTATGAATGCGGCCATTTTTATTGCCGATCAGTTTCTGGCAGGGAACGAACTGATTGTTTATACAATGGGAAAGGCACGAAACAGGCAGGATTTTTCCAGCACTGCCGGAGGTTTTTGCACTGATCTGGAAGTGGCTGTGTTGATTGACGAGAACTCGGCATCTGCCAGTGAGATCCTTGCCGGAGCGTTGCAGGACAACGACAGGGGAACCATAATCGGGCGCCGGTCTTTTGGAAAAGGTTTGGTTCAGGAGCAGAAGCCGCTTGCTGATGGTTCAGCCATCAGGCTGAGCATTGCACGCTATTATACCCCTACGGGGCGGAGCATTCAGAAACCCTATAACCGCAACCTGGATGAGTATTACGGGGATCTGAACAACAGGTACCTCCACAGAGAATTGGAAATCGCCGACAGCAATAAATTTGCCGATTCGCTGAAATATACCACCCCGGGCGGGAAAATTGTTTACGGGGGAGGCGGGATCATGCCGGATGTTTTTGTGCCCATTGACACCGTGGGCATCTCGGATTACTATATTGATGTGCGAAACCAGGGGCTTATTTACAGGTTTTCACTCAAATTTGCCGATGAAAACCGCGACCGCTTGTCGGATCTCAAAACGCCTGGTGATATTGTCACTGCCTTGGAAAAACAGAATGTTCTCAGAAAATTCATTGTTTTTGCTGCACAGGAAGGCGTTAAAGAGGCGCCGCACGATATCAAAACTTCAGAGAAAATTATGAAGACCCAGTTGTATGCATACATAGCCAGGAATTTTCTGGATGACAACGGGTTCTATCCCATTATTCAGGAAATAGACAACACGCTGCTGAAAGCTGTGGATCTTATATCAGAAAAGAAATAGCCCGGCTACCATTTCCGGACTCTCTTCTTTTTCCCATCCCCACGCTTTCTGTCGCCACCGGCAGCAGCATGTTCTTTATTGCTGTTCCCGAATTTCGAGGGCTCCGAAACCTGGATGGTAACCGGGATACCGTCGTAAAGCGCGTTATTCATATCAGCAAGCAGATGTTTTGTCCGGGATTCTTCGATCTCAAAAAAGG
This sequence comes from Bacteroidales bacterium, assembly GCA_046481675.1. GTDB lineage: Bacteria > Bacteroidota > Bacteroidia > Bacteroidales > UBA10428 > UBA5072. Next base: position 49,026 of record JAWOJJ010000051.1, on the reverse strand, counting down.
AAAATTTTCTCAGAATCTCAATCTTGCCAAATTCAATTCTTTTGCCCTGGCAACTCCGGTTTACCAATGCGATCAGTGATGAAGCCGAAAGGTTCTGTTTGCTGCCCAGGTTGATGTGAAAGCGTGTAAAGGACTCTTCAGTTTTCTGATAAGTTGATGTTTTACTGTTTTTGCTGGTCAGATTAAGATCAGGAGCATCTTTGTAATATTCCAGAAAGCGGTTGAATTCCACGGAAATAAAGTGTTTGATCAGTTCTTCACGATCCAGCAATTCCAGTTTTTCATAAATGGCCGGCAGGTATTTTTCAATATTGACCTCGTCAACCTGGGTGCTTTTCACCTTGTCTACCAGGTTGATCAATTGTTTTTCGCAAATTTCCCTGCCACCTGGAACCTGCTTGCGTTCGAATTGTTTGGTTGTAATTCTTTCCAGTTCCCGGATGCGGCCTGATTCCTTTACATGAACGAGTGACACGGCGATGCCGTTTTTTCCGGCCCTGCCGGTCCTTCCGCTCCGGTGCACATATACCTCCGGATCGTCGGGAAGGTTGTAATTGATGATGTGGGTGAGATCATGAACATCAAGTCCTCTTGCTGCAACATCAGTAGCTACAAGCATTTGTATGTTCTTCATCCTGAAACGGCTCATTACATAGTCGCGCTGGCTTTGCGAAAGATCGCCATGCAACGCATCGGCATTGTAACCATCATGCATGAGCTTTTCTGCTACGTCTTTGGTTTCGATCCGGGTACGGCAAAAAACGATCCCGTAAATGGAAGGATTCATGTCGGCAACGCGTTTCAGCGCTGCATACCTGTCTTTTGCCTGTACCATGTAATATTCATGGGTTACGTTATCAGCTCCGGAATTTCTTTTTCCCACCGAGATTTCCTCCGGTGAATTCATGTAGGTGCGGGCTATTTTTGTAACCTCATTAGGCATGGTGGCTGAGAACAGCAAGGTTTGCTTTTCCTTGGGTGTCTTTTCCAGGATGGCATCGAGATCATCCTTAAACCCCATATTCAGCATTTCGTCAGCTTCATCCAGAACCAGCCAGCGAATCGCGGAAAAATCCAGTACTTTTCTGTTGATCAGGTCCAGCACACGCCCCGGTGTGCCCACTACAATCTGTTTTTTGCTCTTTAAACTCCGGATTTGTTCCTGTATGCTGGCGCCTCCATAAACCGCGGTAACGGAATTACCCGGCATGTATTTGGAGAATCGGGTTATTTCGGTTGAAATCTGAAGGCATAATTCGCGGGTGGGGCAGAGTACCAGGGTCTGTAATTGGGGTAAATCAGGGTCGCCCAGCTGAAGAATAGGCAGTCCGAAGGCTGCTGTCTTTCCGGTACCGGTTTGAGCAAGAACAACATAATCAGTAGCTGAATTCAGGATCAAAGGTATGGCTTTCTGCTGGATTGGGGTAGGTTCGGTAAATCCAAGGTCTTCAATTGCGTGCAATAACTCGGGACTAAGTCCCATTTTTTTAAATGTATTCATAAAATGCTCCTTTTCCGGTGATCTGAATTAAAACCAACTACAAATGGAGGTTTTTTTAACAGATACCGGATAATAATAAATTAGATTATAATAATTGATTTTGTAATTTCAGTGAAGATTCAGTTCCTCATAATCGGGCAAAGGTATAACTATATCCTTAAATTCACTAATTTGGATGACTATATATTCATTTTACCAACTATATTGACAGAATCTAATTAGTTTCACTTTTTGATTGCCTATGAATAAGTTGATGCTGCACATCCTGATCTCCTTCTTATTGGCATTGCTGCTGGTTTGTCCGGTAGAAGCGCAGCAGCGTAAAGCCTCTATGGCGCAAAAGAAGAAGGAGCAGGTTGAACGCAACTATAAGAAAGCTTATGCAAAGGCCAGAAAGAGAACTATTAAACACCGGCGGGAGATTCAGACTGAAGCAACCAAAAAAAGGATGGATGAAGCCGACAAACGTGCTGAAGTATTCAATAAGCAGAATGATCCGACTTTTTTTGAACGCTTCTTTAAAAGGAAAAAACCCAGAAGAAGATAATTATTGCTAATTTTGTTACTGAACAAATCCGAATTCTTATGGATGATTTGGTGGAACTGCTTATTTATCTCGCAATTGTTGTGGTTGGTATCATAGCAAGTGCCCGTCGGAACAGGAAAAAAGCTCAGCATCCCGGTGAAATGAATCAGGCACCCGGTTTCCCGCGCTCGCTTACGCCTGACCCCGAGAAGGATCTTGGTCCTGACCTGGGGCCGCTGGCCGAATTATTTGGCCTGCCGAAGAATGTGCATCCTACTTACGAGTACGAATCTGTAGAAAACGGCCCTTCTGTTGAGGAAGCCGGTATGAATGTGGATACTGTGGAAGCAGCTGCCGAGATGGCAGGTATGGCCCTGGACCGGGTGGAAAATGCTTCTTCAGAGAGCATTGATACAATTACTCCTGAGTCGTTCGAAGAAGGACAATCTGACATCCAGAAAATGATAGCTAAATATGATGCCATCCGGAGAAAGATTGATCTTTCTGATGAGGATGATATAGCCAAAGGTGAGATTGTTTCCGTTGAGGCTGCAGAAGCTGCAGATAAGGCTTCACGTAGCAAAGAACGTTTTTTTGAACCCAGAAAGGCAATTATCTATTCAGAAATTTTGAAAAGAAGGGAATTTTGATTATTTTAGTGTAGCTATTTTCGAAAAGCGCACACCGATTAAATTATTTACGAATTAATTAATTAGTTTTAGATCAATATTTTAAAGAGTTCCGAATTTTCGGGATTCTTTTTTTTATCGACTATTTCATCGTGGAGGATCAGTTATGACAAAAACGGCTTACATTACAGAAGAAGGTCTTCAGAAATTGAAAGATGATCTCGAACAACTTGTTGGTGTTGAGCGTCCGGCAATCTCAAAGCAAATAGCCGAGGCCCGCGATAAGGGCGACCTGTCTGAAAATGCCGAATATGAGGCAGCCAAAGAGGCACAGGGTATGCTGGAATTGAAGATTTCCAAGCTGAAGGACATCATTGCCAATTCCAGAATCATTGACGGTTCAAAACTTGACAATAAGCGTATTCAGATTCTGAATAAAATTAAAATACGCAATACAAAGAACAATTCCACCATGGAATATACCATTGTTTCCGACAGTGAAGCCGATTTGAAACAGGGCAAGATTGCCGTGAGCACTCCGATTGCCCGGGGACTGATTGGCAAAAAGGTTGGGGATAAGGTGGAGATCCGGGTTCCTTCTGGTGTGATTCCTTTTGAAATTATGGAAATATCTTTCTGAACGATTCAATTGTCAGTTATGCCCACTGTATTTTCCAAAATCATTATGGGGGAGATCCCCTGTTACAAAATAGCAGAAGACAACAACTATTTTGCGTTTCTTGACATCAACCCGCTTGCGGAAGGGCATACCCTGGTTGTTCCCAAACAGGAAACCGATTATATCTTTGACCTGGAAGATGACTTGCTGGCAGGAATGACCGTGTTTGCCAAAAAAGTTGCCCATGCTATCGGGAAAACGGTACCCTGCAAAAGAGTTGGTGTTGCCGTGGTGGGACTGGAAGTGCCGCATGCACACATTCACCTGATTCCCATAAGCAACCTGGGAGATGTTGATTTTGCAAGGCCCAAGCTGAAATTTACCCCGGAAGAGTTTCAGGCTATTGCAGCAAAAATTAAAGCTGCGTTGTAGCAGGCAGAGTAGGTGGCTGCTTGTAATGCCTGAGGTTCGACCTGGGGTTTCTCATCCTTTGATTCTTCCCGGATTCTTTTTGATAAAGTCTTCCCAGCTTTTGGCTGATCCCTGCCTGAGCGGATTGCATAACTGGTAATAATGGCACAGGGCTGCTGCCAAACCATCTGTGGCATCGAGGGTATCCGGTTTTAGTTCTACCTTGAGGATGTATTGCAAAAAATTGGCGATCTGTTCCTTGGACGATTCTCCGTGGCCGGTGATGGATTGTTTGATTTTACGGGGTGCATATTCAAATACCGGAACCGAACGGTGTAAGGCAGCGGAAATAGCAGCACCCTGTGCCCTTCCCAGTTTCAGCATCGACTGGATGTTGTTGCCGTAAAACGGCGACTCAATGGCCATGGCCGTGGGTTTGTATTCCTCAATCAACAGCAGTGTGCGGTCAAAGATCCGGGCTATTTTCTCGTAATGATCCTTGGTTTTACGCTGATCGAGCGTACCCATGAGCATCAGCACAGGCTTGTTGTTTTTCACGCCAATCAGTCCGTACCCCATAATGGTTGATCCGGGATCTATGCCAAGAATTACCATTTTAATTTAAAAAGATTTAGAATAAGGACTAATGGGCTTGTCGGGCAGGATGAGCCTGGACAACCGTGAGCCTCTTTCCCTTTCGGCTTTCATGGGTGCGGCTACTCCGCTGATGTAATCCAAAATGGCTTTCAGAGAGGATTCCTCAGGATCACCAAAGTTACGGGTGATGTCGTCTTCGGCAGGCAGTGTGGCGGGCAGTCCATTATAAAAATCACCTATGTTATTGGCGTTATAGTAGCTGAAAGTTACCGGCCAGGCAACATAGTTGCCAACTATGAAGCCATCCATACCTACCGGCTTGCCATGGGTGGTGTCGCCGGCAATAATCACGTCCACATAGGGACTGATGCCGTTGATCACCAATTCACTGGCAGAAGCGGTATATTCTGTGCCTATGAAAAAGATGCGGCTCAGCGATACACCGTTGCTGATTGCCGGCACCTTGCTGGTTTCGTTGAACTGGCTGTATTTGTTGTTGTACCTGGTTTCTGTAAAAAACTGGTTGCCGTGATCTTTGCCAATGAGCCAGCCTGCAAGCGTATCGGCAACGTTTACAAAACCCCCGCCGTTGTAACGCAGGTCAACAATCAATTCGTCAATGCCCTGGGCGTTGAAATGATTGAAGGCTTCCTCAAACTCGGGGTAGGCAGGCCTGATGAACTCTTCAAAGACCAGGTAACCAATTTTGGTATCACCCTGATCAATTACTTCATAGTGCAGCACAGGTGTTACCTGAATTTCTTCCTTGGTAAGCACGAGGTTAACCGGGGCTCCGTTTTCATCCAGAAAGGCAATGGTATTGGTGATGCCGGCTTTTGATTCGCCCAGCAGGCCGCGAATATTATCTTCGGTTGCAGTTGTTCCGTTCACTTTGGTGATAATCCATCCTCTTTGCACACCGTTGTTGGCAACCTGTGTATTCCTGAACACATAAACAATCCGGATGTTACCGGATTCATCGAGTCCGAATGAAAAGCCGTGCCCGTAGAATTTACCTTCGCTGAACTGGTAGAATTCCTCCATGGTCTGAACATAGCTCCACCTGTCGAGTTCTTCGTAGCGAACGGCATCCATCAATTCCTGCGGATTGGAATAAGCGCCGTAATCAACTTTAGTGGGAAGATAGTTATACCACAGGTAATACTCCTTCATCAGGTTGAATACTTCCTTGTTAACCAGCTTGTCTGTGTTGTCTTTTTCAATTTTGCATGCGCTCAGTAACAACGCCGCAACAACAATTAAAACGATGTACCTGCAACAGAATTTCATAGTTGTATCTTAAATTATTAAATGGGTTAACCCGATTCAGAATACAAAGTAAACGAGAAAATGGGTAAAATGGTTTATCATGCCCTCTTTTTAATTCTGCCGGCAAGGATGCCTGCAATGATCAGTGCCAAACCAATAAATGAAGTGTAATAGAGTTCTTCGTGAAGTACGAAATGAATGAACAGCAATGAGGCAAATGGGGTAATATAAATCAGGTTGGCAACTTTGCCTGTGGAATCGGAAAGCTGAAGGGCTTTCAGCCATAAGGCAAAGGTAATGCCCATTTCGAACAGTCCAATATAAACAGCCACCATAAGGGGTTTCTGAAAAATTCCCGTGAAGGTTCCTGTAAATGCAGCAACAATCAAAATATAAACGGAAGAAAACAGGAAACCCAGGAAGAGCTTAACCAGGTCGTCGCGATGGTCTCTGAGGTTGAATATCCAATAGAATGCCCAGATCACCGAAGTTGACAGTGAAAGAGCAATTCCGGCAGGCTCAACGATGCGGAAGTGACTCAGGTTGCCCTGGCTGGAAAGGATCAGCACACCGGTGAAACTTACCAGCAGGGCAATGACACCGGTGAGTCTGATGGGTTGTTTGAGCAGGGGAGCCGACAGAAGCATTAAAACCACCGGCCAGATGAAGTTTGTGGGCTGCGCCACCTGGGCGGGGAGCAGGCTGTATGCCTTAAACAATATCAGGTAATAGGCAAAAGGATTAAGCAGGCCCTGGAAAGCAGAAAACGCCAATGATTTCGGAGTTTCCTTTTTCAACAGGCCCGTTTTTCCGCTGACCAGTAACAACCCCAGGAAAACAACCAGTGAAGTCAGGTTGGCGATCAGCAACACCTCAATGTTGTTGAGATCGCGCAAGGCAATTTTGAAGGCGGTGGCCACTGTTGACCACAGCAGAACCGTAATTGCGGCAAATAAGTAAGCACGGCCCTGGTTTTTCATGGCCTTACCGGTAACATCCATGCCCAAAAGTAAAGCATATCATAACTCAATTCCCGCTCAGTTGTGCTCTATTCAGCCGGTGCATATAATGACCATGCAGGCTACTGCTTTTTTTCAATCAGGCGGAACCCGGTGTAGGGTTGCAGGGCTTCTGGAATTCTGATGCCATCGGGAGTTTGATTATTCTCCAGCAGTGCGGCTACAATACGCGGAAGGGCGAGAGAGCTGCCATTCAGGGTATGCGCCAGTTGCGGCTTTTTACTGCCTTCTTCTCTGAAGCGCAATTTCAACCTGTTGGCCTGAAACGATTCGAAGTTGGAAACGGAACTGACTTCAAGCCAGCGTTTTTGTGCTGCGGCAAACACTTCAAAATCAAAGGTCAATGCCGATGTAAAGCTCATGTCGCCACCACAAAGCCGGACAATGCGATAGGGTAATTCCAGCTTTTTAACAATTCCTTCCACGTGTCTGACCATTTCATCGAGCGCCTCATATGATTTGTCGGGGTGCTGAAGCTGCACGATTTCCACCTTGTCGAACTGGTGCAGCCGGTTGAGCCCCCTCACGTCTTTGCCGTATGAGCCTGCTTCACGGCGGAAGCATGGGGTATAGGCTGTGTTTTTCACCGGGAAGTCTTTGGCATCGAGAATCACATCGCGGTAGATGTTGGTAACCGGGACTTCTGCCGTTGGAATCAGGTAGAAGTTATCAATGGTCACATGGTACATCTGGCCATCTTTATCGGGCAGCTGTCCTGTTCCAAAACCGGAATCTTCATTGACCATCAGGGGCGGCATTACCTCGAGGTAGCCGGCTTTGATGTTCTCATCAAGAAAAAAGTTGATCAGCGCACGCTGCAGTTTTGACCCCTGGCCTTTATATACAGGAAAACCAGCCCCGGTGAGCTTATTCCCCAGTTCAAAATCAATGATGTCGTAAATTTTAGCCAGATCCCAGTGGGGCAGTGCATCAGGCGCCAATTCAGGCATTTTACCGCCTTCGCGGTCCACCACATTGCCTTCAACTCCCTTTCCTTCCGGCACGAATTCCGAAGGCAGATTGGGGAGCCGCACCAGGAGATTCATCAGGCCTTTTTCACTTTCGGTCAGTGATGCGGCAAGTTTTTCAATTTCCTGTTTCAGCTGGACTGTCCTGTTTTTCTTTGCTTCGGCTTCCTCTTTGCGGTTTGATTTAAGAAGCGCCCCTATTTCCCTGGAAATATTGTTGAGTTCCGATTGCGTGCCATCGAGTTTGTTCTGGGTTGATCGCCGATCTTCGTCAATGGAGAGAATTTCGTGCACAAGGTCTTGGGCATCAAAATTTTTTACGGCCAACCGGCGGATCACCTCACCGGTGTTTTCTCTGATCAGGTTAAGGGTAAGCATATTTGTGAGTGGTTTGTGCAAATGTAAAAAAAACCCCTGAACTCTAAACACAAATGTGGTTTATAGTTCAGGGGCCCTTTGTCAGGTACCGTTTTCAGGTACTTATTCTGCTGTAGGAAGTACCGATACGAAAGAGCGATCGTCTTTTTTACGGTGGTATTTTACATGTCCGTCAGCCAATGCATAGAGTGTATGGTCTTTACCGATGCCAACGTTAACTCCGGGATTGTGGACGGTGCCGCGCTGACGAACAAGAATGTTGCCTGCTTTCACCTGTTCACCTCCGAATATCTTGATTCCCAATCTCTGGCTGTGTGATTCGCGTCCGTTTCTGGAACTTCCGGCTCCTTTTTTATGTGCCATGGTTTTTTATTTTATAATGTTGAATTCCTTATTTTTTTGATTTGCTTTCGCTTTTGCCTGCTGCCGGCTTTTTTGCTGCGACTTTCTTTTCGGTGCCGGCGGCTGCCTTCTTTACAGGAGCTTTCTTTGCCTTTTCCTCAGTTTCTTTGGCTGCGGTTTTTTTTGCGGGGGCTTTGGCAGCAACCGGTTTTTCTTCTTTAGCATCGGTTTCAGCTACTTCAGCTTCGGCTTTCGGAGCTGCTTTCTTTTTTTCACTTCTTTTGGGAGTGCCGGTTTCGCTGATGTCCTCAATGAGAATTTCAGTGAAATTCTGCCTGTGACCGCTCAGTTTCTGATAGGTTTTCCTTCTTTTCTTCTTGAATACAAGGACCTTATCACCCCTCAGGTGAGATACTATCTGGGCCAGAACAACGGCATCCGGAATAAACGGTGCACCCACATTTACTTTTTCCTCGTTGCTTAAAAGCAATACCTTGTCAAAAGAAACTTCATCACCAATCTCGCCGGGGAGTCTGTGTACAAACACTTTCTTCCCTTTTTCAACTTTAAATTGTTGACCGGCTATGCTTACTATTGCGTACATTTATATATAATTTCAATTTATTTTTGGGTCTGCAAAAATATAAAACTTTGAATGATCTGCAAAATAATTAGGTAATTTAAGTAAAATAAATGTGAATGCCAGTATTTTCCCTGATTTTTGATGAGCAGTACGGCAACAACCGGTTCTGATTCAATTGGCCGGGTTGTGTGTTTGTAAGTAACAATAAATTAGCGTTATAAAGATAGGTTGAAGTTATTCGGAAGCTAAATGAATGAAATCACTATATTTGTGAGATAAACACAACTACCTGACAGGGAACAATGAATAAGGTTAAACTCAACGTCCTTGGAATTTCATACAGTCAGACGCAAACCGGGGCATATGCGTTGGTGTTGGCAGAGGAGAATGGAAGGAGAAGGATTCCTATAATCGTAGGCGGCTTTGAAGCCCAGGCTATCGCCATCCAGCTCGAAGGATTAAAACCGCCCAGACCGCTCACACACGACTTGTTTCTTAATTTTGCGCACACCTTTAACATCGACCTGCTTGAGATCACTGTTTACAAACTGGAGGAAGGTGTTTTTTATTCCAAGCTTACCTGTGATAACGGGCAGCGCATTATTGAGATAGATGCCCGAACGTCTGATGCCATAGCACTTGCATTGCGTTTTAAATGCCCTATTTATACCACTGAGGATATCCTCAAGAAGGCCGGAATCATTCTTGATTTTGAGAAGGAAGCTGCCTTGCAACCCAATGCCGATCCTGTTTCACCTCCCAGAAATATTACCGTGCAGGATACTTCATTCACTGATGAGCTGAAGCACAACAACATTCAGGAGCTTCAGGATATGCTGAATGCGGCGATTTCAGCGGAAGATTACGAGAAAGCCTCTTTGATCCGGGATGAGATCAACAAACGACAAAAGGAATGACCTAACCTGAACCTACCGGTGAATGACAATGGCTGAAAAACATGGAAGTAAATTATACCAGACCATTTTAGATAACATACCTTATCTGGTTTGGTTGAAAGATCCGGAAGGGAATTACATTCATATCAACAAGGCATTTGCTGATTCCTACAACCTGAAACCTGAAGACATTATCGGGAAATCCGATTTTGATTTTTGTCCCCATGACAAAGCACACGAATTCAAGAATTCTGATGAACAGGTAATCCACAGCAGAAAGCGGCAATTTGTTGAGCAGTATGAGCGACTGGACAGCGGGGTCACCAATTTTGAAACCTTTAAAACACCCGTATTCAATGACCAGGGTGAGGTAGTGGGAATTGCCGGTATTTCCAGGGAAATAGCCGATAATTCCCAGATGGAAAAAACCCTTCATGAGCGGGAAGAACAGTTCCGGGCACTGTTGCAGAACTCATCAGATGCCATCTCCATCATCAACCGCCAGGGCAAGATTATTTTTGAAAGTTCCGAGAAAAATAAGATCTCCGATTTCGAAATTGGAGAACTGCTGCATAAACCATTCTTTGACATGGTGCATCCCGATGATGTTCCCCAGATCAGGGTGGTGATTAAGGAAGCCCTGGCCAACCCGGGCAGGCAGATCAAGAAAGAATACAGAAGCCTTCATAAAAACAAAAGATGGATCTACGTTGAGAGCATCTTTTCAAACCAGTTGAGCAATCCGGCCATCAGGGGAATTATCGTTAATTCCCGGGATGTGTCCGATAGAAAAATGGCAGAACTGAAAGAACGGGTGTACCATGACAACCTGATCTTTTTAAGTAATTCAGCACTGGAACTGTTGGGGCTATCATCCAAGGATGAAATATACTGGTACATACCTGAAAAACTGGCTACATTTCTGGAAAATGCAGTTGTGCTGGTATCTTCTTACGACGAAGCAGCAAAGAAGATGGTGGTGGAGAGCTTTTCGGGATTAGATCCCTATACCAGGCAGGTTGAACATATTATTGGACGGCCTCTCATCGGTTTGACCTTCCCTGCTGACGGCATTCCGCCACTGGCCGAAAGCGTGGGCACTGTGCTTACCATTAAGGATGAGATGTTTGAAAGCCCGATCGGCCCGATTTCCACGGAACAACTCGAAAAAGTAAAGCAATTGATCCACCTGCACAAAACCTATAATATCATACTTGCACGGGATGACAAACGACTTGGAAATATCACCATTCTGACACTGAATAAGAGCATCATCAAATTCAAGCACATCATTGAAACTTTTGTTCACCAGATTTCTGTTGCCCTTCATCGGAGCCAGCTTGAATATGAGCTGATTAAAGCCAAAGACAAAGCTGAGGAATCCGATAAGCTGAAAACGGCATTCCTGGCCAATATGTCGCATGAAATCCGCACACCCATGAACGGTATTCTCGGATTCGCGGAAATGCTCAACGACAATACCCTGAGCCGGGCCAACCGGAAAAAGTACCTTAATATTATTAACAGCAACGGCAAAATGCTGATCAACCTGATTGATGACATCATTGATTTTGCCAAAATCGAATCGGATCAGGTTAATATTGTTCAGGATGATTTTTCACTGAACGGACTCCTTGACCAGGTACAGTCGACTTTTTTGACCCGAAGCCTGAAAAGAGACAAGTCCAGGGTCAAAATAATCACCAAAAAGGCTTTCCCCGACGAAAAGTCATTTATCAGGACCGATCCCACCAGGTTGCGTCAGATACTTACCAATCTTGTTGGGAATGCCATTAAATTCACCCACAAAGGTTTTGTTGAAATAGGTTATAACCTGGAAGACGCGAAAAACCTGAAGTTTTATGTGAAGGATACCGGTATTGGCATTCCGGAAGACAAGCTTCAGTTGATCTTCGAAAGGTTTATACAAGCCGACAGCTCTCCGTCCCGGAAATACGGGGGATCGGGACTGGGACTGGCAATTTCCAAAGGTTTGGTAGACCTGCTCGGCGGACGCATGTGGGCAGAGTCGGTGGTCGACAGCGGATCGGTTTTCTATTTTACCATACCGTTTGTTTCGGTGAACAAAAAAGTTGAAGAGCAACATGAAAATAAAATAGCCAGAGCCCAGTACAATTGGGATGGTAAATTGTTCCTGGTAGCTGAAGATGATAAATTCAGCTATAAATTTCTGGAAGGTTTTCTAAGGCAAACAAAGGCTGAAGTAATGCGGGCTTCCGATGGCCGTGAGGCGGTTGAGCTTTGCAGGAGCAATCCGGGTATTGATCTTGTACTCATGGATATACAAATGCCGGAAATGAACGGTTTAATGGCAACTGAAGAAATCAAGAAATTCAACCCCGATATCCCCATTATTGCACAAACTGCCAATGCCATTAACGAGGAAAAAGTCCGTTGTATGCAGGCCGGTTGCAACGATTTCATAACCAAGCCGGTAAATATCAATGAACTGTATGAGAAGATCAACAAATGGCTTGTTCAGCGTCAAGCCTGATGGTTCTCTGAAGCAACCCTCATGATGATCACTTTTATCCCTATTGTTATACTGCTTGTATATGTATTTATAATACAATGGTACAGGTATGAATGGAACAAGTATGCCGGGTTCATGCCTGCCATGAAGGGTATTCAGGTTCCTGTAAGTGTGGTGGTTGCATTCCGGAATGAAGTCAGAAATATGGAAACCCTGGTCCTTTCCCTGAGGAAACAGGCATACCCGGCGGATAAATTTGAAGTCATACTGGTAAACGACCATTCTGAAGACGGTTCAGAAATAAAGGCGCTGGAATTGTGCCGTACTTTGCCCAATTTCCGGGTAATCAACAATCCCAATCTTCCCGGGGGGAAGAAGTCTGCCCTGGAGGCAGGTATCCGGTGCTCCCTGAATGAGCTGATCATCACCACCGATGCGGATTGCACTTTTCAACCGGAATGGATTGACACCCTTGCAGGGTTTTACCGGGATGAGCAGCCCGACATGATCATTGGCCCGGTGGATATAACCTGCGAGCCGGGTTTTTTCGGCAAGTACCAGGAAGTTGAATTTCTCAGCCTGGTTGCTTCGGGAGCAGGAGCTGCAGCTGCCGAAAGGCCCATTTACTGCAATGCAGCCTGTTTTGCTTTCCGAAAGAGTCTTTTCTTTGAAATGAACGATCCGCTCAACCTTAAGGTGGTTTCCGGTGACGATACTTTTTTTCTGCATGCTGTGAAAAGAATGCGGGGCAAGAAAATCAGGCTGCTTAAATCATACAATGCTGTGGCAACCACACTGGGTTTTGCCTCTGTAAAGGAGTATATGGATCAGCACAGGCGGTGGGTATCAAAGAGTATTCATTACAGGGACCCTGATGTGATACTTACCGCTGTCACTGTGCTTCTGGTTAATCTTTGCGTTTTCGTATCCGCCGTTCTCCTGGTTGCCGGGTTCAACTGCTGGCTTTTCCCCCTGCTGTTTTCAGGCAAGGCTTTCAACGATTACCTCATGGTAAGGGATTACATGAGGTTTTGCCGGAAGAAAACATCGCCGAAAGAATTTCTGGCATTTTCAGCAGTGTACCCGGTTTTTACCCTGTGGATTTCAATTACCGGACTGGTCACAGGAACTCAATGGAAAGGCAGGCCTAACAAGCCCTCTATAGGCTGAGGGTCAGTTGCCCAATTCCGACATGAATTTGATGCGAACCAGGCGTACTTCTTCTTCGGAATAATTGTCTTCACCCAGTTCCTTCAAAGCATTTTCGAGTGATTCATCCTCAGCTTCCTCCATGAAGTAATCATAAATTTCCTGCTGGTGGTCCTGATCCATTACATGGTTGAGGTAGTAATCGATATTCAGCTTGGTACCCGAATTGACAATGGCTTCTATTTCATCGAGAAGCGCCGGCATTTCAATATTTTTGGCTGAGGCAATGTCCTCAAAATCCATCTGTCTGTCAATGCTCTGGATGACAAACACCTTCAGGTTCGACTTGTTGATAATGGATTTCACCACCATATCCTGGGGGCGGATAATTTCTTTTTCTTCAACATAACTCTTGATGATTTTAATAAATTCAGCGCCGTATCTTTTTGCTTTTCCGGCACCTACCCCGGTAATGTTCTGAAGTTCTTCCAGTGAAATCGGATATTGAATGGCCATATCCTCCAAAGAGGGGTCCTGGAATATAACAAAAGGAGGGAGTTGTAACTGCTTGGACAGTTTCTTCCTGAGGTTCTTCAAAATACTAAACAGTTCTTCATCGGCGGTTCCCGGTCTTTCCGACCCGCCAAAGCTATCTTCTTCCTCATCCGTATCGGAATAGTCGTGGTCTTCAGAAAGCATGAATGAAACGGGGGTTTTCAGGAATTCATGCCCTTTTTCATCGAGCTTGAGCAAACCGTAATTCTCAATTTCCTTTTGAACGAGCCTTCTGATGAGCGACTGCCTGATCACCATACTCCAGTAATTGGCATCCTTGCTTTTTCCGGCGCCAAAGCTTTCCAGCATCTGGTGGTTATATGATTTTATGGCGGGGGTTTTAACTCCGGCAATCATACTGGCTATATGGTCGACTTTGAATTTTTCCTTTACTTCAAGGATGGCCTTCAACACAAGCACAACATCATCTTTCCCTTCAAACTGGGACTTGGGGTGCAGGCAATTGTCGCAATTGTCACAGGTTTCACCCATTTCTTCTCCAAAGTAGTTGAGGAGCTGCCTGGGCCGGCATACTGAAGATTCGGCATAAGCAACCGTTTCGAGCAGCAATTGCTTTCCGATTTCCTGTTCAGCAATGGGTTTACCCTGCATGAATTTCTCCAGCTTTTGTATGTCCTTGTAACTGTAAAAAGCAATGCAGTTACCTTCGCCGCCATCCCTTCCGGCCCGGCCGGTTTCCTGGTAATAACCTTCAAGACTTTTGGGAATATCGTAATGAATTACAAAGCGGACATCGGGTTTGTCAATGCCCATGCCAAAAGCAATAGTGGCAACAATGACATCGGCTTCTTCCATGAGAAAACTGTCCTGGTTTTTGGAACGCGTAGCCGAGTCGAGCCCTGCATGATAGGGGAGGGCCTTAATGCCGTTTACCTGAAGTGTTTCTGCCAGTTCTTCCACTTTTTTGCGGCTCAGGCAATAAATGATGCCCGATTTTCCATGGTTGCTTTTGATGTATCGGATGATCTCCTTGGCCACATTTTTTTTGGGCCTCACCTCGTAATAGAGGTTATGCCTGCGGAACGACGATTTAAATACATGGGCGCTGAGCATGCCCAGATTCTTCTGAATATCGTGCTGCACCTTGGGTGTGGCAGTGGCTGTAAGTGCAATAATGGGGGCGGTGCCGATCTCATTGATTATTGGCCTGATACGCCTGTATTCCGGCCGGAAATCATGGCCCCATTCGGAAATACAATGCGCTTCATCAATTGCGTAAAATGAGATTTTAACCTTTTTCAGGAAC
Organism: Bacteroidales bacterium; assembly: GCA_046481675.1. Classification (GTDB taxonomy): domain Bacteria; phylum Bacteroidota; class Bacteroidia; order Bacteroidales; family UBA10428; genus UBA5072. The sequence goes on along the minus strand of JAWOJJ010000051.1, from coordinate 33,823 downwards.
TGGATGTTTTCCTCCTTGGTAAGCGATTCAGGGGCAACATAAAGGAGCTTGGTTTTTCCTTCAACTACATCGTGTTTGACTTTGCTGATAGCGGCTTTATTGAGCGATGAATTCATGAAATGAGCCACTCCGTCTTCTTCGCTGAAACTGCGCATGGCATCTACCTGGTTTTTCATCAGGGCAATCAGTGGCGAAATAATAATTGCAGTTCCGGGCATTATCAGGGACGGAAGCTGGTAACAAAGTGATTTTCCGCCACCGGTGGGCATCAGTACAAAGGTGTCGTTGCCGTCAAGCACATTGCGTATAATAGCTTCCTGATTTCCTTTAAAGCTGGTGAAACCAAAATGTTTCTTTAATACCTCAATCAATGAAATATCTTTGCCAACACTCATTTTTTTAGTTCAAGTTAATTCATACTTCACGCCTGCACACAACTTAGTCATCTGTGATGAAATAATCGGCATAACAAACAATCAGGCTTGATACGTTGTTAACACAAAAAGGTTCATTTGTTTCTGCAGGTATGAAAAGCCTGTCTGAAGGCAATCTCAAAATAATAAATACATTTGTAAACTAAATTAATATTTTTTTTCTTATTTCGCTATTCTCCAACCGGCATTTTAAAAATTATTAACATTTTAGGGTCTTCAGTGAAAGGTGAAATCACATGGCAGGTAACATCAAAGAGGAAATGACATTTCTGGAGCATCTTGAGGAATTGAGATGGCACATCATACGGTCGGTTTTGGCTATAGTTTCAATCAGCATCCTGGCATTTGTTTTTAAAAATCTTGTATTTGACGTGATTTTGCTGGGCCCCAGCAAGTATGATTTCTGGACCAACCGGATGGTGTGCCTTCTGGGAGAAAGGATTCATATTGAGGGTCTTTGCATGAACAGCGAGCCGATTCAGCTTCAGAATACCGCCCTGGCCGGCCAGTTTGTTGCTCACATCAAGATCAGTCTGATGGCAGGTCTGGTACTGGGGTTCCCTTATATGTTTTATGAATTCTGGCGGTTCATCAGGCCGGCTTTGTATCAGAATGAGCGTCAGCATGCAACAGGGGCTGTATTCTACATCACTTTTCTTTTTCTGCTCGGGGTGTTGTTCGGGTACTTCCTGATCACTCCTTTTTCCATTAACTTTCTTTACAATTATCAGGTGAGCGGCATTGTGAAAAACATTCCCACGCTGGCCTCCTATATTTCCCTGGTTACTTCAATCGTGCTGGTAAGCGGCATTTTGTTTGAGCTGCCTGTACTGGTTTATTTTCTGAGCCGGATCGGACTGGTAACGCCGGATTTTCTGAAGAAATACAGGAAGCATGCCATTGTTGTCATACTCATAGTGGCAGGTATTATCACACCCACACCCGATATGTTCACCCAATTGATGGTTTCCATCCCGATGCTGCTGCTCTATGAGGTTGGCATCATTTTATCCAGGCGGGTTGAAAAAGCCAGGGAAGCTGAAACACTTGCAGGTTAGCCATGGTTATTTGTATATCTTTGCGTTATGAAACTGAGGACAGAAAACCTTGTTAAAAGATACCGGACCCGGACCGTGGTGAAGGATGTTTCCTTTGAAGTGGAACAGGGTGAAATTGCCGGATTGCTGGGTCCTAACGGAGCAGGCAAAACCACATCGTTTTATATGATCGTTGGACTGATCCAGCCCAATTCCGGGAAAATATTTCTGGACGATGAAGAAATTACCTATGAACCGGTTTACCGCCGGGCACAGAAAGGTATCGGTTATCTTTCCCAGGAAGCTTCGGTCTTCCGCAGGCTGAGCGTGGAAGACAATATCCGGGCCGTGCTTGAAATGACAAAACTCACCAAAGAAGAACAGAAATTCCGTGTTGAATCGCTGCTGAATGAGTTCGGCCTGCAGAAAATCAGAAAGAGCCTCGGCATTCAGCTGTCGGGAGGTGAACGGCGCCGTACCGAAATAGCCCGGGCTCTTGCATTGAAACCCAATTTTATTTTACTCGATGAACCTTTCGCGGGAGTTGATCCGATTGCCGTGGAAGACATCCAGGAAATCGTAACCAAGCTCAAGGACAAAAATATCGGCATCCTCATTACCGACCACAACGTACACGAAACATTGTCCATCACAGACCGTGCGTACCTGCTTTTTGAAGGAGAAATTCTGAAGGCGGGAACTGCCAAAGACCTTGCCGATGATGAACAGGTAAGACGGGTATACCTGGGTAAGAATTTTGAGCTCAGGTAACCAGCACTTTATACAGATCAAGTTATATTTCTATTGATCACTTGAGCTCATAAGCAACCACCCTGTTGTTGCTGAAAGTTGGCACCAGTAATAATTTCCTTTCTATAATATATTCTATGTCGGCCGCATTGGCATTAACAGGTGTGGTATCCAGCAATTTCACCTTTGCTTTATCAGGATGAACCAGGTGTACATTGCCCAGCCAGTCGGATATCAGGTAATTGCCGTTGCCGTCGGGAACAAGCCCGTCAATCCCCCCTGTGTTCAGAATATAATCGCGGATTTCTTTGTTCACCGGGTTGATTTTTACAATACGGTCCTGAATGCCCGCCAGCAGGCTTCCGTCTTTAAAGAACAAACCGTTCACCCCGTTTATCTGAGCCGATTTGATGAGCAATTCGGATTTACCGTTCCGGATCACGTAAATGGCATTGCCGTTGCTGTCCGATATATAAACATTTCCCTGGTCATCAACAGTTATATCGTTCAGGAAGCTGGATCCGGGGATTTCCAAAGTTTCTGCAATTTTCCCGGATGCAATGTCTATTTTGACCACCCGGGTGATGTCGGAAACGTAAAGGAAGTTGCCGTAAATCCCCATGCCTTTGGGTGCATTCAGGCCGGTGACCCATTCCAGAACCTCGATCTTCCCGTCAGGTGAAAGTCTCGACAGGAATCCGGTACCGTCTTTATCAGTGGGTGATCCGGTCACATTGGAAACATAAATAACTTGCCTTTCAGCATCATACAACACAGATTCGGGAACTTTCAGTTCTGAAGTACTTTCCCATTTTTTCTCAAGATTGTTCGAGATGTATGCCTGCTGTGCGCTCACCGGTATAATCAGCGATATAATCAGCACTGAAAAAATCAGTTTTTTCATAAGAGTCCGTTTTAAGTTGAAGGGGTAAATTTAATACTTTTTTATCTTTTATTATAATGGGTTTTGATAGTCGAAAAAGGCTGGTTGCCAAAATGAATACAATTTATTTTCACGGAAAGTAAAAAGTGGTATCTTTGCGCGAAATTTTGCCGCGGATGTGGCGTAATTGGTAGCCGCGCAAGACTTAGGATCTTGTGCCGTAAGGCGTGGGGGTTCGAGTCCCTTCATCCGCACAGAGGAGCTCTTTTTATATAGAATATGAATGCGGATGAAGGGACGAGAAGTTCATCCCGCCGGAATGAGGCGGGAAGTCCCTTCATCCGCACAAAGAAAGTTCTTTTAGAATATTGCTTTCAAAAAATAGCTGACCGGGTGGCCCGGGCGCAGCTGTTCACTGAAACTGTAGAAAATAATGCAGCCCTGTGTTGGCATGGGCAGGAAAGAATAATATAAATACAAACCGGATGAATATTAAGAAAGACAGCATTGACGAATTAAATGCAGTAGTGACAGTTACCATTGAAAAGCCCGATTACGAGGAAAGGGTATTAAATGTCCTCAAGGATTACAGGCGTAAAGCCCGTTTTGACGGATTCAGACCCGGGAAAGTACCACAGGGACTTGTGAATAAAATGTACCGTAAACCGGTGCTTGCAGAAGAAATCAATAAAGTATTGGCTGAATCGCTGAGCAAGTACCTTGTTGACGAAAAGCTCAACATTTTGGGAGAGCCGTTACCAAATCTCGAAAAGCCGGTTACGATCGATTGGGATAACGACACCCAATTCGAGTTTGTTTTCGATATCGGACTGGCGCCCAATCTTGACTTCAGTATTTCCGAAAAAGACAAGATTCCTTATTATAACATCTCGGTAGAAAAAGAAGAAGTTGACAAACAGGTCGACAGAATTGCTTCGCGCTACGGTTCTTTTAAAGAGGTTGATCAGGTTGCTGAAAATGAAATGGTTAAGGCCGATATGGAAGAGGTTGACGAAAACGGAAATCCTGTTGAAAACGGCGTAAAAGCGGAAGATGTCAGCATTGCACTTGAATATGTAAAGGACGAGAATATAAAAAAGAAATTCCAGGGACTCAAAGCCGGTGATCAGCTGGTGATTGATGTGAACAAAGCTTTTGAAAATGAAACAGACCGGGCAGCCCTGCTCAAAGTGGATAAAGAAAAGCTGGGTGCAATCTCTGCCAATTTCATGGTGAAACTGAAGTCGGTTTCAAAATTTGAAAAAGCTGAGGTAAACCAGGAATTGTACGATAAAGCTTATGGCAAGGACACCGTAAAATCGTCCGAAGAATTCTACCAGAAAGTGGAACAGGAATTGAAAACGGTTTTTGACCGCAACAGCGATTATAAATTCCGACTGGATGCCAGGGAATACTATCTTGAAAAATTCAAACAGGAACTTCCTTCAGCGTTTCTGAAGCGTTGGCTGCTGCATGCCAACGAAGGCAAGGTGACGCAGGAGCAGATCGACAAGGATTTTGATCACTTCACAACCGATTTGAAATGGCAGCTGATCAAGGGTAAAACCACACGCGATCAGGAATTGAAAATAGACGAAACGGAACTTTTGGCGCATGCCAGGGAAGCCATCAGGCAACAATTCATTCAGTACTATGGAATCGGAGAGGTTCCGGCAGACATGCTTGAAAAATATGCCAAAGAGAGCCTTTCACGCGAAGAGGACCGCAATCGCTACGTGGAAAGCATGAATGAAAATCTGGTATTTGATTTTATCAAGAAAACAGTGAAACTCGACAACAAAGAAGTAACTTTGGAAAAGTTTAACAAACTGTTTGATAAAGAATAATAGTAAGAATCAATTTTCTAAGATTATGGACCTGATCAGGGACTTCAATAAATTCGCCACCGGGCACATGGGTATCAGCAGTCTGAACCTGCACCGGTATTCATCGGTTACAGGCAGTTACATTTCACCTACCATCATTGAGGAACGTCAGCTCAATGTGGCCCAGATGGATGTTTTTTCGAGGCTGATGATGGACCGGATTATTTTCCTGGGTCTTCCCATTGATGACTTTGTGGCCAATGTAATTCAGGCACAATTGCTCTACCTTGATTCAGCCGATCCGGGCAAGGACATCCAGATTTATTTCAATTCCCCCGGAGGTGCCGTACATGCCGGGTTGGGCATCTATGATACCATGCAGTATGTAACCTGCGATGTGGCCACCATTTGTACGGGCATGGCTGCATCCATGGGTGCGGTGCTGCTTTGCGCCGGAACTAAAGGAAAACGTTCCGCGCTGAAGCACTCACGCGTGATGATTCATCAACCCATGGGAGGAGCACAGGGCCAGGCTACCGATATTGAAATCACTGCCAGGGAAATTCTGAAACTGCGTTCCGAATTGTATCACATCATTGCTGAACACAGCGGCAACCCTGTTGAGAAGGTGGAAAAGGATTCCGACCGGGATTACTGGATGACCTCACAGGAAGCGCTGGAATACGGCATGATTGATGAGATCCTGGAAAGGACCAAGAAAAAGTAGCATTGTGCATTGACTTTTCGTAACTTTGCACATTATCAAAACGTTTAATACAATTGTAATTCAAGTACAATGGATAAATGCTCCTTCTGCGGACGTGATAAACGGGATACCAACCTGCTGATAGCCGGTATCTCGGGGCACATTTGCGATAACTGTGTGGAGCAGGCCTATGAGATTGTTCAGGAGGAAACCAAAAAGAAGGCTCCTTTTGACGTTAACGCGATCAAGCTGATCAAACCCAAAGAAATCAAGAAATTTCTCGATTTATATGTGATCGGTCAGGAAGATGCCAAGAAGACCATTTCCGTTGCAGTTTATAATCACTACAAACGATTGATGCAATCAACGCGCCGCGACCAGGTTGACGATGTGGAAATCGAAAAATCAAACATCATCCTGGTTGGTGAAACCGGAACCGGAAAAACTTTGCTGGCACGTACAATTGCAAAATTGCTTCATGTACCGTTTACAATTGTTGATGCAACCGTTCTTACCGAGGCCGGCTATGTAGGGGAGGATATCGAAAGCATCCTCACCCGGCTGCTCCAGGTGGCCGATTACAATACCGAGGCTGCTGAAAAAGGAATTGTTTTCATTGACGAAATTGATAAAATTGCCCGGAAAGGCGATAACCCATCCATTACACGCGACGTTTCGGGCGAAGGTGTACAGCAGGGATTGCTGAAACTCCTCGAAGGATCGGTGGTTAACGTTCCGCCCCAGGGTGGCCGCAAACATCCCGATCAGAAAATGATACCGGTTGACACACGCAACATATTGTTTATTTGCGGAGGAGCATTTGAAGGGATTGAAAGAAAAATTGCACAACGTTTGAATACCAAGGTGGTGGGCTATAATGCCTCGCGACAAACCGACCGGATTGAGCGTGAAAACCTCATGCAGTACATTGCCCCGCAGGATCTGCGTGCATTCGGAATGATTCCTGAAATCATCGGCAGATTGCCTATGCTGACCTATCTGCATCCGCTGGATCGCAAAACATTGCGCACCATTCTTACCGAACCGAAAAACTCAATCATCAAACAATATACCAAACTCTTTGAAATGGATGAGGTGAAAATCACCTTTGAAGAGGAAGCCCTTGATTATATTGTAGATAAAGCGGTTGAATTCAAACTCGGGGCTCGCGGTCTCCGGTCCATTTGTGAAGCCGTTATGATCGACGTGATGTTTGAACAACCTTCGACGGAAGAAAAGGAAATATTAATTACCCCGGAGCTTGCCAAATCAAAGATTGAAAAAATAAACCTGCACCGGCTAAAAGCAGCCTGATGATTTGTTTTTTTTAAAAACAGTTTTATATTTGCAATTGCAATAACATACGAAAATGAATAAAGTATATACAAATTGGTGGTGGTGGCACAATAAATTTCTCATAAAACCGTGAGACCGTACACCTTTTGTATATAATCGAAAATATCAATAGCAGCGGCCTATCGTTCTCACGGTAGGCCGCTTTTCTTTTGTATTTTTTATAATTAACCCGATATGAAAAAATTCAACATCAAAACCAAAACCCGCAAAATGCTGGCCGATACCATTACCCCGGTAAGTATTTACCTCCGGATACGCGATGTTTTTCCCAATTCCCTGCTGCTCGAGAGTTCCGATTATCATGGGAATGAAAACAGCTATTCCTTCATATGCCTGAAGCCGCTTGCCGAGTTTAAGGCAGATGACGGGGTTGCCATTGAGAGTTACCCCGACGGGACAAAGATCACCACATCACTTAAAGAAGAAGGGACCTTCAACGAAAGATTCCGCTCATTTCTGAACTCGTTCGAGCAGGCAGAAAATCAGGATGGGGTGCCGGGGAACGGCCTGTTCGGATACACGGCTTACGACGCAGTTCAGTACTTCGAAAGTATTTCACTAAAAGCCAAATCCATACCTGAACAGAAAATTCCGGAAGTAAGGTACCAGTTTTTCAATTACATCATTGCCATCAACCACTTTCAGAACAACCTGCACATCATTGAGAACCGGATCAATGGTGAGCCCAGCGAACTGGAGCGAATTGCAACCCTCCTGAACAGCCGCAACCTGGCCCTTTATAAATTCCAGACTACCGGTACTGAGACCTCGAATGTTACCGATGAAGAATACAAAAAGATGGTAGCAAAGGGCAAAGAACACTGTTACCGGGGTGATGTATTCCAGGTAGTTCTTTCAAGGCAGTTCTCCCAGCAATTTTCAGGTGATGAGTTCAACGTTTACCGTGCACTCCGGTCCATCAACCCATCGCCTTACCTGTTTTACTTTGATTACGGAAGCTATAAGATCTTTGGATCATCGCCTGAAGCACAGCTGAAGGTGAATAAAGGCAGGGCCAATATCAACCCGATAGCCGGAACCTTCAAGCGATCAGGGGATGATGAACATGACAAGTTGCTCGCGCAACAATTGTCAACCGACCTGAAAGAGAATGCCGAGCATGTGATGCTGGTTGACCTGGCACGCAACGACCTGAGCCGGCATGCCAAAAAGGTGGTGGTTGAAAAATACCGTGAAGTTCAGTTCTTCTCGCATGTGATCCACCTGGTCTCTGCCGTATCCGGAGAACTTGATGAGGTATCTGATGTAACCGATATGATGACCGCTACTTTTCCGGCAGGTACACTTTCCGGTGCCCCCAAGTACAAAGCCATGCAACTGATTGACCAGTATGAGAACCAGGCCCGGGGTTATTATGGCGGCGCACTGGGTTTTCTCGATTTTAACGGCCGGTTCAATCATGCCATCATGATTCGTACATTCCTGAGCAAGGGCAATAAGCTTTACTACCAGGCAGGCGCAGGTATTGTGGCTATCTCCAGTGAAGAAAGTGAACTTCAGGAGGTAAATAACAAGTTGGGAGCACTCAAAAAGGCCATTGAAATGGCCGGTGAAATAATATAATCCGCACTTTCTATGAAAAAGATTCTGGTAATCGATAATTACGACTCCTTCACCTACAACCTGGTTCATTATTTGGATAAAATCACCGGTTCTCATCCGGATGTTTTTCGAAATGACCAGATTGAACTTGCCGATGCGGCAAAATACGATAAGATATTGCTTTCACCCGGCCCCGGAATCCCTGTTGAAGCAGGAATCTGCCTCGACCTGATCCGGCAGCTCGGCCCGCACAAAAGCATACTGGGGATTTGCCTGGGGCACCAGGCCATTGGTGAGGCCTTTGGTGCGAGACTCACAAATCTGAAACAGGTTTACCATGGATTGGCTACGCCGGTTTCTATAATTACTCCTGAAGAGCCTTTATTTAAGGGCCTCCCGGCAACAATCACGGCAGGTCGCTATCATTCCTGGGTGGTGACGCGTGAGAGCCTGCCCGATTGCTTCACCATTACCTGTGAAGATGAAGAGGGCACCATCATGGGCATTACCCACAGGCAATACAATGTCCGCGGTTTGCAATTTCACCCCGAATCGGTGCTTACCGAGCACGGAATGGATATTGTGAGGAATTGGGTGGAGATGGAATAGCCATTGGCCGTTAGCCGTTGGCTGTTGGCCATTAGCTGCGAGCCAAGAGCCAAGAACCAAGAACCAAGAACCAAGAACCAAGAACCAAGAACCGAGAGTCAAGAGCTAATAGCCAAAAGCCAACAGCCAAAGGCCAACAGCCAAAGGCCAACAGCAAAAAAATTAACTAAATACAGTATAAAAACCCAGCAATGAAAAAAATACTGAACCATTTGTTTGATCACAAGACCCTCAGCCGGAATGAGGCTGAGGAGGTGCTAACCAATATTGCCACCGGCAGGTATTCTGAGTCGGAGATGGCAGCATTTATTACGGTTTACCTGATGCGCAGCATCACGGTGGATGAACTAACCGGTTTCCGGGATGCCCTGCTGAATTTGTGCAACCGGGTTGACCTGGATGACTTTGACACCATTGACGTGTGCGGCACGGGAGGTGATGGTAAGGATACCTTCAATATATCCACGCTGTCAACCTTTGTAATTGCCGGTGCAGGAGCCAAAGTTGCCAAACATGGCAATTACGGGGTGTCGTCGGCGTGCGGTTCGTCCAATATCCTGGAGTTTTTCGGGTACAAATTCTCAACAGACCCTGATAAACTGCGCAGGGAAATGGATCAAACAGGAGTATGCTTTTTGCATGCGCCTTTGTTTAACCCGGCTATGAAAAATGTAGCTCCGGTAAGGCGCTCACTGAAAGTCAAGACCTTTTTTAATATGCTGGGTCCCATGGTGAATCCGGCATTCCCCCAAAAGCAGCTGATCGGCGTCTATAGTTTGGATTTGGCCCGCTTATACAACTATCTTTACCAGCAATCGGATAAGCGGTATGCAATCGTCCACAGCCTCGACGGGTACGATGAAATCTCGCTAACCGATGATTTCAAATACATATTGAACGGGGTGGAAGAGATCACATCTCCTGAAAATTTGGGTTACAAAAGAACAGCCATGGCCGACCTTAAAGGCGGGAGTACCGTGCAGGAATCGGCTGATATCTTTAAGTCGGTTTTACAGGGAACCGGCAGTGAAACTCAGACCCAGGTGGTTGTTGCGAACTCCCAGGTTGCTCTGATGTGTTATTATCCGGGAAAAACAACTTCGGATTGTAAGGCGATGGCCGAAGAATCACTTAACAGCGGCAGGGCTTATGATGCATTCAATAAATTAATACAATTGCAGGCATGACCATACTCAATGAAATTATCAGCCATAAAATAAAGGAAGTTTCGCTGGTAAAGGAAAAAGTGCCGATCAGCCGGCTTGAAGAAAGCTTATACTTTCAGCGCAATCCGCTTTCATTTACGGATTTCCTGTTGAATCCTGATAAAACAGGGATTATCGCCGAGTTCAAGAGAAAGTCTCCTTCACGGGGCGTGATCAATTCCCTGTCCACTATTGAAGAAGTTACCACAGGCTATTTCAGGTCAGGAGCCTCAGCACTTTCGGTACTTACCGATGAAAAGTTCTTTGGCGGCACAGCCGCTGACCTGATGCGGGCTCGGGAACTGAATCCCATTCCCATTCTCCGCAAGGACTTTGTGGTTGATGAATACCAGTTAATTGAGGCCAAATCAATTGGCGCCGATGCTGTTTTACTCATTGCGGCAGCTCTGGATATTGAACAGACAAAAAGGCTGGCCCGTTTTGCCCGTTCGCTGCAGTTGCAGGTTTTGCTTGAAGTGCACCAGGAGGATGAGCTTGCACACCTGAATGAATTTGTTGACATGGTTGGTGTTAACAACCGCAATCTCAAAACTTTCACCGTGGATACGGAAACATCAGTGCGACTTGCCTCCCAAATACCCGGTTCATTTGTGAAGGTATCCGAAAGCGGAATTACTTCACCCCTTACCATCAAAAGTCTCAGGGGATGCGGATACCAGGGGTTCCTGATAGGGGAGAACTTCATGCGCACGCCGGAACCCGCACAGGCATTCTCAGAATTTGTAAAACTAATTCTTTTCGACCATGATTAAGATTAAGGTTTGCGGTATGCGGGATCCTTTCAATATCAAAGAAATTACTAATGCTGGTCCCGATTACCTGGGATTTATCTTCTTCTCCGGATCAAAGAGGTACGTTGGTCCTGATGCTGACAATGCCCCGTTTCAGCAGATACCTGGAAGGATAAAGAAAGTGGGCGTATTTGTTGATGAGCAACCCGAGAAAATTCTGGAAACAGCATACCATTTTGATTTAGACCTGATACAATTGCATGGTCACGAATCGGTAAATGACTGTAGAAAAGTAAAATCGGCAGGTTATATGGTAATTAAGACGTTTGGCGTGGATGCCGGATTTAACTTTACTTCCCTGGCCCCTTTTTTACAATTTTGCGATTATTTTCTATTCGATACAAAATCAGAGCAGCACGGGGGAACAGGACAAAAATTTAACTGGGAGAAAATCCGCCAATACAAATATAATGTTCCGTTTTTCCTGAGCGGCGGAATTGGTCCTGACGATTCAGCGGTAATCCGTGAAATAAACCATCCTGCCTTTTTTGCTGTGGATATCAACAGCCGGTTTGAGACAGAGCCGGGTTTGAAAAATGTAAACCATGTAAAGGCTTTTATTAAAGAAATAAAAAAAGTTATCCTATGAAACGTCCATGAGCAAATAATCATTATCTCACATACGAATATGATTATTTGCGAATGGTAAGTTCCACCTGCCCGCCGAACAAGTCTTTGGCAGGCGGGTCTGACCATTGAAAATTAAAAAAATAAACAGATGAAATATTCCGTAAATGAGAGAGGTTATTACGGCGAATTTGGCGGGGCATTCATCCCCGAAATGATGTACCCGAACATCGAAGAATTGCGGCAAAACTATTTAGAGATCCTGGATGATCCGGCATTCAGGAAGGAGTTTGAAAGTCTTCTCAGGGATTATGTGGGGCGGCCTTCCCCCTTGTATTATGCCGGCAGGCTTTCGGAATTTCACAAGACAAAAATCTACCTGAAACGCGAAGACCTGAACCATACCGGAGCCCATAAGATCAACAACACGGTGGGACAGATACTGATTGCCAAACGGCTGGGAAAGACCCGGATCATCGCCGAAACGGGAGCGGGACAGCACGGTGTGGCAACGGCTACGGTTTGTGCGCTGATGGGCTTGAAATGTATTGTTTACATGGGCAAACTCGATGTGGAACGGCAGGAGCCCAATGTGTTGCGGATGAAAATGCTGGGTGCAGAGGTGATTCCTGTTCTAAGCGGCAACATGACGCTGAAGGATGCTACCAATGAGGCCATACGCGACTGGATCAACAATCCGGTAGACACCCATTATATTATCGGCTCGGTGGTGGGCCCCCATCCTTACCCCGACCTGGTGACACGCTTGCAGGCAGTCATCAGCGAGGAAATGAAGTGGCAGTTGCAGGAACAAACCGGCAGTCCCGATCCCGATTATATTGTTGCGTGCGTTGGTGGCGGAAGTAATGCTGCCGGGGCGTTTTACCATTACCTGGACAATGAAAAGGTGAAACTGGTTGCGGTGGAAGCCAGCGGAAAAGGAATCGACAGCGGAGAATCGGCAGCCACCATGGTGCTTGGCCTTCCCGGAATTATCCATGGCAGCCGCACCATGCTGATGCAGGATGAAGACGGGCAGATACAGGAACCCTACTCCGTATCGGCCGGGCTGGATTATCCCGGAATTGGTCCCATACATTCATTCCTGTATAAAACAGGCAGGGCCATTTTTGAACATGCCACCGATGATGAGGCGCTGGAGGCTGCTTTCAGGCTGACACGACTTGAAGGCATTGTTCCGGCACTGGAATCGGCCCATGCCCTGGCAGCTCTGAAGAAGATAAAATTCAACGAGTCAGATGTGGTGGTGGTGAACCTGTCGGGTCGCGGAGATAAGGACATGGCCGCCTATATGAAATATATGAATGATCATCAACTGCTTTAAAAAAGAGAACCTATGAATCGCATTAACCGACTTTTTAAGGAAAAATCCAACATACTATCCATTTATTTTACGGCAGGACATCCCACGCTCAATTCAACCGAGCCAGTAATCAAAGCACTTTCCGATTCCGGGGCCGACATGATCGAGATCGGGATGCCTTTTTCGGATCCGATGGCTGATGGTCCGGTTATTCAAAGCAGCAGCAGTGTGGCATTGAAAAATGGCATGAGTTTGAAATTGATGTTCAGCCAACTTAAGGATATCCGGAAAATAACAGACATTCCGCTTTTACTGATGGGATACCTCAACCCTGTTTTGCAGTACGGGGTGGAAAAATTCTGCAGCGATTGCGCTGAGGCAGGTATCGATGGAATCATTCTGCCCGATATGCCAATGGACATATACCAGGAGGAATACCAGCAGGTTTTTGAAAAAAACGGATTGTTCAACATCTTCCTGATCTCACCCCAAACCAGTGATGAACGAATCAGAATGATTGATGATGCCAGTAACGGATTTATATATATGGTTTCATCGTCTTCAACAACGGGAGTGAAGAAAGGTTTTTCGCCTGAGCAGGTTACGTATTTTGAAAGGATCCGGGATATGAGGCTGAAAAATCCTTCGCTGGTAGGTTTTGGCATATCAACCCATGAGAGTTTTGCCACTGTTTGCCAATATGCCCGGGGAGCCATCATTGGCAGTGCGTTTGTGAAGATGCTGGCGGGATCGAGTGATCTGGAGATGGATATCGGAAAATTTATACAAGAAATCCGGGGTTGAGGGAAATAAAAAACCTGCTGTGCATTTCGCAAACAGCAGGTCAACAATTAGTACTGACTTTATAGATGTTCATGGCTCCTGATTTATCTGGTTTGTTCTGCCAGGTTCAATGCTGTTTCGCTTTCGGTTCCAAATGCAGCCCCTGTGAAATCATTGGACTCAGGGGCTTTGTATTTTAGCGAAGATTCCAGGGATGCAGTCAGCATGTCAATTCTTTCCATTGCAGGTTCAACAGCTTCATTTGCATCAACAGCCGGAGCCTGGTATCTGAGGGATTCGCTGGTTGCAGCTGTCAGCATTTCAATTCTTTCTATTGCATCTGCTACTTCTGCAGCTTCTTCAAAGGTTGCTGCCTTGTATTTCAACGAAGCTTCTACCAGGTTGGCAAGTTCCTCAATTCTTTCCGTTTCAGCATATACACATTCCTGCCCGGTTGTGGCGGGAGCGGTATAGCGGATCGACTCCATGGTGAGATTCATCAACGTTTCAATTCCGGCCATTGCATTGTTCATTTCGCTCAGAGGCTTTGCGGCATAGGTGCTGAAGGTAATCAGTAAGAATGCCAAACATGTGGTTGTCATTTTTTTCATGTTGCTGGTGTTCATTTGTGTTTTCATTGTATTGTTCTTTTTAGGTTATGACATAGGTTTAACATTAACTATGCCAAACTCTGTAAATAACAAACAAACAACAATATACAATGAATTTGTAAAGGATTGGCCGCGCACACATCTGTTCTGATTCAAGACAGGTGGTGTACGATTTCGGACAGACAGCCAAAAAATGGTTATTGTATATTCCCTCCGCAGGGCTTTAGCCCTTTATTACATTGAAACCATAAATTCTTATATATTCATCATTAAAATACTTGAATACCGGGGCTTGTTATTAATGCTAAGGATAATCATCATTTATTTTTCACTTTTTTCTTATCTTGTACTATCGTTGTCACCCATACCCAAAAACCCGCACCAAATGACAAACAAGGAAAAAATCGAATCCTCCCTGGCACAACTTGGATTAACGGACTATAAATGGATTGATCCCAAGGAAATCATCGTGGCGCAATGGGTGCGTGTAAAATGTCTTTTTGGCTGCCCGGATTACGGTCTGGGTACTTGTCCGCCCAATACCCCGCCGGTGAGTGATTGTGAGGAATTTTTCCGGGAATACAGCAAGGGCCTGATTATCAGCTTTCGAAAATACGCCGACAAAAACGAATACCCGATGGATTGGTCGAATGAAATGACCAATAAACTGTTGCAACTGGAACGGGAAATCTTTCTGATGAACTATCCCAAAGTATTTCTGCTGAATCAAACCTGTTGTACATTGTGTAACGATTGTTCGGGCAACCGGTTTGACTGTAAGGATAAAAAAAGGTCAAGGCCTAGTCCGGAAAGTTTTGCTGTTGACGTGTACCGGACTGCAAAGAATGTTGGAATAGAAATCAGCGTGGTGGCAGAAAATCCGGCTGAAATGAACAGGATTGCAATTTTACTGATAGAGTAAACTTATTTCCTGCCCGAAATATATTCCAATGCCACCAGCATAAGTGCCTGGGTGTCTTTTCTTCCGTAACCTGGATAGGACAAGTGAAAATAAATTATATATTTGTGATGGTTCAGGATGTTCATGTATTGGTTCGTTATTGCTTCTAAATAGAATAGGTTAATAGACCAGTTTAATAGAAAACCTGCTTTTATGAAATCTTTTTTTGCTGTTTCAGTGCTTCTCGTGATGGCAACGATTGCTGCATTCGCCCAGCCAGTTCTCAAAAAGGGCTATGTTATTGAAAACAGCAATGATACGATTTACGGATTTATTGAATTCAAAGGCAACAAAACAAATGCCAATGTATGTGTTTTCAGACAGGATGCGAAATCTGAACCCCTGTCTTTTGCCCCAGGTGATATAAAAGGATACTGGTTTGAGGGCAGCAAGTATTATATTTCAAAAACAGTTACTGTTAATAATCAGGAAAAACTATTGTTCCTGGAGTTTTTGATAAATGGAATTGTGGACATGTACTACTGTTTTGACGGACTGGCGGATAATTTCTTTGTTGACGCAGGGGACAATCGGCTTCTTGAACTTAAGAAAAGTCAGGCAACTGAATATTATGCTACATACACAAAAAGGGCTATTCCAAATTCAAAACAGTACATTGGTATATTGAAATATGTTTTTAAAGACAGTCCTGAAATATCCAAACGGGTTGAAACCATTGGATTGAGTCGCAGGTCGCTTATTGATGTTGCCTATGCTTACCACAAAGAGGTATGTGCAGATGAGGCCATTATTTATGCGAAAAGGGAATCCGATCAAACCTATATCAAGACTGGGGTCTTATCAGGCGTGGGTTTTGTAACTTTATTATTGTTTTTAACAGCAGCTTTGAATTAGCATTTTGTCATGGCACTAACTATTGATATATTTGACATCCCTGAATTATTAAACCCAATCACTTGAAAAATTTTCTTACTTTTTCAGTGCTTCTCGTGATCGCAACAGTTACTGCATTTTCGCAGGCTGTTTTCAAGAGCGGATATATCATTAAGAACAGTAATGATACGGTTCACGGACTTATTGAATACAAAGGCAATAAGACAAATGCCAACGTATGCATTTTCAAGCAGGATGCGGAATCAGAGCCCCTGTCTTTTGCCCCGAATGATATAGCGGGTTACCGGTTGGAAGACAGCAAATATTATGTTTCAAAAAAGGTGATAGTAAATGAAAAAGAAGAGCTGGTGTTTCTGGAGTATCTGATTAATGGGATAGTTGATATGTACTACTATGATGATGGCGTATCGGAGCACTTTTTTGTTGACGGAGGGGACAACCGGCTCGTTGAACTCAAAAATAATTCACCTGCGGAATATTATGCTACCTATACAAAAAGGGTAATTCCGGATGCAAAACAGCGCATTGGCGTGTTGAAATATGTTTTCAGGGAGAGCCCTGAAATATCCAGGCGGGTTGAAACCATTGAACTGGATCGTAAGGCACTTATTGACGTTGCTCGTGCTTATCACGAAGAGGTATGTGCGGATGAAGCATGCATTATTTACGAAAAAAAGAAACCACGTGGTGAGTATCTCAAGGTTGGTATTGTGGTAGGATTAAGTGCAGTAACTCTTTCTGTACCTGAAGTTATTCCCAATGCGTATTCGTATTTCACAAACAGTGACTTCGGAGTAACATTTTGTCCGTCTGCCGGTTTCTTTGTCAAGCTCAACCTTCCGGATATTAACGCAAATTTGTTTCTGCAGTACCAGGGAACCTTTAGCAAGTTGAAATTTCAAACCAATAATTGGTACGAGATGCCATTGAGCAATTACGAGCGCTACGATAGAATATCCTATAGTCAAAGCTCATTTAACAGTGTTGCGGTTCTAAAATACGAATTCAGAGAAGGGTTGAAGTTCAGACCCAATGTACATTTAGGCGCTTTTTTCAATTTTGCATTTATGGATAACTATTCCCGAAGTGGTACTCAATATTATCCATCCGGGGATGTATATGCAAAATATTACGGCCTGGAATATCCCTTTTATCAACGTGATTACGGACCGGTTGCAGGGTTAGGTTTTGTGGCTGAGATTTCTGAAAAAAACGCCATCCTTGTAGATTTACAGTATCAAAGAGGATTCCAGATATCAGAAATCCTGAAAGCAAACTACTTTTACCTGAATGTCGGGTTTCAGTTTTAGGAATTTGTAAAACCGGCTATATGCTCCAGTGAGAGCATCAGTGCCTGCGTGCCCTTTCTGCCATAACCGAGATCGGAAACCGACTGGTATAACTGGTGTGCTGGTGTCGGACCTGAAAGTGAGATCTGCAGATATAACTGTGGCAGCCTTTATGGCTGTCACAGTTACATGAGTACTATTGTTTGATTGCTTTGATATTATCGTCCAGATTGCGGTCGATCATCAGGTGTAAGGGATCAATTCCAACTTTTGTTGGTTTTGTGCTTGTCGTTAAATGTGTAACGAACAGCGAACTGTCAACCTTCAATTTGGCCAGATAAATGAGCGAATCTTTTCCGTCAGACCCCTCTGTATAAACACCCATGTCAAGCCAGTCGCGCGAAGATATTTCAGTTTGAGCTCCCAGACTATCTGCCCGAAACTTCTGAATTTTGGCACTTACGAGCACATCATAACCGCCATCTGCATTCTTTGAATAACTTGCAGAATCAATTCGATTACTAAAGATGGTAATGGTTTTGAAGAAATCATCAATAAGATATTTTAATGAATCCGGAGTTGCCTGATTCAGATTATTAATTAAATCGACTGATGTAGGATAAGGGGGCTCTCGATAGGTGTATTTCTTTATAAAACTGCTGAGTTCCTGGTTCAACCTGTTTTCGCCAACATAATTACTTAATGCATAAAGAGCAACACTGCCTTTTTCATAAGCAATATAATTCTGATTGTCCACCAGGTTCAGTGGTACTTCTTTTTTCTTCTCCATGCTCCGGCTGCTTAAGTAATTCTTTTGCTCGTATTCCAGAAATTTAGGCATGTTTTCCCGGCCAAATTCCTTTTCCATTACCATTAGGGCTGTATAATTTGCCAGGCTTTCCACCAGCAACAATTTGCCTTTTACATCTGCAGCGCAAACTTCATGTCCCCACCACTGGTGAGCGATTTCATGTGCGGTTATGTAAAATGGCAGATCAATGTCTTTTGTATCGTCAACATCTACAATAAAACCCACTCCTTCGGAAAAGGGGATTATTCCGGCAAACGACTGGGCAAACATGGAATACCTGGGAATTTCAACAATTCGCAATTCGTGATGCCGGAACGGAGAAAAATTTGAATCACAATAAGCAATGGTTTTTCTGGCAGCCTTTAGCATCTTATCCAGGTTATACTTGTGCTGTTTGTGGTAATAGATTTCAATATTGGTGTTTCCTGCTTTCTCTTTCATAACCTCATACCGGGCACTGAGAAAAGGGAAGAAGTTCCAGATAGGATGCTCTGTTTTATAATGAAAGTAGCGACGATCCTCATGCTCCCATTCTTTCACCAGAGTTCCGCAGGTGAGTGCAATTTGGTCACCACTTGTACTTACTGTTGCCTCATACCTTATGCGGTCAGCGTTTCTGCTGATATAGGTATTCATTAATGCTGAGGAGTCGGTCCACGCAGGCGAATCAAATTCTCTTTCCGGCAGATTCTCTTTTTTCCGGTCTTTCTTATCGGTTATCACAAAGTACTCATCATAACCAAAATAGGGCAGTATTTCATTCCTGAAGAAGGTCCCGTTAGGTACAATTTCGGTGCCGCGACCGTTGAAAGCAAAGCCTTTTTCCCAGTATTCTATTTTAAATTTGCAGATCAATGAATCACCGGGTTTCAGCGGAGTTTTCAGGAGGTATATTGAATAGCCATATTCCGGTGCCTTATGTACAACCCTGGCATCCCTGCCAAATGAGATAGATGTGATATTTACCTCGGGTAATGTACGAAGATGAAGAGAGTCTATATCATTGCTGTTCTTATTTACCAAAATGTATCTTCCCTCGGCTGTAATTCCATATTTTTCAGGATAAACTGCCACGTCTAAGTTGACATCGGTAATGCGGGGTTGAGGTGAATTTTTGTATCGGCTGTAGGTTCTTTCATAACCTGCTTTGAATTGCCTTTCTTGCTTTTGGCTACGATAGGTATTTAATATATTGGTTTTGTAAAAAATTGCACTTCCTGAAGCGACAAAAAGGACCAGTGCGCCAAAGATTACATATTTTATCCGGCTTTGCTGCCAGTTGTTTCGGAACAGGTTTAAGCGCGTTCTGAAGTCTCTCCCGGTTCCACGCTTAATAAACAGGATACTGAGTGAGATAAATACAATGCCAAGCATCAACCAATAAAAATCATACCAGATGGCAGGTTCAGTGAATTTCTGAAAGCCATTCATACCTGAAAAACTTTGTGAAGGGGCGTAGGCATATCGCAGCAGACTATGCTGAATACCAATTTTCACGTAAAATCCCCGTAATACATAAACCAGAATTACCAGTCCATGCCCCAGGAATTTGTTGTTCACCAGCGTATGTATCAAAAATGTCAGCAACGTCATAAGAACCAGTAAAGGCAAAAAGTTGAGCAACACGTATTTTACGTATACCATTAATTGGAATTCGTAAAAACCATGACCAATCTGGATGGCGATTCCCGATGCAATTATGACTCCGGCAAGAAGGATTTCAACAAGAATCATGGCGGTGAATTTGGAAAGCATGATTTGCTGATTGCTCAGGGGGGAAGAATCCATAATCATTGAAAACCGGTTGCCGATTTCTGTCCATATCAGTTCGCCGGAATACACCGTAATAATAATAATTGCAAAAAGCATAAATCCTGCATGGAGATTATCCAGCAGCATATAGGTAACCGGCAGAGAAGTAATGCCATACATGGTATTGCTGAATTGAACAAGAGCAATAAAGCCGATTCCGCAAAAAATCATGATCATAAAAGGGATGGTACGAACTATACTTTTAAAGTAGAAGCCGGACAAATACCACCATTGATGCAAACCTGCCCGGATACCATATTCATATATAGGCTTTTCAAAAACCGGGTCAGATTCCTGCAGGTCTGATTCTTTCACCATCTTTCTTTTTAGCCCGGATAATGAGGTGCCTTTCCTGGAAATACTGAACCTCCAGTTAAAGATTACCGCTAAAAAAATAGCCAGGGATATCCACATCATTCGATTGTACAGTATCAAACCTTCCAGTCCGATGTTCAAGGTGTTTTTATCATGGATTGTCCAGTATTTTGTTACTTGTGAAATGGCTTCAATACCAAAGGGATCAAACACGGCATACAGCGGGCTTTGCGCGGAATCTCCCAGCATCATTTCCACAACAAAGTAGAGTACTATAAAGGCTACTCCCTGAACGTAAATTGCCACTTGCGAACGAAAATAGCTCCCTACAATAAAGAAGAGGGAACCGAAAATAAATGCATTGGGTAATATGAACAGGAAGTAAGCGTTCAGGTAAACCAGCAGCTGAAAAGTGCCAATGGTGTCTTTCTCCTGCCAGGGCATTGCAAAACCAACAGCCATGGCTAAAGGAATCGCTGAGAATATAAGGGCGTTAATGATAAAGGAGCCCAGAAACCTGCCCCAAAGGTAATCTGCTTTTTTTATCGGCAATGTATGCATGATCTCATTGAACCTGTGTTCATAATCCCTGAATACCGGAACGCCCATAATGGCAGCAGCTACCAGTGAACCAAACAACATGATGACCATCATCAGCTGTGTAATGAGCACCGGGGAGTTTTTTTGCAGCTGGTCTGCAGCGTTGGAGAATGAGATAGAGGGTACAGCGACAAAAAGGAATGAAATCGAAAACATCAGCAAAAAATAGATGTAAGTTACAGGTCTCTTAAGCCGGTAACGTATTTCGAATCGTATTATTTCTGAAAACATGGTTTTGGATATTTAGGGATTATGATATCTGGGTTAAGCAGTTTTTAATGGCTGCAAAGTATACATCTTCAAGATCAGGCTCTGTTTTCTCAAAAGCTCCCGGATTGGTTTCGCTGTATACATGAATTTCAACCAGGCCGTCTGACAGGCGACTTGAGAGAACATGATGACTTTCTATGAACTGACTTTCCTCGCTCTTGGTAATGGTCTTCTTCCATACTTTCCCCCTTAACAAATCGATGGCCTCAGCAGGTATTCCCGTATATTTCACTTCTCCCTTATCAATAATTGACATTTTTGAACAGATTTCCTGAACATCGTCAACAATATGAGTGGAAAGAATCACAATTACCTGTTCCCCGATTTCACTGAGCATATTCAGAAAACGCTTGCGCTCGGCAGGATCAAGACCGGCAGTAGGCTCGTCAACGATCAGGATATTCGGGTTCCCTAGAAGTGCCTGTGCAACTCCGAAACGTTGTTTCATACCACCGGAATACCCGCCCAACTTTTTGTTGCGCACGTCATATAAATTGGTCTGCTTCAATAATTTGGTTGTTATTGCTTTCCTGCTGTCCTTGTTGGTAATGCCCTTGAGCACAGCTATGTGATTGAGCAGTTCGGCGGCTGTAACATTCGTATAGGTGCCAAATTCCTGGGGTAGGTATCCCAGTTGCTTCCGCATCTCATGTTTTTCAGTTAATACATTCAGTCCGTTCATTTCTATAGAGCCTGAATCCGGTTCCTGCAAAGTGGCAATCGTGCGCATCAGGGTTGATTTACCGGCGCCGTTTGGACCAAGGAGGCCGAAAAGACCGCTGGGGATCATAAGACTAACGTCTTTTAGGGCTTGAACACCATTAGGGTATGTCTTGCTTAAGTTTTTTATTTCAAGTTTCATAATATTTTTTTTGGGTGTTTATGGAATTTCAAACTACTGGTCGTCTTCGGTCCGGTATTCCAGAATATCTCCGGGCTGGCATTCCAGGGCTTCGCACATGGCTTCGAGAGTAGAGAATCTTACCCCTTTGGCTTTCCCTGTTTTAAAAACAGAGAGGTTCACCGTTGAGATCCCCACCTTATCGGCCAGGTCTTTCAACGAAATTTTCCGTCTGGCCATCATAATATCAAGATTAATAATTATAGGCATTTTCTTAAATTTTACATTTTCCAACTACACAAAACTTTGATTTTCTTCCTGAATATTGATTCCGATTTTAAAAATAGAAGCAAGAAAGAAGATGAATGCAATGGCGATAAGGGAACTGGCAGCATCTCCCACAATCATGCCTATGAAGGTAGCGATGTTTGATGAGTCAAAGGTGTGAAGGGAGATGCTGTTGATTAAAGTCATCGTATAGGTAATTACAAGCTCGGCAAGTAACAGAAAGCCGGTTTTTTTTAACCGCTGTGCATTTTGCAATGAAAATACTTCACCCTGATAGACTGATCGGATGATAGTCCGGATGGTTCTTAAAACAAGGATGTATATTACCAACGCAATCATAATGGTTACAGCGTTGCTGATTTTCATGGGAACAGGAACTCCTTTTGCTATGATGGCCCCCATACTAAACATGGCCTGAGGTTGTACATTATGCCCTCCGATATTCATGGTTATATCAGGATTTTCTATTACCTGGATAACAGTTAAAGTAGAGATTTGAAGCTCATTACCTAAGAGTAATAGCACTTGTGTAATAACATTCACAGAGAAAACTATAATCATCAGGACATACATCACCTGGAAAAAGATACGGATTCCGTTAAGTAAGTTTTTGTTAGGCTGGTTCATATGGTTTGTTTTAAAATTTGATTGAGCAAATATAAAAAGAAATTAAAATAAAACAATAGTAAATTAATGTAAAACATTAAATATTTAACGAAATAGTTTAAAATATTAATGTTTTCAAGGTAAACGTCTGGTTGAAGTATACCCACCCCGACAGCCTGCAGCCATCAGATTGATGAATATATTCATCATCATACCTTATTATATAACAGGAGAATCCTGCCCGAAGAGCAGGAGGTAGGGAAGTGGGTTACCGGTAATTACTGGTGAGAATTTTTCAGTCCTGTCAGATTTTCGAGGGCCAGCATCAAAGCTTGTGTGCCCTTTCTGCCATATCCCAGATCGGAAACTGATTGGTATAATTGCTGGGCCAAATCCAGCCCGGGTAGCGAGATTTCCATCCGGCGTGCTTCTTCCAGGGCGATGCCCATATCTTTAATAAAATGCTCAACAAAAAAGCCAGGTTCGAAATCGCGTTTCAGAATGCGCGGTGCCAGGTTGTCGAGCGACCAGCATGCTGCCGCTCCGCCCGATATGGAGCTGAGCATGGTTTCCAGGTCGAGGCCAGCCTTAAATCCATATAACAGGCACTCGCACATGCCAATCATGGTTCCGGCAATTTGAATCTGGTTGCACATTTTGGTATGCTGGCCTGATCCGGCTTTACCTTGGTAAACGGACTTTTTACCCATGATGTCGAAAAGCGGCATCACAGTATTAAAAATAGCTTCGTCTCCGCCTGCCATGATGGAAAGTGCGGCATTACGGGCGCCTACATCCCCTCCCGAAACGGGTGCGTCGATGGTGAACACGCCTTTGGCCATGGCTTTTTGGTATATTTCAACGGCAAGGGAGGGACTGGTGGTGGTCATGTCCACCAGTATGATTCCCGGTTTTGCCGAGTCGATAAGAGAACCCGCTGCCAGGTAAACCTCACGTACATCGGCAGGAAAACCCACCATGGTGAAGACAATATCGGCTTGTTGTGCTACATCAGCCGGCGAATTACACCAAACGGCGCCTTTATCAATCACCGAACCGGCCTTTTCCCGGGTGCGGGTATAAACAAATCCTTTGTACCCTTTGTCCAGCATATGACCGAACATGGATTTTCCCATCACGCCGGTTCCGATCCAGCCGATTTTTGTATTTTGATCAATTTTCATTTGAATGCTTTTTGCCATTAGCCGCTTTGCCCGCCGTAGCTTAAGCGAAGGAGGGTTAGCCATTAGCTGTTAGCCATTAGCCGTTAGCCATTAGCCAAAAGCCAACAGCCAACAGCTAAAAGCTTCTTGTCTTAATATCTATAATGTTCCGGTTTATAAGGTCCCTCTTTGGGTACACCAATGTATTCAGCCTGTTGTGGCGTAAGCACTGTAAGCTTAACACCCAGTTGTCCCAGGTGCAGCCGGGCTACTTCCTCGTCCAGTTTTTTGGAGAGGCGGTAGACACCAATTTCATACTTGTTTTTCCAGAGGTCGATTTGAGCAAGTGTCTGGTTTGAGAAAGAATTGCTCATTACAAATGAGGGATGACCTGTGGCGCATCCCAGGTTAACCAGGCGGCCTTCGGCAAGAAGGAATATGGAATTGCCTGTCGGGAAGGTATACTTATCCACCTGGGGTTTGATGTTCAGGTGTTTGATTCCGGGATAGGTTGCTAATTTGCTTACCTGGATTTCATTGTCGAAATGCCCTATGTTGCATACAATAGCCTGGTCTTTCATCTGGGCCATATGCTCAATGGTAATCACATCCCGGTTTCCGGTGGTGGTAACAAAGATATTACCTTCTTTCAATGCGTCTTCTATAGTGGTAACTTCAAATCCTTCCATGGCAGCCTGAAGGGCACAAATCGGGTCGATTTCGGTAACCAGAACACGGGCGCCATAGGATCGCATGGATTTTGCAGAACCTTTGCCTACATCGCCATAACCAAGTACTACTATAACTTTGCCGGCAATCATCACGTCGGTGGCACGTTTGATTCCGTCGGCAAGCGATTCACGGCAACCATAGAGGTTGTCAAATTTGCTCTTGGTAACTGAATCGTTCACATTGATGGCGGGAACGAGGAGTTCTCCCCTTTCTTTCATTTGATACAGGCGGTGAACACCGGTAGTGGTTTCTTCTGAAACACCTTTCCAGGTGGTGACAAAGCGGTGCCATTTTCCGTTTTCTTCCTTCAGCGTTTTCTTCAGCAGTTGGAGAATAACTTCTTCTTCGTGGCTTTCAGGTTTTTTATCGAGGACTTTGGCGTCGTTTTCTGCTTTATAACCCAGGTGGATGAGCAGGGTGGCATCACCTCCGTCATCAACAATCAGGTTGGGACCTTGTCCACCTGGAAATGTCAATGCCTGATCGGTACACCACCAGTATTCTTCCAGTGTTTCACCCTTCCAGGCAAAAACAGGTATGCCTGCTTTGGCTATGGCAGCTGCTGCATGATCCTGGGTGGAGAAAATGTTGCAACTGGCCCAGCGTACGTCGGCACCCAGGGCAACAAGCGTTTCAATCAATACCGCTGTTTGAATGGTCATGTGCAACGAGCCTGTAATCCGGGCGCCTTTCAGCGGTTTTTCAGCTGTATATTTCTGGCGAATGGCCATCAAACCCGGCATTTCTTTTTCGGCAATTTCAATTTCTTTTCGGCCAAATTCAGCAAGGCTTATATCTTGCACCTTGTAAGGAAGTAGTTCAGTCATGTTTTCAGTTTTCATATTATTCATTACTTGATTATATTAACTCCGGATAGGAGGGAAAAGTTTTAAACAGGGAAATAATTTCTTCTTTGTCTGTTGCTATCTGTTCTTTCAATTCCTGCAGGCTGTCAAATTTCTTTTCACTTCTCAGCCATTCCAGAAAGCTGATTCGGATTTGCTTACCATAGAGGTCATTGTCAAAATCAAACAAATTGACTTCAATGGTCCGGTCGTGCCGGGGTAAATCAATGGTGGGCCTTATTCCTATACTGAGCATGCCTTTGTGAACATGGCCATCTATTTTTGCCACCACAGCGTAAACGCCATTTCTGGGTAAGAGTTTCCCGGGTTCGCTCAGCAGGATATTGGCAGTTGGATATCCAAGTTTTCTGCCCAGTTTGATTCCTTCAACAACTTTACCCTGGATGAAATAGGGATATCCGAGGATATTATTTGCGGCACCAATACGCCCTTCTTCAATCATGTGTCTCACAACTGATGAGCTGACATGCGTGTTGTCAATAATAACCTGTTTCAGCCTTTCTGCTTTGATACCATGTTCCCGGGCGCTAATCTGAAGGTTTTCAAAAGTACCTTTCCGGTCTTTACCAAAATGGTGATTGAAACCAACAACAACATAACGTGCACCAATCCTTTCAACCAGGTAATCACTGACAAACCTGTCGTAGGTAATGTTGGCCAGATCCCGGTCGAATGGCAGGATGATCAGGTTGTCAATGCCATGCCGGGCTATCAGTTCTGTTTTTTCATCAAGTGATGACAGAAGCCTCAATTCAGTGTTTTCCGGTTGCAAAACAAAACGGGGGTGTGGCCACAGCGTAATCACAACCGACTCGCCGTTATAAACCGACGACAGTTCACGAATACGCCTGAGGATTTCAACATGTCCCCGGTGAACGCCATCAAAAATACCAATGGTAACCACCGGATTTGATGCGTGAAACTGAGATATGTTGTTGATTATCTTCAATATTGGTATAGGTCAAAGGCGCTGGCAAAGTTAATATATCTGCAACAAATAACGCAGTATGTATTGGGTTTATCTCAAAACCAGGGCTAAAAAAGTCAAAAGGCAGCTGATTTTTTAAAATATTCTTTTATTGAGAGATTATAGCCGATAAATTTTTAAATTTAGAAGGTGAATCAGTTTCACATTCAAACACACCGGTTATGATGAACAAAGTTCCCGCAATTGCAGCCAACGATCCGTGGCTTGAACCTTATGCCGAAATCATTTACCGGCGGGCAATGAAGGTGGTTGAAAAGGAATCTGAATTGAAAGGCAGGCTGAATACCCTCTCGGATTTTGCCACGGGTTATCTGTATTTTGGACTGCATCGTACATCTGAAGGATGGGTTTTCAGGGAATGGGCTCCCAATGCTACTGAAATTTTCATTATTGGTGCTTTTAACCAATGGAAAGAATCAGACCGGTATCGTTTGAAAAGGATGAAAAATGGCGTGTGGGAGATTGCGATGCCATCTGATTTGCTGGATCATGGTGATTTGTACAAACTTTCTGTGCACTGGAATAATGGTCAGGGTTACCGGCTGCCTTCCTATGTCAGAAGGGTGGTTCAGGATGAAAGCTCCAAGGTGTACAATGCCCAGGTATGGTCACCTCCGGAAGAATACCGGTGGCAAAACGATCACATTGATACAGCTTCACGACCTCCGCTTATTTATGAAGCCCATGTAGGCATGAGTACAACGGAGGAAAAAACCGGCTCATACAATGAATTCAGGTTGAATGTGTTGCCCCGGATTCAAAAGGCAGGCTACAATACCATACAGCTGATGGCTGTACAGGAGCATCCTTATTATGGCTCTTTCGGATATCATGTCTCTAATTTTTTCGCGGCGTCGTCGCGTTTTGGCACCCCCGAAGATCTCAAACAACTCATAGATGCGGCGCATGGCATGGGTATTGCGGTTATCATGGACCTGGTTCATTCCCATTCGGTTAAGAATGAGCTGGAAGGCCTGGGGAATTTCGACGGTACGCCTTACCAGTATTTCCACGAAGGCGCACGCAGGGAGCATGTAGCCTGGGATTCCCTGTGTTTCGATTATGGCAGGAATGAAGTGGTCCATTTTCTGCTCTCAAACTGCAAGTTCTGGCTGGATGAGTACCGTTTCGACGGATACCGCTTTGATGGCGTCACCAGCATGTTGTATTACGATCATGGCCTTTCGCGGAATTTCACCAATTATGGAATGTATTATGATGGCTTGCAGGATGAAGATGCCATAACCTACCTGGCGCTGGCCAACAAACTGATCAAACAGGTGAATCCCGGTTCCATTACCATTGCTGAAGAAATGAGCGGAATGCCGGGGTTGGCGGCTTCTTTTGAACAGGGGGGGTACGGGTTCGATTACAGAATGGCCATGGGTGTACCCGATTACTGGATTAAGATCATTAAGGAATTGCCTGACGAAAGCTGGAATGTTTCTGAGCTGTACCATGAATTAACCAGCAAGCGGGCCGATGAGAAAACCATTTCGTATGCGGAGTCACATGACCAGGCGTTGGTGGGTGACAAAACTTTGATATTCAGGCTGCTTGACCAGGAAATGTATTTTGCCATGAGCAAAACCATTTCCAACCTGAAAGTCGACCGGGGAATTGCGCTGCACAAAATAATCAGGCTTGTTACGGCGGCCACGGGAGGAGGAGGATATCTGAATTTTATGGGGAATGAATTCGGCCATCCCGAATGGATTGATTTTCCACGTGAGGGCAATAACTGGTCCTATCAGTATGCCAGGCGGCAATGGAACCTGGTTGACGATCACCTGCTCAAATACCATTACCTGGGCGATTTCGACAGGGACATGATCGGTCTGATTTCCGGCAACCGGTTTTATGATGAGAAATATTGCAACCTGGTTGCTGATAACCGCTTAGACCAGGTGCTGGCGTTTGAAAGGGGAGAACACCTGTTTGTTTTCAATTTTAACCCGGTAAAATCGTTTACCGATTACGGAATCAGGGCCACCCCGGGTAAATACCGGATCGTATTGAACACCGATAACCCGGCATACGGAGGTAACGGCAATGTAGATGAAAGCCTTAGCTATATTGCCCGAAACAACATCAGACACGGATCATCGTACTACCTGATGCTTTACCTGCCCAGCAGAACGGGGTTGGTGCTGAAACGAAAGAAAACAGCCCGGGTATATTGAAAAACAAGAAACCCCGCTGAAAGGCGGGGTTCGACGCTTGGAGAAGTTTTCTAAACTTCGCCGCTTTTATTTTGCAGTCTCCGACTACCATTCCTGGCGGGGGAGTCGGGTCGCAGGGTTTATTCTTTTGCGTGATACCGGACTCCACGTCCTTCGCCAGTTTTCAGCAATAATCCTTCTTTAACCAAATAGGCAAGGTCTTTTTTCAATGTGTTCCGGGAGTAATCTTTTAACTGGCGTTCGAGTTCGCCTACCTTTGTGGTTTTCCGTTCTTTAATATATGCTAAAACAACCTGTTGGCGGTCATTTAATGCAGTTTTAAGTTTGCTGTAAGTTTCATATTTTGCACCAAGCCTTTGGGTTAATATAATCAGGCATTCTAAAAAGAACAAAATCCAGTTATCAATACGCTCGTTTTCTTTGCCCCTGTTTTTCTGGCTTTCCATCAAAGCCCTGTAATAGCCTTCTTTTTTAGCTTCTATAACATTTTCAAAAGATACGTATTGTATAAATCTGTAATCCTGTTTCATCAATAGCAATGAAGTTAAAAGCCTTGATAAACGACCGTTTCCGTCCTGGTACGGATGGATAGATAAAAACTCATACACAAATGCTGCTGTAATCATTAGCGGGTGTAAATCTTTCTTTTCCAGCCTTTCGTTTGTCCAAGCAATTAAACCCTGCATTTCATGGGGCGTTAAATGGGGTTCTGTTGTCCTGAAAATGGTTCGCTGTGTGCCATCGGGATAATTGGCCACTACCTGATTAGAAAGGTTTTTGTACTTCCCTTTGTGGGACTGGTCTTTGTTACTGTATTTTAAAAGTATGCCGTGCATTTGATGGATGAAACGCTCTTCTAACTCAATATCGGCGTAACTATCCAAAATAATCTCCAATGCTTCATAATAACCTACCACCTCTTGTTCGTCCCGGCTTTGCAGCCTGGTTATGTTAACCGATTTCAAAAGCTTTTCTACGTCTTCATCGGTAAGGGTTGCCCCTTCAATTCGAGTAGATGAACCGATACTTTCTATTGTGGCTATTTTCCTGAGTTCTTTCAGGTATTTACTTTGCTGCCCTTCAATGGCTTTCCAGTTGCCTTTAAAGGTATCAATAATGCTAAGCTGCTGACTTATTTGCTGATAAACCGTACTGTTAAAGTCCAGTTTTATCTTCATGTTATTGGATATATCCATTTAGTATCCGATTGTATCCATTTATCAAAAATACAGCATTATTTATGAATATATCCATTTAGTATCCGATTTTATCCATTAATTAGTGTCTGTCCATAAAGTCCCCTTTGGAAAAATGCTGGCAGAATCAGTCGTATAGCAATCGCAGACTACGTTTTAAAGAAGGCGAAGTTAAGAAAACTTCGCCTAGCGGGGGGAGATCTCAGTGGATGCCCTTAATAAAGTCGCCAGGTATTTTGGGATGACTATCGATCAGATTGTAAACTTTGATGGAGCCGTGCCGCAGGAAATAACCGTGGAAGATAAAACCCTGATGGAACAGGTGAAGATGATTCAGGAACTCGAACCGGAAGAAAAAAATATGGTCTTTAAAATGGTGGATACCTTCCTGACCAAGAAAAAATTCAAAGACTTCTTTCAAAAGAATGTAGCTGCATTATAATAAAGAAGCCCGGAACTTTTCAGAACCGGGCTCCTCTTTTCATTTAGCCCTAAGCATAGCCTTGTAAGTCAGTTGTTTTTAAATTGTTAAATCTCTCCATCTTTTTTTGTACTTTCCGAATAATCAAATCCTTGCATGTAAGAAATTTTCCATTTATTCTCCCTTTTTACAACCCTGAACCTTGTTTTATATCCTTCTAATCCTGAGCAATCATTTCCCATGCTTCCACACTTAAAGTAGAATTCGCCTTCGTCTTTACTTAAATTGATTTTCTCAACTATAACTAATTGAAGTGAAAAGTATTCTTGACCGTTCCACCAAGGATTACAATCATTGGCAAATCTGAAAGGAGGCAGGTCTCCAATTAACCATTCAATGTATTCCTTGTTTTTTAATTTTCTATCAAGAGTGAGAATAATCTGGTTATAGTTTTCTATAAACTCAGAGGAAAAGAAACTGGTCTCTTTAAGCTTGTTCAGGTTTTCTTTGAGCTTATCCATATCAAAGCCAACATAAACACTGTCTTTGCTGTCCGCTAAAATTGGCAATAGATCTACTGATTCTTTCGATTCGCTCCAACTAAGAACTCGTTGTATTAATTTTTGTATCTCTTCCGTATCCTTTTGAATATCGGTAACTTCAAAATTTGCAGTTTGCTTCTCTGTCTTTTGGTCATTTTGTGCACGAACACAACTGCTAAAAATACATATTACGGTGACAGTAATTAAAGTCAATATATTTTTTTCCATGTCATAAAAATTTTACAGCTTATTATTGCCAACGGTAAATTTCAAAAGCGGGTGCATTTTGTTGATATGCGGGACCTGGATAAAATGGACGATTTGTGCTTTGGAAAAAATCAGATACCCATTGACTTCCATTATACATTTGAATATGGCCACATGGACAACCGCAACTGCTACATGATGTACCACCCGGGTATCCTTGAATTACACCTATATCCCCTTTAAGAGGGGTGTAATTATTAAGAGTAGTAGTTATCATTGTAAATCCCCAATTTTTCAATAATGGTCCATAAGCTCCACCTCGCTGTACAGGATTGGTAACCTTAATGCCCCCTGCTCGGCGAAGTTTTCTTAACTTCGCCGCTTCTATTTTGTAGTCTCTGACTACCATTCAAATTGTTTTCCATGGTAATCCAATGTCAACTATAGGTAAAAGACAATCCAATCCCGCATAAAACCTTGCACTCGAATATAAATAATACTCCGGTTTCTCCACCAATCCAGCACGTATGGGATTATCATGCAGGTAGTCAATTTTTTCACGGATAAATTCTGAACCATATAGATATATTGCATGATTTTCATGAGTCCATACCTGAAATATTTGATTTCGTGTGTGTTGTCGAGCATTACGACCAAATCTATTGATCATCCATTCCCTGCGGCTTTCCGGCATTGATTGAACCGTTTCAATAATCCTTTTGCTGGTGAATTTCTTAAAATCCCCCCGCTCGGCGAAGTTTTCTTAACTTCGCCGCCTCTATTCTGTAGTCTTCGACTACCATTCAAATTGTTTTCCATGGCAATTCAATGTCAACTATCGGTAAAAAAATCCAATTCACAATTTGAAAAGTCAAATAGTATAACCCTTCCTGATCATTTATTTGATAACCGGTTGACATAACGGTATCATTTCATTACCATTAACAAACTAAAAGTAATAAGAAAATAGCTATTTCAATACTATGTATTAGGAAAAAAAGTTGGCAGAATCAGACGAATGGTAGTCGCAGACTACGGTTTAAAGAAGGCGAAGTTAAGAAAACTTCGCCTAGCGGGGGCTTTTTGATTATGCTATACTCTGTAATTCATAAATACAAAACTGCCAATTGCAAAAAAGAAAAAGAACAAAATCACCGCTAAACTTATCCAAGCCCATAGTTTCTTATCTGCTTTCTCCATCTTTTCAAAGTCCTTAAAGTAACTAAGATATTTATTATGCCTAAATAATAGAAAGTAGTTAAATAACAGAGCTATAGGCAATACAAGAATAAATATATTAGCATTAAAATAACTAATCCTTAACAATCCGATATAAATAAAGCCTATTCCAAAACAAAATAGAACTATTAACAAAATCATCAATGCTCCGGCCCTAAAGCTGCTAACTCCGGTATCTGTCTTTTTGAATGATTTGTTTAATTCTTCGACAGGATTATCAATACCCATCTTTGCAAATCTTCTTTTAGAAAGATTGAGCTTATACAATAGTAATACCGGATTGATTTTATTAAATAATAAGTGGAGTTTATAATCTCCTTTGTAAGCGAAATAATATATCGTATTCCAAAATCTTTCCATATAATTTTAAAAATTATTTACAACTGTTTCACCAAGTTTTGAGCCTCCCCAACCTCCAACTACACCTCCAATTATTGCTCCTGGTATAGCCACCAAGCCTCCAAACCATACACCAATAGCGGCTCCAATTTCTGCTCCAGCCCAAGCCCCTGAAATTCCCAAAGATGTTTGGGCTAAAGCCATTTGAGTATTAGCCCCATAAGTTTGTCCATCTTGCTGCCATGCATTAGTCACATAAATTCCCCTATCACAAAACTTAGGCCAAGAGATCCATATCCTATCCCTCTACCCCAATTTGTGGTATTATATGTTTTTATTCCAAATCCACCACTAAATATTTTTCCCGTGGCATTTGGTTTTGTATAAAATTTAGGACTCAATCCATTGGAATTATTGATCCTAAAATTGCCTCCAACATATCTCATTCCTGTTCCAAAACCTCCTATTCCATTATTTATATGGCCAACTGCTGTTAACCAGCCATCCCCTTGTCCTTGGGCAACTACGCAACCTACTCCCCTAAAATCAGCTTTTCAACTTTGCCAGACTCCCTGTTAACCAGTTTTTTAAAGAACGTCTATTGCCTTAAAAATAAGCATTTTTTCTTTTCAATTGAAAAAAGAAATGGATTTCATTTCGTTAGCTCTTCATCACATTCCGGAATGATTGAAGCTAATTCTTTTTCAATATCAATACCATATGAGACGGCCATTTTAGCGATGTGGATCCCAAAGACTCCTCTCAACTCGCCCAAGCCGCTAATAAATATCCATGAACTAATATTATCAAACGGATGCCTTAGATACCGTGTA